>JAUQXK010000088.1 GCA_030834695.1 Desulfobacterales bacterium
ACGGTAGCCGGCCCGTTGGCGGCGTCTCCGCCGGCGAAAACGCCGCGCATTTCCGTTTGCTGGGTTGCGGGATCGATGGCGATCAGGCCTTTCTGAACCGTCAGTTCCCGCCGGTCTTCAAGGAAGCAGAAATCTCGGCAGAACTCGGTTTCGCTGGCCTGGCCGACGGCCAGGATGACCTGATCGGCTTCGATCGTCGTCCGGGTCTCGTCAAAATAGGGACAGAAGTTGCCCTGTGAATCGAATACCGATGCGCAGCGCACCAGCTCGACGGCGTCCACCCTGCCGTCCTTCCCGAGAATCCGTCCCGGCCCCCAGGCGTAAAGCATCTCGACGCCCTCGCCCTGGGCCTGCTCGATCTCCCAGGGATTTGCCGGCATCTCCGCGCGCTTTTCCAGGCAGGCCAGGGACACTTTCGCCGCGCCGAGCCTGAGCGTGCTGAGGGCCACGTCCACGGCCACGTTGCCGCCGCCGATGACGACCACCTTCTGCCCAACGGCCGGAGGCCGCCCCTCGGCCACCCGGCAGAGGAATTCAACCCCCCAAAGGACACCGTCGAGCGTGCTTCCCTCCAACTCGATCCGGCGGCTGAGCTGGGCTCCCACGGCCAGAAAAACCGCCTCGAACCCCTGCTCGCGCAACTCCTCGACGCTGAAATCAACCCCCAGCTTATGGTCGGTTCTGAGATCGATTCCGGTCGCCATCAGCCGGTCGATCTCCTGGTCCAGGATGGCTTCCGGCAGGCGGTAACGGGGAATCCCATAGCGCAGCATGCCGCCGGGTTTGCGCCTGGCTTCGAATACCGTGACCGCATGGCCTTTCTTGCGCAGAAAAAAGGCAGCCGTAAGCCCTGCCGGGCCGGCGCCGACGACGGCTATCCGCCGGCCCGTGTCCGGCGGCACTGCCGCGACCCAGCTGCCAAGGTCTCCCGCGTGGTCCGCGGCAAAACGCTTGGCGGCGCAGACCGCGATGGGAGAATTGATTTCGCCGCGCTTGCAGGCCGTCTCGCAGGGATGCGGGCAGACCCGGCCGAGCACGCCGGGAAGGGGTGCTTTCTCCATGATCAGCTGATAGGCTTCGCCGTGCCTGCCTTGATCGATGAGGCGCAGGTAGCCGGGGACGTCGATCCCGGCCGGGCAGGCCTGAACGCAGGGAGCCTGCCGCGGGAAACGATCATCGGGGCCGATGGCCCGCAGCACGCGGGTGATGTCGAGGATTTTGATGCCGTTCGGGCAGGCGTCTTCGCAGCGGCCGCAAGTCGCACAGAACCAGGGCATGGGCGAGGCGGCGATCTCCTCGATCAGGTCCAACTCCACGTGCCGGACCAGCCGCCGGATGTTGAATCCGTTGACGCCCGTAATCGGGCAGGCCGAACTGCAGCGCCCGCACTGCTCGCAGAATCGGAACATCTCAACGGCGTGGAAGCGTTCGGCGAATTTTGGTTTGCCATTCATCGCTGGCTGCCTCGAAGCAATCCCACTTTCAAGCGCACTGGTGGATGTCCAGCGCTAGGATACTGGATACGGGATGCGGGATACTGGATAAAAGACAAAGGCCATCTCAGTCGCGCGAAGCGCGCATCCAGCATCTCGTATCCCTCATCCAGCATCATTCCGCAAAAACCGATTTGCTCCATCATGACTCCAATTTGAGTTCTCTAGCCATAGTCCGCATCGTACTCGCAAACTTGGGGCCGTCGGCGGCCGAACACCAGACGTTCCAGAGCTTTTCGGGATCGAATCCGGCCCTGGCCAGCTGCTTTTTGGCGCGCTTGACCCGCGTTTCGGCCGCGTAGTTGCCCTGGATGTAGTGGCAGGTCGGGAACTCGCAGCCGGCCACCAGCACGCCGGCCGCGCCGCTCTCAAAGGCGCGCCGCATCATCTTGATCGATACCCGCGCCGAACACATCACCCGAATCAGACGCGCATTCGGCGGGTATTGCAGCCGGCTGACCCCGGCCATGTCCACTCCGCCCAATGCGCACCAGTGGCAGACGAAGGCGATGATCTTCCGTCCCGGGTCCTCCTCCAGGGCCGCGTCCACCTGGGCCAGCACCTGCGCGTCGGTGTAGTGCACGATGCCGATGCACTCGTTCGGGCAGTCGGCGGCGCACAGTCCGCAGCCCTTGCACAGGGCCTTGATCACCGCCGGGTTCTGTTCGGCGTCCACCCGAATGGCGTTGTAGGGGCAGCGCTTGGCGCAGAGCCCGCACTGGCTGCACGCCGTCAGGTCGATGTCGGCCACGATCCCCTCGGTTTCGATGTAGCCCCTTTTCATGGGAATCGAGGCCTTCATGGCGGCGCCGATGCCGGCTTCGCAGCTTTCCTTGAAGAACATGGGGGCCTTGGCGCAGCCCGCGAGCGAAACGCCATGGCTGGCAAACTCCAGCGGGCCGAGCTTGACGTGGGCCTCCTGGAAAAAGCCGTCGGCGTTGGCGGAGACCTTTAGCAGTCCCTTCACCTGCTCCACGCTCTCGTCGCCCCGCAGGGCCGTGGTCAGGACCAGACGGTCCGCCGGTATTTCGAATTCCCGTCCCGCCAGCAGGTCATAGACCTTGACCCGCAGCCAGCCGTCCTCCGTGCGAACCTCCGGATAGCGCTGTTCCGGAAAGCGCAGGAACTTGACCCCCATCTGCTTGGCCCTTTTTTGGGCTTCGCCCTCCTCCCGCACCAGGCTCATGTCCCGGTAGAGGATGAAGACATCCGCCTCGGGGTGCAGGGTCTTTATCGCAACGGCGTTCTTGACCGCGACGTGGCAGCCGATGTTGCAGCAGCCGCGGGTGTCGTTCTTGGAATTGACGCAGCCGATCATCACCACCGACGAAACGGCTCCCAGCGCCCGGTTTCTCAACGCCGCTTCCAGCTGGAGCTGGGTCATCACGCGCGGATCGCAGCCGTATTCGAACTGCCCGACCGGCTCGATTTCGCGCATGCCGGTGGCGACGATGATGGTGGAAATGCCGACGGTCGCGGCAGCGCCGGCGCCGTTCGCCTTGAGCGCCACTTTGTAGTTTCCGATGTAGCCCTGCACCGACTCGACCTGCGTGCCGGTGTAGACCCGGATATTCGGATGGACCGCCACCCGGGCTGCCAGGGTCTCCACGATCCTGGCGGCGGGCATGCGGCGCCGGTCGTGGGAGAGGAAACAGAGCCGGTTCAACATGCCGCCCAGCCGAGCTTCTTTTTCGACCAGGTGGGCCCTGAAACCCTGGGCGGCTACGCTCAGCGCGGCGTTCATGCCGGCCACGCCGCCGCCGATAATCAGGCAGTCCGTCTGCACGGGCAGCCGGATTTCCTCGCCTTCTTCGAGCAGGGCCGCCTTGGCCACTCCCATTTTGATGAGATCCTTGGCCTTCTCGGTCGCCGCTCGGGGCTCGCGCATGTGCACCCAGGAGACCTGCTCGCGGATGCTCACGAATTCCAGGAGATACGGATTGAGGCCGGCCTCGCGCGTGGCGCGCTTGAACAGGGGCTCGTGGGTACGCGGGGTGCAGGAGGCGACCACCACACGGTTGATGCGCTGCTCCCGAATGAGATCCTGCATGCGGCCGAGGTAGTCGACGGAGCAGGACCACTTGCCTTCGTCGGCCAGCACCACGTGCTTCAGGGTCCGGGCGTACGCCACCAGCTCCGGAACGTTCAGTACCCCGGCAATGTTGGTGCCGCAGTCGCAGACGAACACCCCGATGCGGATATCGTCAGGCATTCCTCAATTCCTATTTCAGCATTCGAAACCAAATCCCCCCGGCCCCCGCCAAAGGGGGAGACGAGTCGGCATTGTGTTACTCCCCCTTTATCAAAGGGGGATGGGGGGATTTTCAGTTTTTCAAAACCGCCTTCATAGCCGCCGCAGTGGCCTGTGTCACCGACTCGGCAATATCGATCGGGCCGGTGGCCCCGCCGCACAGATAGATCCCCTCGACGGCGGTTTCCAGCGGCGCCAGGATGGGGTCCCTCTCCTTGAAAAAGCCCAGATGGTCCAGCTCGATCTTCAGCACCTTGGCCAGGCGTTCGTTGCGGTCGCCGGGGATAAGCCCGGTGGACAACACCAACAGGTCGGCTGCTTGCTGCCGCAGCTCGCCGGTATCCAGGTGCTCGTAGCGCACCGTCAGGTTGTGGGTAACCGGGTCCTCGGAAACCACGTAAGGCCGGGCGCGCACAAAGCGCACGCCGTTTTCCAGAGCCTTGCGGTGGAAATCCCAGAAGCCTTTGCCGTACGCCTTGAGGTCGTTGTAGAAAATGGCGGCCTCGATGGACGAGTCGTGCTCCTTGGCGATGATGGCCTGTTTGGTGGCGATCATGCAGCACACCTTTGAACAGTAAGGCGTACCGCGGCCCGGTCCCAGCCCGCGGCCCGCGCACTGCACCCATACGATCCGATGAGCCGGTTGCTGGTCCGAGGGTCGGACGATATGCCCGGCCGTGGGCCCGCCGGCGTTCATCAGGCGTTCGAACTCGGTGTTCGTGATGACGTTCGGATAGCGGTCGTAGCCCAGCAGATCGCCGGCCGGCGGCGCGTTGCGGATGCCGGTGGCGACCACGATGCTCTTGACCTCGATGTCGATGTTCCTGTTGGCCTGCCAGAGCGTGACGGCCTTCTTGCCTTCTTTTTCACAGGCCTTGACGCAAAGCGCGATGGGGCATTCGCGGCACTGGCTGCAGTCGACCGCACAGCCGCCGACGCAGGCGCCGGCCGCGCGCATCGCGCCGCTGCGGCAGCGCGGGTCGATGGCCACCTTGTTGGGAACGGCCTGGGGAAAGGCCATCGAGATCAATTTGCGCCGGCCGCCGATCTTGCCGTCCAGCGGGTCGGGCAGGCTCACCGGGCAGGCTTCGACGCAGGCGCCGCAGCCGGTGCACTTCGACTCGTCGACGAACTTGGGTTTCTGGAGTAGCCTGATCTTGAAAATCCCGCCGCCGGCCTGGACCCGGCGGACTTCGGCGTTCGTCAGGATCTCGATCCGCTCGTGGTTGTCGACCTCGTACATCTGGGGGGCTTCGATGCAGATCGAACAGTCGTTGGTCGGAAAGGTCTTGTCGAGCCGCGCCATCATGCCCCCGATAGAGGGCGTATCGTCCACGAGATAGACTTTCGCGCCGTACTTCGCGGCGTTCATCGCACAGTTAATGCCGGCGATGCCGCCGCCGATGACGAGGATGGCGTCGGTCATGGAATCACCCAATCGTTACCGCCTTTACAAACGTGAGGCTTCTAAAAACGTCGATTCTAAAATCCCCCTGGCCCCCTTTGTCAAAGGGGGAAATGGAAGGAATGGCCGAAGCGCTAAATTTCGGTGATGACGATCGCCTTGGATTTGCAGAGCGCCACGCAGGTCTGGCAGCCCATGCAGTTCACCGGCCGCACCGGTATGGCCTTGTGGGGCATCTCGAACACGTCCACCGGACACATCTTGACGCACTCCCCGCAGGAGTCGCAGCGCTCGGATTCGACGTAGACGAGATAAACCTCATAGTCGCGGCGGACTTTGGCCACCTTTCGGTTCCTCGCTCGTTACCGTTCGGGTTCAGTGGTTCAACGGTTAAAAGACGGTCATGCTTTTCGAACCGTGAACCTCATTTCCTGTATTTCCGTATCGCGCGCTCGAACCCGGGCATCGCATTCTTGATCACGGCGTCATCCACGCAGAACGCGATGCGGAAGTGACCCGGCCCCTTGAATCCGCTGCCCGGCACCACGAGGACCCGCTCGGCCTTGAGCGTCTGCACGAACCCGACGTCATCCGGGATCGGGGAGCGAGGGAACAAATAGAAGGTGCCCGCCGGTTTGACGAAATCATAGCCCATGGCGCCCAGGCCGTCGCACAGCAGGTCGCGCTTGCGCCGGTAGGCGCCGATGTCCGTCTTCTCGCCTTGCAGGCGCGCCACCGCGCGCTGCATCAGAGCCGGCGCATTGACGAACCCCAGAATACGGTTGGCCAGCGCCATGCCTCCCAGCAGAGCCTTGCGATGGGTCGCCGCAGGATTGACGGCGACAAATCCGATCCGTTCGCCAGGAATGGAAATGTCCTTTGAGTAGGATGTCGCGATCAGGCTCTCCCGGTAGGCCGTAAAGATGCTCGGGACCGAAATGCCGTCATAGACCACCTTGCGGTAGGGTTCGTCGGATATCAGGTAGATGGTGCGGCCGATCTCGCGGCTCTTGGCTTCCAGCAGTTCGCCAAGCGCCTTGAGGCTTGCGGCGCCGTAAACGGCGCCCGTCGGGTTGTTGGGCGAGTTGGTCAGCACCACCTTGGTCTTGGGCGTGACGGCCGCCGCCAGCGCCGCCAGGTCGAGCTGAAAATCGGCGCGGCTGGCAACGGTCTTGAGCACGCCGCCGTGGTTGTCGGCATAGAACCCGTATTCCACGAAACAGGGCGCCGGCGTCAGCACTTCATCGCCCGGATCGAGCAGCGCCTTCAGGGCGATGTTCAGCGCGCCGGCCGCGCCGCAGGTCATGATGACGTCCGCACCCTCCACGGGAGCCCCCTGCTCCTGGGCCAGGAACGCGGCCACCGCCCCGCACACGCTCGGGTAGCCGGTGTTCGGCATGTAGGCGTGCGCATCCGGAGGTTCGCTGCGCACGAGTTCCTGCAGCACCTCCTTGAATTTGTCCGGCGGCGGCAGATTGGGGTTGCCCAGGCTGAAGTCATAGACGTTCTCGGGTCCGTACGTCTTCTTGAGCTCGGCACCCTCCTCGAACATCCGCCGGATCCAGGACGCGTTGGCGATGATGGTTTCGATTTTTTTGGCGATGGACATGCTTGCATACCTCCAGGTTCCAAGGGTTCTATGTTCAGGGTTTAGAATACCGATGCGCGCAGGCGTCGCAATCCTCGACCCCCATATGCGGCGTATCAGGCCTGCAGGGGCAAAGCAACGGCAACGACTTCCTTCCTGAGCCCCGAACCCCGTATCAATGGTCCTTAAATCTGCCTATTTTTTCTCCAACTCTCTCCATTTGTAATCGATCAGCTCCAGCAGCACCCCGTTCATCTTCCTGGGGTGCACGAAGGCGAATTCGCAGTCGCGGAAGGGCCGGGCACCGCCGATGAACGGATACCCCCTGCCCTTGAGTTCGTCCATGGACCGGCGGGTGTTGTCGACGTTGAAGCTGATCAGCATGACGCCCTCGCCACGCTTCTCGATGAACTTGGCCACGTCGCCGTCGGGGGTGGTCGACTCCATGAGCTCGAACCCGATCTCGCCCACCCAATAGCGGGCGACCTTGATCTTTTCGGGTTCGTCGATGTAGGCATCGTCCGGCCCCGACTTTCCGAGGACCGGCTCCCAGATCTTGCGAGCCTCCTCCAGGTTCTTGACGGCGATACAGATATGATCGACTTTATTGATCTTCATCCTGCCCTCCTTTGAAGGCTGCGGGAAACAGTGATGCCAATCATGAACCCCCTCCCCCTGCCTCTCCCGCAAGGGGAGGGGCATCAGCCGTTGCGCTGGCTGCATCGGGATGAGGTCCAGCACGCCCTGCTCATCCCCCTTGACGGGGGAGGCCGGGGGCTGATGATAAGCGGAGCCCCTGTTTGCGGGTTTCCGAGCCAGTCAGATCTTTTCCTGTGGGAGCGGCTTTCCAGCCGCGATCATCGAGGCTGAAAGCCTCTCCCACGAAAAAAACAATCCTGCCGATAAAGTGGCGCTGCGGGCCATGCTTTGCTTAAAACGTCACTTTGGCCAGCGGCACCGTAATCGCGCGGTCCGGGCAGACGCAGCCGCATTCGTTGCAGTCTTCGCAGAGAAATTCGGTGACCACCGGCCGGCCGTCCTGAACCCGCACGGCACTGTCCGGACAGATTTCCACGCAAAGCGGCTGGACGGATCCGCCGCACATGGTGCATTTCTGATAGTCAATCTGAGCAGCCATATAAACACTCCTGAGAGAAGCTTAGAGTTCTAATCATGCCATGCGCGATGGCTCACGCGGTCTTGTAAAGACGCAGGACGGTTTCGCCCTGGCCGCGCGGGATGGCCTTGACCAGCTCTATTTTAAGCGGGATCCGGAAGAAGACGCTCACGTCTTCGAGGACGGCTTGAAACATCCGCTCCCGGCACAAGGCCACCTCCTCCATGGGCACCCCGTATTCCTTGGCCCAGCTGGGCCACGGGTCCCGCGTGCAGCGGATCAGCACTTCGCCGGGATGGGCTCCTTTTTCGGCAACGGCGATCCCGCCTTCGGTGCCCCAGATGTCCGCAAGCGACCGGCCCAGGTTCATCAGAAAGGCGTCCTCCCCCTTGAGCCAGTTCAGGCGCGGCAGGAAGCCTTTGCCGATCTCCTTTCCGAACACCTCCGCCGCGCGCAAGCCGACCTCCAGCGGTTTGGCGCCCGGGCCGGCCAGCTCCAGCGCCACCTGCCGCCAACGGTAATAGGTCTTGCCGATTTCGTCCTGCGCGCCGTGCAGCGCACGCCACAACCGGGTGATTTCTTTTTCAGCGTCTACGGGCATGATGAACCTCCTCCTCAGGCGGCCGATAAACGGCCGTCCGCTGCGTTATGCTCACCCCGCGTCATTGCGGCGCACGCATCGGTACGCTTCATTCCGCGGGATTTCGCAAGCCTTGCATCCGACCATTTCTGAGCCGCCTGTATTCAACGGTAGAGTCAGATTCGGTTAAATGCGCATACCGATGCGGTAGCCGTCGTGGACGGCGCTGGACAGGTTGCGCGGAACCAGGGCATCGCCGATGACGAACAGTTCGATTCCTTCCGAAAGGGCGGCCTGCTTCAGGCTCGCGTTCGCCTCGCGCTCGGAGACGATCACGGTGTCGCATGCCACCGGCCAGCGGTAGCCGTCGTAGCTGCGCACGATGACGCCCTCGTCAGTCACTTCCTCGATGTCGCAGCCGTTGTAGGCATTGATTCCGGCCTGGCGCATGTAGATCAAATAACGCCATTTAAAGGACGGGTTGACGTCAAAGCCGGCCGACTTCTCCCGGCCCACCAGAGTCACTTTTTTGCCCTGTTTGGCCAGATGCAGCGCGCAGCCGATGCCGGGCTTGCGGTTGCCGTAGACCACGACGTTCCCGCCGACCGGCGTTTTGCCGTTCATCACGTCCAGCAGGTACACCACTTTTTTATGGTCGCCCCCCTTCGCCGTCAGCTGGGGGTAGACGGGCCCGGTGGCCAGCACCACCGTGTCGGGCAGCTCGTCCTGGAGGAGCTGCTCGGTCACCGCGGTTCCCAAATGGAACTGCACGCCGGTCTTGGCGCACATGGCCTGCTGGTATTCGATGCAGGTCCACAGCTCGTCGTCGCCGTAGGGGGCGTTGCGCGCCTCGTTCAGCGTGCCGCCGATGCCGCTGCGCTGGTCGTAGACGTGGACCTCGTGCCCGCGCCGGGCCGCCATGTAGGCGCACTCGAGGCCGGCCGGGCCGGCGCCGACGATCATGATGCGCTTTTTGTCCTGCGCCGGAGGGGGGTCCGTGAATTCCGGATTGGACTCGTGCGCGCACACGGGGTTGATGTAGCAGGTCATCGGCGCATCGCGGAATAGACGCGCCAGACAGAGATTGCAGGCCACGCAGTGCCGGATTTCGTTTTCACGCCCTTCGAGCACCTTCTTGGGCATGAGCGGATCGGCGATCATCGACCGGCACATTTCCCAGATATCGAGCTCGCCCGCGCCGATCGTCTCGTTGGGAAGGCCCGGCTTGAAAAGCCGGTAGGCCATCTGAATCGGTATCTTGACATGCTGCTTGGCGCGTTTGGCCAGATGGATCCAGTTGCCCATGGGGATGTCGCGGCTGATCACGGGGTAGATGGACTCCTGCCACCCCAGCGTGCAGCTGATGTAGTCCGCGCCGGCCTCCTCCGCGATCTGGTAGGTTTGCATGGACTCTTCGGGAGTGTTGCCGCGCACGTCGTCCAGCAATTCCTCGGAGCACAGACGGATCCCCACGGGGATGTCGGGTCCGCAGGCCTGCTTCACCCCCTGGATGATCTCCACCACCATGCGCATGCGGCCGCGGATGTCGCCGCCGTATTCGTCCGTGCGGCGGTTGGTGTAGCTGGAGATGAAATTGGAGATCAGATAACCGACGATCCCGGAAATCTCCATCATGTCGAAACCGGCCGCAACGCCGCGGCGGGCGGCGGCGACATGCTGTTGGACCACGTCCTGGATGTCGGCTTTGCTCATTTCCTGGACGGGCTTGAAGATCCGCAGGCGCTGGGGAACCGCCGAAGGTCCGTGGCAATAGTCGACCTCGACCGCGCCCACCCGGCCGCAGTCCATCAGCTGGAAGCCGGCGACAGCGCGTTCGGCGTGGATGGCGTCGGCGATGCGCTTGAGCCCGGGGATGAATTGGTCGTCCCAGCAGGCCGCCTGACCGACGTAGCCCTGTCCCTGGCGGCCCGGGTCCATGTAAACCCCTTGCATGAAGCACAGGCCCCCCACCACTCCTTTGGCCCGCTCGCGCATGTAGGCCACGTCGGCGTCCGTGATGAACCCGTCGTGCGTGTTGAAGTTGTCCTCGGTCGCCGCATACTTGATCCGGTTGGGTACGCTGAGGTTGCCGATTTGAATGGGTTTGAACAGGTGCGGATAGCTCTTGGCGCCCGGGTATTGCGAATAATCCCACTCATACAGTAGCCTTGCCATTTCAACACCCTCCTCTGCGGTTAATGTTCCTGCAAACCGTCCTCTGCCAGACCCGCGTCCGCTCTGCCCCCGGCCGTGTCGCCCGTCTGCGGTTCCGCCGGCGGCGCGGTGCGCGGCGGCTCCGCTGCAAAAGCGCCGACCATGAGATCGAACAACGAATCCAGACCCTCAAAAAGCGAAAAAGACATGTCCTTGAGCAACCAGCGCGTGACAATGTGGTCCATGGTGCCGACGAAGATGTCCCGTGCGAGCCGTGGGTTCAGATCGGGCTTGAATTCGCCGTTCCGCCGACCTTCTTCGAAAATATCGAGCAAGCGCGAATAGAACTGCTTGACGTTGGAAAAGACCTCGGTGGCCATGAAATTGGAGTTGGTCTTAAGGAAGAGATAGACGATTTTCGCATCCAGCGGCGCCTGTTCGATGCGCCGCAGATACCACCACAGGTATTTACGCAGCCGATTGACCGCGCCTTTGACGCCGAAGAGCTGCTCGTCGATGTCCTGGAGGAGCTCGGAGACCCAAAGGCCCGGGATGGTGAGCAGCAGATCCTCTTTGCCCTGGAAATACTCGTAAAGGGCCGCTTCGGACAAGCCTGCCTGCTTGGAAATCTCGATAATGGTGGTCTTCTGATAGCCCTGCTCGGCAAACAGCCGTTTGGCCGAATTAATGATTCGCGCCCGCGTGCTCTCCTTGCCGTTCTTGCCGGCCATCAGGTTTTTCCTATTTGCGTTAGGACAATAACAATACGATATTTATTATAAAAATATTTTATAATTTTTTTGTCATGATTTTTCCTAATAGCATTAGGGAAAATGGCGTGTCAACGAGATAAATGACTTCGACGAAATTCGGATGGCAGCGCTGTGAAGTGAACGAATGCGGCAGGCATACCACTTAAAATCCCCTTTGCCGTCCGGCCGAGGAGGATTTGAGCCCGGCCGGTTTGCCAAGCCGAACCAGGAATGCTATGGCTACATTCGATGCGACGGTCGGATTGCAGCAAAGGAGGGAAGGGATGACAATGACACGGATAGCGGCCATCGGATTGGCGCTGATGCTGCTAATAGGTTGCGCCAGTGCCAACAAAATGAATGCAGTCCAGCTTGGGATGACCAGGGACCAGGTCATCAGCGTTATCGGCAGCCCCAGCAGCACGAGCGAGATGGGCAACACCCAATATTTGAAATATCAGCTGTGCAGCGATTGGATCTTTACGGACCGTTATTATGTCCGCTTGACCGACGGCTCGGTGGATGCCTTCGGTCGGGTGGGGGATTTCAATCTAGGCTACTGAGGTCTTTGAGCCTCGGGTTTCCGCGGTCCGGCCATGCGGCTGCGCGCCAGGCTCAGGCTTTCAGGCCGGCATATCGCAACACGCGTTGGACATAATGCCGGGTTTCGCTGAACGGAACATCCCCGTTGAATTGCTCGACGGCGCCGGGGCCGGCGTTGTAGGCCGCCAGTGCGCGTTTCAGGTCGCCGCCGAATCGGTCCAACATCTGCCGCAGATAGCGGGCGCCACCGTCGATGTTCTGCCGGATGTCGAAGGGGTTGGTCACGCCGAGTTCCTTTGCGGTCTCCGGCATGAGCTGCATCAGGCCCTTGGCTCCCGCCGATGAAACGGCATCTGCCTGGAAATTGGACTCGGCGCGGATGACGCCGCGAATCAGCTCCGGCGAGAGGTTGTACTTGGCGGCAGCCTGCTGAACCGACTTCTCCACGGGATGGCCGGAGCCGCTCTCGGCGCGGAAATCCTGCAGGGTGCTGCGCGCCGACCGGCTTCCGTCCTTGCTCTGCCGGCCCTTGATGGATCGATCGGAGATGGATCGATCGGATTCCAGCCGCTGGGCGCGCTTCACGGCTTTGGGTTCCTCCCCGGTTTCGGTTGAACGAGGCCCGATTGCGGCGCTGTTGGCAACCGGAGAGATGCGCGGTGCGCGTGCGGTCTGGGTATTTAGTACCGGATTCTTAAAATAACTCGAGATTTTCATTCCCGCAGCGGTATCCGCGGACGCTTTGGGGGTTTGGTCCTTCAACACCTGCTGAAAAGAAGCCAGCCCTTTGCGCGCCGTTCCGGCCACCCGCGATCCCGCAGCTGCGGCAAAGCGCGGTTCCAAATAGTCGCGAACCGTCAAGGGTTTTTCAACCGCCATTGTTGCTCCGACTGGTCAGTAAGGGTTATGAGACGATCGGCGGGCGTCCAGAATTTCCCGGCGCATGGCTGAATCCCGCGTCGATTTCCCACCGGAGCAACAAATTAAGCAATTCTCATTCCAGCCGGCGGCGCGCAACCATCCAAGGTGTCCACGAACCAACTATTTTAATAAATTACATATAGTTGCCAATTTATTAAAATCTTCTTCGCGACCCGGCGCGGATTTAAGGATCAGCCTTCAGCGGCAGAAATTTCCAACCAGGATCAAATTATTGGCTGTTTGCACATTCCGCCGGCATGTAATAATCGATGAACTCGTGAAAAGCAGGCTATGGCGCGCAACGCCATCCTATCGCGAATGAAATCAGGCTCCATTCCTTCCGTTTCCCCCTTTGGCAAAGGGGGCCAGGGGGATTTTGGAATCGATTTCCTTTAAAGAGGAGAAAATATCCATGGAACCCAAAAAGCCCGACCTGGCCCGGCTGCGCCAGGATGCGTTGAGCGTATTCCATTCCGCTCTGGCGGCCGTCGATCCCGAGGAAGCCATACGCCGCCATCTGCGGCTCGAAGCAGGCGCCTTGTCGGTCGGCGGCCAGCGCTATGAGCTGAACGCCTGCGAACGCATTCTGGTAGTCGGGGCCGGCAAAGCCGTCGCGCCCATGGCCAAGGCCCTGGAAGATCTGCTGGGAGACCGCATCACTGCCGGAATGCTGGTGGTCAAGGACGGCCACGGGCTGCCGCTCAAAAAAATCCGCATTCAGGAAGCTGGACATCCGGTGCCCGATGAACGCGGCGTCGCGGGCACCCTGGAAATCCTGAAGCTGCTGGAGGGCGCCGGGAAACGCGACCTGGTCATCTGCCTGATTTCCGGAGGCGGCTCGGCCCTGCTGATTGCCCCCTCGGAGGGAATCCGCCTCGAGGACAAGCAGACCGCCACCAAGAACCTGCTGGCTTGCGGCGCGACCATCCACGAGATCAACACGATCCGCAAGCATCTTTCCCGCGCCAAGGGCGGGCAGCTGGCGCGGGCGGCCCATCCGGCCGCGGTGCTGAGCCTCATCCTCTCGGATGTCGTGGGCGACGATCTCGACGTCATCGGATCCGGACCCACGGTCCCCGACCGCAGCGTTTTTCAGGACGCCATCGAGATTCTGCAGCGCTACGAGATTTGGGACCGAACCCCGGGCCCCGTGCGCGACCGCCTGTCGCAGGGAGCCGGAGGGATTCTATCGGAAACCCCCAAGCCGGGCGACCCGGCCTTTCAATGCGGTGCGCAGGTTCTGGTCGGCTCCTGCCTGAGGGCGCTTGACGCCGCCGCACAAACCGCCGCACGCCTGGGTTATCCCCCCCTCATCCTTTCATCCAAGATCGAGGGCGAGGCCCGCGAAGTGGCCAAGTCATTCGCCGCCATCGGCAAAGAAATCCTGAGCTCCCACCATCCCTTAAAGCCCCCGGCCTGCCTCCTGATGGGCGGCGAAACCACGGTGACGCTGCAGGGCGAAGGCCGCGGCGGCCGCAATCAGGAATTCGTTCTATCAGGGGCGATCGCTCTTGACGGGACGGAGCGGATCGTTTTCCTGGCCGGCGGCACCGACGGCACCGACGGGCCCACCGATGCGGCCGGCGCCCTGGCGGACGGGCGCACGATCGCCCGGGCCAAGGCGCTGGGCATGAACCCGTTCGCCTTTTTAAAGCGCAGCGATTCGTACCATTTCTTCCAACCGCTCGACGATCTGATCGTCACCGGGCCCACCCGGACCAACGTGATGGATGTGTACATGATCCTGGTCGGGGCATGAGCGGCCGAGGGTTCAAGGGGTCGAGGGTTCAAGTGAAAAGCAAGAATGAGTCGATCCGTCGCCAAGCGCTGGTTCTAATCTTGTCAACTATCCTTCTCAGCGGCTGCGCGATCGTTCCGCGCGGCGACTGGCCGCGGGACATAGGGGGTGTTCCGCCTCAAAGTGAGATCGCGTCGGTCCCTTTCTACCCTCAAGACGAATACCAGTGCGGGCCGGCGGCGCTGGCGATGGCGCTTGCCTGGAGCGGCCTGGATGTCCAACCGGGGGAACTGACCGACAAGGTCTACACCGCCTCGCTTCAGGGCAGCCTGCAGCCGGCCATGATCGCCGGCGCCCGGCGCTCCGGCCGCCTGGCTTACGTGATTTCCGGTACCGATGCCCTGATCCGTGAGATCGCCGCCGGCCATCCGGTGATCGTCCTGCAGAATCTCGGCCTCTCATGGGCGCCGCTCTGGCACTATGCAGTGGCGATCGGCTACGACATCCCGGCCGATGAAATCATCCTGCACACCGGCCGCAAGGCCCGGGACCGAACCTCAATGGGCCTCTTTCAAACCACATGGGCGCGCGCGGCGAGCTGGGGCCTTCTGGTCCTGTCGCCCGGTGAGCTACCGGCCACGGCCGAAGAAACCGACACCGTGGAGGCGGCGCTCGGGTTGGAGAAGGCCCGCCAACCCGCAGCGGCCGTTCAAAGCTACCACTCGGCGCTTTCGCGCTGGCCGCAAAATCTGCCCGCCATGATGGGCCTGGGCAACAGTTATTATGCACTGGGGGATCTGAATAACTCCGAGAGTGCCTTTCGCAGCGCGGTTGAAATTCACCCTGAAAGCGGAGTGGCCCACAACAACCTCGCCCATGTGCTTCTATCGCTCGGCCGCCGCGAAGAAGCCCTCTCCGCGGCCCGGCGCGCGGTTTCCCTGGGCGGGCCGCATCAGGACCTGTTCAGAAAAACCCTTGAAGAGATTCAGGCCGCCGCACCTTAGCCCGGCCGCTTTATATTGCTCCGGCAACAAAATTGGGCCCGAAGCGGTCACGCCACCTATCGGCACGGCAGGGTTTCGGCCGCCGCATGCCGCAACCATTCGTTCGGCGGACGGTTGCGGCGTGCAAAAAACGGCCATATTCTTTCCGCAACGAATCCGGTTCGAATCCAAGGATTACCGATACCATGCATGCCACCCACCCGGCTCCGACGCGGATATCCGACGAAAACTCGGCCTTAAGGACCATTTTCGAGGGCACCGCCGCGGCAACCGGCGGACGTTTTTTCGATGCCCTGGTGATCAATCTATCCAAGGTCCTGAATACCCACAGCGCCTGGGTTACGGAATACCTTGAAGACACCCGTCGACTGCGTGCGCTGGCCTATTGGTCCGATGGCCGGCTGAGCCGGGATTTTCAGATCGACATTGCCGGGACCCCCTGCGAGGCCGTCATCAGGCAATCCGGCATGGTGCATTACCCCGATCATGTGATCCGCTTGTACCCCGAAAACGCCGACCTGAATGCCATCAACGCCGCCAGCTACCTGGGGGCGCCGCTTCTGGATCATGACGATCGGGTGATCGGCAACCTGGCCGTATTGGACACCCGGCCGATGCCGGAAGACCCGCGCGCCCGAACGATTTTTCAGATCTTCGCGGCCCGGGCGTCGGCCGAACTCCAGAGGCTCCGGGCGGAATCCCAACGCCGCGAAACCGAAGAAAAGTACCGGCGCATCATCCAAGCGACCGATGAAGGTTTTATCCTGATGAACCGCGAGTTTGTCGTAACCGATACCAATCAGGCCTTCTGCCGCATGGTCGGTTGCAGCCGGGAAGAGATCGTCGGCCGGACCCCGCTGCGTTTCGTCGATGAGGATTACCGCCAATTCCTGATGATGAACCGCGACAACCTCTTTGCGGGCGACTTGACCGTGCTCGAAGGGACGGTCACGACGCTCAACCGTCGCAAGATACCGGTGCTCATCCACGGCAACCGTCTGCGGGACGACCTCGGAGAAGCCGTCGGCACCATGCTTTTTTTAACCGACCTCACTCAGCAGAAGCGATCGCTTTCACTGGCCGCCGAGGTTCAACGCGGCCTTCTCCCCCAGGAAACGCCGCACATCGAGGGATTGGACGTAGCGGGTCGAACGCTGAGCTGCGATGAAATCGGCGGGGATTACTTTGATTTTCTGGTCGACCGGCAGTGCCCGCAGGACGCATTCAGCATGGTGGTCGGCGATGTGACCGGCCATGGGGTGGACGCTGCGCTGCTGATGGCCACGGCGCGCGCCTTCCTGCGCATGCGCGCCTCCCAATGCGGCGCCGGCGCACAGATCGTCACGGAAATGAATCGCCACCTCGCACGGGATGTGACCGACAGCGGCCGGTTCATGACCCTGTCCTTCATCCGCTTCGACCGGTCCGACCGATCCCTGCACTGGGTACGGGCCGGCCACCCGCCCGCCCTGATCTACGATCCCTCGGCCGACCGGTTCAGGGAGCTCAGAGGCCGGGGATTGCCGTTGGGGGTGGATGACCAGTACCGTTACGAGGAGTACGTTGATGCCGACATCGCCTCCGGCCAAATCATCGCCATGGGCACGGACGGCATATGGGAAGCTTCCGACCGGCAGCGGAATTATTACGGCGTCGAGCGCTTCTGTGACGTCATTCGTCGGAATGCCGGCCTCAGCGCCGAGGCCATTCTTGAAGCCGTCTTCAGCGACATCAAGACCTTCACCCTTGGCGCCCGCCAGGAGGACGACATCACTCTGGTGGTGGCCAAGGTGGAGGAAAGTCGCAGCGCAGGGCCGGACTACATGATTTGAGACAGGTGACCGCACGTTCCCTTCCCTCGATACCGCCTCTGCCGTCGATTGAAGAACCCTCGAAGGAATTCAGACGACCGCAGCCTACCCCCCAAACAGTTCACGCCATCCGCGGCTGGGTGCAACGGGATCCCGAATTTAAAACTTGACATTTTATTCGATTCGCTAATAGAACCAAAAGCCATTCATTCTCTGGATGAAAGACAAAGTTTAACCGATTGTCTTCTATCCATGAGCGGTCGATTCATCTCTATTTTTGGACAGGTTGAGTAAAGCGGATTTGCTCGGAGAGTTGAATGACGGCCCAATTAAGCACCCAATGTTTCTCGCTCCTGCCCGAATGTTTTACCTCTCCGGCAGGCAGCCACTTTCCCCTTCCGAAAGCTTCCAGAAACGCAGAAACCGAGTGCGCCCGGGATACGGCCAAGGCATGGCCGAGTGAAAGACGGTTTTCGATCATCAATCTCCGGACGCGCACGACATCAGATGCTTGCGGCAACGCCGCGGTCGACGGCTCGCAATGCTTAAAGACAGCAGCAGATAGTAAAGCGAGTCACTTTTTCTATCCAGCCGATGTGGAGCCAACTCATACAAGGAAGGAGGAAGTTGCCATGAAGAGAAAGCTTTTTGTGGGCGTCGTGTCAGCGATGTTGGTCATGGTCGCACTGGCCAATCCGGCGCTGTCCCAAGACAAGGTCATCAAGTGGAAGGTCCAGGGATTCGTGCCGGCCGGGATGCTTTTTCACGAGACCCTTCAGCGCACGGCGGACGAGGTCAAGACCATTACCGGGGGCAGGCTGGTATGGGAAGTCTTCCCGGCCGGCGCGCTGGTGCCTCCTTTCGAAGGGCTCAAGGCCGTGAGCGACGGGGTCTATGAAGCCAATTTCGGCTATACGGGCCAATGGGTGGGCAAGATTCCCGTGGCGCCGCTCTTCACGGCCGCTCCGGGCGGCATGAACGCCCTGGACATGCAGATGTGGCTCGAACATGGCGGAGGCAAAGAGCTGTATCAGGAGATGTATGACAAATACGGCTACAGCGTGAAGGTGTTCCCGGTGGCGCCGCTGGCCATGGAAATTTTCATGTGGTCCAAAAAACCCCTGCGCAAGCTCGAAGATTTCAAGGGGATCAAATTCCGCATGATGCCCGTCATGGGGGACGTGCTGACCAAGAACGGCCTCTCCGTCGTATTCATGCCCGCAGGCGAGATCATGCCCAACCTTCAGAGGGGCGTCATCGATGCCGCCGAATACAGCATTCCCGCTTTCGACAAGGGCCTGGGCATCTGGGAAGTCTGCAAATATCTCCATCTGCCCGGGGTCCACCAGCCCGCTTCCCAGTTGGAGATCGTCGTCAACAAGAAGGCCTGGGAAGCCCTTCCGGCCGACCTGAAGGTCCTGGTGGACGCGGCCCTTTGGAAGAGCCGCCTCCAGAACTGGCTGTGGATGGAATCGAAGAGCATCGAGGCCATGGCGTTCTACAAGGAAAAAGGCGTCGAGATCGTCGAGGTGGACCCGGAGACCGTGAAGACCTTCATGAAGTGGGCCGGCGCTTACCTGGACGAAATGAGCGCCAAGGACGAATTTTTCGGAAAGGTGTGGAAGTCCCAGAAAGAATTCGGCGGCAAGTGGTATCCTTACGCCAAGATGTTTTCGTTGCCCCACTAAGGGAAGAGCAGCGGCGGCGAGTTTAGGCGAGGGCTGATACCCCGGCGGCACCGATCGGGGTATCGCCCTCGCTTAATATCCCTGGAGGAAACCTGAATGGAAAAAGTCTTCCGTTTTATCGACGTCATCAGCGAGTGGACCGGCAAGCTGGCCAGCTTCCTCATGGCCGGGCTGGTGGTGGCCATATGTTATGACGTGGCCCTGCGATATGTTTTCAATCGGCCCACGGCCTGGGGTTTCGAGATCACCTACATGGTGTATGGCGCTTATGCCATGCTGGGCGTGGCCTACTGCGAGAAATTCAAGGCGCATGTGCGCATGGACATGATCTACGCCAAGCTCTCGCCGCGGGGGAAGGCGTGGGTGGACGTGGTCTGCTACCTCCTGCTGTTCTTTCCGTTTCTCATCGTCCTCACCTACAAGTGTGCCGACCACACGCTGTGGTCTCTCCAATCCGGGGAACGATCCTCCGTCAGCGTATGGCGCCCGGCGCTGGGGCCGTTCAAGCTGATCATCACGCTCAGCTTCATCCTGTTTATTTTTCAGGGGTTGGTGAACTTCCTGCGCGCCCTGCGCGTCGCGGTCAAAGGAGGCGCCCATGAGTCCTGAGCTGACCACAGTCCTGATGCTTCTGAGCCTGTTCATCCTCCTGGCAGGCTTTCCGCTCGCGTTCGGTATCGGCACCATGGGCCTGCTCTTCGGATATCTGACCGGCGGCAACGCCTTCCTCTACATGCTGCCCCAGCGCGTCATCAACGGCACGCTTTCGGAATACATCCTGGCCGCGGTCCCGCTTTTCATCTTCATGGGAGCCATGATGGGCAGCTCGGGAGTGGCCGAGCGGGCCTTCGTAATACTCCAGCGCTGGATGAGCGGGTTGAAGGGGGGGCTGGCCGTCGCCACCATCACGCTGGCCATGATGTTCGCGGCCTGCGTCGGAGTGGTGGGGGCCTCGGAGACCGCCATCGGGCTTCTGGCCATCCCCTCCATGCGCAATGCGCGCTACTCGAATGCCCTGGCCAGCGGGGTGGTCTGCGCCGGCGGCACCCTGGGGATCCTGATCCCGCCCAGCGTCATGCTCATCCTGTATGCCCCCATGGCCGGGGTCTCGGTGGTGGACATGTACGCGGGCGCCTTCATCCCGGGCATCCTCCTGGGGCTTGCCTACATCGTCTACGTCATCATCCGCACCATGATCTCCCCCGAGATGGGACCCAGCCTGCCCCCGGAGATGGGCCTGAAGTTCTTCAGCCGCGAATCTCTGGTTGAGGGTTTCAAATATTTAGGCCCGCCGCTCGGGCTGGTGTTCCTGGTTCTGGGATCGCTCTTTTGGGGAGTGGCCTCGCCCACCGAGGCCGGCGCTTTAGGATCGATCGGCGCCATCGCCCTGGGGCTGATCTATCGCACCATCACGTGGAAGTCGTTCACGGAGAACTGCTACCTGACGCTGCGCGTCACTGCCATGATCATCTTCATCGCCATCGCCTCCAATATATTCACGGGCGCTTTTCTGAACGCCGGCTGCGGCCAGGTCATCACGGACCTGCTGCTGGGCATGGGGTTGAGCCCCTGGGGGATATTCGCGGCCCTGCTGATCATCATCCTGATCCTGGGCTGCTTCATCGACTGGATCGGAATCCTCATGATCATGGTGCCGATTTTCGCCCCGATCCTGTTCAACCTGAAGTTCGATCCCCTGTGGGTGGGGCTGGTGGTCTGCATCAGCCTGCAGATATCGTTCCTCTCACCGCCTTTCGCCTACTCCATATTCTATCTGAAGGGGATCGCGCCCGACATCCCCCTGAACGACATCTACCGGGGCGTGGTTCCATTTGTCCTGCTTCAGATGTTGATTACGCTGCTTTGCATCATTTTCCCCGACTTGTGCCTCTGGCTGCCGAGAGCGCTGTCGCACTAGCAGAGGATGCACCGCGAACAAGACGGACCGGACCGAGATAGAGGTTCAGAACTCAGCCGAGGAGGGAGGACGGAATGCCAAAGGCCATCATCACCACAGCGATCACCGGGAGTATCCACACGCCGACCATGAGCCCGCATCTGCCCATCACGCCCAAAGAGATCGCGGATGAAGCGGTCCGGGCCTGCGAGGCCGGAGCGGCCGTGGCCCACATCCACGTGCGCGATCCCCAAACCGGGGCCCCTTCCGTTTCGGTGGAGCTTTACCGGGAGGTGATCACCGACATCAAGTCCCGCTGCGACATCGTCCTCTGCCTCAGCACGGGCGCAGGACTGGGCATGACCGCGGAGCAGCGCTCCGTTTCGGTCCGGACGTTCAGACCGGAGTTGGGCTCGCTCAACTTCGGTTCGACTAACTTCGCCCTGTTTCCGCAACTCTCCCGTTATAAGGAGTGGAAGTTTCCCTGGGAGCCCCAATACATCGGCATGACCGAGGACTTCATCTTTCCCAATACGTTCAAGACGCTCAAGGAATTCTGCGGGTTCTTCCGGGGGAGCGAAACCAAGCCCGAAATCGAGATCTACGACATAGGGATGATCAACAACGTGGCCTACATGATCGAGGCCGGCCACCTGCAAAAACCGGTTTACCTTCAGTTCGTCCTGGGGATCCTCGGAGCCATCCCAGCCACACTTGAAAACGTGATGTTCCTGTACCAGACGGCACGGGCCGCCATCGGCGACTTCAGGTGGTCGGTGTGCGCCGCGGGACGCCACCAGATGAACATGTGCACCATGGCCTTGCTCATGGGCGGTAATGTGCGGGTGGGTCTCGAAGACAATCTTTATGTTGAAAAAGGCCGTATGGCCAAAAGCAACGCCGAACAGGTGCAGAAGATCGCCCGGATCGCCAGGGAGCTTGGGATCGAGCCGGCGACGCCGGACGAGGCCCGGCAGGTACTAGGCCTGAAGGGCTTGGATCAGGTGAACTTTTAGAATGCCACCACCCAACTTAGCATCCCAGGCCCATATTGGTCGATCGGGAAAGGAGGCCGAATGAGATTGGAAGACATCAAAACCATCACCGTCCTGGGTGCCGGCATCATGGGACACGGGATCGCCCAAACCTTCCTCATGAGCGGTTTCCCGGTCCGCCTCTTCGATCTCAAGGAGTCGATCCTCGACACGGCCCGGGCGCACATCGCCAAAAACCTGGAGCTGTTTCACGAAATGGGGCTGGTGAAGAAGCGCGCGATCGCGCCGGCCCTCAAAGGACTCACCACCACGACGGACTTGCGGGCCGCCGTGCAGGGCAGCGACTTCATCATCGAGGCGGTGTCCGAAAATTTGGCGCTCAAACAGGATCTTTTCCAACAAGTGGAATCCTTTTGCGGTGGGGATGCCATCATCGCCAGCAACACCTCTTCGCTGATGCTGACGGACATCGGCGCCCGTGTGAAGAAAAAGGAACGGCTGGTCATCACCCATTGGTTCAACCCCCCTCACATCGTCCCCACGGTGGAGGTGGTCAAAGGCGAGAAGACCAGCGATGAGACGGTTGATACGACGGTCGATCTGCTGGCCAGGATCAAGAAACTCCCTGTGAAGATCAACATAGAGCTGCCGGGCTTCCTGGTGAACCGGATCCAGGCCGCGATGGCCCGGGAGATCCTTGACCTCCATGAAAAAGGCGTGGCCAGCGCCGCGGACATCGATAAGGCGATCAAGGGCAGCATCGGGTTCCGCCTGGCCAGCATCGGGATGTTCCTCACCATGGATCTGGCCGGACTGGATATCTGGCTCAAGGTTTGCGAGAACCTGACCCCCAAGATTCAAAGCTCGACCGAACCGCCCAGGGCACTCCAAGAGCTGGTTTCGCAAGGTCATTTCGGGATCAAGAGCGGCAAGGGTTTCTACGACTATACCCTGGACTTCTCCAAGGCGGAACTGGATGAAGCGGTACGAAAGCGGGATACGGAGTTCTTGAAAAGACTGAAAGCGCTTTACTGGGACAACTAGCGGGAGGCGGTCATGAACGTCTTGGTCACCGGCGGAACGGGGTTCATTGGCGCACAGGTGGTGCGCATCCTATTGGATAAGGGCGTAGCGAGACCGGTTGTCTTTGATGTCAACCCGTCCACGAAACTGCTCGCTGACGTGGCCGACCGGGTCGAGGTGGTGCGCGGGGACCTGGGCAACTTCAGCCACGTCTTGAACGTGGTCAAAACCGTCAGACCCCAGGTGGTCTACCACATCGGGGGCATGCTCTCGGTGCCCTCCGACGCCGACCCGGCGGCGTCCTTCCGGGCCAATGCCATGGGCACCTTCCACGTGCTGGAAGCGGCCCGGCTGTTTGACGTCGCCCAGGTGCTCTTTTCCAGCACCATCGCCACCTATGGAATCGATGTGCGCGAGCCTATCGTTGACGATTACACCTTGCAGCGCCCGCAACTCTTCTATGGCTGCACGAAGGTCTTCTCTGAGCTGTTGGGCCAGTTCTACAAGCGCAAGTACGGCCTGGATTTCCGAGGAGTTCGTTATCCCTCGATTGTGGGGCCGGGGGTGAAGACGCCGGGAATCGTCCAGTATAACGCCTGGGTGATCGAAGAATGCGCCAAGGGCAAGCCGTATGTCATGTACGTGAAGCCGGAGACCCGCTGCCCGGTCATGTATTTCAAGGACTCGGCCCGGGCGATCGTGATGCTGGGAGAAGCTCCCGTTGAAAAGATCAAGATGGTGAACTACATCGTTGCCGGTCCCACCCCCGCAGCCAGCGCGCAGGAACTGGTGGACCTGGTGAAAGCCAGGGTCCCGGGAGCCCGGATCGATTTCAAGGTGGATGAAAACCGCCAAAAGCTCATCGATGGGTTCACCAAGCCCTTGGACGACGGCCTGGCGCGGAAAGAGTGGGGATGGGGGCCTGCATACGACCAGGAGCGGATCGTGGATGATTTCCTGGAAGAACTCAAAATCCATCCTGAACGGTATAACTAACCCCTCGTCCCCATCTCCCTGCGCTCAGACCGGCAGCCGACGTTCAAGCAGCTTTTCGGCGGCCGTGTAAGGGTCGATCCCGCCGTGGCCGAGCTCTTTCTGAATGGAGGCCAGCTCCGGGGAATCCTGCAGCAGCCGTGTGGCGGCCATGTCCACAACCAGTTGGCGGAAAAAATGCAACCGGTTGCCGGCCTGTCGCTCCGCCAGCCGGCCGGTGGATTCCAGATATCGCCGGTGCTCAAACAGACAATCGACCAGGTCGTCAACCCCCCGGTCCTGTACGGCGACCGTTTGGATCACCGGCGGGCGCCAGGCGTCCGGGGCGCGACGGCGATGGCTGGCAATGCGTTCCATCATCTGCACCATTTCGTCGGCTCCCGGGCAGTCGGCCTTGTTCACGATGAACACATCGCCGATCTCCGACAGGCCGGCTTTCATGGCCTGCACCTCATCCCCCGTGCCGGGCATCGCGACCACTGCGGTCGTGTGAACACAGCGCGAAACCTCAATCTCCCCCTGCCCCGCTCCGACGGTTTCGATCAACACGACCGGATAGCCCATGGCATCCATCACCAGGGCAGCCTCCCGTGCGCTGCGGCCGATGCCCCCCGGAAGGCCGCGGGCGCCCATGGACCGTATGAAAACCCCGCGGTCGGCTGCCCGGCGCTGCATGCGGATGCGGTCGCCCAGCAGCGCACCGCCGGAAAAAGGGCTGGACGGATCGACCGCCACCACCCCCACCCGCAAGCCGCGGGCCCTCAAATGATCAATCAGGCGGGCCACCAGAGTGGACTTTCCCGCTCCGGCCGGACCGGTGATCCCGATCAGGAAGGCCTGGCCGGTCGTGGGATAGAGGACTTTCAACAGCTCAATGCCGAGCGGGTCGCGGTCTTCGAGCAGACTGATCAGCCGGGCGCCGGCGAGCGGGTCGCCCGCCAGGATTTTTTCGATTTCGGGTGTCATGGACGCATCGCGGATGGAAGCCTGTTCCGCCGAACTCAATTCGGCTTGGAAGACCCGGGGACCGCTCCCACAGGAAAAACGGCTTCGGGTCACACGGAATAGAGCCAATCGGCGAAGGCCGCTTCTTTGCCGGCGGCGATCCGCTGCAGGACGTCCCACAAACGTCGTTGCATGGGGCCGGGAGCGCCCGGCATTTCCCGATCCTCAACCCGGCGCACGGGAATCACCTTGAAGGGTGTGTTCGCGAAGAATATCTCGTCGGCCTCGAAGAGGAGCTCCGGCCGCAGGCGGCCCTCGATCGTTTCGATGCCGAGATGACGCGCGACCTGCAGAATGGATCGGCGCGTAATGCTGTCGAGCACCGTTCCCAACGAAGGCGTCAACAAACGGCCGTCCTTGACGAGGAAGACGGACTCGGTGGCGCCCTCGGCGATGAACCCCTGGCTGTCGAGCAGAATGGCATCCTCCAGCCCGCGCTTCTGCACATCCAGGCGGGCGATCATCCCGTTCAGGTAATTGGCGGCGGCTTTGGCTTCGATGGGTATCGTCTGGGGGTCCAGCTTGCGCCAGCGCGCGATCCCCGCGGTGGTTCCTTTTTCGAACGAAAAATCCAGTCCCGCCAGGTCCTGGGACGGATCCATCGCGAAAATGGCCAGATCCAGACGCTTCTGCGGGGGCTGAATGTCGAGAGCGACCTGAGGATAATATCCAACCACTTTAATGACGCCCTTCTGGAGCTGGTTGCGCCGAACGGATTCCGCCACCGCCCGGCAAATCGTGTCGTGGTCCCCGGGCAGCTCCATGTCCAGATATGCGGCCGATTTCTCCAGGCGCGAGATGTGCTCATGCAGCCTGAAAACGGCCGGGCCGGCCGCCGTGGCGTAAAAACTGATGACCTCGAAGATCGTCGAGCCGCGCGCAAAACTGTGGGACATCATATGCACCGTGGCCTCCGGCCACTTCACGAAGCTGCCATTCACATAGACCAACCGCTCATTCAACATCCGTCAACTCTCCTCTCATAGGCCGTGATATCTTTTTGCTTTCCGCCTTCCCACTTCCACCTTCCGACTTCAGCCTTACTTCTATGGCGTCATCCCGAACCTCAGCCACTTGAACTGATTCTGGACATCCTTGGATACCCTCTCACCGATCCGCGCCATGAAGATATTTTCCGGCCGCAGGCAGATGTTCGGTTCATTGGTCTGATATTCCTGGAAACCGAACGGCTCAAAGAGATTGGCCATCATCTGACGGTACTGCTGCGCCGACATGCGGTTGCCGTCAAGGTCCCAGGTCCAGGAATATCCGACGAAATAGCCGATCTTCTCCTCGATCAACGGGTGGACCATCATCATCTGGATGATGCCCTTGGCGATTTTCCGCGAGCGCCACTGCCGGCTCACCTCGATCGCGTTCACTTCCATCATCACCTGCGGATGCAGTCCGGCCCAGCGCTCTTCCGGATCCGGGTAGGCCAGCACGCCGAACCCGACGATGTGCGTCGAGTCGGCGATGGCCAACACCACGCTCGTATCCGGTTGCTCGGCCTTGCGTTCCAGGCTTTCACGTTTGGTGTAAAGCGACCGATAATGGGCGTGCGTTCCGAACTGGCGGTCGAAACCGAGCTTGCGAATATCCTCCGGTTGGCAGAAGGAGCGGATCCGCAACTCGCCGAGAGTCGTTGAAAGAAAGATTTCGTTCTGCACGTAACGTCCCATGGCCGCCAGCTCAGAAATCGCCCCAGTCCTTGTGAAGCCGCTTGGTCATAATCAACAGGTCGTGCAGCTGGCCCAGGGGATCGATGATAAAATCCTCGAGCACCGCTTTCTTAAAAAAGTCGAGCTTGTAAGCCGCCTCGATCGCCGCATCCTCGATCCCGACCACGAAATCGGCCCGCAGCTCGCGCAATCCCTTTTCCATGGAGAGATGAATAAGATCCAGCAGCATCCAACTCCCCAAGCGTTTTTGGCGAAACTCCGGCAGTACGATGATCCGCAGGCGGCCCTGGTGGTGGTAACAACCGTATGCGTGGGTGTGCAGGCGGGCATGGGCGGCGATTTGACCGCTGCATTCGGCAACGATGGAATAAACATCGTCTTTGCCCTGGACCCAACCGCGGATCACCGCCGGGTCCATGACATTGAACCGCATAAACCAGCGATCCTCCTCCGACACCTGGCCGTAGAAATCGCGCAGCGCCTGTTCATCCTGTTCCGTCAGCGGACGGATGACCACCTCGGTGCAATTCTTGAGCACGAGCTCCTTGGGGTATCTCACCGTAGGAATCCTCCTTCTCTGCCGTTACGCGGATTATGATAAAACGTTTTTGCTGCAAACCCCGAGAGTTGGGGCTCAACTAACCACGAGCGCCCATACCTGTCAAGCGCATTCCGGCAGCCTCGCCTTTGGCTGCGACAGCTTTCATCAGGCGACTTGGCAGTCCTCACGAAAGACGATAAATCGTCCACGTTTTTTTTCTTGACTAAGCGCCGATGTAGCTAATATATAGCTATATAATTGAAATTCGGGTTTTTCAAGGAGGTTCAGAAATCATAGACCTATTTAAGCATAATGATAATAGGGGTAAAAGGAGGTTAACATGTCGGATCTAAGTTGGCTGCCAAGAGAATCAGGTCTTAAAAACCATTTTTTATGGGGTGACGAGCATTTCTCGGACAAAAGCCCCGGAGTCATTTACGAAAAGAAACCCATCCTCGACCCGCAGGGTAATCCGGTCAAAGACCTCTATTCCGCCTGGATCGTTCTGAATAACCCGAGCCAATACAACTCGTACACCACCGAAATGGTCAAGGGCGTGATCGCCGGCTTCCAGCGCGCTTCGGCCGACCCTTCCGTGGTGGCGGCGGTTTTCACAGCGATGGGGGACAAGGCGTTCTGCACCGGCGGCAACACCAAGGAGTATGCCGAATACTATTCCGGCCGCCCCAACGAATACGGCCAATACATGGACCTCTTCAACGGCATGGTGGACGGCATCCTGGGCTGCAAGAAGCCGACCATCTGTCGCGTGAACGGTATGCGCATCGCCGGCGGCCAGGAAATCGGCATGGCCTGCGACACGACGCTGTCGAGCGACCTGGCCATTTTCGGCCAGGCCGGCCCCCGGCACGGGTCCGCGCCCGACGGCGGCAGTTCGGACTTCCTGCCCTGGATGCTTCCCGCCGAACTGGCCATGTGGAACTGCGTATCCTGCGAGATGTGGAGCGCTTATAAAATGCAACGACTGGGGCTCATCTCCAAGTGCGTCCCGGTCATCCGCGAGAGCGGCCAGTGGCTCCGCAACCCGGCCATCGTCACCGACGCCTACGTGGCCGACGGCGAGATCGTCTACGGCGAATTCAAGACCGGCGACGAAGCCAAGAAGGCCAGAGAACTCGTCCAAAAGGCCAAGACGGATTTTTCCCAGCTGGACGCGGAAGTCAACAAAATCCTCTGGACCTACACCAACCTGTTCCCCGGCTGCCTGATCAAGAGCGTGGAAGGGATCCGCCTCAAGAAGAAATTCTTCTGGGACCAGGCCAAGGTCATCAACCGCCACTGGCTCGCCGCCAACATGAACTGCGAGGCCTACCTGGGCTTCAACGCCTTCAACACGAAAAAAATCACCGGCAGGGACGTAGTGGATTTCATCGAGTACCGCCGGCGCCAGGCCCGCGGCGACGCGTTTGACGCGGAGTTCATGGCCGCGGTGCTGGCCAAACCCCAAAAATAGGAGGACGCATGCTCCTGGATGGAAAAAATGCACTCGTGACCGGCGGCTCCCAGGGCATCGGCGCCGCCATTTCCCTTGATCTGGCCCGGGAGGGCGCCAACATCTGCCTGACCTACCGCAAGCATGAGGCCGAGGCCAGAGAGTATGAGCAGCAGATCCGGGCCATGGGCCGCAAGGCCCTGGCCCTGCAGTGCGACATCGCCTCGTTCAAGGACGCGGAACGGGTGGTGCAGGCTGCCGCAAAGGAGTTCGGAAGCATCCAGGTCCTGGTCAACAACGCGGGCATGAACTGGGACGGAGTGAGTTGGAAGATGAGCGAAGAGCAATGGGACCGCGTGCTGGAAGTCAACTTGAAGGGGTACTTCAACTTCACCCGCCACACGGCGCCGCTGCTCAAGGATCAGAAGTACGGACGGATCATCAACATCACCTCCATCAACGGCCTGCGCGGCAAATTCGGCCAAACCAACTATTCGGCTTCCAAGGCCGGCATCGTCGGCTTCACCAAGGCGCTCGCCAAAGAACTGGGCGCTTTCGGCGTCACCGTCAACGCCGTGGCCCCTGGGCTGATCGAAACGGCGATGCTCAAGGAATCGGACGCGCGCGACAAGATCATCGATCTGGCCATGGGGGAAAGCGCCCTGAAGCGCGTGGGGCAGCCGGAAGACCTGGCGTACCTGGTTTCCTTCCTGGCCTCCGACCGCGCCCGGCACATCACCGGCGAAGTGATCAAGGTGGATGGCGGGCAGTACATTTAGAAGTTTGAGGTGTGAAGGCCGAAGGTGGAAGTGAGCATTGGGATCTAACCATCTGAATATTTGAACTCCTAACTGCCATCCGGAGAACATCATGTCACGTGTCGCCATCATCGGTGTGGGTCAAAGCGAGTTCGTGCGGGCTTATCCCGGCTCGGTCCGTGAGCTGGCATTCGAAGGCTTCAAGGATGCCATGCGCGATGCCCGCTTGACCGCCAAAGATATTCAGGCCTCGATCATCTGCTCGGCGCCCGAATACGACAAACAGCGCTCGCCGGCGGGCGTGTTCGCCGAGTACCTCGGATTGAATCCCCAGCCGACCTTTTACGTTGAAAGCCTTTGCTCATCGAGCAGCATGGGACTGCGTCTGGCCTATTCCCTGGTAAAATCAGGGCTGCACGAGGTGGTCGCGGTGATCGGATTCCAGAAGATGTCGGAAATCTCCTCCGCCGAGTCCCAGGAACGTATGGGCCGCGGCGCCGACATCCAGTGGGAAAGCCCCTTCGGCACCATGATGCCGGCCTACTACGCCATGTATGCCCGCGCGCACATGGCGGCCTACGGGACCACGCTGGAGGACCTCGCGCTCATCCGGGTCAAGGCATCCACGTACGGACCGCTCAACGACAAGGCGGTTTATCGCAAGCCGGTTACGCTTGAAAATCTCAGCAACCCGGAGGACCGCATGGCCGGCCCGGTGGCCAGCCCGCTGCGCGTGGGGGATTGCTGCGCCAATGCCGACGGCAGCTCCTGCGTCATCGTCGCCAGCGAAGCAAAGGCCAAGACCTTCTGCCAAAAGCCGGTGTGGATCCTGGGCCTGGGAGCGGCCACCACCAGCGTCAACCTGGCCGGCCGCGATCTTTTCACCGGCCTCACGGTTGCGCGCGAAGCCTCCCGCCAGGCGTATCAGATGGCCGGGGTCGGCCCCCGGGACATCGACGTGGCCGAAGTCCACGACTGCTTCACCATCGCCGAGATGATGGCCTATGAGGACCTCGGCTTCGCCAAACCCGGCGAGGGCCGGGATTTGATCCGCAGCCGGGCGACGTACAAGGACGGATCCATTCCGGTGAATGTGGACGGAGGGCTCCTGTCCAAGGGGCATCCGATCGGCGCCACCGGCGGCAGCCAGATCCGCACCATCGTGCTTCAGTTGCGCGCAGAGGCCGGCGCCATACAGGTCAAGGACCCGGAAATCGGCCTGGTGCACAATATCGGCGGTGTCGGTCTGTACGGCAACGTCAGCATCTTCGGACGCTGAGGCGCCGGCCCTACTCCCCCTAGCGGATAAGGAGACTCTTCATGGCGGAAAAAGCGAAAAGCGATGAGCGCTTCAAAAAATTCGGTACGGTCAGCTTCACATCCCTGACCAAAACCAACGACTTCGTCGATTTTCTCGAAAAAGGCCAGATCGCCGGCACCCGCTGCAAAGACTGCGGCAGGATTTTTTTCCCGCCGCGCGCGGATTGCTTTCAATGCCTGGACAGCCACATGGAGTGGTACGAGGTCACCGGCAACGGCAAACTGGTTTCCTTCAGCAAGCTGGAATACGGGCCGGCGGGCTTCCAGGCGGATGTCCCCTACTGCATCGCGCTGCTCGACTACGGACCGTTCAAGGTCTTCGGCCGCATCGGAAAGGAGGTGCCGGAAGCGGACATCGCCGTCGGCATGCCGATGAAGACGATCGCAAACCGGCTGCCCAACGGCCAGTTGAATTACGTGTTTGTGAAAGCATGAATTTTGGGGTTCGGGGCCGAACCCCAAAATTCATGGGCAAACAGAAAAGGAAGGCTATCATGACCGATTTCAAATTCATCAAAATCGACTCGTCCGGGGGCGTCGCGCGCATTGCCTTCGCGCGGCCCAAACACAATGTCCTGAATATCGAGATGATGAGGGAGCTGATCGCCGGGCTCGAAAACCTGCAAGCCGACCGGGATCTCAAGTGCGTGGTTATCTCCGGCGAGGGCCCCAGCTGGTGCGCGGGCGTGGAGGTCGCCGACCACAAGCCCGACCAGGTCGACGCCATGATTGCCACCTTCAACCGCATGCTCGAGCTGATCGAAGGCCAGGAGGTGCCCACCATCGCCGCAGTGCACGGGGCCTGCCTCGGCGGCGGCATGGAAGCCGCCATCGCCTGCGACATGGTCGTAGCCGGAAAAAGCGCCGTCTTCGGACAGCCCGAAATCAAGCTGGGCTTCTTCCCGCCCTATGCCGCCATCCGCCTGCCGCCGCTCGTCGGGCCGGGCAAGGCCATCGAAATCTGCACCACCGGCAAACGTTACATGGCCGAAGACGCGAAGGACATGGGATTCATCGCCACCTGCGTCGAGGACGCCCGGCTGGCCGAAACCGTGGAAGGCCTGGTCAGGGAAATCCAGTACAGCAGTTCGCTCATCATCCGCCTGAACAAGCGTGCGGTCAAACAGCACCTGGGGCTGCCCTTCCCAGCGGCGCTCAAGGGCGTGTCCGATCTCTTTCTGAACACCCTGATGAAAACCGCAGACACGCTCGAGGGCATCGCCAGCTTCGAGGAAAAGCGCAAACCGGTCTGGAAGAACAAGTGATCGGCAAGCCATGGCGCGCGGCGCCACTTTATCGGCAAGAACGTTTTTTTGGCGGGAGAGGCTTTCAGCCTCGATCGCCGCGGCTGGAAAGCCGCTCCCACAGAAAATGACCCAACTTACTTGGAAGAAATGCGATACCCGATACGGGATACGGGATGCTGGATAAAAAAGACAAAATAAAAAGTGAACCATCCGCTGCACCATCGAGCATCCCGCATCCCGTATCGCGCACCCATTATCGAGTATCTTTTTAAGGAGGAATAGATGTCCCAAATCACGAAAATCGGCGTCGTCGGTGCCGGCAACATGGGCAGCGGCATTGCCCAGAAAATCGCCCAAGAGGGCATTCCGGTGGTGATGGTCGACTTGAAGGAGGAGTTCGTCCAGCGCGGCCTGGGCACCATCCGACGGCTGCTGCAAGAGGGGGTCGAGCGCAAGCTCTTCAAACCGGAGCAGGTCGACCAGATCCTCGCACGCGTCACGGGCACCACCGACTTCAAAGCATTGGCCGAGGTCGATATCGTCATCGAGGCCGTCTTCGAAGATAAGCAGGTCAAGGCGGACCTTTTTAAAAAATTGGACCAGATCTGCTCGCCAGCCACCATCCTGGCCACCAACACATCGAGCTTCTATGTACGGGAGTTCGCCGAAAAAACCTCGCGGCCCGATCGTTTCGTGGGTCTGCACTATTTCTATCACCCGGCTAAAAACCGGCTGCTCGAAGTGATCCCGCACGGCGGCACCAGTTCACTGACCGTTGAAAAGTCGCTGCTGGCAGCCAAGCTGCACGGCAAGACCTCGATCCTCGTCAAGGACGCCCCGGGGTTTGCCGTCAATCGCTTCTTCGTGCCGTTTCTGAACGAAGCCGCCCGCATGCTCGAAGAGGGCCTGGCCGACATCGCCACGATCGAGGAGGGCGGCAAGCGCGCCTTCAGGATCGGCATGGGGCCTTTCCAGCTCATGAACGTCACCGGAATCCCGATTGCCGTCCATGCCGCCACCACTCTGGGAAACGAGCTCGGCCCCTTCTACGCCCCGGCGCCGATTCTGAAAGCCCAGATGGAAAAGAAAGAGAACTGGAAGATCGAAGGGCCGGCTGACGAATCCAAGCTGACGGGCGTGGTCGACCGCTTTCAAGGCGTCTGTCTGGGAGTCGCCGCGGCCCTGGTGGACGAAGGCGTCGCCACCATCGAAGACACCGACCGCGGCGCCAAGATCGGCCTGCGCTGGCTCCTCGGGCCCTTCGAGATCATGAATAAGATCGGCATCGCCAAGACCTACGAGGTGGTCCGGGCGATCTGCCGCAAATACCCGGACTTCAAGATGCCGGCCCTGCTCGAAAAGCAGCACGGTCTCGGCAAACCGTTCGAGTTCAGCTTCGTGGACCTCGAGGTCAAGAACGGGGTCGCTTTCATCACGCTGAACCGGCCCGAGGCCATGAACGCCCTCAACGAAGCCGTCGTCGCCCAGCTCGGGCGGCGGTTCGACGAAGCCGAGGCCGATCAACGCGTCAAGGCCATCGTCTTCCAGGGCGCCGGCAAGGCCTTCGTGGCCGGCGCCGACATCCGCTACTTCGTCGAGAAGATCAAGGCCGGCCGCATTCCGGACATCGTCGCCTTCACCCGCCAGGGGCACGAGCTCTTTCTGCGCATCGAGGAATCCAGGAAGCTCACCATCGCCCTGCTCGACGGGCTTTCGCTCGGCGGCGGCAGCGAATTGGCGCTGGCCTGCCAGGCGATCGTCGCCACCCCGGCCGGGTCCATGGCCTTTCCGGAAACCGGCATCGGCATCTACCCGGGACTCGGCGGCATGCTGCGCACGGCGCGCCATGTGGGCCCGGAGCTAGCGAAGTATTTTGCCTTCACGGGGGCGGCCATGAGCGCCGCGGACGCCCAGGCGCTCGGCATCGTCACCCGGTTGGTGCCGCCCGCGGAGGTGGATGCCGCCATCCAGGCCCTCGTCGCCGCCGGCCGTCCGGACAAGTACCGCACGCGGCCGATTCCGGAAAAATTCAAGCCCTTCGCCCAGCTGTTCGAAAAGGCCCGCATCCCGGCGCTGCTCTCCGGCAAGATCCCGGACGGCGTGAACGCCGACCTGGCCGGCAAGGCCGCGAAGACGCTGGGATACAAGGCGCCGGTGGCCCTGCGCATCGCCGACGAGATCGTCGACCGCCAGGCGGGCCTGCCGATGCGGGAAGCGGTCGAAATCGAGCTGGCGCGTTTGAAGGATATCTTTGCCACCGCCGACGCGCTCGAGGGCCTGTCCTCGGTCGGGAAACGCCGGCCCGAATTCAAGGGGCAGTAAACCCGGCATGACCCGTGCGGAGGAGCTGGCCGCCCAGGGCTGGCGGCGCCAGGCCACCACCGATGAGCCGCGCCTCTCCGAAATGGCGGATCTGTATCGCCAAATCGGCATGGAAGTGCACCTGGAGCCGTTTCATCCCGAGGAAGAAGAGGGCTGCATCGGCTGCCTGGCGGAATCCCCGGATCGCTACTGGACCATCTATATACGCAAAAGGGAGGGATCGTCATGAGCATGATTTCCTGGCAGATGGTGGAACCGAAGAAACCCCTGCAACGCGTGGAAGCCCCGCTGCCGACGCCGGGCGCCGGCGAGGTCCGGCTGCGGGTGGTCGGCTGCGGCGTATGCCACACCGATCTCGGGTTTTACTACGACGGCGTGCGCACCAAGTCGCCGCTGCCCCTGACCCTGGGGCATGAGATCAGCGGGATGGTCGATGCGGTCGGACCGGGCGCGGAGCGCTGGTCGGGCAAGGCGGTCCTGGTGCCGGCGGTCATGCCCTGCGGGGAATGCGATGTGTGCCGGCGCCGCTTCGGCAACATCTGCGCCGCCCAGAAGATGCCCGGCAACGACATCCCGGGCGGGTTTGCCACGCACATTGTGGTGCCGGCGAAGCAGCTATGCGAGGTACCGCTGGGGAACGACGGCAAGCCGGCCGGCACTTCGGGTGTCCGTCTGGCCGAGCTGTCCGTGGTGGCCGATGCCCTGACGACCCCTTACCAGGCCATCCACGAATCGGGGCTGACCGACCAGGACACCGCCATCTTCGTGGGCGTCGGCGGGGTCGGCGGCTTCGGTGTCCAGATCGCCAAGGCGTTGGGGGCATTGGTTCTGGCCATCGATGTCGACGCGCAGAAGCTCGACGCCATCAGCGCTTACGCCGACCAGACCTTCAACGCCGCGCAGATGCCTTTCAAGGACCTGCGCAAGGCCGTTTCGGATGCGGTCAAGGCGAAGGGCCGGCGGCGCACGGAGTGGAAGATCTTCGAAACCTCGGGCACGGCCGCCGGACAGCAGACCGCCTTCGGCCTGCTCACCTTCGGATCCTCGCTGGCGGTGGTCGGGTTCACCATGGACACGGTCAACCTCCGCCTGTCGAACCTGATGGCGTTTCATGCCACCGCCCGCGGCAACTGGGGATGCGTTCCCGAGCACTACCCGGCGGCCCTGGATCTCGTACTCAGCGGCAAGGTTCAGCTCGGACCGTTTGTAAAGACCTTCCCGCTCGAACAGATCAACGATGTCTTTGAAATGGTTCACGGCCGCCGGATCCGCGAACGGCCGATCATGGTGCCGTGATCGCTTCAAGCTTGAAAGGAATCATATATGCACAAACTGTTGACGGACAAACCCGGCGACCAGATGATGCTGCTCGGCAATGAGGCCATCGCCCGCGGAGCCATCGAGGCCGGCGTCGGCTTTACCAGCACTTATCCCGGCACCCCGTCCTCGGAGCTCTCGCTCAGCTTCTTCCAGATGTCCAAGGAGAGCGACCTGTACTTCGAGTACTGCACCAACGAAAAAGTCGCCGTGGAGGTTTCGGCCGGTGCCGCTGCCTGCGGCGTGCGCAGCATGGCCGTGATGAAGCACGTGGGCCTCAACGTGGCGGCCGACGCCCTGATGACGCTGGCCTACGTGGGCGTCAAGGGCGGCATGGTCATCCTCACGGCCGACGACCCGGCCATGTTCTCCAGCCAGAACGAGCAGGACAACCGCTACTATGCCAAAATCTCCGGCCTGCCCATGCTGGAGCCGTCCTCGGTCGAGGAGGCCCACCGCATCGTCGCGGATGCCTTCGACCTCTCCGAGCAGCTCCAGGAGCCGGTCCTGCTGCGAACCACCACGCGCATCAACCATTCCTCCGGCGTCGTCACCCTTGGCGCCATCCGGCCGCGCCGGACCCGTGGCAGCTTTGTCAAGGACCCGCTCAATCTCGTGACGGTGCCGGCGGTTTCGCGCAAACTGCACGTCAAGCTGCTCCAGAACTACGAAAAGGCGCTCGAGCTGGCGGAAACCTCGCCCTGGAACCTGCGCGAAGGCGACGGCCCCTGGGGCATTCTGTGCAACGGCGTCAGCTACAACTACGTCAAGGACGCGGTGGGCGATCTCGGCATCGCAGCCAAGGTCCGCCTGCTCCGGATCGGGTTCTCGCATCCGCTCCCGCCCCGCAAGATCCGTGACTTCCTGCAGGGCTGCGAGAAAGTGCTCGTGGTCGAGGAAGGCGAGCCCTATCTGGAGGAGGGCGCCAAGGCCATCGCCCAGGAAGCCGGCCTCACCCTTCCGATCCGCGGCAAGGCCCCGGAGCTGCTCTCGCGGCTCTATGAATTCGACCCGGCCATGGTCCGGCGCGTGGTCGGCGACTACTTCGGGGTGCCCTGGAAAGCTCGGCCCCCGGTCGATGTTTCGGACCTACCGCCCATCCCCCAGCGGCCGCCGACGCTCTGCGCCGGATGTTCTCACCGGGCGACCTACTATGAAGTTCGCAAGGCCGCCGAAGAGCTGGGCATCGAGACCCTCTATCCGAGCGATATCGGCTGCTACACGCTGGGGCTGCTGCCGCCGCTTTCAATGGCCGATTATCTGATCTGCATGGGATCCTCCACCGGCACGGCCGGCGGCTTCGCCCAGGCCAGCGGCCGCAAGGTCGTTTCGTTCATCGGCGACTCCACCTTCTTCCATTCCGGAATCCCCGGGCTGATCAACGCCGTTTTCAACCAGCACGACCTCACGCTCGTCATCCTGGACAACGGCATCACCGCCATGACCGGCCATCAACCGAACCCCGGCGTGGACATGAGCCAGCTCAAGATGGAAGGCTACGGTCGGGTATCCATCGAAGCCGTCGTGCGCGCCCTGGGAGTGCCGCATGTGACGGTGATCAAGCCGTATAAAGTGAAGAAGAGCGTCGAGGCGATCAAGGAGGCGTTGCAGTTCAAGGGGGTCTCCGTGATCATCTCTCAGGAGCTGTGCGTGCTCTACGCCGCCAATCTCAAGCTGCCCCGGCGCAAGCCGTTCCAGGTGAGCGACAAGTGCCGCAACCACCGCGTGTGCATGACCCGGCTGGCCTGCCCGGCTTTTTATGTCTGGAACGAGCGCATCAAAATCGACGCAAACCTCTGCACCGGCTGCGCGCTCTGCGCCCAGATCTGCCCGGAGAACGCGATCCTGCCGGTCAAGGAGGAGAAGAGATAATGATGGAAACCAAACGACTTGTAATGGTAGCGGTCGGAGGACAGGGCAACCTGCTGGCATCGAGCGTCCTGGGGGAAGCGGCGCGATTGGCGGGGGTGCCCATGCGCATGAGCGAAATCCACGGCATGGCCCAACGCGGCGGGGTGGTCGAGTCCGCGCTGATTTTTGGCAACGCCCACAGCACGATCATATCCGACGGCGACGCCGACGTGCTGATGGGCTTCGAACCGGCGGAGACCCTGCGGGCGCTCGCCAAGTGCAACCGCAACTCGGTGGCCATTACCAACCTGGCGCCGCTGATGCCGTTCACGGTCAACATCGGCCAGGGGGTTTATCCGGATTTGAATAAACTTCAGGCATTGATCCGCGCCAAGACCGCGCGGTTGATCGCCTTCAACGCCACCGCGCTGGCCCGCGAGGCCGGCAATGTCTTGTCGGTGAACATGGTGCTGCTGGGTGCACTGACCCAAACCGCCGTGCTGCCGTTGACCGTCGACCACGTCAAGGCGGCCATGCAGCACAAGACCAAGCCGGCTTTTCTGGATGCGAACCTCAAAGCGTTTGATCTGGGGTTCGCCGCCGCCCAGAACGCCTGAGGCCCTAACGCTCAACTTAACCGTATTGCCGAAAACGACAATTCGTGCCGGAACGCCGAGCACGGAGGATCCAACAGGGGGAGGACGAAGATCATGGCGACCCAATCGCGCGCAGCCAAAGAGGACAGCCGAAAGTACTGGGATGAAAAGTTCGAAACGATGCCGACCGCCGAGCTTCAGAAGTTCCAGCTTCGCAAACTCAAGGAAACCGTGGCCTGGGCGTACGAGCGCATTCCCTTTTACCACCGCAAGCTGGACGAAGCCGGGATAAAACCGAGCGGCATCAAGTCCCTGGACGATCTCGCCAAATTGCCGTTCACGGTCAAGAACGACCTGCGCGACAACTATCCCTTCGGCCTGTGCGCGGTGCCGCTCGAGGAGGTCGTCCGGGTGCACGCCTCTTCGGGCACCACCGGCAAGCCGATCACCGGCCCCTACACGGCCGAGGATCTGGAGCAGTGGACCGAGTGCATGGCGCGCAACCTGTGGGCGGCCGGCGTGCGGCCCGACGACATCGCTCAGAATGCATACGGCCATGGCCTTTTCACCGGCGGGCTGGGCTTCCACCAGGGGCTGACCCGCCTCGGCTGTGCGGTGGTGCCAACGAGTTCGGGCCTCACGGAGCGCCAGATCACCCTCATGAAAGACTTCGGCGCCACGGCGCTCTTTTCGACGCCCTCCTACGCCCTGACGATCGCCGAACGCGCGGCGGAAATGAAAGTGGACATCCGCGAGCTGCCCCTGAGGGTCGGCGTCTTCGGAGCGGAGCCCTGGTCCACGGCCATGCGCCAGGAGATCGAGGAGCGCATGGGGATCAAGGCCCACGAGGCTTACGGGCTGACCGAACAGGGCGGCCCCGGCGTCGGCTTCGACTGCGTCGCGCAGGACGGCATCCATCTCAACGAGGATCATTTCCTGGCCGAAATCGTCGATCCGGTCACTCTCGAACCGGTTCCGCTCGGGGAAAAAGGCGAGCTGGTCTTCACGGCCCTGCAGCGCCGGGCGATGCCCCTGCTGCGCTACCGCACCAAGGACATCACCCGTCTGCGGCGCGAGAAATGCCCCTGCGGCCGCACGTTTATCAAGATGGACAAGATCTTCGGGCGCTCGGACGACATGCTGATCATCAGCGGCGTCAACGTGTTCCCCTCCCAGATCGAATCCCTGCTGCTCGAGATCGCCGAGGTGGAGCCCCAGTACCGTCTGGTGGTGCGCAAGAAAGGCTACCTCGATCAACTCATCGTCCAGGTCGAGGCCAAGAAGGAAGTCTACGACGCCGGTCCGGCCAGACGCCTGGAGGTGGCCGCCAAGGTCATGGCACACATCAAGGGCATGATGGGCATCGGCGTCGACGTCGAGCTGGTGGAGGCCAAATTCATCAACCGCAGCGAGGGCAAAGCGCTGCGGGTGGTCGACGAACGTCCCAAACAGCTGCGGTGACGACGCAGGTTCACGGTGGGGCGGTTCACGGTTCGAAAAGCAAAACCATCCTTGAACCGCTGAACCATTGAACCGCCGAACCCTTCGCCAGAGGTGAAGGATTGAGAGAAAACCCAAGGAGGACGTCGGCATGACGCAACCATCCGAATTCAAACCCACGCGGTTCGCGGTGGTCGGCGCCGGTCCGGTGGGCTGCATCGTTGCGGCTTTTCTGGCCAGGGGCGGCTACGAGGTCTCCCTGTGCGACGTGGTGCCGGCCCTGCTGGCACCAGCCCTCGACCCGGGCATCCAATTGGAGGGTGCCGAGGCCTTTCGGCAAAAAGTCACCCGCACCTGCCTGACGATCGATGATTTGGCCGTCTACCACCCTGAAGTGATCTTCATCACCGTTAAGGCCAATGCGTTGCCCCTGATCGCCTCCGCCATCGAGGGCTTTTACCGGGAAGGCATGTACGTCATCAGTTGGCAGAACGGCATCGACACGGAGTTGGAGCTTACCAAGGTCCTGGGACGCAGCGGCGTCATGCGGGCCGTGGTCAATTACGGTTGCGGGCTGGTGGCGCCGGGGCATGTGCGCCTGCCGTTCCATCACCCGCCGCATTACCTTCAGGAGCTCGACCCGAAATCCAAGGGCGCGACGGAGGCGATTGCGCGGGCGCTGTCCGCCTGCGGCCTGACCACGGAGGCGACGCAGGACATCATCTCCATGGTCTGGCGCAAGGGCGTGCTGAACGCCTGCATGAATCCCGTGTGCGCCGTGACCGGCCTCACCATGAACCGCGCCATGACCGACCCCATCGTCTTCCAGACCGTCAATGCCCTCGTGCGGGAGTGCGTCCGGGTCGCGCGCGCGAACGAGATCAACCTGGGCTGGGACTTCTACCCCCACGCGATTGAGTACATGAGCAAAGCCGGCGATCACAAACCGTCCATGTTGATGGACATCGAGGCCGGCCGCCGCACCGAAGTGGACTTCATCAACGGCAAGTTCGTGGAGTACGGCCAGCGCGCCGGAATCGAAACCCCCTTCAATAGGACTTTGCTGTCGCTGGTAAAGGGCCTGGAGTCGAGCATCGAGTCCAGGAAGAAAGGATAGCACACGCCCGCGGTGAAGATCCGATGCTGAATACGGCTCCCCTTTATGTCGGCGCGGATGTCGGGGCTTCGCGCACCAAGGTGGCGATCCTGGACGCGTCCAAAACCCTGGTCGGCTATGCCGTGCTGAAATCCGGCACCGATTTCACGGCCACGGCCCGTCAATGCCTGATGCAGTCCCTGCAGATGGCCGGAGCCCTCGAAAGCGCCGTCGCCAACGCCGTCTCGACGGGTTACGGCCGCCACAACGTCGACTTCGCCCGCGACTCCCGCACCGAAATCGGCTGCCACGGCGGCGGCTGCTACCACTACTTCCCGGTGGCCATCTCCATCATCGACATCGGCGGCCAGGACAACAAGGTCATCAAACTGGACGAAGCCGGCCGCCGCATCAGCTTCAAGATGAACCGCAAGTGCGCCGCCGGAACCGGCGCGTTTCTGGAGGAGATGTCCGCGCGGCTGGATATTCCCCTGGAAGGAATGAACGACCTGGCCGCGCAGTCGACGGACATGGTCAAGCTGGGCAGCTTCTGCACGGTTTTTTCGGCGACCGAAGTGCTCGAGAACATCCGCCACGGCAAAAAGATCGAAGACATCGTCAAGGGAGTGTTTTTCTCGGTCATCCGTCGGGTGCTGGAAATGGACTCCCTGTCTCAGAACGTGGTCATGACCGGCGGGGTGGTGGCGCACAATCCGCACCTCGTTCAGATGATGGAAGAACTCATCGGGCGGCCGATCCGCGTCCCCGAAAAACCCCAGTTGACCGGCGCCATCGGGGCGGCGCTGTATGCGATGAACGCAGCCGACGAAAGAGACTAGAAAATACAACAGTTGCCCCGTGCGCCCGTTGGCCCGTGGAACCGTTCAAGAGGCGGTCTCTTCTATCCAATAACGGGCCAACGGCTTAACGAACATAGGAGGAATTTATATGCCTGAAGAGAAAAAAGTCGTTCGCAAAAAGATAGCGGCCGCCGCAGACCTCAACAACTTCATGCGCGATTACTACCTGGAGCTGGATGCCGCCGCTCAGAAGGGCGCGCCCAAGATCGCCTGGTGCACGAGCGTCGGCCCGGCGGAAATCCTGCGCGCCTTCGGCTTCCAGGTTTATTTTCCGGAGACGCATTCGGCCATGCTGGGGGCCACGCGCATGGCGACCGAGTTCATTCCGGAGGCGAACGCCATCGGCTATTCACCCGACATCTGCTCGTATCTCACCGCCGACATCGGCGCGTTCTTGAAGGGCGTCACGCCGCTCGAGAAAGCCTTCAACATCAAGAGCGTTCCGAAACCGGATGTGCTGGTGTTCAACACCAACCAGTGCCGCGACGTCCAGGACTGGTTCAACTGGTACGGGGAAAAATTCGACGCCCCGGTGCTGGGCGTGCACACTTACCGCGGAGTGAGCGAGGTGACCGAGAAGCACATTTACTCGATCGCCAAGCAGCTGGAAGCCCTGGTCCCGCCCCTGGAGAAAATCACCGGCAGGAAATTCAAACTGGACGACCTGAAGCGCGCGGTGGCCCTGTCGCGCGAGTGCTCGGAGCTATGGAAGAAAATTCTCGACACGGCTTCGGCCAAGCCCGCCCCGTTGACCTTTTTCGACGGCACGACGTTGATGGGCCCGGCCGTGGTGGGCCGCGGGACTCAAAAAGCCGTCGATGTCTACAAGATCCTTCTGGCCGAGTTGGAGGACCGCATCAAAAAAGGCGAAGGTGCGATCGAAAACGAAAAATTCCGGATCTACTGGGACGGCATGCCGGTGTGGGGCCGGCTGAGCACCCATTCCCAGCTCTTCGCGGCGCTCAACGCCAACGTGCTCGCATCCACCTACTGCAACAGCTGGATCTTCTCGGCTCTGGACCCGCAAGATCCCTTCAACAGCATGGCGCGCGCCTACACGGAGCTTTTCATCGTGCGCGCGGACGAGGCCAAGGAGACCTACATCAAAAACATGCTGGCGTTTTTCAAGGTCGACGGCATCATCTACCACGACGCCAAGACCTGCCCCAACAACTCCAACTGCCGCTACGGCATGCCCCAGCGCCTGGAGAAGCAGACCGGCATCCCGAGCCTGACCATCAACGGCGACCTGAACGACCTGCGGATGATCTCCGACGAACAGACCAAGACCAACGTCGAGGCCTTCATCGAGCAGCTCCAGGAGCGGCGGCACGCTTAGATGGAGCGGGCTGGCCGCCGTACGCCGGTGCATGGAATTTGGCGGCGCCGCGCTGCGGCGAATACCCCGCTCCGCCTGACATCGGCTCAAGGTTCAGCGGGTGAAAGAAAAATAGAATCCCGGCTTTGCTGCGAAGCCGGCAAAGAAGGAGGATGACATGCTGGAGTCCCTATTTCGACCCAAGGCCGTGGCCGTCATCGGCGCTTCGTCCAAGGAGCTTTCCATCGGCAATCGGGTGATCAGGAACCTGATCGATTTCGGCTTCCGGGGCAGCATCTATCCGATCAACCCCAGCGCCGACGAAATCCGCGGCATCAAGGCCTACAAATCGATCCTGGACTGCCCGGACGACGTCGACGTGGTCCACATGGTCATCCCCGCCAAATTCGTGCCCCAGGCCGTGGAGGACTGCGGCAAGAAGGGGGTCAAGCACATCATCATCAACTCGGGCGGCTTCGGCGAGACCGGCGCCGAGGGTGCCGCCATCGAAAAGGACTTCCTGGAACGCGCGCGGCGCTACGGTATCCGCATCCTGGGGCCGAACTGCCAGGGCGTCATCAACACCGACGCCGAGATCCGCGCTTACTGCAACTTCACCTTCACGAAACCGGACCCGGGCTTCATCTCCATCGTCGCCCTGAGCGGCGGCGTGGCCGAAGTCATCCACCAGGCCTTCGCCCAGATGGGGGTCGGCACCCGCATCTATGCCTCCAACGGCAACGCCGTGGACGTGACCATCCCGGACATCATGAACTACCTGGGCGAGGACGAGGGCACCCGGGTCATCGTGACCTATGTCGAAGGCCTGCGCGATCCGGCCAATTTCATGAAAACCGCCACCGCGGTCGCCGCACGCAAGCCCATCCTGGCCATGAAGGCCGGCCGCACCAAGGAAGGCGCCAAGGCCGCGGCCTCGCACACCGGCGGGCTTGCCAAGGAGGACATCGCCACCGATCTGATCTTTAAGAAGGCCGGCGTGCTCTCCTTCCGCGACGAGGGCCACCTGATCCAGGCCGCCGCCGCGTTCGCCACCCAGCCGATCCCCCAGGGCAACCGGATCGGCATCATCACCAACACCGGCGGCCCGGCGGTCATCGCCACGGATGTGCTGGTCGCCGCCGGCTGCACCCTGCCCCCGCTCTCGGAACCCACCCGCGCCCTGCTCAGGGGGAAGCTCTACCCCGAGGCGTCGATCGGCAACCCGGTGGATGTGCTCGCCACCGGCACGGCCCAGCACTACCGGGCCTGCATGGACGCCATGATGGCGGACGACAGCTTCGACTGCGTCTTCGTCAACTTCGTGACCCCGTTCTTCGTGGACAACGAGAGCATCGCCCGCGAGATCGTGGCCGTCAGCCAGCAGCGCCGCAAGCCGCTGGTCTGCAACCTCATGACCGACAAGCAACAATGGTCGGAAGTCGTCCGCATCCTGCGCGAGGGCGGCGTTCCGTGTTACCCGCTTCCCGGCGAAGCCGCCCGGGCCATGGCGGCCCTGGTCCACTACCACTTCATCCGCCGCCGCGAAACCGCCGCGGCCCGGACCTTCGCCGACGTCCAGCCGGACAAGGCCCGCAAGATCATGGCCAAGGCCCGTGCGGCCGGCCGCACGCAGCTGGCTGCTGCGGAAGTTTACGGCATCCTCGACGCTTACAAAATACCGGCAGCCAAGTGGCGCCTGGCGGCCGGCCCGGCCGAGGCCGCCGAGGCCGCCGCCAAGATCGGATTTCCGGTGGTGGTCAAGGCCGATGCCGAGTCCGTGCTGCACAAGAGCGACATGGGCGCGGTGGCGGTGAATCTCGGCAGCGCCAGCGCCGTAAAGCGCGCCGCCGCTCAGATGCAAAAGGCCCTCACCGCCCCGGACCTGCGCTTCTTGGTACAGAAATACCTTCCCGGCGGGCTGGAGATTATCATGGGCGCCAAGGCCGAAGAAGGCCTCGGCCATGCGGTCGTGTTCGGGCTGGGCGGCATCCACGTCGAAGTCCTGAAGGATGTGGTTTTCAATCTCACCCCGGTCAGCGCTCCGGAAGCACGCGAAATGCTCGGCGCCGTCAAGAGCGCCCCGCTGTTGAGCGGCGTGCGCGGGCAGGCCGGCGTCAACCGCGAAAAGCTTGCGGAGATCCTGCAGCGGCTGTCTCAATTGCTGACCGACCATCCTGACATTCAGGAAATGGATCTTAATCCGATCATGGCCTTCGCCGACAAAGCGTTCGTGGTGGATGCAAGAATCAGCATAAAAGAACCCGCCTGAAAACGGCTGATTCTTTTGGAGGGAGGCAAAACCATGGCAAGCTGGCTCAACCTGGGTCAGATCTTGAAGGTCAATGCGAAGAAGTTCCCGCACACGGTCGCGCTGAAGGACCCCGAACGCGGCTTCACCTATCCGGAGGTCAACCGCCGGGTCAACCAGCTGGCCCATCGGTTGTCGGCCCTCGGCCTGAAAAAAGGCGACAAGGTCGCGGTGCTGCTGGAAAACAGCATCGAGATCGTCGAGGCCTTCCTCGCCACGGCCAAGACGGGCATCGTCATCGTCCCGATCAACTTCCGGCTGATCAGCTCGGATGTGGAATACATCGCCGACAACGCCGACGCCAAGGCCTTCATCGTCCACGACGAGTTCGTGGGCACCCTGGAGCCGATCCGGCCGCGGCTGCAAAAAATCCCGGCGGCGAACTATATCGTGGTCGGCCGCCCCACACCCGGGTACCGCACCTACGAGGAGTTCATTGCCGGCGCTCCCGAAACGGAGCCGCCGGGCGAGGTGCTGCCGCAGGACACCTGGATCCTGATCTACACCTCCGGCACGACCGGCAAGCCCAAGGGTGTGGTGCGGACCCACGAGTCGCATATCGCTTTTTACCTGATCAACGCCATCGACTTCGGCTTCAACGAGCACGACGTCTGCATGAACGTCATGCCGCTGTGCCATATCAATTCGACGTTTTTCACCTTCACCTTCACCTATATCGGCGCATCGGTGTACATTCATCCCGCCCGCTCCTTCCGGGCGGAGGAAATCCTTGAAATCGTCGCGCGCGAAAAAATCACCTTCATCTCCCTGATCCCGACCCACTACAACCTGATCCTGAGCGCCGGCCCGGAAGGACGCCGACATGATCGCACCTCGATCCGCAAGCTCTTGTGCTCGTCCGCGCCGGTGCGCAAGAGCATGAAGCTCGCCATCATGGAGTTTTTCCCCGGCGTCCAACTCTACGAGGCCTATGGTTCGACCGAGGCCGGCATCGTCACCGTGCTCAAGCCCGAGTACCAGATGAAGAAGCTCGGTTCGATCGGCTTCGAGTCTCTGGGCACCGAGTTCGTGAAAATCCTGGATGCCGATAGAAACGAGGTCCCGGCCGGCCAAGTGGGCGAACTTTATTCGCGCGGACCGATGTTGTTCAGGGAATACTACAAGTTGCCGGAGAAGACGGCGAGTTCCTTCCATCAGGGCTGGTTCTCCGCCGGCGACATGGCCACGCGGGACGAGGACGGGTTCTTCCACATCGTCGACCGCAAGGACAACATGATCATCACCGGCGGCGAGCACGTGTATCCCAGCGAAGTCGAGGAGGCCGTCGGCAGCCATGAATGCGTGTTCGACTGCGCGGTGGTGGGCCTGCCCGATGAAAAGTGGGGCGAAAGGGTGGCCGCCGTGGTCATCACCCGGCCCGGCGTCGATCCCCGGAGCATCACCAAGCAGGACATCATGGAATGCTGCCGGGAAAAGCTGGCCGGCTACAAGCGCCCGAAGGAAGTCATCTTCATCTCGCAGGAGGAAATGCCCCGCACGCCGACCGGAAAAATCCTGCACCGCATCCTGAAGGACCGGCTTCGAGTTCAGAAGAAGTGAAACGTTAATCCCAACCCGACTGGAGGTTCCATCCATGCTCACGAAAGCGTTCATTCCCTACAAAGGCTATTTTAGCTCCCCGTTCGCCCGCTGGCAGGGCAGCATGGCGAATGAACACGCCATCATCCTAGCGGCCGAGACCGCCAAGCGCTGGCTGGCGGAGAAGCGCATCGAACCCAAGGGGTTTGACTACGTCTACCTGGGGCTCACGGTTCACCAGCACCAGGGCTTTTACGGCGGCCCCTGGGCGGCCGCGCTGATGGGAGCGGTCGGAGTTCCGGGTCTGTGGGTGAGCCAGGCCTGTTCGACGTCCACCGTCGCCATCTACTCCGCGGCGATGGGCGTGGAAACCGGGCTTTTCAGCGCGCCCTTCTGCCTGATGACCGACCGCTGTTCCAACGGCCCGCATGCGGTCTGGCCCAATCCCGCCGGCCCGGGCGGGCAGGTCATTTCCGAGAACTGGCTGATGGACAACTTCAACAAGGATCCGTGGGCCGGCCAGGCCATGATCAAGACCGCCGAAAACGTGGCCAAGGAAGAGGGCATCACGCGCAAGGAATGCGACGAGGTCGCGCTGCAGCGCTATAAGCAATACCAGGATGCGCTCGCCAACGACCGCGAGTTCCAGAAACGCTATATGTATCCGGTGATGATCAAAGTCTCCAAGAAGCAGACCCTCATGTTCGACGCGGACGAGGGCGTCATGAGCACCACGGCCGAAGGTCTGGCCGGGCTCAAGCCGGTATTGCCCGACGGTGTGCATACGTTCGGAGCCCAGACCCACCCGGCCGACGGCCACTGCGGGTTGATCGTCGCCAGCCGCGAGAAGGCCAAATCCCTGAGCGCGGATCCGTCTGTGGAAATCCAGATCCTCTCCTATGGCTACGCCCGGGTCAAACCCGCCTTCATGGCGGCAGCGGTCTACCCTGCCGCCCAGATGGCCCTCGACGGCGCCAACATCAAAGCCAAAGACGCAAAAGCCATTAAGACCCACAACCCCTTTGCCGCCAATGACGTGTTCCTGGCCAAGAAGCTCGGCGTGGATGTGATGGCCGGGATGAACAACTTCGGTTCGTCGCTGATCTTCGGCCATCCCCAGGGGCCGACCGGGGGGCGGCTGATCATCGAAGGCATCGAGGAAGTGGTGATGAAGGGCGGCGGCTATCTCCTGTTTGCCGGTTGCGCCGCCGGGGACACCGCCGCTGCCATGGTGCTGAAGATCGGCTGACGCGTGAGCCTGAAATGGCTGCCGGGAGACGAGCCGGCAGCCATTTTCTTGCTGCGACAGTCCATGCCACACTCCGCCTTTTCTCGAGAACGACCCATGACGATTACACGCAGCGACCTGGAGGTTCTGGCTCAAGACGCTGCCTTTCCGGACGAGACCCCCTACCGGAGTCTTTCCGTCCGGAAGATCCAGGAACTCGCGCGGAAAGCCGGGATGAGCGGCTGGGAGATTGAACGGGCCGCTCTGGGATACGGCCTCGTCCCGGAGCGCTATGCCCGCAACATGCGGACCTTTTCGCTGCCCGACCAGGCCGCCCTGCTCAAATCCCAAGCCGGCGTGGTCGGCCTGGGGGGGCTGGGCGGAACGGTGACCGAAATCCTCGCACGCATGGGCGTGGGCCGCCTGACGCTGATCGACGGTGACCGCTTCGAGGACAGCAACCTGAATCGCCAGCTGCTGAGTTCGACCGCCAACCTGTCCCGACCCAAGGCCGACGCCGCGGCCCAGCGCGTCCGCCAGATCAATCCATCGACCGATGTGACCGTTCACGCCTGCTTTCTCACGGCGCAGAACGCCGCGGAACTGCTCGCGGGCTGCAATGTCGTTGTGGACTGTCTGGACAACCTGCGCACGCGCTTTGAGGTCGAGGACGCCTGCCGGCGCATCGGGTGTCCCATGGTTTCCGCAGCGGTGGCCGGCGCATCGGGCCACCTCACCGTTATTTTCCCGGAAGACCGCGGCCTGCGCCTGGTGTACGGCGAACCGGAGAGCCTGCCGCTGAAAGGCGCCGAGACCGCTCTCGGAACGGTTCCTTATTCCGTGGCGTTTCTGGCATCGCTCGAATGCGCCGAAGTGACCAAAGTTCTTCTGAGCCGAGGAAGCCTGCTGCGCGACAAGCTGCTCGTGGCCGACCTGACGGAAGGAATCATCGAAGTGATGAACCTCCGGTGACCTCCGCCGATTGCTTCTTCTACGTGTCGAAGAATTACTACCAACGCCCGCCTTCGACTTGACAGCCATCGCGCTTTGAGCGATACTGCCAACATCATTGACGTTTCGCGCCCCGGCCTTCATCCGGAAAAGCAATTCCCCGTCGGGGGCGTTCGTTTCGCGAGGAGATGGCAACCATGCGGAAAATTCAGCTTCGAGCGGGTTTATGTCTGGGTCTGCTGGCGGTGCTGGGCGCGGCCGCCTGCGCCACTTCCAACGTTCTCGGGGTGAACTACCTGCTTCCGGCGCAGCCCGGAACCCCCATCGGCCGCAGCGTCGCCATCGCCTTCGAGGACGCCCGCAAGGACAGCGCGTTTCTCAGCCCGAGCGCCCGGGAAGAACTGGAGGGGTTCACCAACGTCTATGCCCTTACGGTTTCCAAGCCCGGCCGCAGCGGCGAACTCAAGGGCGCCTATGCCCTCGGCCCGCTGTTCATGGAAATCCTGCGCTACCGCCTGGAAGATGCCGGAGTGAGGGTCGTGCCGGCCGGCGCCGCTGCCGACGCACAATTCAAGTTCGTGCTCAAAGACTTCAGAATGGATTTCGGCGACCGAAAGTGGAGCGCGACGGTCGCCTACGAGGGCCGCCTTCTGAAAAACGAAGCCCTCCTCAGTCAGCAGGCGGTCAACGGCAGCGCCGAAAGAATGATGTGGATGAAAAAGGCCGACGCCGAAAAAGTGATCGGAGAACTGGTGAGCGACTCTGTCAATCAGATGGATCTGGCCTCCCTTTTCAAACAAGCCGGGTTCTAGGAGGATCTTCCATGGACGAGTTCGGCTCGCCGCAGGGCCGTTTCGGCATAATGGCACGGCTTTTCAGCCTGGTCGACCAGTTGCCGAAGGACCATCAGCTGATTCTGCTCAAGCAGCTGCTGGGGGAGCGGATCACCCAGCACCTCTACAAGCTGGTTCTCGAAATGACCGTAGACCAGCGCCAGCGGCTGTTCGAGCAGTTGATGGAATCCCCGCCCGAGCCGACCGAAGTCACCACGATCAACCTGGATGAAGACGATTCGCCCATGCGCCAGATCCACCGCAAGGCCTGTCGCCTGCACGCGGTCTGCGTTCTCGATGCCAATACCTTCGACGGCACCGTCACCGATATCAGCACGGTCGGAATGTTCATCAAAACCGAGCGATCCTTCCCGGTCGGAAAACCCATCCGCGTCAGCTGCCGTCTGCCCGGTTTGGAACGCCCGCTGATCCTGGGCGGCGACATCATCCGCAGCGAACCCGCCGGCATCGGCATCCGCCTGAAAGGTCTGCGGGCCGAGCAGGAGCGGGCCATCCGCGACTTCATCAACAGCCGCGAGCCGCGCGGATCGAACCGGCAGCCATAGCGGCCGGCCGCCACGCCTCCGTCTTAACACCACGGCCCTTCGCGCCGGCCTTCACCGAAAAGCCCCCCTGCGGTATAGCCTCCAGGCCAGCACGCACAACGCCAGGATCGGATGCCGGCGCAAACGCGGCGGGACTTCCACGCTAACGCCGGTGTGGCGTTCGATCTTCCAGAGGATGTAATCCAGACCGCCGGAGAAGGTAAAGGCGCCTTTGAGCAGGCGGACGACGGAAAGGATCTTGCCCTGCAGCGACCGGATTCGCCAGCCGATCCGGCAGCCGGTCCGGCGCCAGTCGGAAATACGGGTTTCGAAACAGACCTCGTTCGCGTCGATGGGTTCGACCCGGTACGGCAGCAGCGGCAGAACCGCCGTGGTGATTCGGTCGTAATAGTCGGCCGAGGATTGGAACAGGCCGGCCACTTTCTCGGGCCGTTCGGCCCTGAGCTCGGCGCGATAGCTCAAGGACAAACCCTTCAGCCAGAGCGCTCGGGTTGAGAATCGCTCCGGCGCACACGGGACGACCCGGGTCAGAAAAGTCAGCACGGCCTGTCCCAGCGCCTGATGCAGTTGTTCGGCAACCTCTGGGGGCTGGGCATAGAGGATGGCTGCGGGCTGGGCGAAACGGCCCCAGAGATACGAATGGAACCAGGCGCCGGAGGTTCCGGCCTTGAGATCCGCCAGCGAGAGAACGGCGTATTTGGCCCGCACCACCCGCCCCTCGGCCTGGGTCTCCAGATAGAAGACGTTCGGCGGCAGGATCTTGTTGAGGACAGCCCAGAACCGGGACGGGTAGGCGTCGCGGTAGCGCTCCACGATGACATAGAGATCGACCATTCCGCCGCGGTCGTCACCCGACCTCAGGCAGGACCCGTAAAACAGAATCCCCCGCACCGCATCGCCGTAAGTGGTCCGAATCCGGTCGGCCAGCGCCTGAACCGCGCCGCCGGCCGGGAGGGCCGCCCTCTGACGGATCAGATCCAACAGTACTTCAGGAAGCACCGTGTTCACAGTCTTATTGCTTCGGCGATTCAACCGGTACACCTTCGGCCGAACTCATGCGGGGCGGGGTTTCGGCCGCAGCGTGCCGCAACCAAATTTTCAATGGACCCTGCCACGCCCCCCAGCCGTATAGAGGAACCGCCGACAGGCAGTGACGACTGGCGGCTGCGTGGGCATCGGTCCTCCGGGGCTGTCCGGAACCATATGATGCGGGCTTGCTGCCGTGCGCTGGTTCGTTGAACGGATGGTTGCGGCACGCGGCGGCCGAAACCCCACCCCGCCGATGAGTGATATGGTCGCATGGAGCCTATTTTATTGCCGAAGTAATAAAAAGTCCGCCGGCCCGCCGGCTTCGATCAGAACCGGGCCGCGTCGGCGATCGGCGCTGAAAAGCTCGCCGTCGACGGCAAATCCGCCATCCATATCGAGTCGAACGGCAGGCGCATGGCAGGCGATGTAGCCGTTTCCGGGATGGGCGCAAGGGTGCGGCCGGCCCCGGAGCAAAAACGGCAGGACCCGCAGAAGATTCCGCGGCCGGGCGTCGACGGCCGTCAGTTTCAGGGGGCCTTCCCCATTCGGCTGGAACGGACGCAGGCCCATGATGAGCCGATCCAGGGTCGTCACCAGCAGCAATAAATAATCGCTCGGCGGGACGGTGAACCGACCCGCCCGGATGCCGGCGGGAAGGGGTGCGGCCAATGCGTCATCCCGACGGGCCAGCGCCCAGAGGAAGCGGGCGACGATCAACAGGTGCGCCGCGTCGCCGCGCAGCCCCATGCCGTGCACCCTGGAATGAAAAAACCGGATGCCGTTGAAGATGCAGGCCGACCCGAAAAAAAGCCCGTAAAGCGGCCGGGCGATTGTAGCGGTCTGCACTTTCAGGATCGTTCGCCGCCGGATCTGGGCCGGCCCGACGCCGTGATGCGCCCAATCGATCACCCGCCTCAAAGCCTCACCCGGCGGCCCGCTCAACCCCAGATCCTGGTGAGTCATGTTGGTGGTGCCGCCGTTAAGAAGCGCCATCAAGGGCGGCGATTCGAACAGTCGTTGCCCCAGCAACACCGTCAGCACCGCCTGTACCGTCCCGTCCCCGGAATTAACCACAATCAAATTCAGACGGCGGCGGCGAAAATCTTCCAGCGCCGCCTGCACATCCGCCAGGCCCCGCACCACCCGGTGCGGAACGTGGGGATACCCCTGCAAGCAACGCTGAATGGCGTCAAGCCCCCGCCGGCGGTTGGCGCCGCTCAAGGGGTTGCTGATCACCCCCATGCGCCAGGGCCCCCGGCCGGCCGAGGCATCCGCCGGCCCGCCGGGAAGATGAGATTCGGAAGTGGGTAAAAGCAAATCGGCGCTCATTTCGTACGGCCGCGGTGCCGTCGGGAATGGGTGGGTCCGCACGTTTCCGGCGTTGAAAAGCAACGCATCGTGGTTTATATATGTCGCCATGAGTTTTGTAAAGACTGGCCCGGACCGCGCCGACTTCACCCTGATTCACCTGTCCGATTTTCATCTGTGCCGCCCGGAAAAGGCCTCCCCGCTCGCATTCGCCAACAAGCGAATTCTCAGCTACCTCAGCTGGCGCATTCGCCGGCGGCGGCTGCACGATCCGGAAATTCTGGATGCTCTCATTCAAGCCGTTCGGGCTCAGGCCGCCGATCTCATCGCTGTAACCGGAGACCTGACCCAGTTGGCGTTGCCTGCCGAGTGCGACGCCGCGCACCGCTGTCTGGAAGCCCTCGGCTCTCCCCAACACGTGTTCATGGTGCCCGGCAACCACGACGCCCTGGTGTCCGCAGGCTGGGAAGCGCGCTGGTCCCGCTGGTCCGATTACATGCGAGCGGACGGACCCGCGTCCCCGGGCCGGACGGTGCTGCCGGCTCTGCGGGTCCGCGGCCGGATCGCCTTGATCGGGCTTTCCAGCGCGCATCCCACCCGGCCGTTCTCCGCGGCCGGCCGAGTCGGCGCCGATCCGCTCGCCCGCTGTTCCGACTGGTTGGCCGAAGCCGCTCAGCGCTCGCTTTTCCGCATCGTGCTGATCCATCATCCGCCCGTTCCGGGCATGGTATCGGCTCACAAGCGCTTATCCGACGCCGATGCATTCGCCCGCATGGTTCAGCGGCACGGCGCCGAGCTCATTCTGCACGGCCACACGCATCAGCGTTCCCGAGTTTATCTGCCGGGCCCGCGGAAACCCATTCCGGTGATCGGCGCACCCTCCGCCTCGGCGGCCAGCCGGGATCCGCTCCACCGGGCCGGCTTCGGCATGATTCGGATCAGCTGCACGCCAGCGGGTTGGGCGGCTACGTTCCAGGACCACTGGTATTCCCAGGAGGACCAACGCTTTGTCCCGGGCGAGGAAGAACCGATTTCCATGCCCCACCACATTTAGTGTCCGGAATGGAGAAAACATACCGGTAGTTGTGTTTTTTCTTTACATCGGGCGCCCCCCTTGCTATTATTGACCAACTGATCGCTCTCCGACCTGATTGCTGCGGTTCAAGACCAGGGTTCTTTTTCGGATGAAATTAAAATTTCGTTGTTAATTTGGTTAGTTATACTTCGCATGCAGGCTTTCGTTGAATCCCGCTGATGCGGATTTCGCCACCTTTGGAGGTCACGCGGCCCCATGAAGCTTAAAAAATTGGAAATCACCGGTTTCAAATCGTTTTATGACCGAGCGGCCATCGATTTTCCCGAAGGCATCACAGCAGTCGTGGGCCCCAACGGCTGCGGCAAAAGCAACGTGATCGACGCCATCCGCTGGGTCATGGGCGAACAGAGCGTCAAGCAGCTGCGCGGAAAATCCATGGAAGACGTGATCTTCTCCGGCACCAACGGCAAATCGCCGCTCGGCATGGCGGAGGTCTCGCTGACCCTGTCCAACGACAACGGCAGCGCCCCGGAGGAGCTCAAGGATTTCACCGAGATCAACGTGACGCGCCGCCTGTATCGATCCGGTGAGAGCACCTATCTTCTGAACAAGCAGCCCTGCCGGCTGAAGGACATCCACAACATCTTCCTCGGCAGCGGCATGGGCTCAAAATCCTATGCCGTCATCCAGCAGGGCAACATCGGCGTCATTACCGAAGCCGGCCCCGAGGAGCGCCGCTATTTCGTCGAGGAGGCCGCCGGAGTCACGCGCTACAAACATCACAAGGCCGAAGCCCTGCGCAAGATCGAGATGACCCATCAGAACTTGCTGCGCGTGGCCGACATCATCGTCGAAATCAAGCGCCAAATGGACAGCCTCAAACGCCAGGCCCGCAAAGCCGAGCTGTTCAACAAATACCAGACCCGCGCCAAAGACCTGGACGTCCGGCTGGGGCTCCATCACTTCCAGGCCTTCAGCCGCCAGATCGACGAGACCGAGGCGCTGCTCCTGCAGCTGCGCGACGCGGACCTCGAACACACCTCCGAGTTGAAGAAGCTCGACGCCGCCGTCGAAGAGATCAAGCTCGAACGCTGGCAGAAAAACCAGGCGATCTCCGAGCACAAAACCCAGAAATTCGACCTCCAGCGCACCGTCGACCGCCTGGAAAATGACCTGAAGCATCTGCGCGGGGAAATCGAGCGCCTGACCCGGGAACGTGCCGAGCTGCTGGGCGCGCGGCAGGGCATGGACGAGAAGAATCAAAGCATGCTGGCCGAGATCGCACAGGGCGAGGCGGAGAGCGAGCAGCTGCGGGAGAGCGTCGCCGCCCTACGGGGAACCCTGGACCGGGAACGCTCGGCCCAGGAGCAGCTGAACACCGAGCTGGCCGGCATGAGTCAGACCCTGGAAACCGCCAAGTCGCACCTGCTGGACCTCATGGCCCGGGAAGCCCAGTACCGCAACGTGCACCAGAACGCCTCCAGCAATCGCGAAAACCTCAAACGTCGGCTGAAGCGCATCGACGAGGAAGAGGCCCAGTCCCACCAGAAAATCGAACAGGCCCAGGAACGCGAAAGCCGCGCCCAGAGTCGAATCGAAGCTGTCAAGACCGAGATCGAATCCTTGACCGGCCGGATCGCCGGCACCCGCCAATGCCTCGACGAGAAGTCGAAAGCCCTGGGAGCCCTCGTCAAGCAGCTCCAAAGCCTGGAACTGGAACGCAGCAGCGTGCGCTCGAAGTACGCCACCTTGAAGAAGATGGAGGACAATTTCGAATGGTTTAAGGACGGCGTCCGCGCCGTCATGAAGCACGCCAGGCCGGCCGGCGGCGCCGAGGCGTCCGGGCCGCCTTCCGGGGATCGAGGGCTGGAAGGCATCATCCGCCTAGTGGCCGACGTGATCGAGCCGGAGCCTTCCGCAGCGATGGCGGTCGAGGCGGCCCTCGGCGAAACCCTGCAGTACATCATCGTTGAAAGCCAGCAGGCCGGACTGGGCGCGATCGACTACCTCCAACGCCACAGCGCCGGCCGCAGCGGGTTTATCCCGGTGACCGCCCTGCACGACACCGCGGCCGGCGTCGCCGACCGGCCCGACCCCTCTCGCCTGCTCTTGCACCAGGTGTCGGTCCAGCCGGGCTTTGAAGCCATCGCGCAGGCCCTGCTCGGCAACGTGGTCCTGGCCGAAACACTGGAAGAGGCCCTTTCCATCTTTAATCAGAACGGCAAGATCCAAACGATAGTCACCCGCAACGGCGACGTCATTTCGCCCAAAGGCTTCATGATCGGCGGCAGCAAAGACGCGGCCAGCGGCATCTTATTAAAAAAGCAGGAGCTCAAAGCGCTGCAGCAGCAGAGCCGGGCACTGGACCAGCGGATGGAAAGCACTCGCGCCGATCTCAAGGCCCTGGAAGCCGAAGTCCGCAATCTGGACATCGAGCTGCAGCGGTTGATCGAGCAGAAAAACCAGGCGCGCGAAAATGAGATCGAGGCGGAGAAATCCCTTTACAAGGTGGCGGAAGAGCTCAAGAGCCTGCGCCGTCAGCTGGAAATCACCCAACTCGAACAGGAGCAACTGCTCGGGGAGGCCAGCGACCTCGACGATGAGATCGGCAAGACCGACCGCGCTCTGGCCGCTATCACGACCGACATTGCAGCCGCCCAGACCGACGTGGCGACTCACTCCCAACGGATTTCCGAGCTCGCCGCTCGCCAGCAGGAGGCCAACCAGAAGGTTGTCAACCTCAAACTCGAGATGACCGCGCTCAACGCACGCCTGGAAAACAACACCGGCAGCCTGCGGCGTCTCCGCGAATTCCAGGCCGACGGACTGAGGCGCCTGGAGCAGCTGGCGCTCGAAATCGACCAGAAGGCGGAAAGGGCCGCGGCCGCCCAGGCGAAAGTGGCGCAATTCGAACAGGGACTGGCCGAGCATTACCGGCAGATCGCCGGCCTCGACCAGGAGATCGAGCGCAGCGAGACGGATTACGCCGCCATCGACGCCAAACTGAAGGAAAGCGACGGCAAGATTTCGGAAATCAAGGACCGGCGCGAAAAAGCCCTGGAACAGCTGCGGATGCTCGAACTCGAGCAGGCCCAGCGCAAGCTCAAGCGGGAGCACATCGCCAGCCAACTGGCGGATCGTTATCAAACCCCCTTTGCCGAGCTCAGCGCCCAGGTCGCGGCCGGCGGCGATGCAGCCGCCTCCGACGCGGCACCCGACCTCGCGGCGCTGGAGGCCGAACTGAACCGCCTGCGCACCAAGATCGGCCGCATCGGCGACGTCAACCTCGGCGCCATCCGGGAATATCAACAACTCAACGAGCGCCACGACTTCCTTCAGACCCAGAAGGAGGACCTGGAGAAGGCGATCGACGGCCTGCATCAGGTGATCCGCAAGATCAACACGGTCTCCCAGGAACGCTTCATGCAAACGTTCCAGGCCATCAACGCCAAGCTGGCCGAGGTCTTCCCGCGCCTGTTCAACGGCGGAACGGCCGAACTGGTTTTGACCGAACCGGACCGGCCTTTGGAAACCGGCGTCGAATACATGATCCATCCGCCGGGCAAAAAGCTGACCCGCATGAGCCTGCTGTCCGGCGGGGAAAAGGCCATGGCGGCCATCGCCTTCATTTTCGCGATCTTCCTGATCCGGCCGACCTCCTTCTGCCTGCTGGACGAAATCGACGCGCCGCTCGACGAATCGAACGTCTTCCGCTTCAACGACCTGCTCCAGCACATCGGAGATAAATCCCAGATCATCATGATCACCCACAACAAGCGCAGCATGGAGTTCGCGGACACGCTGTTCGGCATCACCATGGAGCAAAAAGGGGTGTCGAAGGTGGTCTCCGTCAACCTCAGACGGCCGGAAGCGGTGGCAGCCTGAAACACAGGCCGCCCCCCGGCCTGTTCGCCAAACGATAAGGAGCCGCAGCCCCGTGGGCTGGTTCAAACGCAAAAAGGACGCCCCGCCGGAGACGACCGGAGCGCCTCTTCCTGCGCCGGAGACGGCCGGCGTCATCTCCCCCCCGCCGGAGGAGGCCGCCGCGCCCCCCGAGCCCGAGCGGCGCGGCCGGTATTTCAGCCGGCTCAAAGAACGCCTGGCCAAGACGCGCCAGAGCTTCGCCGAAGGCTTCGGCCGGATTTTGAGCGGCAAGAAGATGATCGATGCCGCCGTGCTGGAGCAAATCGAGGAGTTGCTGATCACCGCGGACGTCGGCGTCCAGACCGCCACCGAGTTGATCGAGCGCCTCACCGCCGCGAAAGCCGCCGACGTCGAAGCGCTCCAGGATGCGCTGCGTGCTGAAATTTTAGGAATCCTGTCACGCCATGCTTCGCCCGCACCCGCAGCGGCGACCGGGCCCCACGTGATCATGGTGGTCGGCGTCAACGGCGTGGGCAAGACCACCACGATCGGCAAACTGGCGGCCCGCTTCACCGGGGAGGGCCGCAGCGTTCTGATCGCGGCGGCGGACACCTTCCGCGCGGCGGCGGTTGATCAGTTGGCGATATGGGCCGAGCGCGCCGGCGCCGGGCTCATTCGGCACAAGGACGGCAGCGATCCGGCCGCCGTCGCTTACGATGCCGTGGAGGCCGCACTCACCCGGAAGACGGATGTGGTCATCGTGGACACCGCCGGCCGGCTGCACACCAAGGTCAACCTGATGGAGGAAATCAAGAAGGTCAAACGCTCCATCGGCAAGCGTCTGCCGGAAGCCCCCCACGAGGTGCTGCTCGTTCTGGATGCCACGACCGGGCAGAACGCCGTCGCCCAGGCGCAGATGTTTCACCAGACCCTGGGAGTGACCGGAATCGCCCTCACCAAGCTGGACGGAACCGCCAAGGGGGGTATCGTCATCGCTATCTGCCAGGCCTTCGACATTCCGCTGCAGTACATCGGTATCGGCGAGTCGATCGAAGACCTGCAGGACTTCGACCCCGCGCACTTCGTCGAAGCCCTGTTCAGCGCGGCTTGAAGGCCGGACGTCTCTGTAAACACTGGATTGGCGCGGTGTTGGTGGCAGTCGCTCGACCGCAGATTTGTATTGACAGGCCTGATGTCTTTCTGTAATGAGCTTCAATCGTCCGTGGTTTCGCATAAACCGATGAACCGCAAACATCACCTTAAGATGGGAGAAGGCCATGACCAAAGCTGAATTAATCGACAAAGTGGCGAAGGATGCCGGAATTTCGAAAGTGGCCGCGGCCGCGGCCCTGCAATCTTTCATGGACAACGTGACCAAGGCTCTCAAGAAGCCGGAGGGCAAGGTGACCCTGGTCGGTTTCGGCACCTTCAGCAAGTCCAAACGCAAGGCCCGCAAAGGCCGCAATCCGCAGACCGGTGACCCGATCAAGATCAAGGCTTCCACGGTCGTCAAATTCAAGGCCGGCAAAGCCCTTAAAGACGCGGTCTGATTTCAGGCCAACTAAAAAGCGGATGCGCTCGGGCGCGTCCGCTTTTTTTATTGCATGAACCCGCCGGCGGCCGTGCTCGTCAACGCAGGATTCGGAATTCGGCGAGATCTCCGAGGTAGTCTTCCCACGTCACATCCACCGCCGTCACACGCGCCAGCGCCGGCCCGCGGCGGCACCAGGCGAGCATTTCCTCCACACGTTCGCGCTCGCCCTCGAACAGGGCCTGCACGGTTCCATCCGGACGGTTGCGGACCCACCCCCGCACGCCGATGCGCTCGGCCGCCCATTGGGTTTCGAACCGAAAGGCCACTCCCTGCACACGACCGCTGACCACGGCGCGGACCCTGACGTTTTCAGCCATCGACCACCTCTCTTGGTTCGGTCATTCCGTCATTCGAATTCGTTTCGGATTAGCTCCAGCCACTGCTGCTCCGTCAGAACCGTCAGCCCAAGCTCCCTCGCCCGTTTCTCCTTGGAACCAGCACCCGGCCCGGCGACCACATAATCCGTTTTTCTGGATACCGCCCCGGCCACGTTGGCGCCCAGCGCCTCGGCCTGCGACTTGGCTTCGCTGCGACTCATGGATTCCAGTGTGCCGGTGAACACCACCGTCTTCCCGAAGATCGGCGTTTCGGCGGCCTGGCGCTCAAAGTCGGCCACGCTGACGAGCGGCGGCCGCCCGCCCGCTGCCGAGGTCAAGCCGTCCAGAACTGCCTGGTTATGGGGCTCGGCGATGAATTCGAGGATATCGTCCGCCATGCGGGCGCCGATGCCGTTGATCGCGCAAAGTTCGAGGTAGGCCTCGGAACTTCTATCCTGCGACGCTTCCATGCACCCGCGCCAGTGCGCCAGCGACCGGTAGTGTTTGGCCAACAGGCGCGCCGTCGCTTCGCCGACCTGGCGGATGCCGAGGGCATAGATGAATCGATCCAACGGAATCATGCGCGCACGCCGGACGGCATCGAATAGTTTGCGTGCCGACTTCTCCCCCCACCCCTCCCATTCGCGCAGCGGCGGCAGCTGTTGCCCGTCGCGCGTCTCCAGAGTGAAGATATCCACCGGCGTCTGGATCAGCCCGTTGCGGTAAAACGCCTCGATGTTCTTATCGCCCAGCCCGTCGATGTCGAACGCATCCCGTGATGCGAAATGTTTCAACCGCTCGACGACCTGAGCCGAGCAGATCAAGCCGCCGGTGCAATAGCTGTCGGCCTCGCCGGCTTCCCGGACCACTCGGCTGCCGCACACCGGACAACGTTCCGGGAATCGGTAAGGAACACTATCGGTTGGGCGCTGCGCCGGCAGGGTTTCGACCACCTGTGGAATCACGTCCCCGGCCCGCTGAATCACCACGGTGTCGCCGATGCGGATATCTTTGCGCGCGATCTCGTCGGAATTGTGCAGCGTGGCCCGCCGCACCAGAACCCCGCCGACCGTGATCGGCTTCAAATGGGCAACGGGCGTGATCTTGCCGGTGCGCCCCACCTGGCATTGAATATCTTCTACAACGGTCACGGCGCGCTCCGGCGGGAATTTCCACGCGACGGCCCAGCGGGGCGATCGGCTGACGAAGCCGAGCCGGCCCTGCCAGCCCAGCCGGTCGACTTTGAGCACGATCCCGTCGATGCTGAACCCCAGGCCCGATCGTCGGCGTTCGATATCGTCGTAGTAGCCGCAAAGCCCGCCCACATCAGCGGCCACGATCTGGACCACTCGGGAGGGCTCGCTCGCCTGGAAGCCCCAACGGTGGATCCGGCGCAGGGCTTCCGATTGAGACTCCGCAAAAGACTCCGACGACTCGCCCCAGCCATGCGCGGTAAAATGCAAGGGACGCGACGCGGTAACGGACGGGTCGAGCTGGCGCAGGCTCCCGGCGGCGGCATTGCGGGGGTTGGCGAACACTTTGGCGCCGACGGCTTCCTGCTGCTCGTTGAGCGCCAGGAAATCCGCATCGGTCATGTAGACCTCCCCGCGCACCTCTATAACATCCGGCCACCCGGCACCCTTCAGCGCCTGCGGAACATTTTGAATCGTCATGACATTTGCGGTGACATCCTCGCCCACTTCGCCGTTGCCCCGCGTAGCGGCACTCACCAGGTTCCCGCCCTCGTAACGCAGGGCACATGACAGCCCGTCGATCTTGGGCTCACACCGGACCGCGATGGCCACGCCCGGGTCCCTCAGCTCAAGCAGGTAGTTGCGGATCCCGTCCAGCCAGTCGACAATGTCCTCGCGCAAAAAGGCGTTTTCAAGCGAGAGCATCGGCACACGGTGCCGTACCTTCTTGAATCCCTCGGCCGGAGCCGCCCCGATCTTCCGCGACGGACTCTCCGGCAGAATCAACTGCGGGAACCGTTCCTCGATCGATTCGTTGCGCTGCCGTAACGCGTCGTACTCGGCATCGCTGATCTCGGGCTGGTCCTGTTCATGGTAGAGCCGGTCGTGATGGGCGATCAGTTCCGCCAGTTCTTTGAGCTCCGCGCGGGCGTCGCGCTCGCTCAATTGGTCTGGTGGTATATCGAAAAAAGCCGTGCGATTCCGCGCCATGGATCCACCTGATATCGATATTTGGATAGAAGTGGTACCATAACCTCGAATCCCGATTGCAGGCAAGGCGCAGGCCGATTCGAAAGCGGAGCAACCTTTTGGGTTGTGAGCATTTCGAGAAGGCCTGCAACGCCGCTCCCGGCCGGCAGACGGGGTTATGAAACCGCTTCTAATTCTAAAATATAATTTAGATGAGGGGCTTAGTGCAAGGCTTGGCCTTCTTGAAATGCTTTTTCCGATGACGATCGCAGCGTTTTGTTGTATTCGATACCCCTGAGGCGGATCTCTATTAACCGAAGGGCCGCCGGAAACACCTGAAACCCTTTATCGCAAAAGAGAGGACAACCGATGAGAAGGCGATGGGCGAAGAAGATCGATGCACTGAGCGAGTCGATGACCGTGGCCGTTTCCGACCGGGCGCGCGAACTTCAGCAGAGCGGCGTGCGGGTGGTCAACCTGGGCAGCGGCGATCCCGACTTCAACACGCCGGCCCACATTGTCGAAGCCGCCAGCGAGGCGATTCGCAAGGGCCTCACCCACTACGTCGCCAGCAAGGGGATTCCCGAGCTGCGCAAGGCTATCGCCGCTAAATTCCAGCGCGACAACCAGGTGGCCTACAACCCCGACACCGAGATCATCGTCACGGCCGGCGGAAAGTTGGCGCTCTACATCGCCCTGGCCGCCATGCTCGAGCCCGGCGACGAAGTCCTGATTTTCGATCCGGCCTGGGTCAGCTACGAACCCATGATCCGAATGCTGGACGGAATCCCGGTGGACGTCCCCCTGCGCCCGGAAGACAACTTCGTTCTGGATCCCGATGCGCTGAAGCGCCGGATCACACCGCGAACCAAGGCGATGATCCTGAATTCACCGAACAACCCGACCGGGCGCGTGCTCACGCCGGCAGAGCTCGCCGTCGTTTCGGCGGCGGCCCTGGAGCATGGCACCTGGGTGCTGAGCGACGAGATCTACGAACCCATTGTCTATGACCGGCATCGGCAGACCAGTTTCGCGTCCCTGCCGGGCATGCGCGACCTCACGGTCACCATCAACGGCATGTCCAAAAGTTACGCCATGACCGGCTGGCGGCTGGGATACCTTGGGGCCCCCGCGCCTCTCTGCGAGCAGATCCTCAAGGTCCAGCAGCACGTGGTCACCTGCGCGCCTTCGTTCGTTCAGGCGGCCGGGGTGGCCGCGCTGCAGGGCCCTCAACACTGCGTGGCTGAAATGGTTGCGGAATACGATCGCCGGCGGCGCTTCATGACGGATGCCCTGAACGCGATCCCCGGCGTGCACTGCCCCTCCCCGGAGGGAGCCTTCTACCTGTTTCCGCGGGTCGTCTATCGGGGCATGGACTCGAATGCGCTGGCGCGCTTCATGATCGAGGAGGCCCACGTGGCCGTAACGCCGGGAGCGGCCTTCGGGCGGGCATGCGCCCAAAACATCCGACTCACTTTCGCCACCTCCATGGCGAACCTGCGCCAGGCCGCCGAACAAATGAAAGCGGCGCTGGAATAGGGACCCAACGACGCCATTCCGAATGTTGGATTCTTCGCCGATATCCGTACATATCGATCCAGCTTCGCTCACTGGTCTCGCGAATCAACAACTTCCTCAACCAAGGGTCGAATACTCTCCAGGAGTTTTTCTTTGCCGGCGCCTTGGATCTTGAAGGTTACCGCCCACAACCCCTTGCCGCTTTCGTCAAGCTCATTCATGCCAAGCCCCACTATGTTTCCACCGCAACCGAAAATCGCATTACTGATCTTAGCCATAATCCCCTTGGCCCCGGAGGTAACAACGGTTATCCTCACCCCGGCCCTTTTTCCGCCCAGCAGCCTCAAAAAGGCTTTGAACAAGTCGGTCTCTGTTATGATCCCCACCAGTGATTTTCCACCGAGAACAGGCAGCCCGCTAATTTTATTGGCGGACATGAGAACGGCTGCATCTTCAAGGGGCGCATCTTTATCGATGGTGATGACTTTTGTGCTCATGATTTTATTTACCGTCAGCAGGTGCAACATTTCCTTGACCTCCCACACGTTCAGCGAGGTCACCGGAGAAGGGGAGGCGTAAAGGAGGTCCTTTTCGGATACAATACCGACGAGCTGGCCATCTTTGCTGAGCACCGGCAGGCGTCTGACACTCTTTTCCTTCATCAGGTTCAAAGCCTCTATCACCGTTACACCACCGGTTATCGTGATTGGGGCACCGGTCATTAGATCTTTAACAAACATGGCGTCCTCCATCGTATTGGTTATTGACATTATTCACAGGGACTATCGCCAACCCTGGCAAAATCGTGGGTCGCCTCTCCACTTCCAGCCCCGATGCGAGGGCACTCCGAAGATACGACTGAGTCAGGCGGGAAGCGGATAGCCGCAGCAGTTGGTGGAACGTAACCGTATAGGGCGCCCCGCGCTGCAATCGCCGCGACCGGGATAGCACCGCACCACAAATTTCCTCCACCTCCAACGACCGTTGGCGTTCAAAAGCAACCAGCATCGATGAAGTGTGCTATCCCACCTTATTACTTCGGCAATTAAATATGCCAAGATTTGTCATTCCGGCGAAAGCCGGAATCCAGAGCGGTAATGGATGCCGGATCAAGTCCGGCATGACGGTATTTGCGTATTTCGCTGCCGGTTTAGTAATGAACTCGTAAAATGCCTGAAAATGCTGTTTTTTGTCACTCCGGCGAAAGCCGGAACCAAGCATTCACAAGCAGTTTGAAATCCCTGCACCCCGGCTTGCGCCGGAGTGGCGACTTATTATGAGTCCATTCGCCTTGATAAATTCCCAAATTAATTTCTGGCAGATTAACGCTTCCAGGTTTAAGTCCTTTTTCTGTTGCCGCATCCATGATCGATGATAGAAAAGCATCTATCAATTGAGGGAATTGCTGATTCGTTGCGGTTTCCGGAGTGCCTGGAGTCAGCCTCCTCCCGAGATAGACTGGGGCTATCTCCGGGGGAGGCCGCTCGGCGATATGTCGAATGGAATTTAGGTCGTTCAACCCATGCAAGGGGGTGCGCCCGATATCCGCGATCGATAAGGGTCTATCGCGATGCGCTATCTATTTGATCCCCAGGCCAGTGATAATTTCCTTGAGCCCTTCTGTGGCCTTTAACGTCTGCGCGACTCCTTCGGTCAATTTTTCGCCCGTTAGCGGGGACGGCGGATACTTGGCTTTATTCATCTGGTCGGCCCACTCCCGGTCCGCGAATGTCTTGTTCAGAACGTCCTCCCAGAGCTTCTTCACCTCGGCTGGAAGGTTGGCGGGGCCTACGAGAATATGGGCGTAGCCCAGGACGGACTCTTCCACGGTCACCCCCAGATCTTTCACGCAAGGGATGTCCTTGATCTGGGGAACCCTTTCCGATGCGGCCACAAACATGGGCACGAGCTTCCCTTCACTGGTGTCGACCATTCGGGTGGCACTGACCCAGTTGACCACGAAGGCATCGATGTCCCCCTGCATGGTGGCGATGGAGGCCGGGCTGGTTCCATCATAGCTGATGAACCGGGCGTCCACACCCAGCCCTTTGGCGATCACCGCGCTTCTGAAGGTAACCCCGGGGCCGATCCCTGCAAAGCGCACGGGCCGGCTCTTCATGTCGTTGGGCGCTTTGAACCCGGATTTGGCGCTCACCGTCAGGAGGTCGGGCAATTTGTCCAGCCGGCCCAGCCAGGACAGCTTCAGGATATCCACCCCTTCCAACTGGCCGCTCACCTGGAGAACAGCCACATCCGCGGAATCCAGAACCGCAATGGTATACCCATCCGTTTTGGATCTCACCATTTCCATGAAACCGATTTTGCCCCCAGCGCCCGGGACATTCTTGACCACCACGTTCGCTTTCTGGGGGAGGTGCTTTTCAATGTGAGGTGCCGTGGCCCGCGCGACAACGTCATAACCGCCCCCTGCCGCGTAAGGCACGATCAGGGTGATATCTTTCTGAGGCCAATCGGCTCCATTCGCAGGGGTGAGCATCCCTGCCGTGGGCCATGTGAGGAGCATGGTCAGAGACAGAAAAACAACCGTTCTAACGACCTGATTCATTGGTATCCCTCCCGTCACGATGTAATTGATTGCCTTAAAACCCGCATGGCGAATACGGTCCCTTAGTCTTTCACCATTTCCCTCCTCTTGAAAGCGTGCATTTGAGCTGCGCGCGTTATTCCCGATTTTAAACTATTGCAGGAGTTCCAGCAAACCGAGCGGGAGCTGCAAATGGACCACTTTGGCGAAAACATAAGCCCCCAGCGCGACCGCCAGGCCGATCCCGACAGCGTGCCTGATTTTTTGGCTCCCGCAGAGGAAAATTGAAACCGGTATATAGACAACGCTGGCCAAAACAAATCCGAAGAGATGCACCATGATCATATACCCGATCATCGTCAACAGCGACCATTGCCAGCTCAGGTGGCCTTTAAACAAAGGCTCGGGATAAAGCCACCTCCAGTGAACGGGGCCGAGCCGGCGGAAGATGCTCAGGAATCGCATGAAGATGAAAATCAACCCGCCGATCGATATGAATGATGGAAAAAGCCGCGAGGCGGCGCTGTATCCCTGAGATGCAACCAGGAACGCCGTGAGAAGCCCGCCAATCCCTACGAGAACAAACAGTTCTCCGGCAGGAATCTGCTCCTTTGGTTTTGCCTCGGTCCGATCGGGATTCGGCGGTCGCTTTCTTTGGAAGAAGAACCACCACAGGTATGGACCCACGAGAAAGATGGCCGTGACGAGAAGCATGGTCACGGTGAGCGGTCGGGTCACGAAAATGGCATAGGAACCAAAGCTGATCCCCAGGGAGCGGTGGAAATTGGCCTCCACCAGGGGGCCGAGGATGAGGCCGAGCACCATGCACACGGACGGGTATTTAAGCTTTTCAAGAAGGTAGGCGAAAATCCCAAACGCCACGGCAATGCCGATATCAAAACTGTTGTTGCGTTCGGCAAAGGCGCCGAGAAAGGTTAACACCGTTATCACCGGAGCAAGGATCGCATTCGAGCAGTACACGATCCGCGTGAAGAGTTTCCCAAAGAGCACTCCGCTCAAGAGAAAAGTCGCCTGCGCCACCACGATGCCTGCAAAGACAGTGTAGGGAAGGGAGCCACTGAGAAGGAACCTGGGACCGGGCTCGATGCCCTGGATAATGAGCGCGGCCATGAGAATCGCACCCGTGACCGATCCGGGCACGCCCAGAGTGAAGGTCGGAATGAGGTCACCGACCACGCAAGCGCCCTTGCCCACTTCGGCTGCGACCAGACCGCCCGGGGCCCCGCTCCCGAACTGTTTGCCTTCCTTGGAATATCTCTTTTCCACCAGATAGGAAGCGATTCCGGCGAGAGACACACCCAAAGCCGGAAGGATGCCGATGAACCAGCCCACCAGGCCCGCGCGGAGCAGGGTCAGGGGTCGCTTGATCACTTCCGGAAAGCCGGAAAGAATGCTGTCTTTAACTTCGGCCGCCTTGGCCACGCAGCCCCCTTCTTCGAGCATAATCAGCACCTGGGAAAGCGCAAACACGCCGAGCGTGGAGACGACGATGGGAATCCCCGCCTCCAGGCAAAGAAGGCCGCACGAGAACCGGTAGGTCAGGCCGGTCACCTCGTCCTGTCCGACCGTGGAGAGGGCCAGGCCCAGCATGGCCATGATCAACCCCTTGACCGTCTCTCCCTTGGACGCTACCGAGACCAGGCCTAACGCCATCACTCCAAGACCGAAATATTCGGGCGCGCCGATGGACATGGCCAGCTTCGTCACAGGCCCGACCAGAAGGGCCAGAAACAGCCATGTCCCGGTCCCCCCGATAAATGAACTCAGGGTTGCAATCCCGAGCGCCTTCCCCGCCTTTCCTTGTTGCGCCATGGGATAGCCGTCCCAGCAGGTCGCAACGGTCCCCGGTCCCCCCGGGACGTTGATCACAATGGAGGCGACCGAGTCCCCGTAATTGCAGGCCGCGTGGATCGCCACCAGAAAAATGATGGCCGTGGCCGGATCCATGCCGAAGGTCAGGGGCAGCATCAGGGCCACTCCGAAGTTGGCGCCCAAAGCCGGAAGAACGCCGATGATCAAGCCGATAAACGTCCCTATCAGGAGCCACAGAACGTTGCTGAAACTCAACGCGTTGAGAAAACCTTCGAGCCACACAGTGATGCTCCCTATACGCTAACAGGTTAGGATGACCTCGCGGCTGCCGAATATGTTTTTCAGACTCTCCAGGATGGACAGGATGGTCAGTTTGCCGGTCACCCCCTTGATCGGGTTCCGTCTTTCAATGTGGATGCGGTTGCCGCCCCCAACCGCATCAATCGTAATCACGGATTCCTCGAGTTCCGGATCCGCCACAAGAACGGAACGGGTTCGGTCCAGACCCAGAGCAGCCAGAGCGAGTGTGGCGTGGGAATTCACGTTCTTGGGAAAAAGCGGAAGAATGCCGCGGGTGGGCCCATCATAGAGCACGGTCGCTTTCGTAATCCGGCCGCCGGGGATGTGGGGTGCGGCGTCAAAATTCAGGTTTCTGGGGTTCTTCTTCATGGTGATCGTCACCTGCTCCCAGACCGAAAGCCCGTCCTTGATTCCGTCGAGGCCCGACACCGCTCCATGGGGAATGAAAAGCCGGGTCCCCTTTTCACGGCAGAGGTTGCGGATGGCGCTCTCCAGCTCGGCGTCGACCAGGGCGGATACGGAAAGAATCATGAGATCACGCTCCCGGAGGACCAGAGTCCCGTACCGACGGACGGCTTCCGGATGGGCCGCCTCGACCACGAGATCCGGCTGGTGCAAGGCGAATTGCTCCATGGCCTCCAGGCGCAACCCCTTCGGGATCTTGGCCGCTCTCTCCGGGTTTGCTTCGTAGACAAAGGCGAGTTCCATGTTCAGGTCCGGTTGGGCCTCGAACATCTCATGCAATGACGAACCGATCTGGCCGAAGCCGATCAAGCCGATCCGTTTTCGATTATTGTTACGCATGCCCTTTCCTCCCCTCCGCGCGAGTCATCTTTTCAGCCGCATCCTTCACGGCCTCCAGTATTTGAACGTAGCCCGTGCATCGACACAGGTGGCCGGAAAGCGCCTGCTTGATCTCGTCCTCCGAGGGCTGGGGCTGGCCGTCCAGAAGGCTTTTTGAAGAAAGCACCATTCCGGGCGTGCAGAAACCGCACTGTACAGCCCCTTTTTCCAGGAAGGCTTCTTGAACCGGGTGCAGCCGCTGCTCATGCCCCAGGCCTTCAATGGTGGTCACCGCTCTTCCCTGGACTTTCATCGCCGGGAGCAGGCAGGCGAGCACCGGCTGGCCGTCGAGCAGGACCGTGCAGGCCCCGCACTCCCCTTCCCCGCATCCTTTCTTGGTCCCGGTGAGAAAGAGCCGGCGGCGGAGCACATCGAGAAGCAGTTCACCCGGATCGACCTCGACCCGGGTTTGGTCGCCGTTCAGTGTGAATGTCAGCGCCTTCATCATGGTGCTAAGCCTCCTCGGCCGTCTGGGCCGCGGCGTCTTCCAGAAGCGTTCGGATCAGGACCGTGAGAAGCTGACGGCGATAATCACTGCACCCTCTGAGGCAGCTGTCCCGGGGGTTGGCTTCTTCTCCGGCGATCCGGCCGACTTCGCTCAACGCCGCACGGTCCTTAAGCGCCACCCCTTGAAGAGCGGCTTCAGCCCGCTCCGGCCGGAAAGGCCTGTCGGACACCGGTCCCATCGCGATTCTTCCGGACAAAACCGTTCCGCCCGCCGTCTTCAGGCTGAGCGCGGCATTCACGATCGGCAGGCAGAGCGAATTGCGCGGAGACACCCGTCCGTAAACATTGACCTCTCCCGCATCGGGGACAGGGACCCTGAGGGCCACGAGGATTTCCCGCGAACTGTCGATCCGGCTCTGGCCCAGCCCCCCGTAAAGGTTTTCGACGGCTTCCAGACGCCGGCCCCCAGAGGAGAGAATTTCGGCACGGGCGCCCAGGGCGACCAGGGCGACCGCAGCGTCCGCCGCAGGCTGGGCATTGACCACGTTTCCCGCCAGAGTGGCCACGTTTCGAATCTGAGGCGACCCTACGCTGCCGCAGGCCTTGGACAGGGCCGGCCAGAGTTGCCGAATGCGGGGGGCGGCACTGACCTGGCGATGGGTGCTTCCGGCCCGGACGACCAGCTCATGGTCCTGAATCTCAAAACCCATCAGGTCTTCCATGGCGCTGATGTCGATGAGGGCTTCGGCCTGCGCTTTGCCGTATTCGAGGCTGGCCACGAGATCCGTGCCGCCGGCCACCAGACGGCCGCGCCCCCCCCACGCGTTCAGCATGGCCAGGCATTCATCGACGTGATGGGGAACCAGGTAATCTTGAATATTCATGATGCAGGCCCTTCGCACTCGGGGTTAAGGCTGAAATAAATCTTTTCGGCCGTGATGGGCAAGTCCCGGATCCTGACCCCCACGGCGTCCTCGACCGCATTGGCCACGGCCGGCGGCATGGGAATGAGAGCCGGTTCTCCGATCCCCTTGGCTCCGTAAGGTCCCACCGGGTCCTGGGTCTCGACGATGATGGGTTCCACCTCGGGCATGTCGGTCGCGGTCACCATCGTGTAGTTTCGCAGGCTGTTGTTTTGAAGCCGGCCGCCCTCATAGACCATGTTTTCATACAGCGCCCACCCGGCTCCCTGGGCCACGCCGCCGTAAATCTGCCCCCGGATCCCATTGGGATTGATCGCCCGGCCCACGTCATGGGCCGCGGCGACCCGCAGCACCCGGATCTGTCCGGTTTCGGTGTTCACCTCCACTTCGACCGCCTGGGCCGCATAGGTGTAGGCGCTGGAGTAGTCCCCATAGAAGTCTTCGTTCGCGCCCTCGGTGGGCGGATCGTAGGCGACGTAGGCGGTCAGCCCCACGGTCGCCCTGGTTCGTATGGCTGATTTGCAGACGTCCGCCACAGAGATTCCCTTTCGCTCGCCGCCCCGGACGAAGATCCTGCCCTCCCGGACGTCCAAGTCTTCAGGTGCGGCTTCCAGGAGGGTTGCGGCCAGTTTCAGGAGCTGCTCCCGCACCTGGAGCGAGGCCAGGTAGGCCGCCTTGCCCGCGACCGTGGTAACCCGGCTCGAATAGGATCCAAAGCAGAAGGGACTGACATCCGTATCAATGGGCATGACCAGGACATCCTCGGGGCGGATGCCCAGAGTTTCGGCGGCGATCTGGGCCAGGACCGTCCGGGCGCCTTGTCCCATGTCGCTTTCGCCGTGGTAGAGGACCAGTTTCCCGTCTTCCTGAAACCGCACCATGGAGGAGGAGCCGTCGAAGTTGTTTCCGGCCCGGTTCCCCGATACATGGTTCATGCAGGCCAGGCCGATTCCTCGCTTGACCGTTCCGTTCGGGTCTGCTTGGGGCTTCCGCCCGCGGGCAATGGCGGCCCTGGCTTTTTCGATGCACTCGGTCAGACCGCAGCTGCGCACCTTCCACCCGTGAAGCGTCAGATCCCCTTGCCGAACGGCATTCTTCAGCCGAACCTCCACGGGATCCAGCCCCGCCTTTCGGGCGCACACGTCAATCATGGACTCCTGGGCAAAATGGGATTGCGCGTTTCCGTATCCTCGAAACCCGCTCGTCGGCGTGGTGTTGGTGTAGGCGAGATAGGAACGCGTCCGAACGGATTTGAAACGGTAGAGGCAGTCTGTCCGCAGGGACATGTTCAAGACGATTTTGGGCGCGGCCCAGGAATAGGCTCCGTTATCCGCAACGATCGCGGTGTCCTTGCAGACCAGGGTGCCGTCTTTCAACATGCCCAGCTTGATCTTGATCTTCGCCGGGACCCGGGGGCGGGACGCGGCGAACTCCTCCGGGCGGGTGAGCACGAACTTCACCGGCCGCCTCGCCTCCTTTGCCAGCAGGGCCACGATGGGGTGAAAGTTGCGTATCCAGATCTTCCCGCCGAACGCTCCCCCGATGGCCGGGACTTTGACCGTGATCTGGCTGGGGTTCATGCCCAGGGCTCGGGCGATCTCGGACCTGGCTTGAAAGGCCCCCTGAATTCCCGTCCATATCGTCAAACGGTTGTCCGGCTCCCACCTCGCAATGGCTCCAAAGGGTTCCAGGTAGCAGGCCGTAACCCGGGAGGAGGCGAACTCCTCTTCGAACACATAATCGCACGCAGCGAAATCCGCATCCACATCGCCCCGTTCGATGACATAGCTTTTCACAAGATTGCCGGGCTTGTCTTCGTGGACGAGCGGGGCCCCTTCCTGTAGGGCCTCCTGCGGGCTGAAAAGAGCCGGGAGGAGCTCGTACCGCACGTCGATGAGCTTCAGAGCCTCCCTGGCGATCTTGGGGGTCTCGGCCGCCACCGCCGCCACTTCGTCCCCCGCGTAGCGCACCTTGGTCTCGGCGAAGATGCGTGCATCCGGGACATCCAGGCCGAAAGGCAGCTTCGGGCAATCGACCGCGCTGAGCACGGCCTTGACGCCGGGCAGGGCCGCTGCCTTGGACGTGTCGATTTTGAGGATGCGGGCATGCGCGTGCGGGGATCGAAGGATTTTGGCGTGAAGCATGCCCGGCAATTCAATGTCGTCCAGGTATTGCGCGCGTCCCGTCACCTTGTCCGAGCCCCCCACGGAACGGAAGGCTTTTCCCACCACGGCATATTCTTCCATCATCGCCCGCCTCGAACCCAAAGAGAGTTGCACTTGCTTAATGAACGGGAGAACCCTTTCAGACTGGCCGCCCGCTACCCTTCAAATTCGATCCGTGCCCCTGTCTCGGGCGGAGGGGTTTGGAGGCTCCGATCCCGGACAACCAGGCGGCCGTCAATGAGGATCATGGAAATGCCGAGGAGGTTTCCGTCGCCGAGAGATTCCAATGGGGTATTGCCGGAAGCTCCTTGAATCCTTCCCAGGATGACCAGATCGGCCGGCTGACCCTCCCGAACAAATCCATTGTCCAGGTTGTGGGCCGATGCCGCATTGCCCGTGGCCATGCAGACCGCCTCCTCGGGCCGGACGCCCGGCACCGCAGCGACCAGAGCCATGGTCCGGAGCATCCCCCTCGGGACCACGCCGGTGCCGCTCGGAGTGTCCGTCCCCAGGATGACCCGGCGGAGCTGGCCCTGTTCCGCGACCTTTTTCATGAACCGCTGGGACAGGCTGTGATTGCCGCTGTAAACGATTTCAAGGAAATGATCCGACTTCATGAGAATCTGCTCCATGTCCGAGAAGGGCATGGGAATCGGGCCGCCGTTGATGTGGCCGACGATGTCGGGTTGCAGCTTCAAGACCACCTCGGCTCCGGCCGGGCGGGACACCCCGGACCGGGACACCCCGCCGGAGTGGATTTTCACCTTCAAGCCCAGCTCCCGGGCCCAACGCACATAGTCCGCCTGCTCGCCGGGGTTCTGCCCGTAGGAGTAGAAGATGAACTTGACGCACTTGCTGCCCGCCGCGGCCACCGCTTCAAAATCGGCCCGCTTCATTCCCGGCACGAGCATCATCGTCCCGGCTTCCACCTTCACGCCCGCAGGCCGGTAGCGGTCGTAGCAGGCGCGCGTGAGAAGCGCCAGGGACCGAAAAAGGTTCGGGTCCGGGTCGTCGATCGGCAGGCCCGGCAGGTGCAGCTCACCCGCAGAGACCATGCAGGTGACCCCGCCATGGAGGTAGTTGCTGATCCAGTTGGTCGCGTTCTGCACCGGGGTAAAATCCCCGAAACTGGGGTGAACATGGGAATCGATGAGCCCCGGAGTCACCAGGCTGCCGCGTGCATCGATCACAATGTCCGCCGCCGTTCGGCCGGTCCCGATTTCCCGGAACCGGCCGTCCTCGATGTAAAGGGAGGTTGCATTGCTCAAGGGCGCCCGGATGTCTCCGGTCACCAATGCGCCGATGCCATGAATCAGAACGGATTTCATGAGACACCTCTTTCTGCCGGCTCAGTCATCCCATTTCCGAACTAGCCAGGTCTTTTGAATGTCCTCCAGGAGCGTGAGGTTCTGCTGATGGCCGCCCAGCCGGATGTACGTTTCTTTGGCCATGGTGTATTCAATGGGTGCCACCACGGCCGGCGCGGGGGTCCACGAGAAGGGCCGCCAGCGCATGGGGCCCACATCCACCATGAAGTTGATGCCCCCGCCCGGAAGCACAAAAGCGCTCACCCCGCCGATGGAAAGCCTCACGTCCCCGCCGTGAACCGCACGGTTGAGCTGGATGGGGTTCCCGGTAACGCCGGATCTGGCGCTGCCTCCGCACCCGCCCATGTAGACCGCCGAGGTCATCGACGGCTCTTTGTTTTCGGCGATCAAGTCCCGGATGGCCGCCACGTCTTCCGGAAGCGCGAGACGATGAAAGCGTTTTTTTTCATCCGCTTCCAGCAATGCCGCATGCTTTCCGGTGACCTCCAGCACCAGGATCTTCAGGCCCGGACGGATTTTTTCGGGTTCGACGATTTCAAAGGCCTCGGCCGGATCGGTCACATCGGATCCTCCCCAGCCGTCTCCGGGGTATCCGAAGTAGCGGCCCGGCGAGCCGTATTTCCCGCGCGGTTTGATCCCGCGCCAGTCGAATCCGAAGACATGGCCGACGTGGCTTTCAGAGAAGAGCCCGGTGATGTCGGAGTCCAGGATGATGATCTCATCGGCCAAGGTGTACAACTGGGGTCCGAACATGCCCATGATGGCGGCGCCGCAGGCGATCTTCATGTCTTCCGATTCCCGGCCGTTGATGATGGGCGGCCGACCGACCTGGACCTGGAGCTTTGCACCGCCTTCCACGCTGAGTTCAGCCGGTTCGTTGTTGGCGAGCGCCACGATCAGGCGCGTGGCCTTGAGACGATGCCGGCTCTTCATCACATTGATCCCGCCCAGGCTGATCATCTTGGACCCGTACTGTTCGGTGGTCACATGGCCCACCGCTGCGCCTCGGTATGTCACGGCAGCCGTTTCCTCGCCGATGGCGCGATCCGTGTCGATCTTCAGCAGCATGCTCGAATAGGTGAGGGGCGACTCGGTGACCACGGTGACGACGTCCACGTCCTGCACCCTCGTCTGAGCGGCCAACGGAGCGGGTTTGTAGTCCGGATAGGTTCCCCCGGCGCCGATGGCGGTGATCAGGGGCCGGTTCATGAGGGCATTGTGGCAAAGCGCTTCCGGATCTATTTGCGGGGGCATCACCAGCGGCCGCGCAGGGATGATGGCTCCGTCCGTATTCCGGTATCGTTGACAGGCTCCAAGGAAGCCTTCCGGAACATCGCAACCCACGGGGCAATGATCACAAACCATTGCTTTTCCCCGAAGGGCTCCGGGAGCCGGACGGGAAATCGCTTGCACCGGGCAAACCGAGACGCACAGCCCGCAGCGAACGCACCCGTTGCCGAAAACGGGGAAATCCTTTTCCCCGACGGCAATGACTCCCAGCGGACACTCCCGGCCGCACACGCCGCACTGAGTGCACGTTTCTTGATCAACCATCATGGGCTTCACCCCTCAGACCATTCGAATCCTCTCCCAGTTTTTGCCATAAGCCTTTTGGATTTGTTTGGGAAAGGCCTCTTCAATTTTGATGATGTAGATCTCGTGAATCACGAAATCCTTAAAGAGGTTGACGAGGCCGGCGTTCTCGGTCCAAACCCCGTGTCCGTCACCGCCCGGCGTGAAGCTGGCAATGACGGCCTTGCTGCTGTCCGAAGCCAGGACAAACCGCCGCTCCCGTCGTTCTCTGAAGGGATAGTCGGAGGGCCGGTGGAAATAGATCGTTCCCCGGTCAAAGGTCGTGTTGCCGTAACTCACCAGGTGGAGATCGACGCCCCGCTTCGCCGCCTCCGACAAAGACGCGCGGATCGGCCGCAGATCCTGCGGCCAGGCGGCCAGGTAAACCTTTTCCGCGCACTGGTTGATCATGGAGCGGGCCTTGCGCATGACGTCATCGCGGCCGGTCGTGTTCCAGGCCACGATGTCATTTTTTCTGGTTCCGTTTCGGAGGGTCTTGAGGGAACTCTCCAGCGCGGCGAGAGAGGCGCCGAATTCGTCCCGGATGTCGGCCAGTATCTCCTCCGGCGGCCGGGGCACATACCTCACCGGGCGGGTATCCGCTCCGATGACAAAGCCTCTTTCCAAGAGCCGGTTCAGGACACTGTAAATCTTGGAGGAGGGAATGCCGGCGCTCTTGCTCAACTGATACCCGGTAACGTATTCTTGTTCGAGAAGAGAAATGTAGGCCCTGACTTCCTGGGCGGAAATCCCCATCCGGAGGAACTCCTGAATGATCTGGTCCTTGTGATTCTTCATGGATAACGAGGGTTTCAAAGTTGCCTACCAAAGGGAGATAATAATGTCAACTTTTTTAAAAACCGAAACCCGCTGTACCGCCGCCGGGCCGGAGGCGACCTTCGGCAACGCACGCACGCCTGACCTGGCTTGGCTGGCCGGATCTTTAATCGATCACCCCGTGAACATTTACTTCACATGAGCACTTCGTCAACTGGGGATCAACTCATCAAAATAGGGCGAGGCCGCAACTGGAGCCCTCCGAACACTCCGCCGATCGAGCCTTTTTGGGTAATCTTGGTTCAAGCTCCCGTGAAAGACTCTATGGTTAGATCTCGTGGCGGAATCGAATCTCCTGAGCGGCGAATAGTAGTTTTACCGGGGGAAGAAGTGCCATTTGATTGGAGACGGACTCGCTGCAACTGGATGTCGCAGCCGATTCAATGATTTTGTGCGCATCGGCACCCCCCTCGCCGTCATGATGTCACTGGCCTTGGCGGGAATCCTGCCGCAAATCTACGGCCTGTGAAAAATCGCGATGGCGCGTCGTTGTCAAAACATGGACTGGCTGCCCGGGTGTGGGACGAGTTGGTCAGTGGCAGCGGCGCAGGGATGCCAGGAAGGCGCAGAGGCTGACCAGCGTGAGACCCGAAATCGTCAAGTAGAGGGTCAAGAGGTTGAACTGGGCCAGGATGGTGGTGGCCATCATCGGGCCGAGGGCGTTTCCCACAAATCGGCCCGAATTGAGAAAGCCGAGAGTGGTTCCGCTCCCGCCTTCACCGGCAAAGGCCGAGATGACCAGGGGGATGACGGCTGCAATCAAGCCGGTCTGGAGCACTCGGATCAGGGTGAAGGTGTAGATGCCGGTGCTGAAATAAAGCAGGCTCTGCAGCGCGATGGCCGATAGGCCTGCGACGGCGATGAGACGCGCCAGGCCCAGCCGAGAAGCCAAACTGACCAGGAAGTGATTACCGACAATTGCCGTGGTCATGTACGCCATCATGATGCTTCCGGCCGTGGTGATCGCCGCCTGTTCCGTGAGCTGGAACCCTTCCAGAATGTGCGGCAGGATGCTGGGCAGAAACATGAGTTGGATCGTCCCGACGATGATGAGCCCCCACCCCCACAGGATTCGACGGGATAGTGGCTTGCCTGGTTCAGGCTTTTTGAGCTGTAAGGGGATGTCCCGAACGTACCGGTGACAATAGACCAGCGAGAAAAACACTACGATAACGGCAATGATAAACGGAGAGTGGTAGCCGAATAGCGCGACGGCGTAAGCTCCCAGAGGCGGACCGATGAGCTGCCCCGCCGTCATGGAGTTTTGGAAAAGGCTCAGGAATTTTGGGAGTTGGCCTTTCGGGGCGGAGGCGACGACCAGCACGAGCCCGATGGTTGAAATCGCGCCGAGTGCTCCCTGGATCATTCTGAGAGCCAGCAGCAGGGGCAGGTTTTCAATGAATCCCATAATGAAAAACAGGACGCCGTTGCACAAAATACCGCCCTCAAAAAGCAGCTTCGGCCGAACCCGCGAAGTGAGACTTCCCCAGAACGGGGCCGCAAGTGCGGCGACCAAAGAGGTGGCCCCCATGATCATGCCGATCCACAGCATCGTCTCGCTTTCGCTGTAAGCACTCACCCTCAGGATATAAAAGGGCATGAAGGACATGATACAGTTGAACGAAAAGGCGATCCCGAACTGAGAGACGGCAATAAAGTAGATCCCCTTGGCGGCGTCTTGTCCCGATGCGCCGGGTGCAGGCGGCGTTTCCATACGATCAGAACTTTGGCGGTTTGCGCGGAACGCGAAGCCGAAGCGGTGCAAGCCGGTTTTGCGATTCGGCACGGACGGAACGCAGCAACGCGATGACATCGCAGCTCGTCGGCGTGTCAACCCGACGCAGCTTTTTCTCGTATCAGTTGGCGAATAAGCCCGCTCGGTACCCCTTGAGATAATTCATGCAGTAGGAATCCTTCCCCGCCAGCATTTCGGCGGTGGTGATGCATCCCATCATGCGTTTGTCCAGCGGGTTGATGATGGCGCCGTCCAGCCCTTTGCTGATCGCCATCACCATGAAGGTCTGGTTGATGAACTTGCGCTCGGGCAGCCCGAAGGAGATGTTCGAAAGCCCGCACATCGTGTGAACCCCCTTGAAGGTCTTCACGATGCGTTCGATGGCCTGGAGGAACTCGACCCCGAAGGCATTGTTGGTCGAAACCGGCTGAACCAGCGGATCGACGTAGATATCCTCTATCGGTATGTTGCTTTTAACCAGCCCGTTGATGAGTTTGTCGGCGATCGAGATCCGCTGATCGGCGGTCTCGGGCATCCCCTCGTCGCTCATGCACAACGCGACCACCTTGCTCTTCGTCCCTGCGACCACCGGCAGGAGCTTTTCGTACCGGTCCTTTTCGAGCGAAATGGAATTGATCATGGCCGTGCCCTTGTGAATCGACAAGGCCATTTCGATCGCCTTCGGATCGGGGCTGTCGATGCAGCAGGGTGCTTCGACGGCTCCCTGGACGTTGGCCACTAACCATTTCAAGAGTTCTGGCTCTTTGCCGACAAAGACTCCGGCATTGACATCGATGTAATGGGCGCCGTGTTCCTTTTGATCCTTCGCCAGCTTGGCGACTCCCGCAGCGTCCTGCTTTTCGATGATCTCCCGGACCGTCTTACGGCTGGCGTTGATGAGCTCTCCAACGATAATCATGCATGTCCTCCCGTGCGGTTCGGCGACGAACCCAAATGATGGTGGCAACTGCCCCATGTTGCTGCGAGCATCTTCCCTTGGCGTGTCGTGCTTAAGTCCCTCCGCCTCGACACAGTTTCACCTGCCGTTTTTGCTATTGCGATCAGGTAGTTTTATTCCGGCCGGGCCGTTCTCTCCCGGTGGCCAACCGGGTCGCCAGCTTGATCGCCTCGATCATCGACTGAGGATTCGCCCTTCCCTCCCCGGCCTTGCCGAAAGCCGTGCCGTGATCGACCGATACCCGAATGATCGGCAGGCCCAGGGTCACATTCACTCCGGCCATCTGACCCCACGTGCCGGTTTTGTCGTCGTACTGGAAGCCGATCAGCTTGGTCGGGATATGTCCCTGATCATGGTACATCACGACGACCAGGTCAAACATGCCGCCCTGCATTTTGGAAAACACGGTATCCGCGGGCAGCGGGCCTTCGACCAGAATCCCATCGGCCCTGGCTTCGGCCACCGCCGGCGCGATCTGCTGGTCGTCCTCATGGCCGAAAAGCCCGCCCTCGCCGCAGTGGGGGTTCAGCCCGGCCACGGCAATGCGGGGGGATTCCATCCCCAGCTGTTTGAGAGCGGCATCAGCCAGACGGATCACGGCGAGAACCCGGTCCTTCTTGACGCGTTCGCAGGCTTCCTTGAGTGAAACGTGGGTGGATACGTGGGCGACGCGGAAGTTGCCCTCCGCCAGCATCATGGAATAGTTCTTCGTCCGGGTGAGATCGGCGTAGATTTCCGTGTGGCCGGCGTAGTGATAGCCGGCGGCATTGATGGCGGCCTTGTTGATGGGACCCGTCACGGTGGCATCGATCTCGTCGGCCATGGCCAGTTCGATCACCTTGGCCACGTATTCGAACGAGGCCCTGCCCTGCCCGGCCGTGACCTCCTTGTGCCGCAGCTCCGCCAGCGCCAGACGCTTCAGGTCGAAAACATCGATCGTGCCCAGGCGGAAGCTTGCCTCGGCGGCCTTCCCGCAGGCCGCCACGCCCAAAGGCAGCTTGGAAAAGCGCACGGCATCGGCCACGATGTCGGCGTCCCCGACCACCAGCGGACGGCAGATGTCGTAAATCTCCCTCAGCGCCAGCGCCTTGGCGCAGATTTCCGGCCCGATTCCTCCCGGATCCCCCATGGATATGCCGACGATCGGGCGTTCATCTTTGATCATTTGCAGCCTCTCTTTCTGTTTGTCGTGCCAGAACATTCCCGATGATGCAGCCGGCGGCCTCGCGGCCGTGGGCGAAGCGCGGGTCTTTGAATCCGGGCTTCCAGCTCAGCGTTGAGAGATCGTCGGAGACCACCAGCAGCGCGGCCACATCGACCGCACGGAAGGCGCCGACCGTGAAAAGCGCCGAGCATTCCATTTCAACCGCCAGCGCCCCACGGCGCCGGTAGGCGATCACCTTCTCGCGGGTCTCGCGAAAAGGCGCATCGGTCGTCCACAACGCCCCCGGGTGGAGGCCGATGCCCAAGGCAGTGCCGGTCTCGGACAGGGTTTGAACCAATGCGACGGACGCAGTGGATTCGGAAGCGTCGGCAACATAATGCAGGGAGGTGCCCTCGTCGATGAAGGCCGATGTCGGCAACACCAGATCGCCGGTGGAGACCGCTTCGGACAGGGCGCCGCACCAGCCGAGAAAGACCATCCGGCGCGCACCCCAGGCGATGAGCGTTTCCGCGATCATGACGGCATAGGGTGCTCCCACCAGCGGTCCGGCGAGACAGACGTCGGGAAGGAAATCGGATGAGGTGTACAGGCGGCTGATGAACAAGTTCCGGCCGGGGTCGGAGTCGAACCCGAGCCGGCTGCGCAGGGCGCCCAGATCCGGTTCGGTGGCGGCCAACACCGCCACCGGCCCGAGCTTCGGCGAACTCTTCCCCCGCCGGGGTTCAATGATCGCATCCGGCATGGTCATTCCCGTTGCGCCGATGCAGTCAACGGCGCCCGCTGCGCGGGGCCGTTTACTCGGGCTTGTTCAGGCGGGTGAGTTCGTCCCGGAACTCGTCCATCATATCGTACATCCAGAGGAAATCCTCCATGGACAGCCGTCCGGCTTTTACCGGTGCCCCCTCCGTGCCGTCCTTCTTCATCAGAATGCGCGGGCCGATCTGCAGCTTGGCCCCGCCGTTACCATACTGGTTGATGGACACCACCAAGCCGGTTTCGCTGCACTTCCATTTCTTTAACACCTTGTCCATTTCAGGATCGTAGGGCATTCCAGCCTCCTTTGAATGTGGAAGGCGGAAGGCGGAAAGCGGAGAAAAGAGAAATTAAAGCTGAACCCCTCACCCTTCCGCCTTCCGAATTCCACATTCCGAATTCCATTTAGGTCGATAGCTTGGAAAAATCGGCAAACGTGTCGAACAAACCGGCAACCAGCGCGAGCAGGGACAGCCGGTTCTGGCGCACCTGCGCGTCTTCCGCCATGACCATCACGTCGTCGAAAAATGCATCCACCGGAGGCCGCAGCGTCGCCACCCGCGCGAGCGCCTCGGCATATCGGCCGCGGGTCAAGTCGTCCTGAACCTGACCGTGCACCGAACGGTACGCCGCCAGCAGTCCGGATTCCGACGGATGCGTCAGCAAGTGTTCCGCGACCGTTCCTGCCGAGAACCCCTCGGCCCGCCGGATGATGTTGACCACCCGCTTGAACGAGACCGCGATCGGCTCGAAGTCGGGCTTGTCTTTGAGCTGCTGCAACGCCTGCGCACGCTGCCACAGGGCCGGCACGCTTTCCATCGCAGCCCCCAGCACGGCGGCGACGGTATCCTTGGCAAAGCCTTCCTCTATCAAAATGGAGGCCAGCCGGCCCTCGATAAACGCCATGACCTTGCCGGCCGTATCCGCCGGCGCCGCGCCCGATCCGTCGAAAAGCCCCAGGCTGTGTCTCACCACGGCCGTCAGGGCGAAGCGGAAATCGCGCTGGCGCATGATCTGGACGACGCCGATGCCCTGGCGGCGCAGGGCATAGGGGTCCGCCGCGCCCGTGGGGATCAGACCGGCCCGGAAGCATCCGCAGATCGTGTCCAGCTTGTCGGCGATGGCCAGCACGGCGCCCGCCTGGGTTTCGGGCAGCGCACCGCCGGAGGCCGTCGGCCGGTAGTGCTCCTCGATGGCGGCCGCCACCGCAGAGGGCTCGCCCTGGACGCCGGCATACACCCGGCCCATGATCCCTTGCAGCTTCGGGAACTCGCCCACCACCTGGCTCACCAAATCGGCCTTGCACAGCCAGGCCGCACGCTCCACTTGGCGGCATAAATCCGCGTCCCCGCCGGACTGCTCCGCGACGTACCGCGCCAGGGCCTGCACGCGGCGCACCTTGTCATAGATCGATCCGAGTCGGGCCTGGAATAGCACGTTTTTCAATTTCTCCACCTGGCGGTCCAGGGGCACGGCCTTGTCGCTGCGGTAGAAAAACTTGGCATCCTCCAGGCGCGCCCGCAGCACGCGCTCATGGCCCCGGACCACGACGGCCACGTCTTTCACCGGCGTGTTGTTGACGGCGATGAAGCGCGGCAGCAGCGCACCCGCGGCGTCGGTCACCGCAAAATATTTCTGATGCTCGCGCATGGCGGTGATGAGCACTTCCGCCGGCAGTTCCAGGAATTCATCGCGGAAGCGGCCGACCGCCACCGCCGGGTACTCCACCAAATAGGTGTTGATGTCGAGCAGCTCCGCATCGGGCAAAACGCGGCCGCCCGCTGCGGCCGCCGTCTGGGCCGCCTCGTCGGCGATCCATTTCCGGCGCTCCGCCGCATCCACCACTACGAATGCCGGCCGCAGCGCCTGCGCGTATTCCGACGGCTCGCTGATGCGGATCTTTTTCGGGTGCATGAACCGGTGGCCCAGGCTGGTGCGCCCGCTGCGGACACTCCCCACGTCGAAGGGGATGACGCTAGAGCCGAACAGGGCCAGGATCCAGACGATGGGTCGCGCGAAGGAAATCGAGAGATCCGCCCAGCGCATGCTTTTCGGAAACGGAGTCGCCAGGATCGCCGCCGGAAGAAGAGTTTTCAAGACAGCCGGAGTGGCGATGCCGGCGGCGGTGACGACGGCGTTGAGGTACTCGCCCTTGGGAGTCGCGGCCACGGTCAGCTGGCCGACCGGCACACCGACCTTTTCGGCGAATTTGACGGCGGCGATCGTTGGGCGGCCCTCCGCGTCATAGGCCGCCTTGCGCGGCGGCCCGAGGACCTCGCTCCTCTGAGACGTCTGCCGGAGCGCCACCGCATCGACCATCACCGCCAACCGCCGGGGGGTGCCGAACGTCCGGACGGCCCCGTGCGCAATGCGGGCCTCATCGAGCTTTTGAGCCAATGTGGACGCCAGGGCGGTCAGCGCCGGCTCGATGTAGCCGGCCGGAATTTCTTCGCTTCCGATTTCAAGCAAGAGCGTTTTCATGCGTTACCCTTTACCGAATAGAAACGTGGGCTCGTGCGCCCGATACGAATTGGACCCAGCGGGCCGACGGGCCCACGCGCGAACGGGCTAACGTCCTTTATTTTTCAGCAACGGAAACCCCATGGCTTCGCGTTGAGACAGAAACGCTTCGGCGCAGGCCCGCGCCAGGTTGCGGATGCGGGCGATGTAGCCGGTTCGTTCGGTCACGCTGATGGCCCCGCGGGCATCCAGCAGGTTGAACGTGTGGGAGCACTTTAAGCAGAACTCATAGGCCGGCAGCACCAAGCCTTTTTGGACGACCCGGGTGGACTCGGCCTCGTATTTTCCGAAGAGACCGAGCAGCATCGCCACGTCGGCTTCCTCGAAATTGTAGGTGGACTGCTCGACCTCCTGGCGGTGCGCCACGTCGCCGTAGCTCAGGTCCCGACTCCATTTCAATTCGTAGACGTTGTCGATCTGCTGGAGGTACATGGCAATGCGCTCCAGGCCGTAGGTGATCTCGACGGAAACCGGCGACAGCTCGATGCTGCCGGCCATTTGAAAATAGGTGAATTGGGTGATCTCCATCCCGTCGAGCCAGACCTCCCAGCCGAGCCCGGAAGCTCCCAGCGTCGGGGATTCCCAGTCATCCTCCACGAAACGGATGTCGTGCTCGAGAGCGTCGACGCCCAACGCGGCGAGACTCTGCAGATACTGCTGCTGGACGTCAAACGGCGATGGCTTCAGCAGCACCTGGAACTGGTAATAGTGCTGGAGCCGATTGGGATTTTCCCCGTAACGGCCGTCGGTGGGGCGACGCGAAGGCTGGACATAGGCCGTTTTCCACGGTTCCGGTCCCAGCGCCCGGAGCAGGGTGGCGTGGTGAAAGGTTCCCGCGCCCACCTCCTGGTCATAGGGCTGGACGATCAGGCATCCTTTCCGCGCCCAGAAGGACTGCAGAGACAAGATGACGTCCTGGAAATACATGCACAACTCCTTACCGTTTCAATTAAATTCAAGGGTTAGGTGAATAGAGCATTTTGGCATAAATGCCAAGAAAAAAGTGCCGAGCCCGCGAGGGCTGAGGACTGAGCGGTCATCCCCCGCTCGGTTCTTTCACCCGGCCCTCATCTTCAATCCGGATGCCTTCCCCGGCCACGTGCGCCTCCATCAGGTGCGCTTGGCGGCGTGCGCTTAAGATATCCTGCCAGGCCGGCCGGAGCTGCGACAGGGCATCGGCCTCCCCGATGGCCCAGAGACAGCCGCCGCCGCCGGCTCCGGTGAAGCGTGCGCCGCAGCCGCAGCGGCGGGCGGCCGCGACCAGCTTGCGGCCGAGCCCGTCGAGCACGGCCGGGGTCATCCGGCGCCGCAGATCCACCTCCCGGTTCATGGCGGCCGCCGCCCCGGCATAGTCCCGGCGGCGCAGCGCTTCCGCGAACGAACGGGTGCAGGCAACGATATCGACCCATTCCTGTCGGCGGCTTCCGGAGATGAACTGCCGCACCCACCGACCGTTGATGTCGGCGGAGGCATGCGGAACGCCGACGTAAGCCGCCAGCAGATGCCGTTCCAGACGACGCCTGCCGCGGCGGGGGATCAAAGTCTCTCGCCGGAACACTCCGGTCTGCGGCGGAGCCAGCCAGTACCAGGCGCTGATCCCCCCGAAGACCGCCGCCAGCTGGTCCTGAAAACCGCACGGCACACCGGCAATGCTTTCCTCGACGGCATGGGCTATCAGCGCAACGGATCGACCGGCGACGGGCGGCATGCCGCCCAATCGGCGGCGGGCCTGCGTGAAGGCGCCCACGAGGGCGACGGCGGCCACCGACGATCCGCCGAGCGCGCTGCGCGGCGGTGATGCCGAATGAACCGAGATCTGCACGCCGTCCGCCTGAAAAAAAGCGGCCACGGCAAACATCAACCCCAGCGGGTGGCGGAACGGTGCCCGGCCGGCGGGGAACTCGGCGCCTTGAAATCCGCGCGAACGGACCCGGATCCGGCCGCGCGCGTAGGGAGCGATGCGCACGGTGGTGCGCAGATCCAGGGCGATGTTCACCGTACAGGGCCCGCAATGCTGCAGCGCGTTGGAGAACGTCCGGATGTCGAGGGTCCCGCCCATATCGATCCGACACGGTGCCGAGACCGTCACCGGGCCGTTTTCCAGAACCTTCCGCCAGTCCATGTCCGATTGGATGTCTCTTCGATTCACGGCAGGTTTCCTCTGAGTTGACGCAGGACCCCCAGGCTGCGGGGCTGCCGGCCCAGGTGGTAGGGCACGAAACACTCGAGAAACCGCAGGGCCTCGGCGGCCGCCGCCGGGGTGAACCGGATGCGCGCCGCCCGGTGCAGATCCCCGTCGGCGATCCACTGCAGCTGTTTGATCGTGCCCTTAGACAGGTGCGGCTCGTCCGGTGAATGCGGCAGGCACCCGAGACAGGCAATCCCACCCTTGGCGAGATCCACACCGAACCGGTTCGGCCGCACGGCATCGACCGCTTTCCGGCAGATCCCGCAGAGCTCCAGGTTCGGGCGGTGGCCGGACAGTCCGAGCAGCCGCATTTGAAATAGAATGCTGAGGACGGCTTCGGAGGTGACGCCGCGATCGAGCTCACTCAGTGCGTGGCGCAGGAGATGGTACAGCTCCGTCTGGGCCACGTGGTCTTCCATCCACGCATCGACGAGTTCGGCCCAATAGCTGGCGTAAGCGATTCGCGTGGGAAGCACGCGAATCTGCGCAAAGGGCTGCTTCAGGGCGGCCTCCTGCAGCACCGGCAGACCGGATCGGCGGCCGACCGTCGCAACGATGTCTACCTCCGAGAACAGCTCCAGCACTCCGGCAAAACGGCGCGCGCTCTTTTTGGCCGCCTTGGCGATCAGGGAGATCTTGCCCCGCGACCGGGTGAAAAACGTCACAATCAGATCGTAATCACCGTAGTCGCGGCGGCGGATCAAAATCGCGGAGGTAGCGAACGGGGTCATGAAATAGCTGCAACACCCTGCAACGACGGGTCAAGGAAGGTGGATGTTCACCACTTCGCCGCGTTTGCCCGGGATCGTCACCGGTTGGTTGTCCAGGCTGAGCTTGACGCCGCCGACGTTCCCGATCAGGAGATTGAAGCCGGTTTGAGCCTCCAACCTCAGCCGGTCACCGGCTTTCAGCTTGTGCTCGGAGGCTGTTCCCTGGTCGATCACGACCTTGACCCAGCTGTTTTCATGGGCTGCAATCGTCAGCAGATGCTTGGGGCCAGGCGGCATCGAAAGGTTCTTCGCCGCTTCCGAAGGCGGTGGAGCGGCAGGGTTTTCGGGCGGCGCTGCCGCCGGCTCCTCCGCGAGCGGAGAGGCGGTCGGGACCGTCGCGGTCGGAACCCCCTGCCATTGCCGATAAACCAATAGGCAGGCGGCGATCAGCGCGGCCAGCATCGCCAGTGCGAAAATCAGTTTCTTGGAAACGCTCCGGCGACCGGGTTCCGGCGGCGGCTGCGCTTCAAGCGTTTGCTGCCGCGGCCGGCGCAGAGCGTGATAACGCTGCACGGCTTCGTTGCCGTCGGCGCCGATCGCCTGGGCATAGGCCCTCAGAAACCCGACGGTAAAGACATCCGGCGGCAGTTGGGCGACGTCTTCACGTTCAATCGCCTGCAGGATCACGAGCCGGATGCGGGTTTCCTCGGCCACCTGCTCCAGGCTGATCTGTTTCTGGATACGGACGGCCTGAAGATACCGCCCGAAAGAGTCCCCCGGCCCCGGCGCTTGCGCGGCAGCGGCCTCCGCCGCCTCCGCTGTAGAGTCCTGGCTCACGCCCATGGGGCCCGGCTTTCGATTCGGATGGGATGTGTTCGGTATCGCATGTCTCAGGGCGTCCCCATGACCTTGATGTGTGAGCGCTTGCGCAGATCGGATAGCCAGGAAGTAAATCGTTCATCGACCCGTTCACGGAAAAGGATGTCTTGTATTTCCGATTCCACCTGGGCCAGAGGCCTGGACGCGGTTTCCTTAATTTCCTCCACGAAAACCAGCTGATAACCGAAGTCCGTTTCGACGATCGGCGAAAACTGGCCGGCCTTCATCTCCCGCACCGCTTCCCGCAGCCGAGGCGTCAGTTCCTCGATTCGAAACAAGCCGAGATCGGATCCCTGAACCGCCGAGGGTCTCTCGGCGGTCAAGCGGACGATCTCCTGGAAGGATCTCCCCCGTTTCAGGTCGGACAGCGCCTCCTCGAGCATGTTTTGAGCGGCCGCCCGATTGGCCGGGGAGGCCTGCGCGGGCAGCTTTACAAAGAGATTCCAGAGATGATACTGGGTCCCGCCGCCGTATTTGGCCCTGTTTTTCTCGTAGTAAGCCTTGATCTCCGCCTCGGTGATGACGACCTTTGAGCGCACCTCGCGATTGACCAGCTTGGTCCGCTGCAACTGGAGCTTGACCTCTTTCCGATACTCTTCCAGGGTCATGCCCTGCTCGGCCAGTATGCCCCGAAGCTGTTCGTCGGTGGCGGAGCGGCGCTGCTTGATCTGGCGAATGTAGTTTTCGATCTCCTCCTCGGTGATGGTGAGGTTGTAGCGCTTGACCTCTTGTTCCGTGAGCTTGGTATCGATGAGATTATTGAGCAGCTCCGTGCGCAGCTGCACCAGCGTTTGAGCCTCCCGTTCCGGCGGCAGTCGTTGCGCCTTTACGTTCTGAACCAAAGGGCGCAGCAGCGTTTCGATGTCGTATAGCGTGATGACGTCTTCGTTCACAACCGCCACGATACGATCCACCACCGCCGCCTCGGCCGCCTGTGTCGGCATCGGCAGGCTCCAGCCGCCGATGCAGCAGAGGGTTGCAGATAATAATATTTTTTTTAATTTCATACGGTTAGTCCATAGTATGGGATTCTATCGGCGTTTCCACCGGCAGGTGCTCGGCCGCCTCGGCCCCCTCATTTCACGATCTCGCCCCCTTCGGTCGGCGGCGTTGCGGCCTGCGGTCCGGCCGCCGTGATGCGTGCCCAGAGCGATGCGTTTACCTCGACCGGGTATCTGCTGCGCAGGCCGTCTATCCAGGCGCTGAAGGCTTCTTCCGTCTTGGCCCGGCGCAGGTCGGCGACAAGGGTTTCCTTTAACCGTTCAAATTTCTGCTCGGAATCGGCGCCGACGGCCTTTCCTCCGTAATTCTGTTCGTAATAAGCCGCGAGGTCCTCGGCCGAAATGGTCACGTGAGGCCGCAGCTCGATCTCTACCAGTTTGTCCATCAACAGACGGCTTGCCAAGCGCTGTTTCCATGTCTCGAATGGCAGGGCCGATTCGACGAGCGTTTGTTCGAAGACCCCCGGCGGATAATCGGCCTTGACGGCGTCCACGGCCGCTTCGAGTTCAGTCGGAGAGACCGTGATCCCCAATTCCCGGGAACGGTGAAGCAGGATCAGATCGATGGTCATCTCGTCGAGCAGCCGGCGGCGTGCCTGCTGCAGCTCGGGCGCATCGGATTCGATGCTGCCGGGATGAGCCGCCTTGACCAGCTCAAACGCCTGCATGAAGTCCTGGCGGGTAACCTCCAGCGTCCCCAGCCGGAGCAAATAGTCCTCCGCCCGCTCCCGCTCGGAAGGTCCGCAGCCCAGCAAAGCCAGCAGCGTTAGAATTGTACTGATCCTCCGGCCGTACCGAAGGCGGTTGTCCCTTGTCACCGATCCGCTGACCTCACCGTGCCGGAACCGTGAATGCCACCCCGGCGACCAGATAAGAATTTAATTTTCTTGGCTATTAACACGTTGCCCGATGGCTTGCAATATGTTTTTAGCCTGGGCGAGCTGGCCGACGGTCCCCTGCGCGGTCAGCCGGGCCTTGAGCACGCCGTCCGGCGAGAGCTCGTACTGCTTGGGATCGCGACGGATCAAATCCGCCACGACGGATGGATCTATCATGTGAACCGCGGAAAACGACAGAATGAGCATCCGGTCCCTGAGATCCAGCCGCGACACCCCCGCATCGCGCGCCATGACTTTGAGCATGATTTTGAAGAGCAAATGGGTCGCTTCGTCGGGCAGCGGCCCGAAACGATCGGCCAGCTCTGTACGGATGTCGGATAGCTCCTGCAATTCCGACATCCGCGCCAGGCGTCGATAAAGAAACATGCGCTGGTCGATATCCGGAATGTAGGATTCGGCGAAATAGGCCGACAACTGGATGTTGATCTCCGGGTCCAGGGGCTGGACGATCGGCTCGCCTTTCATGTCGGCGACGGCCTCTTCCATCAGCTGCAGGAACATGTCGTAGCCGACGGCGGCAATGTGGCCCGACTGGGAGGCCCCTAAGATGGCACCGCCGCCGCGGATCTCCAGGTCGTTCATCGCGATCTGGAACCCGGAACCCAGGTCGCTGTGTTCCATCAGCACCTTCAGGCGCTTGCGGGCGTCCGACGTCAGAAGGCTCTCATCGGGAATCAGCAGGTAGGCGTAGGCCTGCTCGTCCGATCGCCCCACGCGGCCCCGCAGCTGGTACATCTGGGCCAGACCGAAGCAGTCCGCCCGGTTGACGATAATGGTGTTGGCGGTGGCGATGTCCAGGCCGGATTCAATGATGGTGGTGCAGACCAGCAGGTCGATCTCCCGGTTCACAAAGCGGTACATGACCCCTTCCAGGTCCTCCTCGGCCATTTGGCCGTGGGCGACATCGAGCCGGACCTCCGGGACGAGCTCCTGCAGCTTGCGCGCCATTCGGTGGATCCCGTCGATATGGTTGTGGACGAAGAAGATCTGCCCCTTGCGTCGCAGCTCGCGCCGGATGGCTTCGGCGACGACCTCACCGTCGAACTCGGAAATGTAGGTGAGGATCGCCTTGCGGTACTCGGGCGGGGTCTGAATCAGGCTGATGTCGCGGATCCCCGTCAGCGACATATGCAGCGTCCGGGGGATCGGGGTGGCCGTCAATGCGAGCACATCCACCGCGGCGCGCATCTTTTTCAGCCTTTCCTTGTGCCGCACGCCGAAGCGTTGTTCCTCGTCCAGAACGAGCAATCCCAGATCCTTGAAAGCGATGTCTTTCTGGATCAGGCGATGGGTGCCGACGACGACGTCCACGGTTCCGGATTTCAAGCCGGCAACGATGGCCTGCTGTTCCGGACGGGAGCGGAACCGGCTCAGGCAGGCGACATTCACCGGATAGCGCTGAAACCGGCTGCGGAACGTCGCGTAATGCTGTTCGGCCAGAATCGTGGTGGGGACCAGCACCGCCACCTGTTTGCCGTTGTTCACCGCAACGAATGCGGCCCGGAGCGCCACCTCGGTCTTCCCGTAGCCCACATCCCCGCACACGAGCCGGTCCATGGGCGCGGCCTGTTGCATGTCATCGATCACCTGGTTGATCGCCTTGAGCTGGTCTCCGGTTTCCTCGTACGGGAAGCCGGTCTCGAAGTCGCGCAGGTAGCCGTCCACCGGCTCGAACCCGAACCCCCTCGCCACCTTGCGCTGCGCATAGAGCTTCAACAGTTCGCCGGCGATCTTTTCCGCCGAACGCTTCACGCGCGCCTTGACCCGCTCCCAGGACCGGCCGCCCATTTTATCGAGGGACGGCTGCTGCCCCTCGACGCCCATGTATTTTTGGATGATCCCCATGCGGTCCACCGGCAGATAAAGCTTGTCCCCGCCCTGGTAGATCAAGACCAGAAAATCGCTGCGCGCCCCTTCCACCGAGAGTTTTTGCAGGCCCTCGTACTGTCCGATGCCGTGATCGGCGTGCACGATCAGATCCCCCTGCTTGAGCTCCTGAAGGTCGAAGAGCCGGGCGCGCTCGCGCGCCGGACCCCCGCCGGGTTTGGCGCGCCGGATCTGCCGAATCCCGAAGATCTCCTGATCGGCCACTACCGCCAGCTTTTCGGCAGGCCAAACAAACCCGGTGGAAATCCGCCCGAGGCAGATCACCGGCAACGTCGATTCCGTTTCGTCCCAGGCGAAGCCCTCCGCACGTGCAAACCGCAGCCCGTAAGGCTGAAGCAGGGACTCCAGGCGCTCGGCAAGGGACCGACTCGGGCAGACCACCCGGACGCGGATCCCGGCGTGCTGCTGCTCGCGGATCCAGTCGGCCAACGGCATGAGCAGCTGGTCCTTGTCGCGCGGCTGCCGCAACGCCGAAGACAGCTCCCGGTTGTCGCGGATGCCGACCGGAACCGCCTGCGGCGGCTCGCCCGGTCCGGAATCGCCACTTCCTCCGACCACTTCGATCATTTTAAGAGAAAGCGGCGGCCGCGCGCCGAGGCCTCGCCGGGCTTCCTCCCAGGAGAGGTAGAGCCGCTCGGGGGCTACGCACAGCCGCTGGTTTTCGCGCGAGGCGAGGTAATTGGCCTGAACCTGTTCCGTGAACTCCCGCGCCGCACGCGCCAGTTGATCGGGGTCGACCAGCGCCACGAGCGTGTCCGGAGGCAGGTAATCGCCGAAGCAATCGAGGTGGGAGTATACCAGCGGCAGCAGGCTCTCGATTCCCGGAAAGCCTTCCTGACGGCCCAGTTGGGTCGTGATCTGGCGCACCTGACTCACCGGCACGTCGAGTTCGGCGGCTTGAAGACGGATGCGGTTGAGGATTTCCGGCAAGGCGCCGGGCGCCAGGATCGCCTCGCGCGCCGGCAGCAGCACGGCTTCGGAATGACTGTATAACCGGCGTTGGTCAGCCGCCCCGAAGAACCGGAGCGACTCCACGCGGTCCCCGAAAAACTCGATGCGCAGCGGATCGGAATAAAGCGGTGAAAACACGTCCACGATCCCCCCGCGCACCGAAAAATCACCGGGTTCTTCGACGATGGCCGTGCGCAGATAGCCGCCGGATATAAGCTTGGCGACCAATCGTTCGCGTTCGATTTCCTCCCCGGCCTGGAGCAATTCAGCATACCGGCTGAGTTCCTGCCGCGGAACCAACCTCTGGAGCAGCGCCGGAATCGTCGTCACGACCACCAACGGCTCTGTCTCGTTCATCAGGCGATAAAGCACCCGGATCCGTTCGGAGGCGGTCTGGTTGTGGTAGGAAAGAAACTTGAACGGCAGCAGATGGTAGGGCGGAAAAAACACGACGGACAGGCCCTGGGATTGGCAGAAAAAGCGCAGGTCGTCCGCCAGTCGCTGGCCGTCCTCCGGAGAAGCGGCCACCACCAGCATCGGCGTACGTTGCCGGGATTGAATGGCGGAAAGTATAAAAGCCCGCTCGCTTCCGGAGACCCCGCTGACGTCGATCGGCCGGCGGCGGCAAACAACGGCCTCAGCGACGTCCGCAGCTCGAATTATGTCTTGATTTTGTTGCATGATCGCAGTAGATAAAAAATTTCAAATTGGTTCATTCCACCGGCCGATCCGTTGTCTTTTCATTTCGGATCTTTGCCACCGTAGCTCAATTCGGTAGAGCACGCGATTCGTAATCGTGAGGTTATCGGTTCAATTCCGATCGGTGGCTCCAAACAGCTAAAGCCGGATAGCCATGGCTATCCGGCTTTTATTTTTTACCCTATTTCCGGCCGCAGGGCAACCGCCCGAAAATCCCGGTCACCGCGTCATAGTAGTAATCACTTGAAAAATAAGCGAATTTTCGATAAGTCGCTTGACACCTCAAGTAATTCCGGATAGTCTGACCTGCAAAAGGGGTGGTCGCGCCGAACCTTTGAATACATCGTCAGGAGGCTCAACAGGAAGCGCCCATGAAGGACATCGAAGACATTGAACTGAAAGCGGAAATGGATGAAATCATGCGCAGTGTCGAGAGCATCATGAAAAAGGTGGAAGCGGTATTGCCGGCCCCTTCGGAGGCTTCCGATCCGATCGATGAATAGAATCGGTTCGGCGGAATCGAGACCGGTCAAGTCCAGGCCTGAACCGGCCTCGAAAGCAGCATAAATTCATCCCGGAAACTTGCGTTTGGTAGGAGGCGCTATGGCGGTGACAAAGGATGATATCGTTGCGCGGATCCATGAGGTCGGATTTACCAAGAAACAAGCCGTCGACCTGGTGGAAACTCTCATCGAGATCATCAAGGGCAGCCTCGAGAAGAGCGAGGACGTCCTCATCTCCGGCTTCGGAAAATTTTGTATCAAGGGCAAGCACCAGCGCAGAGGCAGAAACCCCGCTACGGGGGAAGACCTTATGCTGCGCGAGCGGCGGGTGATCACGTTCAAATGCTCCGGAAAGCTGCGCAACAAGATCAACGGCCTGCCGGAGTAACCCGGTCTAATCTCCGATGTGGTAGGTCTTGATTTTGCTGAGCAGGGACGGATGACTGATCTCCAGCAACCGGGCCGCCTGGCTGCGGTTGCCCCTGGTTTTCTCGAGCGCCTGCCGAATCAACTTATTCTCCACGACCCGTTGCGCCGCTTTCAACGAAAGCCCCTCCAGGACGGCCTCTCCCGGCTGGCCCCGGTCGTGCGCCGGGAGGCTGGGAGGCAGATGCTCCAGCCCCAGCAAAGTGTCCTCGGCCAGAAGCACCGCACGTTCCACCACATTTTCCAGCTCGCGGACGTTGCCCGGCCAGGAGTGCTCGAGCAGCGCCCCCATCGCGGCGGGCGCAATACCCTCGATGCGCTTTCCCATCTTGGCGTTGAATCGTTCCAGAAAATGGCGGCACAAATTAGGGATGTCTTCCGGCCGCTGGCGCAGCGGCGGCAGAGTGATGGTGAGCACGTTCAGCCGATAGTAGAGGTCTTCGCGAAACTGTCCGCGCTTCACCTCTTCGGCCAGGTCTTTGGCGGTTGCGGCCATCACCCGCACATCGACCCGCGTATGCCGAGAATCGCCGACCGGACGGATCTCGTTTTCCTGCAACACCCGCAGCAGTTTGACCTGCAGCGCCAACGGAAGCTCGCCGATTTCATCTAAAAAAATGGTGCCCCCATCCGCCTCCTGGAACAGCCCTTTCTTGTTGCGGTCGGCGCCCGTAAAAGCTCCTTTTTTGTAGCCGAACAGCTCGCTTTCGAGCAGGTGCTCCGGAATGCCGCCGCAGTTGACAGGGACCAGGGGCATCGCGGCGCGCTCGCCCTCGGAGTGAATCCCACGTGCAATCAATTCCTTCCCGGTTCCGCTTTCACCCAGAATCAGGACGGTCGTTGAAAACCGCGCCGCCTTCTGCGCCAGTTCGAAAACCGTCGCCATGGCCGCGCTGCGCGCCACCAGCCGCCCGAACCGGTAATCCTTTTCAATCTCGCGGATGCGGGCTTTGAGCAGCCGGTTTTCTTTTTTCAGCCGTTCGCGTTCCTCGGCTTTTCGAAGTGCCAGGAGCACCTCATCGGGTTTGAAGGGTTTCGAAATGTAGTCGTAGGCACCGAGTTTCATGGCCTCGATGGCGGAGTCGATGCTGCCGTAGGCGGACATCATGATCACCGTGCTCCGGCCGATAAGGTCGCCGGCGGCCTTCAAGAAATCCATGCCGCCCAGGACCGGCATCTTGACGTCGCACAGGATGTAGTCATAGGTGCAGCGCTGCAACTGCAGCAGCCCGGCCTGGCCGTCGGACGCCGAGTCCACTTCGTATCCGGCTTTTCTCAGCACGGCAGCCAACATGTGGCACATGTTGGCTTCGTCGTCGATGACCAAAATTTTTTGGTTTTCGTCTTCAGGTTCCATCAGCTGTGCGATCCTCATGTAACGCCGATTGCCTGATACCACGGATGTCGGTGCTCAGGCGTCACCCGCCCTTACGGCCGGCTTGCATTCAACGCGGTGGCCTGGAACCAACGTCGCTCCGTTCGAGCGACGCTCGGCAGATGGGTTTCGCCTCTGCAGACTCGGGAACCACCGGCAGCAATACGGTCATGACCGTCCCCTCGCCGACGGCGCTTGCGGCCCTCAGGGTGCCGCCGACGCTTTCCATGATCATGAAGCTTACGGCAAGCCCAAGACCCGTCCCCTTCCCGGGCTCCTTGGTTGTGAAGAACGGGTCGAAAATGCTGTCTATGTGCTCGGCGGGAATCCCGGAGCCGTTGTCTTTGAAATGAATATGAAGCCAGTTCCGAGTTTTTCCGGAAACCGCCTCTACGGCCAGCGCGTTTTCGGTTGCGATGGATAGTTCGCCGCGCGATTCAGGCCCCTTTGCCGAAACCGCATCAGCGGCGTTGATGATCAGATTCAGGAACACCTGCCGCAGCTGGTTTGAATCGAGCGCCGCGATGTCGTCTTGAGCCTGAAGTTCCGGCTTCAAGCGGATGTGGGCCATGAACGGCTGCAGATTCAGTCCTTCGACCATGTCCTCGATGAGGGCATGGACCGAAAACGGTTGGCAACTGCCGGAGGCGGGACGCGAAATTTCCAGCAACTGCCGGATAATGGCGCTGATTCGCTCGATTTCCTGCTGGGCTCGATTCAGGAATTCAACTCGTTCTTCCTCTGAAATCTCTTGATGCTTCAGCAATTCGAGGTACCCGGTCACGATACCGATGGGATTTCCAATCTCGTGCGCGATGCCGGCCGACAATCTTCCGACCGATGCGAGCTTCTCGGCCCGGATGATTTCGGACTGGGCTCTTTTCAGCTCGACGTTGGCGGTTTCAAGCGACGCCACGGTGTCGCGCAGCTTTTTCTTGTCGGCCGAAAGCCGCCGCATCAACCCGTTCAAGGATGACGACAGCCGCTGCAGCTCATTGTCCTCTTTCCGGACGGCAAACAGCATTGCATCGTCTTCTTTGTAGTCTTCTGCGCGCTGGGCCAGGCGAACCAGCGGCTGGAGATAGAGCTTGACGACACGGTAAACGCCGATGAAGACCAGAATGGCGACATTGATGAAAATATATGGGAACAAGATCTGCTGCGAGTTCCGCAAAGAGCGGTAGATGCCTTCCAGCGGAAACACCAGGCTGAAACCGGCTACCAATTCTTCATTCCTCCGCAGAGGCGTTGCGATCACCAGGTATTCATGCTGCATCCCGAAAAACCCGAACGTGCTGCCGATGAATTGAACGCTTTCCGTTCCGCTGGCCAGAGCCTGTTCGGTATAGGCCGCCACCGCTTCTTCGGGTGCGCAGCGACTCAAACCGAAGCTGATCCGCCGCTGATTGCGGTCGAGCAGAATAAGGCCGCAGGCACCGGCCTCGTTGAGTGCGAGCCCCACCCGGTTCCTGAAGTCGGAGACCGCGGACATATTTTCCCAGGTGGCATGCTCGCTCAGGTAGCTGGCGATCAGGCCGGAAACCGCCTTGCCTTTTGATATTTCGGCGCGGATCAAATTGCGCTGGGCCGTCACTGTCGTGACGAGGTCGATCGACAGCATCCCCAGCAGCAGCAGCAGCGCAAGGTTGAGGGTGATTTTGGTTTTGAGTGCCCTGGCGCCCATCCGAAATACAAACAATAGATTAATTACAGTTAGTTGAATATGTTTCCGCCGACTCGGCCGCCACCGCCGAGCATCGCTTATGTCAAAAAATCCATGGTCATTTTATGAAGGGCTGGAACACCGATAATTAAATTATGCAATTATGGCGCCAGAAATAAACTCATTGAATCAGAGGTGCGCGCAACCGCCGGCCGGAACGAAGCCCGGCTACCCGGCAGTCGCCGGCGGCATCGGACGAGGACCTTGCAGAGGCAATCGGCGGCTCGCAAAAAAACTTGACGAGCCGGCCACGGGAGGGTCTTGCGGGGAAAATTTAAGATTCGGTGCCTGAACGTCCTTTTCTTGGCCTCTCAATACGAGTTGATCTTTTTCAGCATCGACATGCCGACCACCAGATGGCCCTTGAATCGACCGCCGGCGAGCTCCGAAATATGCTGAACCCTCGAAAGGTATTGGCCGAACGGACTTGCGGATTCTGCCGGTGAGAGCAGTTTCATATTCAACTCCTGACCGATCGCGATCAGGGTCAGAAAATTTGAACCGGCCTTGACTACGACGCCCGCCCCTTTTTCGGACAGATCCCTGACTTTCAGCTGGTAGACCGGAACCCCCGGGAACTTAAACTCGGCCCGATGGTTGGACAACTGCACGGCACGATCCTGGGAGCGCCGTTCCTCGGATGGCTCCGGCGCCTCATTATGTTTCACCTTGCTCATGTGGCTCCTGCAGGTTTCATTCGGTCACGCCGACGGCTCGACCGGTATTTTATAACGACTTCTGGAAATAGCGTACCATAGTTTGATGAAAATTTCATGGCCTTGATATCTCTTTTCCCGAAATCTGATTTATGATCTAATTAAAATGACATCGAACATTGGAGTTTTCCGTATCATAACCCTCGAAAAGGAGGAAGTCATGAAAAGAAACCCATCTGCAGCCATATGGGCCGGTCTATTTTTTTGCTTTTGGATCATTCCGGGTCCGGTCTCCGCCGGCCCGCCGGAAAATTATACGGCCACGTTGGTCATGGAGGGCATGTCTATGCCCATCGCCAGGATGGGTGACAAGATGCGCAGCGAAAACCCGATGATGCAGGGGATGGTCAGCCTCCATCTCAATGACGCCCAGAAAACGATCATGATGTCATCGGTCAACAAAACCTACATGGAGCAGCCCTCAGACGCCAAGGCAACTCCTTCGATCGACGATCCCCGGGTCGTGGTCGAGAAAAAGCAAATCGGATCGGAGACCATCGACGGCCACCCCTGTACCAAGTACGATTCGGTCTTCTACATGAAGGACAACCCCTCCGAGAAATACAAGGCGGTTTTCTGGGAGGCGCAGGACCTGGGCGGGTTGATCATCCGCAACGAAACCACTCTCCCGCCAGGCAAGATGGGGCCCGGCGAGCGCAGGGCCGTCACCGAACTTAAAGACGTCAAGCTCGGCGCAGCCAAGGCCTCCATGTTCGAAGTCCCCAAGGATTACCGCAAGGTGAACAATATGATGGAGATGATGGGCGGGATGGACAAGATGAAGGACATGTTCAAGCAGCAGCCGAAGCCGAAGTGAGCTTCAAGCGATATCCCCAATCATCGGATTCATTGCGGTCATATGGCTTGGTTGCCATCGATCCCGCCAAAGTAGAGCGATCCGGCGATCGATCCGATCACTGGATGGAGGGGGGGGTGGCATTACAAGTGTCCCTGATAGCATTTATATTGAAAGTAATGGGCCGGGCAGGTGCACACCTGCCCATATCCGAAGCAAATTCGATATGAACAGTCTATGTGCTCCCTGGAAATGAGAAACAGGATGTTTTTTCCATCTGCCGACTCGACCGCGCATTTTTCGGGGTCGCCGCATTGACTCGTATGCAAGCACCTAAAATGCTTAGAGCATTTGGTGGTCTCATCCACAACGGAGGCCGGCACAGCGATGCCCATTTCTTCCTCTTTCTTCCTCTCGCTTAAACCCTGGGAAAAGAAGCAGTAAATGAACACTTCATGCGTGAAGCACTCTTAACCACATGTAACCATGAAAAATCAAGAAGAATGCGCATAGAATTTGAATCAGCTACCGCGGCGGTATGGTTGCTGACGATAACGGTTTTAAGGGTAGTGAATGGAATCTTTCATTCCGGGAGCATGAGCCCGGAAGCGGTTGGGGTCGCATCGATCCCCCGGTGCAGCACCATGGTTTCTCCGACTTTTTTGCCGGCATAGTAAGACGACTTCCTGGCCCTAATAGGGCGTCCGATCGAGCGCAGTTTTCCATATCGCCGGCTCACGTATTCGGACAGTTTGGGGTCGGCAACGTTGACCAAATTGGTGCAGACATAATTGCGTTTGGAGTGGCCGGCTGCCTCTGCAAAATTCCTCTCGGCTCTTATCCGTTCGGATAGAGCGCGCCGGTCATTTTCAAGTTTCGTGAAAAAGCCGTTTGCGACCCCCAAGGCGAATTGGAGGAACTCCCGGCCGGAAAACCCATGCCGTTTGCGGGCCTGGTCCCATTGCGCGCGGATGGTGCTCCGGATGAAATCGAAGACATACGCGGCCAGCTCGATGTCGTGCGGCTGCCCGGACATCTCGGGGACGTTGCCCGTGCATCTCTGGGAGACCACCCAGGCAGGAATCCAGACGACCTCGACGAAGAAAAAGCGCTGCAGAATGGTCGAAATGACGCTGAGATAGCGCGAGTGCCGCTTGGCCGGATCGCACATGAACCGGCTGATAAAGGTTCGCTCCCGGTCTTCCTCGATCAGGGTGAGGTTGTACCGGGTGATCAGCTCGCTGGCCTTGGATGCGGCCGACCGGGCCTCTTCCGGGTACGGGCTGTTGGCCAGCGCGAGCAGCTTGTGAACCTTGGCCCGCAGCTGGTCCTGCGGGTCTGCACTGCCATCGAGATTTCTGCTGTCCGCAGCGAAAAAAGGGCTCTTCTTGTTGGTTGCATGCGGATCGGCGCCCAACCGCTCGCACATGGCGCGGAAGACGGGGCCGTGGCTGGTTTCGTGCTTGCCTTCCGGATGGGCGGAAGCCCACAGGTGCGCGACCTCGTGCAGAAACACGTCGCGCACGGCATCGAAGCGGTGGGTGGCGGCAAAGGTGCTTTTAAGCTGGATCGTCCAGGTTTCCGGGTCGGCGATTCCGAGCTTTCCGATATCGGACAGCAGGATGTTGGGCCGCGTCGCAACGCGCCCCCGAATGACCTCCGGCGCCTTCCGCAAGGCCCCCGCGTACTCCCAGCGGAGCCCAAGAACAAGTGATCGTGAAAGGTCCGCCTCGATTTGCGAACCAAGCGGTTTAGTCGGCAATTGGAGCAGCATCCTCGGTTGATGTTGATCGGACGATCATAGCGGGGTTGGAAGGACGATTCAAGCGAACCGGAAACCTGGGAGCGTGCCGACTTCTGCATGAGGGCAGGATGGCTATGCCGCGGGACCACTCAAGAAAATTTCACCGATGACAGACTATCTGTCAACAATGCCGCAACATCCCTATAATTGGCCCCTGGCTATCAAATCAATTTTTGGCAATAGCGATCTCTGTTAAAATAGTTTCGATGAACTCCAAGAAGGTCTGAAAATGCTGTTTTTTGTCATTCCGGCGAAAACCGGAATCAAGCATTTACAAGCAGTTAGAAAACACATGGACTCCGGCTTTCGCCGGAGTGACGACTTTTTGCGGAGCCATCAGTTTTCGGCAACACTAAATATATGGCAATTCGAATTTTGGGTAAGTCATTGCAACGCTTTGTCCAATTCCATATAAAGACAGATAGCTCTATCTTTAATAGTTTTTGAACATGATAATTCTTTAGTTTTTAAAATCTGTTCAATATTCCAGCGCAGTGCCATAAATATCTCTGTCCCGGTAGAACCTTCCTCCATCGCTTTAATAATTCGATCTGCAAAGTGTTCTATTTTTTCTTTCCTCAGTTCCTCAGCGATCTCTCTTGCGTCTTTATAATGATCAAAATTAACCATAATTACCTCTTAAGGCATACTAAACCAATCCTTATTATTGATGTAGCCTAACTGCCAACAATCTTATAATTTCTATCTCCTTATCGTTAAGCGGATAATCAATTTCCACCAACGCATTTCCGTCATCAGTTAAAGCGGTTATCCTTTCATGAGTTTGGCCTTTTCTGAGAATTTCCTCGTATGCGTCGTCAATCAGACACCATAATTTTGACCCAGAGGCTGTGCGAAAAGACTTGATCCACTTCTTGGATGCGTTGCAAATAATCCCGTGATCAGAGCGAAGTAAAAACTAAAAATTCATGCAGTGCTTGGGTTTATGCTGGTCTTTTTGTAAAAAGGGCGGCATACCTTTAATAGGGCTATCTCTCTTTCTTCGGTAAGGAATAGAACGTCCAAATGCTCGTCTGTTCTGAACATATCCGCGAAAACTCTATTAATTTTGCCAGCGATATCATAAAATGGCCCTGCTTCTATTCGAAGACATAAGGCAACATTGAACTCGTCCGGATTGCCATAATCAATTCGCACTAAATAGGCCCCGGCCACAGAACTAATACTACTGAAAAGATCAGCCAAACGAGCCTTCAGTTTCCGTTCTGGCACTCCATCTTGTTCGCCCAAAAATTTAATCTCAGAAAAAAATAATTGATCAACTTTTTCCATATGGCCTTTAATTATTAGTTGGAGCTATGTTCTCAATCAATTCAATTCTGCATCTTGAAAAGTCTTATGAATTTTCCCAACCCCGATCCGTATGAGATCCTTCACGTTTACCGAAGTTCCAGGGGGCTTCGCCGTAGGGATAAAAATATCAACCATAAAACCGAACTGTCCAACATTTTCTAGTTTCCAATTAGTATTTATTGTTCCAAGTAAAAGCTCATTTACATCGCTATCAGTTTCGACCAAGTCTTTTGGCAATGCCGGGAATACTTTGACATAAAATAGCTCTTGCCCTGTTGGTTCGGCTTTAATAGTTGTCAAGTACTTACACCTGCGCGGCCCCCATGGCTCACCCCAGTCCTGTGAGGACAAAAAAAACACAGGTTTCAATTTTAAGTTCCTTTTAAAAATCAGGCAAAGGTTTGCCTGGCATTGTGACCGATTCAATTTCTATTTGTTTAGCAGGATTGGGAACAAGTACTTCATCTCCGCCGCCAGTGAATCCATCCCATGGTTGCGCGATGCGGGTCGTAACACCAGTTGTATCCTTCAGCCTGCCTTGGGTTATATATTCACCTGTATTAGAGCGACCTAACCCCAATGAATTTCGCGAATGTTGGTGTAGCGGATCACGGGTCCAAGACTCACCGTATGGCCCTGACTTACCGCCCCAATGCCTCGTCAGTCGGTCTCCTATTTTTGGTGCTACACCTTTTGAGCCTCCGCCTGCACAGGCGCCAACTCCAAAACCCGCGCCAAATCCCCCTGGAGCCATAGGGAGAAAAGACCCCGAAATAATTACCCATCTGGCAATAGTGCTACGATCTGGCAGCCCAAGAGCACGGAGTATGTCATCCGAATTAGTCGGAGCCATCTCAAGGCCGGATGGGTCAAAGTAATTTGCAGGATTATTTAGGACGTATCCATACAGATCCGTATCCCCTCCGGCAAACCCGATCGGGTCCTTTGCCGTCCATCTGCCGACCTCGGGATCGTAGTCGCGGAACCCGAATCTTACCAGGCCCGTGTCGCGGTCGTGCAGGCCGCCGGCGAAGCCGAAAGGAACGGCAAAAGCCGGGTTGGTATCCTCCAGGATGTTGCCGAACGAATCGTAGCTGATTCTTTTTACCACGTTGCCGGAGCCATCTGCAACTGCGATCAGGGAGCCCACCTGGTCGTAGCCGAAATAGTAGCGGACACCGGCGGCGGTCATAGCAATTGGCATGCGGTCATCGGCATACTCGAAACGCATTCGCAGGCTGCCGGCACCGTCGTAAACCGCCAGCAGCCGCGTATGGCCCTGCCAGAGATACCTTTCTGAAACTGCTCCGTTTACCAGCTTGGCAATTCGCCGCCCCAGCGGATCGCAGACATAGTCAACCCTTTTTCCGTCCGCCAGCACGACCGTCAGCAGCTCGCCGCGCGAGGAATAGGAATAGAGCGTCCGCTGGGCCGGGGAGACAGAACTGGTCTTAGCGGTCAGAAATCCATCCCGATCGTACTGATAGCTCCATTCGCCGGACGCGAGCAGATGATCCTCGTCCGAGTAGGTATAGGGTCGCCCGTTGACCCCGCGGCGCGTATTCAGCTCGTAGATCCGCGCGCCATTCTCGTCGTACTGATAATCTTCTACCAGCACGCCGTCTTTATGAACTTTCAGCAATCGTCCGGCTGAATCGTACCCATACTCATGGATGGCAACAACACCGCCGGCCGATTCCTGCTTGCGCACGATGGCGCCGGCATTGTTTCGCAAAAGGCTGTAAGCGGACAATTCACGTCCGCCCACAGCCGCCGCCTGACTTTCAATCTCCCCGTAACCGTTGAATGCACGGTTGATCTGGAGGGCGCCTCCCGACACCTGCACCGGCAGACCGCTGGCCGCATCCCGGGCGATGCTGTAAGCCCCGGCCTGGGTAAGCAATCCGTCGCGGTCATATCCGTACCCGGTCGACTCTCCGGCATAGATGGCTTGAATCAGCTCGAAATCGTTGTCGTAGCTGTAGGTTGCCGCATGGTTCAACGTCCCGCTGGCCGTCTCGGACGTCAGCAGGAATCCGTCATAGGAGTAAGCGATCGTTTCGCCGCCCTTGCCGATGGAGCCTAGTTTGCTCCCGCAAAGATAATTGAAATAGACATCCCCCTCTGGGGTCTCGGTTCTCGCCAGCAGCCCCCGATCATAGACGTTGCGGATAATCCTCCCGGAGGGCAGCACGGTCTCTGTCGGTCGCCGGTCCCGGTCATACCGATACTGGTAGCTGCCGGAAAGCGGCGTAGCGTATTCACTGCTCACATTCACCTGGTTGTAGCCGAACCGATGCGACACGCCGGCCGGGTTCACCAGCACGGTCAGGTTGCCGTTGCTGTCATAGGCGAAGTCGACAAAGCTTCCGTCCGGCCGGGTGATGCCGCTGATCCGGCCGACCGGGTCATATTCGTAGTAGGTTTGACGCCCCAACGGGTCGATCAACGACCCGAGGAACCCGCGGTTTGTGTAGCCAAAAGAGGTCGATCGGCTTCCGACCGTTGCTGCGATCAGCCGCCCGCGGTGGTCATAGGCATAGGTCGTATCCAGCAGGCTGGGCGCCTGAATGCGCTCGGTGAGAAGGGTGTTCGGATCGTACTCCACCACCACCGAGCGGCCTTCCGCGGAGCTGAATGTCTTCTTCGCACCGGCGATATCTTGACTCCGTGAAGTGGTCCGGCCGTTCACGGTGACGGTATCGAGGATCAGGTCCGGAATAGAGTCCGCATCCGTGTCGCTGTATACGCGGTCGAAACCCGTCACCCGCGTTAGAACGGTCCCGGATTTTTCCGTGAGTTGCTTGAGGAACTTGAACTGGTATTGAGGATCGATGGAGTAGAGGGCCTCGCGGTTCATCCCGCAGGCCAGCGTACTGCTGGCCGAAAGCCCGTCGGCCGACTCGCTCACGACCGAGGTCGCGCCGGTGACATCCGTAACGGTCGTTTGGTAAACGCCGCTCGAGGCATAGCGATCCACATGGGTCGTCCGTCCGCCTTCGGCCGTGAGAACTTCGTGCTGGATATCCCCGTTCTCCAGCAATCGGTTCGTCAGCTGCCAGTGCCCGCCTTGGTCGTCTGAATAATCCGTTAATCGACCGAAGCTGTCGTAGAAATGCCCGAAGCTGTTCCCGGCCGGCTGGATTTTTCGGAGCTCCAGCCCATCGCTGGAATATTGGAATGCGTAGACGCTCCCGTCCGGATAGGTGATTGCGGTCAGATGATTGGCGCTGTTGATGGATAAACCCGTGCGGATGCCGTCCGGCGAAACGATGGCTGCCGGCGTGCCGCCGGTTCCGCGTTCAATGATCGTCTGGTTGCCGAACATATCGACGATGGCGTTCAGGCGGCCTTCCGCATCATACCGGAACTCGCGCAGAACGACGCCGGTGGCAAGATCGACGGTCAGTTTATGAAGCCCTGCCGCCGACAGAATATACCCCGTTCCGTTCTCTTCGCTGAAGGCGACATCCGATTGGGTCATCAGCTCGGCCAGCCGGGCACTCGGCGGCCCGACCCGGCGCACGCGTTCGTTGTATTGATCGGCGATATAGATCTTCCCCGACGGATCCACAGCGACCGCCGCCGGATTATCGAGCCGGGCCGCAGCAGCCGCTCCCCCGTCGCCCTCGAAACCGCCCTGGCCGTAGCCGATCGTGCCGGAGCCTGCCACGGTTGAAACGATCCCACCAGTGTCCACCTTGTACACCCGATTCCCGGGGGCGCACACGATGTAGAGGTTGCCGATTTTGTCAGCGGCAATGCTGCGGAGATCGTAAAAGCCGGTTTCAGTGGCTCGATACCCGTTCCCCTTGAAAGTCGAAGTGCCGTTGCCGGCAACCGTAACGATCGTCCCGGAAGCATCGACCTTTCTGACTCGGCGGGTGTATTCCTCTGCGATGAAGATGTTGCCCAGGCCGTCCGCTGCCACACTGACCGGATGATACAGAGCCGCGGAGGTAGCCCGCCCGCCGTCGCCGTTGCTGGCAGCCGCGCCCGTGCCGGCGAAGGTGGTGATCATTCCGTTGGCATCTATTTTGCGGACACGATGATTGTACTTGTCCGCAATGTAGACATTGCCGCTCGAATCGACATCGATCCCCACGGGAAGGCTGAATCTTGCCGCGGTCGCCGGTCCCCCGTCGCCGCTGAAGCCGCCGCCGGAGTTCATGCTGCACGTGCCGTAGGTGGTGATCGCGTTTTGCGGGTCGACTTTGTAGATGCAGTTGTAATCCCTCCAGGAATGATAGAAGTTCCCCTGCGCGTCTCGTGCGAAGCCGGTTTGGCTGGAAGGCAGATTGCGCGCCTCCTCCGTTACGATCCCGTTGCGATCAACCTTGAGAATGCGATGCGCCCAGTACGAGGAGGATACCAGAACGGCGCTGCCGATGTAGAGATTGCCCTCCGCATCGGTTGCGACGCCGTAGGGTTCGCCGATTTGCGCTCTGACCGCCGGCCCGTCCATACCGCCGAAAACCCGCGCCCAGGTGCCGTCTCCGGCGACCGTTTCGATAACAGCGGCGTTGTGGGTCCCGATCGTCCCATCGCCCTTGAAGATGCGCGAAGCGTCCATGGGGCTGACGTAGTGGTGCCCAGAAAGCGACCACCCCTCTGCCAGCGTGCCGACGCCGCGGATGATCGGTACCTCGACGGTTTTCCAAGAGACCGATTCCTGTCGGGTCGGAATGATGAGGGAACTGAGGCCCGGCTGCGCGAACGCATCGCCCACGCTGGCGGCCCGGTAATAGACGCCGTAATAGACGAAACCGATCCGGATATGCGCGGTCAGGGTCCCGCTGACCGGTCTTCCGAGATGATCCAAACCGTCCCATTCGATCCGGGCGACCTGATTGGCCTCAGGCGGGAGAACCACCTCATATTCGCGGCCGGCCACCTCCGCCCTAACCACGATCCGGACCAGGCCATCCGGCACGCTGTCGCCGCTGGCCGGAACGGTGATGACACCCGGTTTGTAGCCGGCCGTGCGGCTGCTCGTGTAGTGCAACTTGAGATCCGTACCCGGGATGGGAATGTCCTCGTGGAAGATCCGGCTCTTTTCTTCAAGAAACGACCCCAGGCACTGGCGGGGGTCTTTGCTCTGTTCCTGTTGAAGATCGGCAACGGCCTGCCCCGTGGGGTTGGGTGGTGTCGCACCCGGCGGAAGTCCGAACGGCCAATTGAGATCGATGGGCGAGAAATGGGTGACGGCGGCCCGCCAATAGGTGGCCCCGGCCAGGTACCGTTGGCCGTCGTCAAGCCCCAGCACCTCGTTTCGCGTGGACCCGTTTTGATCGAGATCGTCCGGATGCCCGTCCCCGTCAGCGTCCAGAGCATCCACGCTGCCGTCGCCGTCCGTATCGAGAAGCATGACGACCCGGCCGTTTTTCATCGGCAGCCAGCGCGACCGGTCGCGGTCGTAGAACCCGACCGGAACCACCTCGCCCACCGGAAAATCGAGGAAGTTGTCCACCCACACCACCACCGGTTTCTCGAACCGAACCCTCTCGGCCCCGTCGACGCTGAACTCCGCGCACCAGGTAAACGCGGAGGTCGGCGGCAGGCGCGCCGGCATGGACTCCGGGGTGCGATACTCGGTGGCCCGGACGGTGATCGTCTTCAGCTCCAATGTCGGATCGCCGTTTTCATCGGCCAGATAGGCGCGATTGTCACCGGAGAACACAAGAGTGCAGGCGCGCTGGCCGGCGTTGTCCGCGATCTCCGAGCTTCGATGAATCCTCGTGCTGGAGCCGCTGCCGTCGAATGCGATCGTTGTGGCGGTTGAGTCGGCCGCCACCATCCGCACGGTCTCTGCCACGGCGGTATCGTTCCAGCCGACATAGACCTGGCGCTGCACCGGAATCAGCCCCCCTTTCCGGTAGGATACCGCCAGGGTGCTGCCGCCCTCGACCGGCAGGCTGAAACGCCCCTCGCCGTCGGTGGCGGCCGTTCCGTACTCCGGGTGGCCATGGATCGCTACGATCGCAGATGGCAGCGGCTCCCCCTGGGCATTCCATACCAACCCGGTAACCAGTGAAAAGCGTTTTGGGTCGTGCTGTTCCAGCGCGGCATCGGGTGGGATCAAATCCTCGTAAAATTTGCCGAATGAATTTTCCGGCTGAGGTACGAGAGGCAAGCTGACCTGAACCGTGGCCGTTGCGCTGATCGTGCCGTAATCTCCCGTAGCCGTGAGCGTATAAGTGGTGCTGAACTCCGGCCGGATCTGCACCGAACCGCTGGTGGCGACTTCACCGATGCCGCGGTCGATGTGGACTCTTTTCGCATAGGCCGTCGTCCAGCTCAAAGCCGCCGTCGCCCCTTTCGCGATCGTGGCGGGCAAGGCCTGAAACGCTGCGACGGGCGGCTGCTGCATCGGACCGAGCGAGACCGACAGGCTGACCGGGCTGCCCTCTTCCGCCACCGCCCCCGCCGCCGGCGCCTGGCTGATGACAAGCCCTGCCGCGATGACTTCATGATGGAATTCGGAAACGGAACCGACGGTCAGCCTGGCATCCGCGATCCGGACCCGGGCCTGATTCAGGACCAACCCGGCAACATCCGGCACAGCCGCCATCCTGGGGCTGGCAACGATTTCTACAAAGTCCGGTGCGCTTTGCAAGACGCCGTCATCGACGATCAGTTGAATATGGTAGGACCCGGCCTTGTCCGGCATAAAGACGGGATGGGCCGTTCCGGGGTTCGTCAAAACTGCCGAACTCCCGGCGGGCTGCAACGTCATGGTCCACCAGTAGGCGAGGGGGTCGCCCTCCAGGTCGTTCGACAATTGGCCATCAAGAGCCACCCAATCCCCTACGCGAACCGCCTGGTCCGGCCCCGCATGGGCGACGGGCGGATCGTCCATCGCTTGAATGGCGATGGTGACAATTGCCGGCTCGGATAAGACGCGTCCGTCGAATACTGAAAAACTGAAGGAGTCACTGCCCGTAAAATTTGGATTCGGCTGGTAGATCAGATCCGGCGGTTGGCCGCTCAATGTCCCGTTGCCGGGCCCGGTTTCAATCTGGAACGAAAGCGAATCGCCGTCGACGTCATAACCCCTCAAGGTTATGGGAACCGGCGCATCCTCGCTGGTCGCTATCGATTGCGGCGCAGCCACCGGGCCACCGTTTTCAATCACAACCGTCACCGCAGAGGTTGCCGGGTTCCCCAGCCCCCAGGCCGTCAAGGTGTAATTCACCGTCTCGGTAGGCGCGACCTGCAATGAACCGGACGGATCGACGCTTCCGATGCCAGGCTGAATTTCACAACGATCGGCATGCTCGGTCTGCCAGCTGAGGAGGCTGGATTGGCCGCGTTGGATAGTGTTCGGGGCAGCCTCGAAGGCAATGATCAGCGGCGCCTCATTTGAAGAGGCATCCCTGAATACCTCTATTTGAAAGCCGGAGCCGGGATTCCCCCAGAGAAACACGATCAAGTTGTTATCTTCGTTGAGCGTGGCCGGCAGAACCCAGGCGCTTTCACCCCCCGCAAGGAAGGGTTTCAGATGAATCAGTCGTCCATTCAGCGTAACGATACCGTCTTTGATGGCTCCAAGCGGGGCCAGTTGCGTCAAATTCAAAGCAGCGTTTCCACCGCCTGTAGCAGTAAAACGATGATGCGACAGGTGAACATACCAGGGGGAGATGGAAAGCGTTTTTTCGAATATCGGGGAAGGCTCGGATGCAACGGCCAGGCAGCCCGTAGACAAGTGGATAAGCAGCAAAAGTAACCAAACGGCCCAAATGGCTTTTCGATCCATGGCTTCAGTCTCCTCAACGCCTGATGATCAGAGGGCGCATCACCCACGTCACGTTTTGACGTTCTTGCTTATTCTGCTTTGAATCGTGCAACAGAGGCTAAAATCAGCTGGACCTGTGGAAATATTAATCGTCTCGAAATAGTACTGTCATGCCGGACGTGATCCGGCATCCAGAACGGGTTGAATTCACTTGATTCCGGCTAAAAGCATGCCGGAATGACGACGTAAAGACAATTATGAGACCCTTAATATCTGTGTCGATCGGTTGCGAGCGGGGCATATCGTATCTGAAATGGAAGTATTAGTCAATATTTATTTATAATTATTTCAGCTATTTACATGATTTTATGGCAATTGACAGCACTTGCAAGCAAATGATAGAATTTGACATGCTTGGGAGGAGGACTATGGCACGTAACAAGAACCGGATGGCCTTGCTTCTGCTCTCCTTGGTTTTACTTCTCTGCCGGCCGGCCCAGGCCGGCCTCGCGAGCGCGGTCGAGCTTTACAACGCGCGCAGCTACGGCGACGCCTTCAGGGAGTTCTTGGCTCTGGCGCAGCAGGGCAACCGGGAAGCCCAGGCCTATCTCGGCGGGATGTACCGCGACGGCACGGGCGTGCAGCAGGACTATGCCGCCGCCTTCAGCTGGTATCGCAAGGCCGCCGAGCAGAGCTCGCCGGAGGCCCGGATCAATCTGGGGTTTCTGAGCGAGAAGGGCTGGGGCTGCAGCCAGAGTTGGGCGGAGGCCCTGCGCTGGTACCGAATGGCTGCCGAACAGGGTCACGTCCAGGCCCAGACCAACGTCGGCTACCTGCTTCAAGCCGGGCTCGGAGCGAACCGCGACGACCCGCAGGCGCTGCAGTGGTTCCAGCGTGCCGCCGACCAGGGGTCGGCCCGCGGCATGTACTACATCGGCAAATTTCACGCCGAGGGCCGCGGGGGGCTCAACCGCGACCCCAAGGCCGCCGTCGAATGGTTCCGCCGCTCCGAGCAGGCCGCCGCGGCCAGTCCGGTCGAATACGAACGAAACAACCTGCCAGCCGCGCGCCGGGAACGCGAAGCGCTTGAGAAGGAGATGGCGCCGGGCCCGGCCGGAGTGGGCGGAGCGCTGCCGGTCCCAGGCCCCTCCGCGCCGGGCTCCTCTGCCCCTCGCCCCGCGCAACCGAGGTCATCCGCGGCCGGGGCGCCGGGCACGACTGGTCAGATGGCGGCCGAACCGATCGCCCAATGGAAGCTCTTCGAATCGAAAACCTCCGGCCTGGCGGTGCGACACCCGTCCGGTTGGCGCGTGGAAGACCGGGGCCAGGGGGCTTTTCGAGCCACCGGGCCGGATCGCTCAAACGCCGTAGTGGCCGTGCTGCCGCTGGAAAACCTGCCCGGCTCTCCGGTGGAGGCCGTTCAGGCGGCCGGGCGCCTTTTCCCCGATGTTTTTGAGAGCCCCACCGTTTCCTCGGCCCGGCCCCTGCCCGAAAACCCGAATGCGGCCCTAGCAGACATCCGCTATGCTCGCGCCGGGCAGCGCTGCGTCGGGTCCGTGCTCGGCATAAAGGCCGGAAGGCAGGGCATGCTCTATGCCATCGCCAGCGAGGAATCGGCCTGGCCGCACACCGCGCCGACGATGAAGCAAGTGCTTAAGAGCTTTCACTACATCGCGCCGAGCTTGCCAGCGCAGTTGCCCCGGATGGTTGAATGGATCGAGCCGACGGAGAAGGCCTTCAGCCTGCCTGTTCCGGCCGGCTGGCGGGTGGAGGGCGGCCTGAAGCGCGTGACCGCGCTTGATCTGCGTTCGGAAGTGAAGGTGCAGAGCCCCGATGGCCGCATTCATCTCCAGTTTGGGGAGCTCAGCGTTCCGCCCATGGTCCTCCCCAGTCGCGCGTATCTTGCGTTCACGCGGGAGGGCAATTGGACCAGCCTTCAGGGTGTACAGCCGGTGTTCATTCTCAGATATCTGCCGGGTGCGCATTATCTGACCGACTATTACCTGCCCCAGCGTTTAGGTGCTTTTCAAGTCCTCCAGCGCAGGGATCTTCCCGATCTGGCTCAGCGGGTCGCCGCCCAATGGCGGGAAATGGGGGTTCCGGCCCGAGTGGATGCCGGCGAAGTTTTTTGCAGCGCGAATACCGATTCCGGGCCTCGCAAAGGTTACTGGACGGCCCAAACCAAGTTGATTGCCGGCCTGCCAGGAATGGCCGCGGACGAAGGGAACTGGCATGTGGATTTTCTGGCCGGCTATCTGAGCGCACCGGAGACGGAACCGCTGGCCCAGGCCCTGCTGGGCCAGATGATAACCGGGCAACGAATCAATCTCCAATGGGCGTTGGCCGAACAGCAGTTGCAGGCCAGGGTGGGGCAGATCATCACGCAGGGGAATACGGCCATCAATGACATCATCACCCGGCATCAGCACGAGCGCACGCAACTCATGGACCGGGCCTACGGGCACTTGACGCGATCCATCAGCGGGCAGGTGCTCGTGCGGGATCCGAGCACCGGTGCCGAGGGTGTGGTGTCCAATCAAGGCAATTATTACTGGAAGATCCGGGGGACGAGCCAGGTTATTACGTCCGATTCCCCTTCCCCGCCGCTAATCAACCAGTCGATCGACCGGATGGATGTGGTGAACTGAGCCGCCGCGCTGCCGGCGGCGCCTAACCGATGTCGTATTCCCTCATTTTTCGGTAGAGCGTGCTGCGCGCGATTTTGAGACGACGCGCCGCCAGGGCGACATTGCCGTCGGTTTCCTTCAGGGTCGCCTGGATGAGCTCCCGCAGCCCCTGCTGCAGGCTCTTGACGCCGGCCCTGGCGTCCACCGCCTTTTTGCGGGAGCGCACGGGCAGGTGGTCGGAGCAGATCCGGCCGCCCTGGCAGAGCAGCAGGGCGCGCTCCAGGACGTTTTCCAGTTCGCGGACGTTGCCGGGCCAGTTGTAGTGGAGCAGGGATTCCATGACGTCCTCCGCCACCAAAGGCCGGGCGATGCCCATTTCATGCGAAAGCCGATCGAGGATGTGGCCGGTCAGCAGCGGGATGTCGTCCTTCCGGTCCCGCAGCGGCGGAATGAGGATTTCCATGACGTTCAGGCGGTAGTAGAGATCTTCGCGGAAATGGCCGGTCTCCACCCCGTCCATCAGGTCGGCGTTGCTGGCGGCGATGATGCGCACGTCCACCGGGATCGTGCGCGTGTCGCCCAGGCGCATGATTTCGTTCTGCTGGAGCACCCGCAGGAGCTTGGCCTGCAGGTCCAGCGGCAGGCCGTTGATCTCGTCGAGAAACAGCGTCCCGCGGTGGGCCAGCTCGAACTTGCCGATCATCCCCTTCTCGCGCGCCCCAGTGAAGGCGCCGCCTTTGTATCCGAAGAGCTCGGATTCGATCAGGTCGCGCGGGATGGTGGCGCAGGATATGGCCACGAACGGCCCGTTGCACCGGTTGCTGTGGCTGTGGATCGCCTGCGCGAAGAGCTCCTTGCCGGTTCCGCTTTCACCGACGATCAACACCCGCGAGTTGGACTTGGCGGCGATCTTGGCCAGCTGGATCTGCTTGAGAAACGGGGGATTCTTGCCGCGGATATCGTCGAACTCGTATTTCGAATAGTTGCCGCCGATGCGCTTGGCAATGTCGATCATCCGGCGCTTCTCGGTCAGGGTAATGATCACCCCCAACAGTTTCATCCCCGAGGTCTGGATCGGGTCCATCCGGCACAGAAAGGTTCGCGGGCCGTCCGTCGATATGAAACTGATCTCGATCGATTCTGCGAAATCAAGGCTGTCCATCTGCTTGGCGAGCATCTCGCCGGAGATGACCAGATCGGTGATCGGTCGGCCGATCAGGGGCTCGGCATCCAAACCGAGCATGGTGGCCGCGGCCCGGTTGAGGTGAGTGATCCGCTGATTTTTATCGAGGGCGATGAAGCCCTCGGAGATCGAGTTGTAGATGGAAGTCAGCATGGAATTGAGCCGCTGGGCGCCCTCGGCGAGGTCCCGCTCGTGCAGGCGGCTTTCGATGCTCGCGGCCGCCGCGCTCACGAGCGCCAGCGTGTGGCGGTGCATGCCGGATACGCGACCCGACAGCGTCACGGCACCGATCAACTCCCCGCGGGGGTGGCGGATGGGCGCCGACGAGCACGTCCAGGGGTGGTGGCTGATGTTGAAGTGCTCCGCGCCGCTGATCTGGATGGGGCTGCCCGCTTCCAGGCTCAGGCCGATCCCGTTGGTGCCGGCGTGCTCCGTCGAGCGCTGGCAGCCGGGAACGTAGAAATTCTTCACCGCCATCTCCAGCACATCCTGGTCCCCGCGCACCATCAGCACGTGCCCGCTCTTCTCGGCCAGCGTGACGATGAAGCCGGTGCCGCGGACCGAGATCTCCACCATTTCCAGCACCGGCTGGGCGACTTCGATGAATTCATGATAGCTTGACTGCAGCTCGGCCAGACGGCTGCTGGAAACCACTGCCGGCGGGTGTTTGCCGAACGGATCGATGCCCAGGTCCAGGCAGCGCAGCCAGGATTTCAGGATCAACTGGCGCACCGGATAGCCGGGCTCACGCCGGTTGATGACCACATCTTCCCAGGCCCGGCGAATCGGGTCGTCGGAGGGCGGCAGATCCGGGGGGGGCTTCTGAAGCTCGTCTAAAGGGGCCATGGTCTCTCCCATAATTAAATCAGGCGGTCCGGTTTAGAAAGCCTGATTATACCCGACATTGTTAAAAATCAATTCAAAATCAAGCCCAAAGTGTTTCATTTCGATCCAATAGTCCGATTCTGAAACACCTGCTCCGGATTACAGCCTGGTTCACCGGTTGCACGGCCGGCATCGGGCAGGCTTCATATCTAACAATTCAGGTGGGTTAATCTACGAGCCCTCCGAGTGACCGCAAGATCGAAGGGCATGGCACCGGCATTGCAAAACCCTGGCGTGGTTATGACCGATATCAACTTTGACAAATTCGTAAAAAATCGACAAGTTTATTTTCCTGTCATTCCGGCGAAAGCCGGAATCCATTATTTTTGAGCGGTTGCAGAATTCCTGGGCCCCGGCTTCCGCCGGGGTGACGGCTTTTTACGAGTTCATCAGCTTTCTTTCGCAATTCAACCCAACCATGGGAGGCCTGTCATGAAATTGGGCAAGGAAAAACTCCTCTCCTTCTACCGCATGATGCAGACCATCCGGCTGTTCGAAAGCCGCATCGCGGATCTTTACGCCCGCGGCACGGTGCCGGGTCTGGCGCACCTTTACATCGGCGAGGAGGCCGTTGCGGCCGGCGTGTGCGGCGCCCTGCGGCCGGACGACTTCATCACCAGCACGCATCGCGGCCACGGGCACGTGATCGCCAAGGGGGCCGAGCTGAAACTCATGATGGCCGAACTCTTCGGCCGGCGCACGGGCTATTGCAAGGGCAAGGGCGGCTCCATGCACATCGCCGACATGAACATGGGCATCCTGGGCGCGAACGGCATCGCCGGCGGCGGGCTTCCGATCGCTGTCGGCGCCGGCTGGTCGGCCAAGTGGCGGGGCACGGACCAGGTGACGGCCTGTTTCTTCGGGGACGGCGCCTCCAACAACGGCACCTTCCACGAGAGCCTGAACCTGGCGTCGCTGCACAAACTGCCCGTGATCTTCGTTTGCGAGAACAACCAGTACGGGATCTCGGTCTGCCAGGTCAAGCATCAGCCCATCCTCGACATCGCCACACGGGCCACCAGCTACGACATGCCCGGCAGCATCGCGGACGGCAACGACGTGACCGCGGTCTACGAATCGGCCGCCAAGGCCGTGCGCCGGGCGCGGGCCGGCGAGGGGCCGAGCCTGCTCGAGTTCAAGACCTACCGCTGGCGCGGCCACCACGAAGGCGACCCCAACCAGGGCGAACGCTACCGCACCAAGGAGGAAATCGCGCAGTGGATCGAGAAGTGCCCGATCCAGCGTCTGGTTGCGAAGCTCGTCCAGGAAAAAATCAGCGACCGCAAGAACCTGGACGAGATCGACCGCGAAATCACGGCGGCCATCGACGCGGCGGTGGAGTTTGCGACCCAAAGCGAATTTCCCGCCATCGAAGAAATGTACGAGGACGTTTACGTGAGCGAGGGCCTGAACCGATGAGAGAGATCACTTACACTCAAGCACTGAACGAGGCGCTGCGCATTTGCATGACCGAGGACGAACGGGTGGTCCTGTTGGGAGAAGACATCGGCTGCTACGGCGGCATCTTCCAGGTGACCAAGGGCCTGCAGACCGAATTCGGGCCGGCCCGCGTGGTGGACACCCCGATTTCGGAGGCCGGCTTCGTGGGGGCCAGCGTGGGTGCGGCCCTGACCGGCATGCGGCCCGTCACCGAGATCATGTTCATCGACTTCACCACGGTGTGCATGGACATGGTCATCAACCAGATGGCCAAGATGCACTACATGTTCGGCGGCAAGGGCAAAGTCCCGATGGTGCTGCGCATCAACATCGGCGCCGGCCGCGGCACCGCCGCCCAGCATTCGCAAAGCTTCCACTCCGTCTTCATGCACATACCCGGGCTCTTCGTGGCGGCCCCCTCGACCCCGTATGATGCCAAGGGCCTGCTGATCGAGGCCGTGAAGAACGACAACCCGGTCATTTTTGTCGAACACAAACGGCTCTACAACACAAAAGGCATGGTGCCCGAGGAGAGCTACCGCATCCCCTTCGGCCGGGCCGAGGTCAAGCGCGCCGGCAAGGACGTCACGGTCTTCGCCACCCACGCCCTGGTGCTGAGCGCATTGGAAGCGGCCGAGGAGGCCGCGAAGGACGGCATCGACATCGAGGTGATCGACCCGCGCACGCTCGCGCCGCTCGACAAGGACACCCTGCTCACATCGGTCAAGAAGACCGGCCGGCTGCTCGTGGCCGACGAGGACAACAAAACCTGCGGGGTGGCCGCCGAGGTCTCCGCCATTGTTGCCGAGGAAGCCATCGACTACCTCAAGGCGCCCATTCTGCGCAACTGTTCGCCGGACACGCCCGTGCCGTTCTCGCCGCCGCTCGAGAAGGCCTACATTTTCGGCAAAGACCGGCTGCTCGAGTCCATCCGCCGCCTGATGGCGTATGCCTGAGAAAGGAGGCGCTGAATGGCCACCGAAGTCGTCATCCCCATGCTGGGGGTTACCATTGAAACCGGCATTATCGTCGAATGGCTGAAAAAGGAGGGGGACTCGGTCCAAAAGGGCGAGAGCCTCTTCGTGGTGGAGGCCGACAAGGTCGTCACCGAGGTGGAGTCGCCCGCCGCCGGCGTGCTGGCGAAGATCCTGCTGCCCGCGGGGCAGAAGGTGCCGGTCCTGACCGTGGTCGCCGTCATCACCGAGCCCGGCGAAGCCGTTCCCGCCCGCTTTCTCGGAGCGGCGCCGGCCCCCGCCGTTGCCGAGCCGGAACCGGCCCCGGCCGCCGCGGCCCCGGTGCCCGCCCCCGGCGCCCCGACCGCACACGGACCGCTACGGGCCGTCCCAGCCGCACGCGCCCTGGCGCGCGAAAAAGGCCTGGACCTCGGCACCGTCAAAGGCAGCGGCCCGGAAGGCGTCATTCTGCACCGGGACGTGGCCGTCTTTTCGGCGGCCCCGGCGACGCCGGCCTCGCATCTGGCCCGCCGGGCCGCCGAAAAGGCCGGCCTGCCGCTGGAGACGATCCCCGGCACCGGGGTGCGCGGCCGGATCATGCAGGCCGATGTGGCCGCCGCGGCGACGGCAGCGGCCGCCCCGCGCCTGGGCAAGATCATCCCCATGGACCGCATGCGCCGGATCATCGCCCGCCGCATGGCGGAAAGCGCCTTCACCGCGCCGCACATCTACTTTTTTTCGGATGTGGGCATGGACGCCCTGCTCGCTTTCCGCGAGCAGATCCTTCCGGATTTCGAAGCCCGCCTCGGTCTGCGACCGTCCGTGAACGATTTCCTGATCAAGGCGGCAGCCCTGACCATCCGCGACTATCCGCTGCTGAATGCCAGCGTGAAGGGCGATGAGATTCATATCCAGCCGGACATCAACGTCTGTCTGGCCGTCGCGTTGCCGGACGGCCTGATCACGCCGGCGATCGCCGCCGCCGACACCTGCGGGCTGGCCGAAATCGTACGCCAGCGCGCCGACCTGGTGCGCCGCGCCCGCAGCGGCAGCCTGACGGTCGCCGAACTGGAGCGCGGCACCTTCACCATTTCGAGCCTGGCCCAATACGACATTACGCATTTCACGGCGATCCTGAACCCGCCCCAGAGCGCGATCCTTTCGGTCGGCCGGACGCGCGACCGGCTTTATTTGAACAACGGGCAGGTGGCCTCGGAACGGATCGCCACCCTGGGCTTGTCGGTGGATCACCGCATCATCGACGGCACGCTGGCAGCGGAGTTTCTCCAGGCGCTCAAGGCCCGCCTGGAGAAGCCGGCCTTTGCCTTTATGCACATCTGAAGGGAGCGACGCTCAAACGCATGTACGATCTGGCGATCATCGGCGGCGGGCCGGGCGGCTACGTGGCGGCCATCGGCGCCGCGCGGCACGGCATGAAGGTTATCCTGATCGAAAAAGACCGGGTGGGCGGAACCTGTCTGAATCGCGGCTGCATTCCCACCAAGAGCCTTTACTACGACGCCAAGCTCTTCCACTCCGCGCGCAGCTCGGCCGTGCTCACGGGCCGGGAGGCCCTGGCCGTGGACCCGGCGGCCATGCTGGCCCGCAAGCGCCAGGTGGTCGCCAGTCTCTGCTCCGGGCTGGAGCATGCCATCCGCAGCCACGGTGTTGCCATCGCACCGGGAGCCGCCGAGCTCGTCTCTCCGCAGCAGATCCGGATTGCCCCCGCCGGCGCCGAGCCGTATATAGTCAAGGCCCGGCAGGTGATTATAGCGACCGGCTCGCGGCCGGCCGTCCCGGCGGCCGTCCCGGTCGACGGCGAGCGGGTGCAGACCACCGACCAGGCGCTCGACAGCGAGGCCATCCCGCGGCGGGTGGCGATCATCGGCGGCGGGGTCATCGGCCTGGAAATGGCCGCGATCTACCTCAACCTCGGCTGCCGGGTCGTCGTCATCGAGATGCTGTCCGACATTTTGGCGACCGAGGACGCCGACGTCCGCAAGGCCATGCGCCAGCTGTTGCTGCAGCGCGGCGCGGCCCTGCACCTGCAGTCCCAGGTCCTGGAGGTCGCCCCCGCGGAAGCGGCGGTCGAGGTCGCGTTTCGCACCGGCTCCGGCGAGGTCCGCCGGGAGGCGGCCGACCGGGTGCTGGTGGCCGCCGGCCGCGCTCCTGTGCTCTCCGGCATCGACGCCGCCCGGCTCGGGCTGAAGATGGACGGCCGCTTCATCCGGGTGGACGAGCGCCTCCGGACCAGTCTTCCCGGGGTCTATGCCATCGGCGATGTGATCGGCGGCATGATGCTCGCGCACAAGGCGTCGGCCGAAGCCGAGGCCGTGGTGGCCGATCTGCGCGGCGGCCGGCGCACGGTCCGGCCGGAGCGGGTGCCGCGCTGCATCTGGGGCCTGGCTGAAATCGGCGCCATCGGGCTTTCGGAGGAACAGGCCGCCGCTGCCGGCCGGCGCGTGAAGGTCGGCCGGTTCCCCTACCTGGCCAGCGGCGCGGCCCACGCCCTCGGCGCCACGGATGGGTTTGTCAAAATCGTCGGCGATCCGGACAGCGGGGAGATTTTGGGGGTGCACATCATCGGCGCGCATGCGACCGATCTCATCAGCGAAGCCGCCACGGCCATGAGCCTGGAGGCTTTCGTCGAAGACCTGTCCGAAGCCGTCAAGCCGCACCCCACCCTGAGCGAAACCGTGAGCGAGGCCGCCTTGAGCTGGCGGAACATGGCCATTCATCTGCCGGCATCCGGAGCGTCCCCATGACCCGGCTTACACACGCCCTGGCGGTTTACCCGCCGGACCCGGGGGCACCCGAATGGACTGGATAACGACACTGGCCGTCCAGGGTCTGCACGGCATGGTTTACGGGATGCTGCTGTTCCTGGTGGCCTCGGGGCTGACCCTCATCTTCGGCATGATGGGAGTGCTCAACTTCGCCCACGGCGCTCTCTACATGCTCGGGGCCTATTTCTCGTTTTCGATCCTGAGATGGAGCGGCAGCTTCTGGGCAAGCCTGCTGGTGGCCCCTCTGGCCGTGGCGGCCGCCGGCATGGCCATCGAACGGTTTTTCCTGCGCAAAGTGCACGCTCACGGCCACGCCCACGAACTGCTGATCACCTTCGGGATCGCTTACATCATCGAAGAACTGGTCAAGATGATCTGGGGCAACAAGCCCCTGCTGGTGGTGCTGCCGCCGGCGCTGAGCGGCTCGGCCGCCTTCTTCGGCATTCAATATCCGGTCTATCGACTGTTCATTCTATGCGTGTCGCTGCTGGTCTTCATCCTGCTTTTCACCCTGCTGTTCAAAACCCGCATCGGCATCATCGTGCGCGCCGCGGTGGCGAACAAGCAGATGACGGACGCGCTGGGGTTCAATGTGCCGTTAATCTTCCTGCTGCTGTTCGGCATGGGGGCCTGGCTGGCGGGTCTGGCCGGCGTCATCGGCGGGCCTTATCTGATCACCAACCCCGGCATGGCGGCCACGATCATCATCGACCTTTTCGTGGTGGTGGTGGTGGGGGGGCTGGGGTCGGTGGAAGGCGCCCTCATCGCCTCGCTGCTCATCGGTTGGCTGCAGTCCTTCGGCATCCTGTTCCTGCCCCAGTTCGCCATCGTATTCGAATTCCTGTTGATGGCCCTGGTCCTGATCTTCAGGCCTCACGGCCTTTTGGGGGAGGCCAAGTGAAGACAATCACCCTTCGCAACACGCTCCTGCTGATGGCGTTTCTTCTGTTCCTGGCGCTGATCCCCGGCCTGGTCTCGGAGTTCAATCTCAATCTGATCACCGGCATGGCGATCTACTCCCTCTTCGTGCTGAGCTACAACATCTTGTTTGGAAACGCCGGGCTGCTGTCTTTCGGGCATGCGGCCTACTTCGGCATGGGTGCCTACACCGCGATCATCCTCTTTAAGAAGCTCAAGTTCGGGATCCTGGCGGGGCTGTTCAGCGGCGCGGCAACGGGTGCCCTGCTCGGTCTGATCTTCGGACTTTTCGTCGTGCGGCTGGGCGGCACCTACTTCGCGCTGCTGACGCTCGCCTTCAACCAGCTGGTCTATGCGGCCGCCGAGAAATTCCGCTTCCTCACCGGCGGGGAGGACGGCGTCGCCGCCATGCGGCCCAAGCTGGCGCTGCCGGGGATGGCGTCCATCGACATGTTTTCGTCGGTCAACTGGTACTACTTGGTCATGGTCATCGTTCTGGCGGGCGGCGCCTTCTGCTGGTATTTTACGCGCACGCCCCTCGGCCGTCTGAACGAATGCCTGCGGGAAAACGAAGACCGTGCCCGTTTCATCGGCTACAACGTGTACGCCTCCAAGCTGGCGATCTATGTGATCTCGGCCTTCTTCGCCGGGCTGGCGGGAGCGCTGGCCGGCGCTTTCCAGGAGTTCGTCACGGTCACCTTCATCAACCTGGACAAGGCGGCGGAGGTCCTGATCATGACCTTTATCGGCGGGGCCCGCTATTTCTGGGGCCCCATCCTGGGGGCCTGTTTCCTGACCTGGCTGAACGACCTGATCAGCAGCTGGACCAAGCATTGGCCGCTCATCCAGGGGGCGTTGTTCGTCGCGCTGGTCATGTACGCGCCCAACGGCCTGAGCGGCTTGGTGATGAGCCTGCGGGATCGACTGTGGGCGAAGGCCGCCACCCCGCGGCCGGCGGCGTGAAACGGGAGGAGGGCCGGGCATGCTCGCCGTGACGGATCTCTACAAACGCTTCGGACCCGTAAAGGTCATCAACGGCATCCATGTCACGGTTGCCGCCGGCCAGCGGCATGCCATCATCGGCCCCAACGGCGCCGGCAAGACCACCCTGTTCCACCTCATCTCCGGCAACTACCCGCCGGACCGCGGCGCGATCGTTTTCGACGGTCAGCCCATCGCCGGCCTGCCGCCCCACCGCATCAACCGCCTGGGGCTTTCGCGCTCGTTTCAGATCACCAACATTTTCGCCGGCCTCAGCGTGCACGAAAACATCCGTGCGGCCGTCCTGTCCAGGCACGGCATCCGTTTTGATTTTCTCCGTCGCGCCGGACGCATGGCGGGCATCAACCGCGAGGCCGCGGCCATCCTGGAACAGATCGGCCTGGCGGACAAGGCCGACCGCCTGGCCGGAGAACTCGCCTACGGCCAGCAGCGGGCCCTTGAGATCGGCATCACCCTGGCCTCGGAGCCCAAGATGATCCTCCTGGACGAGCCGACCGCCGGCATGTCCATCGACGAGACCCGCGAGGCGGTGCGGCTGATCGACCGGGTGACGCGGGGCAAGACCCTGCTGATCATCGAACACGACATGGAAGTGGTCTTCTCGCTGGCGGATGTGATCACCGTGCTGTACTACGGCGAAATCCTGGCAAGCGGTTCGCCCGCAGAGATCCGCGGGGACCCCCAGGTCAAGCAGGCTTATCTGGGAGGCCACTGAGCATGCTGATCCTCAACGCCGTGAACACCTTCTACGGTAAAAGCCACGTGCTATTCGATGTGTCGCTCGAGGTCCGCCGGGGCGAAATCGTCGCCCTGCTCGGCCGCAACGGGGTCGGCAAGTCCACCACCCTCGGGACGGTCATGGGGCTTGTCCCGGCGCATAGCGGTTCCATTCGTTTCAGAGAAACGGAGATCATCGGCCGCAAACCTCATCAGAATGCCATGGCGGGGCTCGGCTTTGTCCCCGAGGAGCGTTGGATTTTCCCCACCCTCACCGTGCACCAGAACCTGCTCATGGGCATCAAGCCCGGTCATTTGGGAAAGACGCCGGTGGGCGGCTGGACCATCGAACGCGCTTACGACAGCTTCCCCCAGCTCGCCGAGCGGCGCAACCAGCTCGGCGGCATCCTCTCCGGCGGCGAGAAACAAATGCTGACCATCGTGCGCACGCTGCTGGGTAACCCCGAGCTGATCCTGATCGACGAGCCGACCGAGGGATTGGCCCCGATCATCGTTGAACACGTGAATACACTCATCGCCGACATCAACCGGGAAGGGCTGACGGTCCTGCTCGTGGAGCAGAACCTGCAGGCCTGCCTGCGTTTGGCGCACCGCATCTATATCTTGAGCAAGGGGCAGGTCAAGTGGGCCGGCACCCCCAAGGATCTGGAAGAAAGCAAGGATGTCCGCAAGCAATACCTCGAAGTCTGATGGCAGGCGGCGTATGTGTCTCAACATCCCTAACTCACCACGAAGGAGGAAACCAAATGAAAACGATCACTGCATTCGCTAGAATCCTGACGGTCCTGCTGGCGATAGCCGCACTGGCATCGCCCGGCGTGGCGCAGGATACGGTCAAGCTGGGCATCAACGAGGTGCGCTCGGGCGCGTTCACCACCAACGGCGACCGCGTCGTGTGGGGCGTTGAGGCCGCGGTGAAGGAAGTCAACGAGGCGGGCGGCCTGATCGGCAAGAAGATCGAGCTGGTCATCGAAGACAACCAGCTCAAGGGCGAGATCGCCGTCCAAAAGCTCAAGAAGATGATTCTGGAAGACAACTGTCAGATCATCATCCAGGGATCTTCCTCCGGGGTCGGCGGCGCCATCGCCCAGCAGATGCCGCGCTACAAACGCATCTATCTGTGCACCAACGCCGAGGCCATGGCCATCACCGGCGAAAACTTTACGCCCTACACCTTCCGGACCTGCCTGAACGCCGCCCAGCACGTCAAGGGCCTGGCCAAGTACTTCGGCGGCAAGGGATTGAAGAAACCCTTCCTCTTGAACCAGGATTACTCCTGGGGCTACGACGTGGCCAAATACTACGAGATGTACGTCACCCAATACGCCAAGGACGCCAAGGTGGTCGGCAAGGAGTTCCATCCCATGTTCAACAAGGACTTCGGCCCCTACCTCAGCAAAATCCAGGCCGCCGGCGCGGACTACGTCCTTACCGGCAACTGGGGCACCGACATGACCCAGCTCATCACGCAGGGCCGCAGCCTGGGGCTGAAGGTCCCCATCGGCAGCACCTTCATCGACGACGATGCGGTGGGGGCCGTCGCGGGCGACGCCTATATCGGCGACATCGGCGCCAACCAGTACATTCTCGGCGTGGATACGCCCCAGGCCAAGGCGTTCGAAGACGGTTTCTTCAAGAGTTCCGGCGGCAAGTGGCCGTCCTTCGTCGCGATGGAAGCCTACATCGGCACCAAGATGTATTTTGAAGCCGTGAAGAAGGCCAAGACCTTCGAAACCGAGGCCGTCATCAAGGCCTTCGAGGGCATGACCTACGAGGGGCCCCTCGGCACGATTACTATGCGTAAAGAGGACCACCAGGCCCAGTCGCCGGTGGCGGTCGGCGAGGTGGTGAAAAAGACCAAGTACTATGATTTCCCCTACCTCAAGCCGGTCATGATCGTGCCCGCGGCCGAAGTCTCCGCGACGTTGGAGGAAAGCGGCTGGAAGCCCTACAAGGAATAACCGTTTGAAACCCCGCGGGCCGGGGATGCCGCTCCGGCCCCGGGGGTGTTACCTCGACAGTCAACTTTGAGGGAAGGGCGCAGGCATGGAGATCCGCTGGCACCACGTGGCGATGGCCGTCCGGGACATGGACCGGATCGTGCCGTTCTACCGCGATCTGCTGGGATTCGAAGTGGACTGGGAGAAGCCGCATTACAGCGGCGAACCCCTGTCGCAGGTGGTCGGGCTCGAACGCGCCGCGGCGCGGGTCGTGATGCTCAAAGGCCTCGGCGGCCGGATGGAGCTCTTCCAGTATCTGAATCCGCTCGGCCGGGACCGGTCGAGCGGCCGGCAGTGCGACTTCGGCCTGACCCATGTGGCCCTGGAGGTCAAGGGCATCCACGCCATTTACGATCGCCTGCGGCAGGCCGGCGTCGCCTTCAACTGCCCGCCCCAATTCCTGCGGCCGGGCGCGTGTGCGACCTACATGCAGGATCCCGAGGGCAACACGGTCGAACTGATCGAATACGATTGAGGAGGCAATTCCCATGCTTCTCCAGGATCAAGTGGCCATCGTCACCGGCGCCGGCAGCGGCATCGGGCGCGCGATCGCGATGCGCCTCGCCGAAGAAGGCTGCCTGGTCGGCATCTTCGACCTGAACGCGGCGGGCGGCGCCGACACCCGCGACGCGATCGCCACCGCCGGCGGTCGCGCGTGGTCGTACCGCGTCGACATCAGCCAGGCCAGCGAGATCGCCGACGCGCTCGCGCAGTTCACCGCGGCCGCCGGCCCGGTCGACGTGCTGGTCAACAACGCCGGCTGGGATCGCGCGATGCCGTTCCTGAAGACCGACTTCGCGCTGTGGCAGAGGATCGTCGCGATCAACCTGTACGGCCCGCTGCACATGCACCACGCGATCCTGCCGGGCATGGCCGAGCGCAAGCGCGGCAAGGTGATCAACGTCGCCTCCGACGCCGGCCGCGTCGGCTCGTCGGGCGAGGCAGTCTATGCCGCGTGCAAGGGCGGCATCATCGCGTTCACGAAGACGATGGCGCGCGAGATGGCGCGCTCGAACATCCAGTTGAACGCACTGTGCCCGGGACCGACCGACACGCCGCTGCTGGCCGACTTCGCCGGCGAGGGCGAGTCCGGGCGCAAGCTGGTCGCGGCGCTCGAAGCCGCGATCCCGATGCGGCGGCTGGGCAAGCCGGACGACTATCCGGGGCTCGTCGCATTCCTCGCCAGCAGCGACTCCGACTACATCACCGGGCAGGTGATCAGCGTCTCGGGCGGATTGACGATGGCCGGCTGAGAGCGCGGCCGGTACCCACAGGAGCGGCCACGATGCCCTCGTACCTGATCACCCCCGACCAGCAGGCGATGCAGGAGGCGGCGGCGCGGTTCGCGCGCGAGCGCCTTGCGCCCGACTACCAGAAGCGCGAAGCCACGCAGGCGATCGATCGCGCGCTGATGCGCGAGATGGGCGCGCTGGGGCTGGTCGGCGTCGACCTCTCCGAGCGCCACGGCGGCATGG
>JAUQXK010000089.1 GCA_030834695.1 Desulfobacterales bacterium
TTCAAGGAAACCGAGCCGTACAACCGTGGCAAGAAGGTGGCCCGGTATTATCTTGCTCAAACAACGGAGGACCAAGTGGTTTTCGCAGTAAACCCGCAGATCGGTGCGCCGGAGCACCACGAGTACCGGTGGCTTTCCGGCGCCGAGCTCGAGAAGCTGGCCCCGCCGCGCCTCCTGCCGGTAATTCAATGGGCGCGCGGCCGGGTGGAATTATGATCGACGTCACGGCGGCCGTTTTGATCGAAAACGGCAACGTGCTGATCGCCCGCCGCAGGCCCGGAGCCTCGCAGGCCGGCCTGTGGGAGTTCCCCGGCGGCAAGGTCCGGCCCGGGGAATCGCCCGCGCATTGCTTGAAGCGCGAGATCCGGGAAGAGCTGGGCATCGAGATCGCGGTGGGAAAGTTTTTCGGCGAGAGCGTCTACGCTTACGAGAATCTAACCATCCGGCTGCTGGCCTACCGAGTCCGGGTAGAGAGCGGAGAATTGTCGGCCAACGATCATGCCGAGCTGGCCTGGGTGGCCTTGGCCGACCTCGGCCAGTATCGGTTTTGCCCGGCCGACGTTCCTTTCACCGAGAAACTGCAGAAAATGCAATGATCTGCTTCCGAAGCCAGAGGTTCTTCCGGCTCGCCGCCCTGACCTTGATTCTGGCGGTACTGGCGGCCCCCGATGCCGGCGGGCAGGCTCCCAAGCCGGCGGCACCTGCCACCCAACCCGAGCTCGCGCGCCAGAGGGAGCTCGAACGCGATGCCGCCGTCAACCTGTCGCTGGCCAAAAAATCCATCCAGGAAGATGCTTTTTACAACGCCAAGGTTGCGCTGAATGTCTGGAGGCTCAGCGCGCTGGATGCCGGCAATTTCGACCGCAAGCTTTACGAAGACCTGCGCAAGCAGCTGTACGAAAAATCCATCCGCGAAAACCTGCGCTGCATCGACGTCGCCGTGACCCAGCGCGACGCCCCGGAGGCCAACCTCTGCCTGCGGATCTACCGCCTGCACGCCCAGGAGATCAACGCTTTCGATCCCAAGCGCTATGAGGACCTGAAGACGCGCGTCAGTGGCATACGCAAGAAAGAAAGATAAGGAGGTAAATATGAAAATTCTGGGAATCGTCGGGAGCACGCGTAAAAGCGAGACATCGGGGGTCCACACCTTGGTCCGGACCGTTCTCGATCACACCCGTTACGAGTATGACCTGGTGGCGCTCCGGGGCAAGACCATCTCCGGATGCATTGCCTGTCTGGGCTGCGTCAAGGACAACATCTGCAAGGTCAAGGACGACCTGGCGGAGCTTCGGGAAAAGATCGTTGAAGCGGATGCCTATGTCATCGGGGCGCCCAACTATTACTCCACGTTGAACGCCGTCACGCACGCCTTCGTCGAACGCTGGTTTCAATTCCGGCATCAGGAGGGCAACCTGCTCTGGGGAAAGCTGGCCGTGGCGGTCGGGGTCGGGGGCACGTCCGGGACGTATCCGGCCAATGAGCTGGAAAAGTTCTTCCTTTACAATTTCATCGAAACCGTCGCCAAAGTGGCCGGACAAGGGGCGGCTTCCTGCTACTCCTGCGGGTACGGGGAAACGTGCAAAGTCGGCATCCCGACCCTGCTCCACGGTCCCGGGGTCAAGATCACCGAGGACATGATTCCGGATGTCGCCAAGCAGCCGCAAACGATGCAAGCCGCGGCCGAGGCGGGCCGGCTGTTGGGAAAACGACTGCGGGAAGGGCACGACCGGATGAGCGTGACCCAGGCCATGCAGCAGAAGCTCATGTCGATGTTCGAGCACTCCGCCTGATCGGCGGCCCGGCTTCCAGTTTTCCGATCAGCCGCTTCATCATCGCGGCATCCTGGTAAGGCCTGGGGGACTCACTGATAAGGGTCATGTCGATGCACCGGCCGACGAGGGCCTCGGCCAGCGGCCGGAAGAACTTCGGAGTGGTCTTGAGATGTTTGCGCTCACCCTTCGGACCATACTCAATCCCCGAGAAATGGGCGTGAACGTGCCGGGGTAGCCGGTCCAGGACCTTGCCGTAATCGATGTTTCCGGCCGCCCGCGCCAGCAGATGGGAAAAATCGATCGTGAACCCGCAACCGGTTTCCCGTGCCAGTTGGAGGCATTCATCCAGAGAACCGAACTGCGCCGGTTTGCCGGTGGTCTCGGGGCACAGCACGACGGCCCAGCGGTTTTTCTGCACGGCCGTAAGTAGATTCTCGATCGCCCGGGCGATCCGCGCGAAGGTTTTAGCGGCCGAGCGCTCCTGATAGAAGCCGGCGTGAAACACGACGTTGCGGGCGCCCATCACCGCCGCCATCCGGCAGGATGAGAGGATGCGCTCCTTGCTCGCGGCAAGCTTCGTGGGATCGTCCGCCGCGAGGTTGATGTAATACGGGGCGTGCACGGAGAGCGTGATGTCCTTCTCCCTGGCAAGCCGCCCCACCGCCTCGGCCTCCTCCGGCTTCATCCGGACGCCATAGGTGAAGGCCACCTCCACGCAGCCGAGCCCCATGCGCGCCGCCTTCGTTATGGCCTTCAAGTATCCCAGCCCGTCGGACCCGGCTGCGCCGATTCGTATTTTCCTATCGAGCATCCCGTATCCAGTATCTTTTCAGCTATCCCCTCATCGTCCGCTTCAACAGCCGGGCCAGCTCCTTGAGCGGCCGGGCGTTCAGCACATCCTTTTCCTCCAGCCATCCCCGCCGTGCCTGCCCCACGCCGTAAATAAGCTGGCCGAAATCGGCCACGCTGTGCGCATCCGTGTTGATGGCGACGAGAACCCCGGCCGCCTTGGCCATCTGGCAGTAGGTGTCGGTGAGGTCGAGCCGCTGGGGGTTGGCGTTCAGTTCGAGAAAACACCCGCGTTCTTTGGCCTTTCGGATCACGGCTGCCATGTCGACCGCGTAGGGCTCGCGCTCGTTGATCAGGCGGCCGCTCGGGTGGCCCAAAATCGAAAAAAAATGCTGGTCCATGGCCCGCAGGATGCGTTCGGTTTGCTGCTGAATCGGCAGCCGAAAATGGCTGTGGATGGAGCCGATCACGAGGTCGAGCTGCTGCAAGATACGGTCGGGAAGGTCCAGGCGGCCATCCTCGAGAATCTCCACTTCGATGCCTTTCAACAGTCGAAAACCTTTGAGCTTCGCATTCAGTCGGTCGATGTCCTCGATCTGTGCCAGCAGGCGTCGCTCGTTGAGGCCGCCCACCATCTTGAGGTACTGAGAATGATCGGTCACGGCCAGGTATTTCAGCCCGCAGCGTTTGGCTCCCAGGGCCATCTCCTCCAGGCTATTGCGCCCGTCGGTCGCGGTGGTGTGGGAATGCAGCTCGCCCTGGATGCCGGCTGACGCAACCAGCTCCGGCAGTCGGCCCTCGCGGGCAGCCTCGATTTCACCGCGGTCCTCGCGCAGCTCGGGCGGAATCCAGGCAAGACCCAGCGCGCGGTAGACCGATTCCTCGGTGCCCCCGGCGATCCTTTTTTCGCCGTCGAATACCCCGTACTCGTTGATCTTGAGTCCACGCAGGCGCCCGAGGCTCCGCACCGCGATGTTGTGGGCCTGGCTCCCGGTGAAATACTGCAGGGCCGCGCCGAAGCTCTCCGGCGCCACCCGCCGCAAGTCCACCTGCAGACCGGAGCGCAGAACCAGGCTCGATTTCGTCTCTCCACGGGCCAGCACCTGCTGCACATCCTCGAAATCCGTGAAACGCTCCATGACCGGGCTTTCCGCGCCGGCCGTTACCAGGATGTCGATGTCGCCCACGGTCTCCCGGCAGCGCCGGAAGCTGCCGGCGACAGCCACCGCAACCACCCCGGGGACCTGCTCAAGATAGCCCACCAGGCGTTCCACCTGCGGCCCGGCCGTGGCAACGCTCACCCGTGCCGGCCGCTCTGCAAGCGCGGCCAGCGCTTCCCGGATGTGCTGTTCGGTTTTGGCCCCGAAACCGGGCAGCGCTCGAACACGACCGGTCTCGGCCGCGTCCTTCAATGCGGACAGGCTTTCAATCTTAAGCTCGTGGTAGAGCGCACTCACCCGTTTGGGCCCGAGATTGGGAATCTTGAGCATCTCGATAACGCCCGCGGGAACTTTCTGCTTCAGTTTCTCGAGGGCCGGGGCCGTGCCGGTCTCCAGGATCTCGACGATCTTCGCGGCCAGCTCCTTGCCGATGCCGGGAAGCTCGGTCAGCTCCTTACCCGACCCCAGCAGGTCCCTGAGCTCCGGCCCCAGCCCCCGAATCGTGCGGCTGGCATTGCGGTAGGCCCGGATCTTGAAAGGGTTTTCGCCCTCGATTTCGAGATAATCAGCGATCCGGTCAAATACGTCGGCGATGTCGGGATTTCTAACGAACATGATAATAGTTTTAAGTTTTACGTTTTATTACTTCGGCAATTAAATATGCCAAGATTTGTCATTCCGGCGAAAGCCGGAATCCAGAGCGGTAATGGATGCCGGATCAAGTCCGGCATGACGGTATTTGCGTATTTCGCTGCCGGTCTAGTAAGCCAGCCTTGGCGCGCGGCGCCACTTTATCGGCAAGAAAGTTTATTTGTGGGAGAGGCTTTCAGCCTCGATCGCCGCGGCTGGAAAGCCGCTCCCACAGAAAATGACCCAACTTACTTGAAAGTGTTAAGCAAAAGCAGGTCCTTTAAAATCCACCTGCCGGAAGAATTCGTTGCATCCGAATTCGTTGTTCATTGGCTTAACACGTAACACTTAAAACTTAAATCGTTTCCATGCCTTCTCAAGCATCGAAAAAAGAATTGACCCCCGATTTAAATTCAGCATAGATGGTATCCAAAATAGAGGAGGCGCTATGCAACCTACTCAAGCTCCCCCTGGCGGCCCCAAGCTGGCCCAGCGGCTGCAGCAGGCCGAGTGCGGTGTGTCGGCCGGAACCATCATGCAGGCCAATCTCGCTGACCTCGAATCCATGAAAAGCGACGCGTTCCAGGCCGGAGGGGCGCGGCGCATCGAGGACCAGCACCGCCGCGGCAAATTGACCGCACGGGAGCGGATCGAACTGCTGCTAGACGAGGGGTCATTCGAGGAGTTCGACATCCTCAAAACCGGACGCGGCGGCTACACGGACCAGGAGCGCAACTATCCCGGGGACGGCGTCATCACCGGCCACGGCACCATCGACGGCCGTGAGGTATTCGTCTTCAGCCAGGACTTCACCGTCATCGGCGGATCCCTGGGCGAGGCCCATTCCCAGAAGATCAGCAAAGTCATGGATCATGCCGTGCGCGTGGGCTCGCCGATCGTCGGGCTCAACGATTCGGGCGGAGCGCGCATCCAGGAGGGCGTCGATGCGCTCGCGGCCTACGGCGAGATCTTCAACCGCAACGTCCAGGCCAGCGGGGTGGTGCCCCAAATCTCCTGCATCATGGGTCCGTGCGCCGGCGGCGCGGTCTACAGCCCGGCCATCACGGACTTCGTCTTCATGGTGGAGCCCACCGCCTACATGTTCGTGACCGGCCCCAACGTGGTCAAAACCGTCACGCACCAGGCGATCACCTCGGCCGATCTCGGCGGCGCGCGCATCCACGGGGAGAAGAGCGGGGTGGCGCACTTCGTTCTGCCCAACGACATCCTCTGCCTGCGGGAGGTGCGGCGCCTGATCAACTACCTGCCCTCCAACAACCAGCAGCGGCCGCCGATCCTGGATCTGCGCGATCCGCTGGAACGCACCGACCCGGCGCTCGACTACCTGATCCCGGCAAACCCCAACCACACCTACGATATGAAGGTGCTCATCCACAGCATCATGGACGGTGCCGAGTTCATGGAGATCCATCCGCATTTCGCCCGCAACGTCATCTGCGGCCTGGGTCGCCTGGGGGGGCAGACGGTAGGGCTCATCGCGAACCAGCCGGCCGTGCTCGCCGGGGTGCTCGACATCAACGCCTCGACCAAGTCCGCGCGCTTCGTGCGCTTCTGCGACGCCTTCAACATCCCTCTGGTCTGCTTCGTGGACGTCCCTGGATTCATGCCCGGGCCCGAGCAGGAGTCCGGCGGCATTATCCGCCACGGCGCGAAGCTGCTGTATGCCTTCGTCGAGGCCAGCGTGCCGCGGATCACCGTCATCCTGCGCAAGGCCTACGGCGGAGCCTACATCGTCATGAATTCCAAACACATCGGCGGGGACATCAACTATGCCTGGCCCACGGCGGAGATCGCCGTGTTGGGTCCCAAGGGAGCGGCCGAGGTGATCTACCGGCAGGATATCGCCGCCGCAGCCGACCCGGAAGCCCTCCTCGCCCAAAAGACCGATCACTACCGCAAGACGTTCGCCAATCCGTTCCTGGCGGCCAAGCGGGGCTATATCGATGATGTGATCTTCCCGCGCCACACCCGCCAGCGCCTGATTCGCAGCCTGCAGTTTCTGGAAAGCAAACGGGCGGGACGGCCGAATCGCAAGCATGGCAACATTCCGTTGTGAGGAGGAGCCGTGTTCGACAAGATCCTGATTGCCAACCGTGGTGAAATCGCTATCCGGATCGCCGCTACCTGCCGGCGCCTGGGAATCCGCACGCTGGCCGTATACTCCGAAATCGATGCGCGCTCCCAGCACGTGCAGGCGGCGGACGAAGCCGTGTGCATCGGACCTCCCCGTTCGGATCAGTCCTATCTGGCCAGGGAAAAAATAATAGAGATGGCGCTGGCGCAAGGATGTGCGGCCATCCACCCCGGCTACGGCTTTCTTTCGGAGAACCCCGCCTTCGCGGAAATGGTGACCCGTGCGGGGCTTGTCTTTGTCGGGCCGCCGGCTGCCGCCGTTGCCGCCCTGGGGGACAAGGTAGCGTCGAAAGCCCTCGCGGTTAAGGCTGGGGTGCCGGTGGTGCCGGGCGTTCTCAAATCGGTCGATGACCTGGACGAGGCGCTGGCGGGAGCCGAGGAAATCGGTTATCCGCTCCTGCTGAAGCCGGCCGCGGGCGGCGGCGGCAAAGGCATGCGCATCGTCGCCTCACGGGACGAGCTGGCCGCGGCCATGCAGGCCGGGCGCGCCGAAACCCGCAAGGCTTTCGGCGACGACCGGGTCTTCGTGGAAAAGTACATCCCGGTCGCGCGCCATGTGGAGATCCAGATCATGGCCGACCGGCACGGTGCGGTCATCCACTTGGGCGAGCGCGAGTGTTCGGTCCAACGGCGCTACCAAAAGGTCGTCGAGGAATCCCCTTCGGTTGCCGTCAACGCGGACCTGCGGCGGCAGATGGGAGCGTGCGCCTGCCGGCTCGCACGAGAGGCCGGCTACGTCAACGCCGGCACGGTGGAGTTCATACTGGACCCGGCCAGCAACTTCTACTTTTTGGAGATGAACACGCGCCTGCAGGTCGAGCATCCCGTGACCGAAATGGTGACCGGATTGGACCTCGTGGAGCTGCAGCTGCGCGTGGCGGCCGGCGAGTCCCTGCCGCTGCGCCAGGAAGACGTCGCCTGGAGAGGCTGGGCCGTGGAGGTGCGGGTCTGCGCCGAGGACCCGGCCCGCGGGTTTCTCCCGTCGACGGGGATGATCACGCGCTATTCTCCCGCCTGCGGAGCGAACGTCCGCCTCGACAGTGGTGTCGAAGCCGGCAGCCTGATCAGCGTCTTCTATGATTCGCTGCTCGCCAAGGTCATCGCCTGGGGCGAAACCCGTCAACACGCAATCGACTCGCTGGTGCGCGCGTTGAACGGCTACCACATCGAGGGGCTGGCCACGAATGTGGATTTCGTCAATTCGGTCCTGACCCACCCCGAATTCGTTGCCGGGAATCTGTCCACGGCGTTTATCGAAACGCATTTCGAAAAAGGTCTGCCCAAAGTCGCGCCCCCCGTGGAGCGGCTCCATTTCATGGCCATGGCGGCCACGATCGTCTACCACAATCGCCAAAACCTGACGCGCGAATCCCTGAAACCCATGGCGGCCCAGGTGGGGGTGGCGCATGCACCCCTGGACTGCAATCCCTATATGGTCCGCTGCCGCCAGGATGTCTTCGAAGTCTGCCTGCGCAAAGACCCGCCGCCGCACGAGTGGACCGTCACCGTCGACGGGTTGACCTACCCGGTGACGACCCCGGAGTTCGAATTCTACCGGCGCCGGCTCAAGCTCAAGATCAACGGCCGATCGCACATGTTCCGCCTGTATTATCAGTACAGCTTCTTCGGAGTCGCCTTCTGCGGCACGGCCCGCGTTTTCGAAGTGTTCTCCCCGCGCGAATGGGAGTTGTCCCGGCACATGCCCGCCCCGCGTGACGATGCCCTCGAAAACGTCCTGCTGTGCCCGATGCCGGGGCTGGTGGTGGAGGTGCGCGTACAGAAAGGCGACCGCGTCTACCGCGGTCAGGATCTGGTCAGCATCGAATCCATGAAGATGGAAAGCTTCGTCGCCTCGCCCTGCGACGGCGAGGTCGAGGAGGTGCTGGCGGCCCCCGGGCAGGCGGTGGAGGCGGATGAAGTTTTGGTGAGATTTAAAGCTTGATGGAGTCTTTCAAAATTCACGAACCGCAGGAGGCTCCCTGGGAGCTGCGCTAATGGTGATAACTTATGAAAATAAACGAAAATTTTTCCAAAATTAAAGTCGCGGTTGTACAGGCTGCTCCAGTTCTTTTTAAGCGTGAAGCGAGTGTCGAAAAAGCATGTCGCTTAACTCATGAAGCCGCGGCACAGGGAGCTAAGTTAGTCCTTTTTCCAGAAGCGTTTATTCCAGCCTATCCACGAGGACTTAGCTTTGGGGCTGTTGTTGGTAATCGCAGCCCAGAAGGTAGACTTACCTGGCAAACCTATTGGTCAAACGCTGTTGATATTCCCAGCCCCGCTACTCAAGCATTAGGAGCGGCGGCTCGCCATGCAAATGTGTATTTGGCTATCGGCGTCATCGAGCGGGATGGTCAGTTCAGCGGAGGCACGCTCTATTGCACCTTGCTTTACTTCGATCCAAAAGGACAACTTATAGGCAAGCACCGCAAACTCAAGCCGACAGCCTCCGAACGAATTATTTGGGGCGAAGGAGACGGCAGCACTCTGACCGTTCTTGCCACTGAGCTTGGCAAGATAGGAGGGTTGATATGCTGGGAGAACTATATGCCATTAGCGCGAATGGCCATGTATGGCAAAGGGGTTGAAATCTACTTGGCCCCTACGGCTGATTCCCGTGACAGCTGGCAGGCTAGTTTACAGCATATAGCATGTGAGGGTCGTTGCTTTGTTTTGGGTTGTAACCAGTATGTTACCAAATCTATGTACCCACCGGATCTGAATGGATTGAAAGATTTGGAGCCCCAACCAGAGGAACTATGCCGCGGAGGTAGTGTCATCGTCTCGCCACTTGGCAAGGTTTTGGCAGGACCTCTATATGGTCAGGAAGGAATATTATGTGCCGATCTTGATATGGCTGAAATTGCCCGAAGCAAATATGATTTTGACGTGACGGGTCACTACTCCCGGCCGGATGTATTTCAGCTGATCATCAACGAGAAACCTTTATCGCCAGTAACCTACAGTCCAAGTAACGAGCAATAAAAGGAGTCAGCGGCTTGAGGCTACAAGAGACTCGCAGACATTAGTTGGTCTAATGATCCCTGGCGTCAGGGAAACCAACCTCCCATCAATGTTGATCGAAAAAACAAGGGAGGAAAAGGGGTCAAACCTACATAATTGCCAATTTGAATTGAAATGATAAAACTCTATCATTCCACACACCACCTCACGCGGCAATGAACGCAAGGCAGTCTTCAAGAGCAAGCGGACCGTGAAAAATTTTTTTCTTACTCCCGCTGCAGCGGAAGCAAGCTGACGGGGATCGGGTTGCGGTCTATGATTGGTCGATCCGGTGTCACCCAGGCATCCCAAAGAATCGTTCTAAAGAGAAGCAAGGATAAGGATTCGAGAAAAGGCATTAACGGATAAAGTGTCAAATGTGTAAGCCTGACCCCCATGGTTTTTCAGTCTGCCAAAAGAATGTTGGATTGCTCGTTGTAATTTTGATTTTTGTAAGTCTGGGAATTGGGTTGATAATGATTCCCTTTTTGCCGCATCATTGTACATGCCTAATGTGAGGTCATAAGTGGAAGAGCTGCGGAATGCCCGAGCAACAAATCAGTAGACATGAAATGTGGCGCATGAAGTACAGGGCGCGCCGGTATATGGAGCATCTTCCGTCTGACGACTTAGCCCAAAGAGCGGCTGATATATTCCACAATTTTTTACTATTAACACCTTGGGACAGATATCAATGCTACCACCTGAAAAGGACGGTGGCTGTTGGATGGAGTTGTGGGCCCATATATTAGAGGAATACGCATTGCGGCACACTGGGTTACCCGGTGACCTCAATAAGAGAATTTCTATTCCTGATTTGGAATCTAATACAGCGGCTAAGGCGTGTGAGCTTGTAAGGCGGCTGAAATTGGAAGATGGGAAGTTTCTTTTCAAATATGGCGAATCAAATCACTTAGTTCCTGCATACAACACCGGTATAATCAGAATCAATCCCGCATCATCATACAGCGACCCATCTTTGAACAAGGCAATAGGAGATAGGGAACTTGAATTTAACTTTCAATATCCACCATCAGAATTTCGCATGGAGGTTTTTGACCGCCACACAGGAAAAAGCAAGGGAACTATAGAACCAATTGACGGCAGACTCACAAAAAGTTGGAAAAGTGACTTCTATGTCTATTGTGCCTCATACACGTTCAACCCAAGATTGTTTTTAGATTTCAATTATGATGCTTGCCTGATAATTGATAATCCAAGGCGGTTTCTTGATGAGTTGACCGCTGAATTCGAAAAGCAAACCCCCGGGTTCGTAGGAATTGATGCTCTTGTAAAGTACTGCGACCCACTCAACACACCGATGAAAGGCGTTTCAATAGATTCTTGTAAACACTTTAGGTATGCTTATCAGAAAGAGGTTAGAATATCATGGATACCTAATGGTGGCGGGATTGAAAAGCTCAATCATGTCGAAATTGCTTTTAATCTCAAAAAGTGTAGCACCCTTGTTACTTTCGATACCATATGACGTAGAGGTTAGTGTGCAACCTAAATCCTACTACATCAGTTTAAGGAATCGAAATCTCCCTGCCAGCAAGGAAAACAATGGGGCCAGACCTACACATTTGATAATTTGATTTGAATTCGAGAACCGGCACGTTGTTTCGTTTTTGATATATGTCTTGTAAGGGGGCCGGCCGGCGAGGCCCCGCATCAGCGCCGTTCAGGGCCGGATCGACCCAACCGCTCAGCGCCGGCCGCACCGCTGCCTCACATCTCCTCACATCTGCTGGGCCGCCAGGAACATGGACTGCGACAGCGCCGCGAAAAAGCGCTGATACGGTTCGGGATCCTCGATCGCCTGGATATTGTACTGGGCGTTGGCCCGGACCAGCACTTGCGACTCGCCCCGCGGCCTCACGCTGACGGTCATCTTCAGCACGTAGCCGGACAGCTTGGTGGCGCTGACGAGGCCCAGCGAGGCGTTGGCCTTGTCGACCACGAATCCTAAGTCCTGCAGCGTCGCAATCACCGCACGCATGGTTCTGTTCTGATCGGGCGTGTCGAAAACCCGCGACTGGATCGAGCGGAGCCTGACTTCCGACTCCTGGGTCTCCAGCACCTGGCGCGTGGACGGGGCGCAGGCGCAAATGATGAGCAGCAAGAATGCCGATCCCCACAGGGTGGCGAAGCGTATCGTTTTCATAGCGCGTTTGCCTCCAGAAACAGGGATTGAGCCAGTTTGTCGAAAAATTCACGATACATCTGTGGTTCGACCACACTTTCCCGTCGACTGGCCAGGCCCCGATCGTTGCGGACGATTCGCTGGAACGATACTCTCACGGCCGTCCGGCATTTGGAGGGGACGACGGCATCCACCACGACCGGCTGAGTCACCACCGACACCCGGATCCATTGATCCCTGTCGACGGGAGGGATGACGCCGGTGAGCAGGGCCAGTGCGACGGCTCCGATCACCTGCTCCGTGCGGGTGGCGTCGCGATGCTTGGAGCAGAAGATCAGCCCGTAGGCCGGTTCGCTTTCCTCGATCATGAACCCCAGGTCCTGAAGCAGGGCGGCACTCGCGGAAAGCAGCGTCTGCTCGTCGGTGTCAAACTGCCGGCTTTGCAGTTGACGCTGGCTCAGGCCGTCGGGTGCAAGCTGCAGGGCGTCCCTGGGGATTTGCGGGGCGCAGTTGTTGAGCAGCAGCATCAACCCCGCCGCCAGCAAGATGAATTGGATCATGACCTTGTACCGCATGGGCACCTCCACGGTCAGAAACTGGATTGGCGGTACGCAAAATCGCGGACCCGGTGGTCTTCGGTGAATTTGATGATCACGGTCAGCGTACGCTGGCTGGTCGATGAGGCCCCTGCGCTTTTCAAGAAATTGGGCAGAACGCCCCCGCCTCCGGCGACGCTGCCGGTGAATCCCGCCAGGATGAGGGCCGCGACCCCACCCGAACTGGCGGAGTAGGCATGCTCGGTTGCGATGCGGTCATACACCCATACCTCCCGCCGGTTTTCGTCGGTGGCGACCACGTTCGGCGAGCCCAATGCCTCCGCCACCTCGGCGCTCGTCATCCCCATGCGGATCTCGCGCTGCACCTTCCCGGCGCTCAGCCGGCCGGCATCGTCGGCCCGGACAGCCTCCCGATGCTCGGCCGCCGTTGAGCACCCCAGCAAGGTCAGCGCGAATGCCAGGCACATGGCCCAACCTAATAACCGTTTCATGATTCACCTCCCAGGTTTCCGTCGTCGCCGCTTTTTATACGGATCCGACTTTATAGATTCCTGCGTGTCAGCGGTCAGAGCCCCCGGACGCATCACTGGCTCTGCTCCCCGCCCTTGAAGTATTCGACGGTTTCCACGCGGTCGTTGCCGTTGTAAGTGACGAGCACCATGGTGTCCGTGCCGCTGAAAATCATTTCCGTGGGTGTACCGACCGCCTCCCAGAGTCCGAAGGTCAAGATATCGGCGGTTCCATGGAGGACGGCCCTCGAGACTCTGGCCGGCTGGGAGTAGCCCTGCTTGAATTTGTAAACCTCGGAGCGGACTCCGTCTCGATTTTCATAGCCGGACGGCAGGCCCATCTCCGCCAGGACCACCTGCCGCGGCACCCCCGGCTTGAAGACTTCGAGGTTTTTCTTGTCCGGAAGCTGGGCGGCCATGAACACCGAGCAGCCCGCGAGATTGAACAACAGGCAGGCCGCAGCCAGGAGTAATTGCATGGCACCACAGAACCCGTCTTCATTCCGTTTCATGGTAGTTTTCATTGCTTGCCCCTCGCTTTTTTTTGGATTTAGCCCACGCTTTTGAGCTGCTATCGAAAAGTCGTCCAAACGAGGTCGTTTACCGGTATTCCCAGAAGCGACCGCCAAGCATAATGATCGTAGTAATAATCGCTGTGTCCGCTGCGACCGCCGGAACCATCATCAAGGTATAAGGGTTGACCCATTCGCTGCCGGGTTCAAAGGCGCCGGCGACTCCGCTTGCCTTTACCGGCTCACCGCTTCCGGCAGGCGGCAGGTAGAGCAGCAGAACATCCCTGGTATCGGATGATCCGGGCACCGGCCCATTCATTAACGAAGGCTCGGTCTTGGTCTCGTGGTCATCGGATGCAAAGCTGATTTCAATGATCCGGCCTTCGTTGCTTGCGCTGCTGGCAGAAGACGAGAGAATACCCGGCAGTCGCGATTGATCTTCGCGGCGGATTTGGAGAGCTTCGATCTTCAATTCCGAAATCGGGGAAAGGCTATCGCCGGCGGACTTGCCGCACCCCTTTTGCGCGTCCTGCAGGGGGTAGAGGTGCCAGCTCATGTCCGCTTGACCTTTTGATCCATGAGTTTGTTCAGCCCGGCTGTAGCCGACCGGCATGAAGTCTGCGAAGGTCTTGCCGATCCGGGATGCCTGCGAAAGGTTGATCGTGAAGGCCTGCGGCGCGTCGGCAGGCGAATCGCGAAACTCGACGCAGGCGAATGCGTCACTGCTGGCTACGACATAGCCGGAGCGGACGGCTGCCAGCGACCAGAAGTTGGTAGCTTCCTTCACCCGTGTCTCGCGCGCTCGTCTGAGATCGAGAACTTTATTGGTGATGCATCCGGACAGGCTTAAGAACCCGAATAATAAAACAGCAATCATAAGGATACGCTGGATGGCCTTTCTCAACGGGCGGCTTTCAGGCTTCATATTCCACCTCCCTTTTTAAAGAATAGTAGAGCAAGCCCCGTACCATGGGCCCAGAGGAACCGCTGCCTTCAGCGGCTTTTGGAAATTCCGAGACAAGCATTCAGGCAACTATCAGAAATCGTATCGAAAACACTAAGGCCTAAAAGCCAGGCGAACCGAGAGATCGCTGCCCGACGAATGTCCTCGATCCGAGAAGCGGGGGAGAAAAGCTGCAACTGCGGTTGACAACTCAGAGGGGATTTGAAGTAATTGCTTTTTGTTTCAAGCGGTTGCCTGAGATAAAAGCGGTTGACCCGTCAACCCTGGCAGCATCCCTAAATCGGGGCAACCTCGGGCGGGCAAAATTTGGTGGGCTTCAAGTGCTGAGTGAATCTGTCATTTCGACCACAGGGAGAAAGCAATTTCTTTACCGCGTCACAGCCGAAATGTTTCCCGCTTCGCTCGAAATGACTTGTTGGCGGATCACTTGCGAGTGCTTCAGGTGGTTGGCCATTTCCGGCCGTGGCGCTGCAAGTGCTGCCGGGCCTGGTACATGAAGGTGCGGATGGCGGTTTCGCGGTTGGGCTGGATGCTGTCGTCGTAGGGGGTGTCCAGAAAGGGGAAACCCAGTTCATGCATGATCGGCCGCACGACGGCCGATGTGGTCATGCCGGGCATGCAGGTGAATGGGTAGACATTCACTACGCCGTTATACCCGTTGCGGGCGCAGTGAAGGATACCGGGAATGCTCAGGCTGGCCTCGGTGGGGATGTCGAAAGAAAAATCGCCCGATTCTTTCAGAATCTTCTCCAGGTGTGAAATGCGGTGGTCGCCGGCAATGTCCAGGCGCCGCCTGGCACGTTTGAAGACCGCACGCTGGGTTTTCTCCTGAAAAAGCAGATTGACCCCGAAGCCAAGCATTTCCCGGATCGATTCTTTCACCTGGCGGGGGCGAAGCAGCCTCAGCCCCAGCCTCAGCTTTCTTTTCGCCTGCCGCAGCCCGTCGTAGCTCACGTAGTTCAGCCACTCCGTCATGGAGGCGTTGACCACCTCCGCCCCGTATCGTTCAAGCAATCGAATCAAGTCCTGATTGGAGCTGCGGTGCATTCGCAGGAAAATTTCCCCCACCATGCCGATGAGCGGCTTCGGGGGGATGGCCGGATCGATGACTGCCTGGCCGGCCGCGAGGATCTGTTCGAGCTCGCCGACGACCGGATCAAAGGGGTTCCCGGCGCCGGTCCGCTCGGTAACCTCCATCAGACGTTGCAGGCCCTGTTCCGCGAGGGCATCGGTCAGACCGGACGCCTTCTCATAGGGCCTGACTCTCCAGGCCAGCCGGTCCAGGACATCGGATACGACCATGGCCAGACAGGCCGTCTGCTTGAAGCGCTGAGTCTTCTGCGGGTCGATCAGGCCCTCCGGCGAGTAATTGTCCGTATTGGTGAGAGAGCTGATTTTCAAGGCCTGCAAGTCCGGCAGCGAATCCAGGACCATCCGCTGGTATTTGTTGTACATCCCGAACCGGCAGGGGCCCTCCGACTCCGGCATGAAGAAGACATAACGGGCCGCCTGAAAGGCTGCTCCCAGGCGACGGCTTTCCTCTTCGACAAAATGCAGAAGGTCTCCCAACGTGACCAGGCAGGGGTAGCACTCCTTGCCGGAAGTGAATTTCTTGCCGAGATCCAGACCCCGGCCGGTTGCCAGCACCTGGGCATCGACGGCAAAGGCCCTCAAGGCGGCCGCAAAGAGATGCGCGCTGCTGCGGTTCATCTCGGGGATCAGGACGTTGCTCTTCCCCAGTTGGAGTTTTCCGACGGTTTTGGTTGAAGCCGGCATTTGAAGTACATTCGCGCTTTCCATGGCAAACCTTCTCCTTATTTCTTGCTCCTGAAATTATTTCGTTTCACGTTTAGCAAAAGTTAGGCGGAGGGGGTATTCGCCCTTTCGCGAATTGGCCCCTACGGTCAGATCCCCCGTCCGGCCACGGCCCGCGGCCGGCATTGCACTGGCGGCTGCTTCGCCAACGTGTTGTAAATCACGTTCTGGTAAGCTTCCAACCGGGTCATGACGCCAGCCGCAGCGCTGTGCTCGTCCAATTCGAGGATGAGACAGGCCTTGGCACCCATCGTGTGCTTGTAAAAATGTTCGATGAAGGAATCCGCACCGCAGCCGAAATTCGTCAGGTGCAGCCCGAAATAATTCGGGGTGGCGCTGATCAGCCGGGCGGTCCGCAGAATCTGGGCTCCCAGCCCCCAGTACATTGATGCGAAATCCCCGAGGTGGATGCGGGACGCATCGATGAAATCCATGGGCAGGGCCGCCAGGCCGATTTTAGCCAAGCTCTGACCCAGCCTCAGGTTCAGGCGTTCGTCGTAAAGGTTGTAGGGTCGGCCGGTCACCACCACGAGCGGCTCGTCCGCTCCGATGCCTTTGAGGATGTGGTCACCGACGCGGTGCAGCTCTTTCACGAAGTGATCCTGGCGCTCCAGGGCATGCTTCAGCGCCTGGCGGACCCGGCTCTTGCCGACTCCGAGCCGGCGCCCCATTTGCGCGTGAAGATCCAGCGCCAGCATGTCCGCGTCCGACCGGAGGTTCAGGACCGGGCTCAGGACCGCTTCCGCCGGCATCCCCAGGGCGGCACGGATCATGTAAGTATTGCTCTGAACCATGGGACAGAAATACCCCCGTTCGCGCTCGTGTGAGGTCGCCATATCCAGCGGGATGGGAAGGAACAGATGGCGCGTCCGGCCCATCAGCAGCCTGGCATGGCCGTGGGACACTTTTACGGGGTAACAGGTCTCGGCCGTCATGGTCTCGATGCCGCTTCTGGATATCGACTCGTTGGTGGGCGGCGAAAGCACTAGCCGGAACCCCAGCTGGTCGAAGAAATGCGCCCACAGCAGGCAGCCGTGGATTCCATAGAGCGCCCGCATCATGCCCACAGTGGGCCGGCCGTCTATCTCCAGGAGGGGAGCAGCGTCCGGCAGGGCCGCGTATACGCCCGCCATGTGATCTTCCCAGATTTTGGCCCGCAGCCGGAAATAGTTCTCCTTGTAGCTGGCGCCAGAGGAGAGGTCGTAGCGGCCGCATTCCCCGCCCCACACGCTCTTGCGGCCGTCGAAACTGTAGATTTTTAGTTTGCACTGGTTCTGGCATTTGGGGTCGGCCTGGCAGGTCTTCTCCAGAAAGAGCATCCGGTCTCCGACGGCGCGCTCGATCCCGCGGAACGTGCTGGGTCTCCGCCCCCCCTCCGCATGCATCTTTTCCTGAACGCACACGGCGGCACCGAAGGCGCCGAGGACCTCACGGTGCCGGGGGACCAGCAGCCCGCGGCCGAGCACGTTCTCGAAAGCGGCAACAACGCCTTTGTTGAGCGACGGCCCGCCCAGGAACATCACCCGCTCGCCGATCCGGCGCTTCCCGACCACCCGGTTCAGGTAGTTGTGAACCACGGCATAGCAAAGGCCGGCGATGAGATCCTGACGGGCCGCGCCTTTCTGATGAAAGGACATGAGATCGGATTCCATGAACACCGTGCAGCGCTCGGCCAGCTTCACCGGCGTTTCGGAGGCGAGCGCGATTTCCTGGAACTCGCCCACGATGTCGATGCCGAGTTTGTTGGCCAGCTCGTGCAGGAAACTTCCCGTGCCCGCAGCGCAGACCTTGTTCATGTCGAAGTCGAGGGGGTGGGTGTCGCGGATGGCGATGTACTTGGAATCCTGGCCGCCGATTTCAAAGATGGTGTCGACCGTTGGGTCGACCGCGACCGCTCCCCGCGCGTGCGCCGTGATCTCGTCGATGATGAGATCCGCCTTCAGAAAATCCCCGACGACGTTCCGTCCCGACCCCGTCGTCGCCACCCCCTGAATTTTTAGATCCGGCCCCATCTGCACCTGGATGTGCCGAAGGAGCCCTTGGGCCGTTTCGACAGGCTTTCCGCAAGTCGGCACATAGCGCTTGTCGACGATCCGACCGGCCTCGTCGATCAGGGCGTATTTGGTGGTCGTGGATCCGATGTCGATGCCCAGGTACCCGCGCAACCCGGCGGCCGGCATCCGGCGCGGGATGTCGTTGCCTTCCGGAAAGGCGGTTTTCCGCAGCGCGAGCCTTTGACCGACAGGCACCGCCGCCGCCCGGCGGTCGCTCGGGGTGGCGAGAGCCGCCGGATCGATTTTAGCCGTGCGACCGGCAGCAAAGCCGTGAAGCGCGGCCCCCAGGGCGCCCAGGGACGTGCTGTGCGGCGGCACCGCCAGGCCCGGAAAATAGTTCCGCAGCGCTTTGACCTGAAGCTCGTTGAGGGACAGTCCGCCGATGAACAGGATGGGATCCTGCAGGACCCGGTTCGCGACCACGGTGCTGAGATAGTTGCGGGCGTTGCCGACGTGCAGGCCATGGATGATGTCTTCGAGCCGTTCGCCTTTGTTTTGAAGGTGGATCATGTCCGATTTGGTGAAAACCGTGCAGCGGCAGGCAACAGTGGCCGGCTGCCGGCTTTTCAGGCCCACTGCGATGAAGTCGGCCAGGATCCGTTCGATCGGCGGACGGTCCCGGTCGCCGCGACGTTCATAAATGGAGGTCGCCAGGCGCTCCGCCTGCTGGTCGATGAAAGACCCCGTTCCGGAAGCGCAGGGTCCATTGGTGTTGAAATGCTCCAACTCCCAGTTCGACCCGTGGTGGGCCACCTGCATCAAGGCCGTCTCCTGTCCTCCCATGCTGATCACGGTCCGCACCTCCGGCGAGATGTGAACGGCGCCCAGCAGCTGGCTGATGATGCCGACCTCATAAGGGGCGCCACACCGTTCACTGAGGTGGCGGCCATGGCTGCCGGTGAACGCGGTGACCGTGATTCGATCGGATCCGAAGCGGGTTTCAAGATCGCCGACCAGTTCAGCGACGCTTTCCTCCACCTTGCCGAAGTGCCGGCGATAAGGACTTGCGTAGATGATCTGCTTCTGTTCATCGATGACAATGCCGTTAACGCTGACGGAGCCGGCGTCGATGCCGGCATACAGCGCCTTGCCCGGCGCGCTTTGGTCTGCATTGAATGACGTCATGAAATTTCTCCTTTGGCGCATGGTTGCGACTGCCTTGGACAGCGGTAGAGCAATCGGCATACCAACCGTCCGTGGGCCGGAGGGGCGCCCGCGCTGTATAATCCTGTGGAGAGCGGCAACGGATTGGAATCATATGAGAAGCAAAAATTTTCGAAGGAGAGTCAGGAATCGGCTTGTGGTCGCTCTCGAAAGGGACCCGGCTGTGCCGAGGCTGCAACCGGAATCGCGGGGAAGGGCTGGAAAAGGCGCCGAAGATGCCGGAACGATGAGGAATCTAATTCGTGGTCGAGGGTTGACCGGTCAACGTGAAATGCATCCTTCTCAAGACGAGACGGCTGGTTTTTTGAGGCGCTTGTTGAGCGCCTGGCGCGTGATCCCCAGCATCATGGCGGCGATGGCCTGGTTGCCGCCGGACCGCCGCAGGGCTTCGTCCACCAGCAGGCGCTCGACCTGCTTGATCGTCGGCAGAGGGTCCGGGAAGGCCGTCGCCCCGCCGGCCGCATCAAGCGGGCCGGCGGCGTCGCCGGCCAGGCCCGGCTGCGCTTTGAAGATCTCGGACTTGAAAGCATCCATGGAAAGCTTGCCCGCCGCGTGGATGCTGACCGCGTTGTACACCATGGACTCCAGCTCCCTGACGTTGCCGGGGAAATGATAGGACGCCAGCAGCTTGAGGAGCTCACCCGGTGGGGTGGGTTTTTTCTTGCCCAGGCTGTGCGCCGCTTTTTCGAGGAAGTGATCCAGCAGAACCGGTAGGTCTTCCGGTCGCTCCCGAAGCGGCGGAACCTGCAGCCGGTGCCCGCAAAGCCGGTAGTAGAGGTCCTTGCGGAATCGGCCGGAGTTGCGGGCGGCCTCCAGGTCCTGATTGGTCGCCACCACGATGCGGGCATCCGATCGCTTGGCCAGGTCGGAACCCAAGGGCAGATACTCTCCGTCCTGCAGCAGCCGCAGGAGTTTGACCTGGGAGACGGCGCTGAGGTCGCCGATTTCGTCCAGGAAAAGCGTCCCGCCGGCGGCCTGCTCCAGCAGGCCGGGCCGGCCTTCCATGGCACCGGTAAAAGCGCCCTTTTTATGGCCGAACAGGGTGTCGGCGAACACGTGGTCGTCCAGCCCGGCGACGTTGACCGGAGTGAAGGCCCCCTTGCGGTTGCTCAAGGTGTGTACGGCCCGCGCCACCAGCTCCTTGCCCACCCCAGTCTCTCCGGTGATCAAGACCGGCCGCGGGCTGGGTGCTACGGCCTCGATATATTGAAAGATGGATCGCATGCCGTGGCTGATGGTGACGATGTCCGCAAAGGCTTCGGGACGGCTCAGCCGGTCGGTGAGGATGCGCGCCTTGAGCAGTTGATTTTCACGGTGCAGTTCACGCAGCTCGATGCCCCGCTTCACGCTGCTGACCAGCCGGCTCTTCTCGACCGGTTTGACGATGTAGTCAAAGGCGCCTTGCTTCATGCACTTGACGGCGGTTTCCACATCGTCCGCCCCCGTGACGATGATAACGGGCACATCCGGGTAGTCGACCGTGATCTGCCGCAGCAGCTCTTCGCCGGATAGATTGGGCATCCACAAATCGAGCAGCATGATCTCGATCTCCTGGCGGGCGATGACGGACATGACTTCGCGGCTGTCTTGACAGCAGATGAAGTTGTTCATGCTGGCGGAGCGCAGGGTCAGCTCGAAACTGGTCAAGGCCTGGGCCTCATCGTCGACCACCATGACCGGCAGTTCAGGGTAGATTGTTTCTTTCATGGAGAACGTCCTTTCAGCCGGCAGCGTCCGCGCGGCACGGCAGAGTGATTTCCACGGTTGTTCCGGCGCCGGGCTGCGACGTGAAGCGCATGGTCCCGCGGTGCTCCTCGACGATCCGCGCGGAGATCGACAACCCCAGGCCGAGGCCGCCGGATTCCTGCTTGGTGGTGAAAAACGGCTCCCGAATGCGGGCCAGGTCCTCCTCCGAGATCCCTGCGCCTTCGTCCTGAACTCGGATCACGACATGTTCACCGGTATCGGCGAGCGTGGTCGAAATGAAAATGCCTTGGGCCTTGTCCGCCAGCGCCTGGCAGGCGTTTTGAATCAGGTTGATGATCACCTGCTCAAGCCGTTGGAAGCTCCCCTTCACCGGCGGCAAGCCGGGGCCGCAGCGGACGGTGAAATTCGAGGTGGCGTTCTTGATCACGTTGGAAATCAGTGAAAGCGCCGACTGGATGACCGCGTTGACCTCCACGCACTGGGACAGGTCCGCGCCGTCCCCGCGCACATAGGTCTTGAGGTTGGCTACGATCTGCTTGATGCGGTCGGCGCCATCCGCAACGCCGGCCAGCAGCCTGGGCATGTGCTGCCGCAGATCCGAATATTTCATCCCGCCCATCAAAAACTCGCCGTTTTCTTTGTAATAGTCTTCCAAGATCGGCAGCGCGTTATCCCAGGCATCCCGCAGGATGGGAGCGTTCAGCATAATAAAATTGGTGGGGTTGTTGATTTCGTGGGCCACACCCGAAACCAGAACCCCCAGGGCGGCCATCTTGCTGGCCTGCATCAGCTGTTGCTGGTGCAGTTTAGCCTGCTCCTCGGCTTTCTTGCGGTCGGTGATATCGCGCACGACCCCGCGGAACCCGCTGGCGGTGCCTTTGCCGTCCCGGATCAGCGTCACGGAGGCCTCCACAATTTTCTTGGTCCCATCCTTGGTGATGACCTCCCAGTCAAACGCCTTGGTGGCCTCTCCGGTGTTGTACACCCGCAGAAAGGTTTCGTAGACCCGTTTGTAGGCCTCCGTCGGCATGTACCGCCGGTTATTCATCCCGATCAGCTCATCCCGGCCATAGCCGATGATTCCGCACAGGGAATCGTTGCAGAACATCATGTCGCCGTTCAGGTCGACCTCGTAGTAGCCTTCCTGGATGCTGTTCAAGATGGTCCGGTATTTTTCCTCGCTTTCGCGCAGCGCCTCCTCGACCCGGATGCGGTCGATCACCTCCTGTTTGAGGGATTCTAGAGTGTCGCGCAGTTCCGTGCGCTGGGTCTCGGCCAGGGTGAAGGCCCGCAGCAGCCGGAAGGACAGCAGAAACGCCTGGGAGAAGATGAAGAAAAGCATCCCGAAGGGTGCGAAAAATCCGGTACGGATGATCCGTTCGACGTGCAGCATGTCGTTGACCACTGCCAGACACAGCCCCAGCAGGCCGATCATCAGCACGAAGGCTTCCACCTGCCGCCGCACCGGGTCCGACAGCAGCAGGCGGAAGGTGTAGACGAACAGCCCCAGGGTAAAGACATCGTAGGCATGCAGGGTATGGGTAAAGACTGCGGGCGGCGTGAACAGCACAACGGCGGAGAAGCCAAACCCGATCACCAGGATCGCGCGAAGCAGTTTCCGCGGAAGCTGGGGGAACAGGGACTTCAGAAAGAATGCGAAGGCCGGAACGGCAAGATAGTAGGACAAATATTCCAGTTTGATCAGCACGCTCCAAGCGATGCTCGGCGCAAATTGCAGCAGGTGGCGCTCATCGGTGGTGAGCAGCCGGAGGGCCACCAGCAGGCAGACGATGCCGAAATACAGGGTCGGCCGAAATTTTTGGCGGACCGCAAAAAGGCTCAAGTGATAAACGGCCATGCAGAATATGGCGCCGAGGATGAAAAAGTCGAAGCTGCGCTGCAGCTCGTTCAGCCGGCGTATTTGGCTTTCCGGCCCCAGGGTGATCAGATCCCACAGGCCGCCCCGGCGATGATGGAAGTTGGACACATGCAGGAGGATTTCGACTTGGTCGGATTCCGGCTGAAAGGCAACGATCGCCGGGAACTGGCGGGGGACGGTTGTCGCAGCGGCCACCCCGGCCAATCCGGCCGAGGCCGCCGGCTTCCGGTCGATGTAAATCGTGTAGGCGGTGGAGATCTCTTCTACTTTCAAGGCCAGGGGCGCGCCGGTCTGCTTCAAGAGGACGTTCAAACGGTAGGTGGCACAGCCGGTACCCGGCAGATGGGAGCCTTCCAGCCGGTACCCGTTCCAGAATCCGGGCACATGGATGTACCCGGACGGAGGGGGTGGCGTTGCTTGCGAAAAATCCGCGGGCGACAAGTGACGCTGCCAGTAGAACTCCCACTCGCCGATAAGGTCTGCCGGCCCGTTTGCTTTGAAGTCCCAGGCGCTCAGATCGATCAGCCCGCGGTGCGCCTGGGGCGGCTTGGGGCCGGTCCATTTGCAGCCGCCCGGGCTGAAAACCAGGATGATGAGAAAAATCGGCAGGAGACCTTTTTTGAGGCGTTGAGCGCTCATCTCCGGCGGCCTCGATCGGATTGCATGTGTCCTCGGCGCCGATACCACCACGCCGCTGGGTTTGGGGGCCTGAGATATCGACGTGCGGTTGAAGAATACTGCGCCCGCACGCGGGGTCCTGCGGATAGTAGTATGCTAAGGGCTGCACCCTGTCAACCGGCCGGGCAGCGGAAACGGGCAGAGCCGATCACGGCCCTGCCCGGACCTGCGGGACGGATGCGATTCCACCCGGAGCAGGGATGCGGCTATCCAACGAGCCTCAGCGGCGATCGTTGCGCAACCGGATGGCGGCGAAAACACCGGCGTGATCCGACGGCCACAACCCGGATTCGGTTATGGCCTCGTCGGCATCATTGCCGGTGAGTTGCACGATGACCGGGTAGCGCAAATCCCCGGCACTGGTGCGATGATGGTGACGGACGAAAATGTAATCGATGCGTTCGGTGAGGGCCGATTTCTCGTTCAGCAGGTCTTCGTCCTGGCAGCAGGTGCTTCCTTTTTTGTGCCGGCCGTTGGTGCGCAACGCCCACAGATCGGCGAACCCGGCAGCCACGATCTCCTTATAATCCGGATCGCTAGGGTCCAGGTTGAAGTCGCCCACCAGAAGCACCGGCCGCCTTTCCGGCGCAAGCTTCTGAAGCAGCTCCGCAACCTGCGCCTGCTGGACCACAGTCCCGTCGGGCGCGGTCAAGCCCTCGTTTTCAACATGGGTGTTCACGAAGCGGTAGGTCTTGCCGCGAACGGTGGCGTCCACCGCCACGAACCCTCTTTGAAAGATCAATTGCTGGGTTTCCGAAAATGCCACACTGAAGTTCTTGCTGAAGCCAAAGGCCTCGGCATTTTGGGTGATGACGCCTTTTTTGGCCAGAATGACATCCCGGTCGAGGTAGTTCACGTAATCGAGAAGAGGGATGCCCGAAGCGTCGAATCCCTGCAGCATGGGCAGGGTGACGTCGGAATCCATGACTGTGCCGGCGACCTCGTAGTCCAATCCTGAATTTCGCAGGGCATCCAGCAGCAGGCCCAGGTAGTCGTATTGCTCGACCGGCTGCAACGGTGCCGACGGGTTGCCGGTCGGCCGCAATCGGGTAAACTGGGCCACTTCCTGGCAGCCGATGAGGTCCGGATTTTTCTCGCCGATCTCAATGGCCAGCGCCTGGGCGCGCTCCGCAAAATCGTTTTGGACCATCATCGCGTATTTCTCAGCCACGGCGACGGGAATGAGACTGGGGTCAGCCACATTGACGATCGCGAAAATGTCGGCTCCCAGGTAAAGGTTGCGGGTCATCACCCGGACGGGCAATTCATTTCGGGCCGAAGGGTCGGCCGCAGCCGGGAGGGATGCGACCCACGCAAGCACCGCCACCAGCAGCACCAAAAAAATCCGCCCGCGTTGAAATCGTCCGAATTCGCTTTTGGTTTTTTCCAAGATCGTTTTCTTCATCGTGAATACCTCCTTTCCTGTCGTTTACGATTAACTATGGCTCCGGTCGCAGGTCCCACAGGCCTCAGCCCGCAAGGGCCATGACCGCAACTAAGAGCAACTGCTGTACCAGTCCGTACAGAATGGCGGAAGATGCCGCCGCACATTCTTTGGATGCAAGGATCATCTGTAGGTGATTTTCTTAGGAAGAATGACGAGTTACACAGACACGGAGAAATGCTTCCAGGCCTCCGCAACCCAAGCTTGATTCCTAATTGAGGGTTCGGAACCCTGCAACCGGAGTTGACACCGTTCTGCCGCAGGCCGCTCCGCTGCAACGCGGGACGCATTCGAGGCGGGTTGACGCAACCGGCTCATTTGCATCCTTGCGCCTGCGCATGCGAGCGAGGCCGGAACGAGCGGGGAGCCAATTGCCAATCGCTCGGTTTTCGATTAATTGATGAGTTCAATCCAGGCCCGATCTCGGCGATCGAAAGCTTCCGGACGGACCCGCTTGAGGGCCGGCGCATCGTAAACCCCAACGCAAAGGATTCCCCGCCATGCAAAAGAACACCCAATGCGTCCACAGCGGCTCCCGTATCGATCCGGCCACCGGAGGGTTGAACACGCCGGTCTATCCGTCGTCCGCCTTCCGGTATCTGGACATGGCCGAAAACGTCTATCCCCGGTACTACAATACGCCGAATCAAAAGACCGTGGTCGAAAAACTCTGCGATCTGGAAGGGGCTGAGGGCGGGATTCTGTTCAGCTCGGGGATGGCGGCCATTAGTGCCATGATGTTGGCGTTCTTGAACAGCGGCGATCACGCCGTCATACAGAAAGACATCTACGGCGGTACTCACCATTTCGTTTCCGCCGATTTCAAACGCTTCGGAATCGAGTTCACCTTCACGGGGAATTCGACCCAAGAGATCGAGGCTGCCGTCCGGCCCGACACCCGATTGATTTACATTGAAACGCCATCGAACCCGCTGCTGATGATCACCGACATCCAGGCAGCCGCCGACATCGGCCGCAGACGGGGCATTGTAACCGCGATCGACAACACCTTTGCGAGCCCCATTAACCAGAACCCGCTCGGCCTCGGCATCGATGTCGTGATTCACAGCGGCACCAAATATATCGGCGGTCACAGCGACTTGTGCTGCGGCGCGGCGCTCGGCCGCGCAAAAGAGATTACCCGGATCAAGCGCACGGCAGTCAATCTCGGGGGCAGCCTCAACGCCCTGACCTGCTATCTGCTCGAACGCAGCCTCAAAACCCTGGCGGTCCGTGTGGAGCGCCAAAATGCGAATGCCATGGCCATCGCGGAGTTTCTGGCGCGCCACCCGTTCGTACGCCGGGTCAACTATCCCGGACTCGAAAGCCATCCGGCCCATGCGATCGCGCGCCGGCAGATGTGGGGCTTCGGAGGCATGCTCTCCTTCGAGGTGGACGAGCGCCAGGTGACGTGCGACCGCTTTCTGCGCCGCTTGAAAATGGTCACGCCAGCCCTGAGCCTGGGAGGGGTGGAAACCATCATCTGCGCGCCGGCCGCCACCTCTCACGCCAAGCTGACGCCCGCCGAACGCGCGCAGCTCGGCATCAGCGAGGGCTTGTTGCGGCTGTCGGTCGGAATAGAGGACGCTGAAGACATTCTATCGGACATCGCGCAGGCGCTTTCCCGTTAGAAACGGTTTACTATCCAGGCGATTTCCATTATAAAATATTTGCATTTTCATCGGGCCGAAGGGCGCATGCGGTCACCTCAAACTGAGTCACGAAAGGATGAACCATGGCCACCCAAACCACCTCGATGACCACCAGTGAATTCGCCAAGGCTGCCGGGGTTCCGGCGGCCGGCATTTCCAAACTCATCCGTGATGGAAGGCTGAAAGCCAAGAAAACAGGCGGGAAATGGATGATCCCGCAAAGCCAGCTCGGTTCCGAGGTGGTCCGTGCGCTCAAAGGGCCGGCCGCAGGTGCCCGGCGCAAAGCACCTGCTGCAAAAACAGACCTCACCCGACCGGCGCCGAAAGCGAAGGCCGTGCCGCCGCCCCAGCCTCCGGTCATGAAGACTCCCGTTTCGCCGGAACCTGAGCCGCTTCAGGCCGTTGTCGCTCCCGAGCCGGCACCGGCGGCCCCTGCCGAACTTGAAGGCCGGTCCGGAAAGAAAATGTACACGATTTCTGAATTCGCCGCGATGACCTACCTGACCGAAAAGGGTGTGGCCGAGTGGCTCAAGACCGGCAGGATCAAAGGAGTTCAAAAAGAGAACGGAGAGTGGCGGGTCCTGGATTGCAACCTTCAGGTCCCCGATATCAGCCGACTGCTGAGAAAATAGGGCGGGACCCAGGAGGGAGGATTTCTATGATCGTTCTACGGAAAAGAGGACGACCGGTTTTTATCCTGATGATTTCACTGGCGCTGCTTGTTTCAATTCCGTTTCACGCCGCCCTCGCCGCGTTGGTCGATACCGAAGCCGCCGTGAATTCGGTCCGCGGGAGCGACGCCCGCGCCCGGCTGCATCAATATCTGGCGCGAGGAGATGTTCAGGCGGCCCTGCGCGCACAGGGAATCGACCCCCAGGAAGCTGAAGCCCGTGTGGCCAGCCTCACGGATGCCGAAATAGACCAGCTCGCCAGCCGGCTGGATGAGCTTCCCGCCGGCGGCGTGTTGGGTTTTGTGATCCTAGTTCTGGTTATCGTTTTGCTGGTGTTTGTGATATTGAAGGTGGCCAAGTAACGATCCGAGAGGTGGATCCGGTGAAAAGGCAGCTGGCTCCTAATACCGGCTGCCTCCCCGCCCGGAGCCGCCGTATGAAGACCCGGATCCGGAGCGTCCACCCCGACCAAAACCGCCGCCGCCGCCGCCCCGTCCGGGTCCACGCGAAAACCCGCCTCTGCCGGTGCCGCCGTCGCGATCCTTCCGGGGTTCCCTCGCTTCGCTCACCGTGATGGTCTTGCCCTGAAGTTCTCCGCCGTTGAACCGCTCGATGGCCTGGCGCGCGGCATCTTCGGTCTCCATCTCCACAAAACCGAAGCCCTTGCTCTGGTTGGAGTACCTGTCCTTGATGATTACGGCTGAAACCACGTTTCCGACCGTGGAAAAATTGTGGGTCAAATCCTGCTCGGTCACTTCGCTGGAGAGGTTTCCGATGTAAAGCCTCTTGTTCATGGCCCGATCCTTTCATGTCGTGGTGGGTGATGCGCTGCGCATGGCCCGTATGGGAGAGTGCGCCGGCTGGCGATAAAGGCACGCAAGCATCCAGGTGCCTGGTGCGAGGAGTGGGCACCCTCCGCCGGCTGCGGCAGAGGGTGTCTTCTAAGCGACCGCGTTAAACGGTTTGTACGTTGACGGCCGAAAGGCCCTTCGGCCCATTCTGCACGTCGAAGCTGACAGACTGGCCATCCAGAAGCGTTTTGAACCCACTGCCCTGGATCGCGCTGAAGTGGACGAACACATCAGATCCATTTTCAGCCTCAATAAAGCCGAAGCCTTTGGCCTCGTTGAACCATTTGACTTTGCCTTGCATCATCGCTTTCCTCCTCCTTTCTCAAATTTATTCAAGGGCGGATTACGACGATGCTAAAAAAAACCACCACACTTTGAAGAGTGCGGTGATTAAACCTACGCTGCAAAATGTTTTCATCCAACCTTTGATGCACTCGACAGGCCTAAAGCAAGTCGAATACTTGCTCGGACTATAATGCCTTTAACCGTTGCGGTCAAGGAAATAAGTGTGATCTGCGCCATTTCGCGCGCTCAGCGGGCTGCGGAGACGGTGCCTCACTGCATCCGAGATCGGCGCCGCCGGCGCCGATTGCCGGAGTCATAATGCTGAGTCTTTTAAAAGCAGCGCTAAGGCCTCTGCGTTGCAAGTTCGGATAGCATGGTTAACCTGAATGAAATAGGGGTTGGGCTGAGGCAATGAAAAACCCAACGCCTTGATGTCTTTGCAGCGGCGACAGGCCGAGCAGAGCCATCCGCACTCATAAAAATCTTAGGGAGGTATCCGATGTCGCATACATTGCCTAAGCTCGACTATGCATATGACGCGCTGGAACCCTATATCGACGCGCGCACCATGGAAATCCACCATACCAAGCACCACCAGACATACATCGACAAGCTCAACGCCGCTCTGAAAGGGCATGGCGCCATTGAAGCGATCAGCGTTGAAAAACTGATCCGGGACCTGGCCACCGTCCCTGAGGCCATCCGCACGGCCGTGCGCAACCACGGCGGCGGGCACGCCAACCACAGTTTTTTCTGGCCGACCCTGAAGAAAGGGGTCAAGGCCGGCGGCCCGACGGTGGATGCCATCGCCAAAAAGTTCGGAAGCTTCGACAAGTTCAAGGAAGGTTTTTCGAGCGCTGCCGCCCTGCTTTTCGGAAGCGGCTGGGCGTGGCTGGCGGTCAGCTCGGGCGAACTGGAGATCGTGGCTACCCCGAACCAGGACAGTCCGATCAGCCAGGGAAAAATTCCCATCCTCGGCATTGATGTCTGGGAGCACGCCTACTACCTGAAGTACCAAAACCGTCGTCCGGAGTATATCGCGGCCTTCTTCGAGGTGATCAACTGGGAAAAGGTCAACGAGCGCTATCAGTCGGCGCGAAGCTGAGGCAGCTTAGCAGGCAAGAAACGGAGGGCGGTGACATTCACCGCCCTTGCCCATCCACCCCGCTCTTCTGGCGGCGTGCAGCGGACAGGCTACGCAGCCGTTCGATGATGGAAAGTCCGACGGCCAGCGGAAATCCGTCCTCCGAGCATTCTGCATATCCGGTTTTTCCGTCCACCGCGCCCCGGTCAACGAGATGCCGGACGACCTCAACGGCGTCGAATAGGCGGAGAAGGTCCTGGTGAAGCTCGCAGCTCATGGCTGCGATCATCCCGTACACGCCCCAGTTGCTCACGGTGGCAATGACCAGCTCGTCGCAGGTCGTCACCGACGGGGTGATATTCAGTTTGGACGCCTCGGCGTAGATGTTGCCCATTCCGATTTCGTTGCCCCCGTCGCCGACTGCGATGGTCGCGCACTCGCAACGGTTGAAAAACAGGTCGAATTTGGCCAGAGAATCGCTGATATCCTTGCCGCGCATGTTGTAGTAGCGGCCGTCCTTAGCCACCCCGGGGCGTTCGATGGAAACGATCAGCGTGGGGCGGATATCAGCCAGGGCCTTGTCCACGATTGCCTCGGTCGCCTGCCAGCTCAGAATCGGGATTTCCAGCGTCCGGAAACCATCGCCCAAAACCTTGGATATCGGCGGCGCGCAGCCGAAAATCGGCTCATACCCCAAGCGTTCGAGAACACGGTAAAGCGCAATCGCACCGATGGGGCCGTCGGTTTCGAAGCTGCCGCCTACCGGAAACCCGGTGCCGATCAGGACGCAGCCCGGGTTTCCCAGGATCATGCGGGCGGCGCGGGAGCAATAGTCCGCCGGAAGGGCGCCTCTCACCCGGTCCATGCCGCGCGAACCATGAGACAGGATGATATCCTCGATGAAGTGGTCTCCGGAGGATAGCGAAACAGCGTCAGGCATACGTGTCACCCATACAGTCACCCATATCTACGCTTGCATCGGGTCTGCGTGTCATATAGCATACCACAATTTCAGGTTGTCTGGTTATACGGACTGAGCGGAACGGCTCATGCTCCGCTCGTTCGAACAAACACCATCTAACTGCCGGATCATCCATGACCATTCAAACCATCATCGAACCGTTTAGAATTAAGACCGTCGAACCTCTGCGCATGACCACGCGCGGCGAGCGCGAGCAGATTCTGGCGAAGGCCGGCCACAACCTCTTCAACGTGCGTGCGGAGGATGTGCTCATCGATCTGTTGACCGACAGCGGCACCTCGGCCATGAGCGCCCGGCAGTGGGCGGGACTCATCGACGGCGACGAATCCTACGCCGGCGCCCGAAGCTTCTACCGCTTCGAAAAAGCGGTCAAAGACCTTACCGGCCTCAAGCACATCATCCCCACGCACCAGGGCCGGGCGGCTGAGAAAATTCTTTTCACGATCCTGGGCGGGCCGGGAAAGATCATCCCCAACAACACCCATTTCGACACGACCCGCGCCAACATCGAGGTCAGCGGAGCCGAAGCGGCGGATCTTCCGGTGAAGGAGGCGCTGATCCCCTCGCTGGTCAAGGACTTCAAGGGCAACATGGACATCGCCGGCCTGGAGCGCCTGCTCAAGCAAAAGGGCCCGGAACAGGTGCCACTGGTGATGATGACGGTGACCAACAACTCCTGCGCCGGGCAGCCGGTGTCCATGGGATGCATCCGCCGGGTGTCCGAGCTGTGCCACTCCTACGGGATACCGTTTTTTATCGACGCGTGTCGTTTTGCGGAAAACGCCTGGTTTGTCAAGACGCGCGAGCCGGGATGCCGGGGCCGTTCGGTCACACAGCTGGCTCAGGAGATGTTCTCCTACGCTGACGGCTGCATCATGAGCGGCAAAAAAGACGGCCTCGTCAATATCGGCGGGTTCCTGGCCGTGAACGATGACGAGCTGGCCCGCAAGGCGCGCAACATCCTCATTGTCACCGAAGGGTTCCCGACCTACGGCGGGCTTGCCGGCCGCGACCTCGAGGCCTTTGCCCAGGGGCTCGAAGAAGTGGTGGACGAGGATTACCTCAGATACCGCATCCGTTCGATTGAATACGTGGTAGAGAAACTTGATGCCGCGGGAGTGCCGGTGTTCAAACCCGCCGGCGGTCATGCGATCTACTTGGATGCAACGTCCTTCCTGCCGCATGTTCCGCCGCACGAATTCCCCGGCCACGCGCTCGCCTGCGCGCTGTACATCGAGGGCGGCATCCGCTCCTGCGAGATCGGCAGCGTCATGTTCGGCAAGAACGACCCTCGGACCGGAGCGTTCCAACCGGCCCTGCTCGAACTGGTGCGCCTGGCCATCCCGCGGCGGGTCTATACCCAGAGCCACATGGATTACGTGGTGGAGTGCGTCGGCGAGGTGTTCGCAAAACGGGATGCGATCCGGGGCGTTCGTATCATTCAGGAGCCGCCGGTGCTGAGGCATTTCACGGCGACCTTCCAACCGCTGTGACCTCCATTTCAACCTTTGAAGAAGAGAGTTAGCGGGATTTTACCAAACCGGCAGCGAAATACGCAAAGACCGTCATGCCGGACTTGATCCGGCATCCACTCCCGTTCCGGAATTCGGTTTCGCCGGAATGACAAACCTTGGCCTATTTAATTGCCGAAGTAATAAAATCGACTTTCTCGGATGCCCAGCCGGCACGATGTCGGGGCTCGATCATTCGATGTTATCCCAGAAGGGCCGCGCCCGGATGGCAGTTTCCTCCGGCGCGGTGAACGTGGCCATATCGCCGAGCATCACCTCGAAGCCGGTGTAGTCGCTGCGCACCCAGGCCGCGTAGTTCGACCTCACGATCATGACCACACGCAGTTCCAGGGCCTTTGAGTCGTCCTCGATCAGCAGCAGACCGAGATTATAGCCGTTGCGGTTCAGGCTGCGGTAGAATTTCTGGGCGTTGATCAGGCCTCGCGCCAGACTGCTCCAATCGCCATCCTCTGCCTGTCGGATGGAGGTTACACCCGGCCGGATGCCCCAGATTTCGAAAAACCCCTCCGGTGCAAAGGCGGCTAGCCATTCCCAGGAGCCGGTGCGGCCGATGGTGCGGCTGCCGTCCAGCCGTTCGTGTTCCAGGTAGTCCGCAAAAAGCCGGGTGCCGGTTTCTCTGAGATATTCGACCGCACGGCCCTGCAGAAAGCGATGATGGTTGGAAGCCACCCGGTCGGCCTGTAGTTGCAGGTGAGGATGCAATAAGGACCCGCCGGCAGACGGCAGATGATTTTGAGTGATGGCCATGTAAACGCTTGCGGAGTCGTGTTCGAGGACGCGCAAAAGATAGTCGCGGCAGTTCAGAAGGCAGTCCGCATACGAATCCGCCGAAGCTGTGCCGATTTCGACGAAATGCCGGTCGTCGAACAGGCTGACGGCCGAGTGACTGCCGTAAGGAAACAGGTTGGGGAACAACACCGACCGACCCTTTTGCATGCGCCCGGCCGGGCACAGTTCGGCCGCCAGGCGCGGCGTGCGCGCGGCGAGAGCATCCTGGCAGAAAGGGCAACGGGAGCGATCACCGGCGAACGGCGGCGGGTCGGGCAGGGTGGCGGCACCGGGTTCCTGCTCCTCAACCCGGCTGAAGGTGATCCGGCAGGTGCGGCCGGTAATGGGGTTTCGCCGGACCTCGATCGGCTTCTCCACGGTCTTGCCGGCAGGCATGACCAACCGGGCACGGATGATTTCCTTTTCGAACGACAGCATTCCGCCCCCTATTGGGAAACCACGCTGGGTCTCTCTATCCGGTTTTTGCCAACAGCGAGTGAATCAGTGGAAGCTTGTTGAAATACAAAAAGATCCCCAATTTCCAGAAACGAATTTTGACTCGCCGTATTTCCGTTTTCAGGGTTTCATCGCCGCGGCAAAACGAGGTGATGCAAACCTCCGGGCGAACATCGGGAGGAAAAAGGCACGGCCCGACACCGCGCTGCAGAAAGGGACAGTTGGAGGTGAAGAGCGGTTCTTCGATGCGGAGGCATTCGGTTATCTCCGCTTCGAGTGAGGGCATCACCGCTAAAAGGTAGACAAAATCAGGTATTCCGAATACCGTATCAAGCTGAAGGTTGCGGCAGCAGAGCCCCCGGCAATCTTCAAGGCAGCCTTTCAAGCGAAGGGCGGCCGCGGCGTTCAGCTTCCTTTCCGCATCATTGATGTGCCGACAAAGGGCCGCGAGTGCGCCCCGGCGGTCGGTCGGAAGCTGGCGCAAGATGCCTGCCGCCCTCTTTGAGCAGTACGCGAGGCTCATACGGGGGCACTCATTTCATTGAAGCCCGGAAAAATCAACAGCGATCGGTTTTCATATGAGCTGAGCGAGCCTCTGCCAGGACGCCAGTCTGTTTGATTGTACTACCGGCTTTTTTAACTCGGCCAGCACATCCCCGACGTATTGCAGTTGCCTCATCCCCACCAGCACACACGAGACCCCCTCGGTCGAGCGCAGGGCCCTTATGGCCAGGCGGCTCAGCGCAGCGCCGCCGGCCCATTCCGGGTCGGCGGCCGCCAGCGCCGATTTGATCCCGGCCGTTTTCTGGGCGGCGGCTTGGGCATGAACGCCGCCCAAAGACTTTAGGGCGGCGTCGAGGACGCCGGCATAGGCGTCCCTCCAGGCGGACAGTTCACGGGAGCCGGCCGCATGCGCATCCAGGAATTCCATAACGCCCCGGATGCGCGGCAGCAAATATTCATCCCGGACCTGCCGCCAGTGGTCGTGGCCGGAAAAGGAGCGCCAGGCCTGCCGCAGCGCCTCGGCCGCCAGCAGTTGCGCCTGGATGCGAGCGCTCAGGCTGGAGTCAACACCGAGTTCCGGAAGAATCCGGCTGATGAAAACTTTCTCCGAATCGGCTAACGCCTGGATCCGCTCGTCAACCTCTTCCGCTGACACACCGGCATTCTCGTCCACCTCGGCCAGGCGAACCAGCCGGTTGCCTGCGAAGGCGTTGAGCGGGCGGTTGATCAGAACTCCCAGGTTCTTCTGCCGGGCAAATTCCAGCACGGTCAACCCCGATGGTTGATTGGGGCTTAGCACAGCGCCGTTCTCGAACAGGTTCATCGGCAGTTGAACGACGCCGAAGTGATGATTCCCTGAAATGGACTGCGCAATTTCCCATACCCGTTCGACACAGGTGAATTGCGGATCGGGGGCTGCGACCGGAAACGTATTGGAGCTGATTCCGTACCAGCGGATGCGGCCGTCGGCCGCCTCCGTTTCGAGGTGGCGGAAGGCGTTTTCGATGCGCCGGTAGTATTCGGCCTGGGCATCGCCGCTCGAAACGCCCTTTTTCACCGCCCAGCCAAGGTAATATTCGGGATTGTGCAGCAGAAAGACGTCCAGCGTCTCCAACTGCAGACGCTCGAGGCTGCGGGTCAGCTGATCCTGCAGAAACTCCGGATGAATGCAGTGCTCCAGCCCCTCCCCATAGGGCACCAGGTCCGGAAAAGGCTGGCCCCGGCGCTGGCGCTCCTGGCTTTCCGCATAGTTTTGTCCTTGGAGGTAGCCCGCCTTCGAGACCACGGCCACGGCTTCGCGCCGCAGCTCTCCGGATTCGATCATATGAGCGAGGACCTGGCCGACCAGTTCCTCGGAGCCGCCGTCGCCATAGTTGGCGCTGGTGTCGATGAGGTTGATGCCGGAGGCCAGAGCATGCTGCAGCGCCCGGGCATGCAGGCTGACACCGGCCGATATGCGGTAGCAGCCGAATCCGGCGGCGCTGGTCATCAGGCGCGTACGGCCGAGCGGCGCGCACGCGAGAGGTCCGTGGAAGTCGAGCCATTCGCGAGTGCCGGCGGCGCTGGCGCATCCATGAATCATTTCAAGCAACCCTCTGCCCGTTCGATGAGGCGCTTAATATCGATGACTTCGTAAAGAGGCCAAGATCAAGGCGCGCGAATCTCGTGTCGCGAGGCGTACATACCGTACGCCGCAGCGGCAGCGGCAGCGGCAGCGAGATGGCGCGCAACGCAGAGATTGGGCTATTTACAAAGTCATCAAGCTTAAGCAGCCACGGCCACCCGCACGCCGACCCGGCGTTTCTGAAGGTAATAGATCATGGCAAAGCCGGCCAACCCGATCAAGTCGCTGTAAATGCCGGGCTTCACCAGGCAGAAGGCGACGGCCAGCAGGATGATCCGCTCAAACCAGGTGTCGTCGTCGATGAAAAAGCCCTGCATGCCGGCTGCGAGGGCATACATGCCGATGGAGGAGGTGATGAAGATCCAGCTCGCTTCTAGAATGCCCATGATCCCGGGGTCCAGGCCGATCAGGAGCATCTGCGGCGCGGTGATGAACATGTAGGGCAGCAGGAAGGTGCGCATGTCGAGCTTGAAGGATTCGATCCCCGTCTTGAAGGGGTCGGCGTCCGCGATCCCGGCCGCCGCATACGCCGCCAGACATACCGGCGGGGTTCCGTCCGCAAGGATGCCGAAATAGAATACGAACAGATGGGCGGCGATCAGCGGCGTGTCCGGCTTCATCGCGATCAGGGCCGGGGCCATGATGGTGGCCATGATGACGTAGTTGGGGGTCGTGGGCACGCCCATGCCCAGGATCAGGCAGGCGACCATGGTGAGCACCATGGCGAGATAGACGTTGCCGAAAGAGAGCTCCACCAGGATGTTGGTCATATTGAGCCCGGCGCCGGTCAAACTTACCATCCCCACCACCATCCCCGCGCAGGCGCAGGTGACGCCGATGGCCGCCATGGAGCGGCCCGCATTGAACATGGCGTCGATCATCTTGCGGCTGCTGTCTTTCAAGGGCTCCAGAGATGGCGTATGCATCGGCCGTTCGGCCTCGGTTGGCGGCTGGATCAGGCCGGCGCTGATCATGATCGCGCGGATGAAAAAGATGATAGCGGCCACGCCGATGGTAATGGCCGCGGCCGTGAGCGGGGTCAGCCGCTGGATGACCAGGGCGTACAGCAGAACGAAAATGGGCACCAGGAAATGAAGACCGCTCGCCAGGGTGGGGAAAAACTTGGGAAGCTGCGCCCGCGGCACGCCCTTGAACCCGTACTTGGTGGCCAGCAGATGCACGGCGCCCAGCAGCGCCAGCTGGTCGATCACCGCTGGGAGCGCCGCGGCGACGCACACATCCAGATAGGGAATGCCTAGAAATTCGGCCATGACAAAAGCAGCCGCGCCCATGACCGGCGGCATGAGCTGGCCGTTGCCGCCCGCGGCCGTGTCGATGCCGCCGGCCAGCTCCGGTTTGAACCCGACCTTTTTCATCAGGGGAATGGTGAGCGTTCCGATGGTGGCGGTGTTGGCGACTCCGCTGCCCGAGATCGTGCCCATGAAGGCGCTCGCTACGACCGAGACCTTGGCCGGGCCGCCGCGGGTATGGCCGACCAGCGACATGGCGAGCTTCATCAGGAATTCACCGGCGCCGGTTCTTTCAAATATCGCTCCGAAGAGAACAAAGGCATACACGAAAGTGGAGGAAACCCACAGCGGAATCCCGAAGATACCCTCGCTGGTCAGATAGAGGTGGTCGACGATCCGACGGAACGAGTACCCGCGATGGGCGAGAATCCCCGGAAAATAAGGGCCGAACAGACCGTAGATCACGAAGAGGCCGGTGATGATCACCAGGGGCCAGCCCACCGCCCGCCGCGAGGCCTCCAGGACCAGCAGGATCGCCGTAACTCCCACGGCGAGGTCCAGGCTGGTCGGATCGCCGATCCGCTTTACCAGGTCCTCGTAAAACAGGGTGACATAGATAACGGACGCGCCCGCCACCACCGCCAGGGCGAAATCCAGGAAATGAATGCTCTTGCGCTTCGACTTCTTTGAAAACGGATAGAAAAGAAAACACAGGATGATGGCGAATGTCAGGTGGATGGAGCGCTGGAGGGTGGAGGTCAGCACGCCGAAAAAAGCGGTGTAGAGCTGGAAACAGGAAAAGGCGATGGCAAGCAGGAACGTGATCTGGTAAGGAATTCCGGAAAGGCGCCGCTCACCGAATTCCTGCTTCTCGATCATTTCTTCGGCTTTTTTCACCAAGGCTTCGTCGCGAACGATCTTCTCTTCCATGCTCCATCCTAAAAATTAGTTGTGCCCCAAGCGCATCAGGAGAAAGGGGTATCGTCGAACGGCCACGACAACAACGTCTCCCGAATCGATGAGGTTCGTTAGATCAAGTGTTTTAGCTTCCATACGCAAAGACGGCCGGTTGATCGGCGAAATGTAAAAGCTGAACTCAGGCAGCTTCTGCCCTCCGGGCGCCACCATCCATTTCCCGTCTTCGCTCTTGCCCGTCGCCTGGGAAGGCAGTCCCGCTCCGTAGGACGGAAACCGGGTTTCCACCACCCGAAGCGCACCGTCCGCCTCCACGGCGAAAACTCCCTCAATGGGGATTTTCTCGATGGAATGGATGTAGGCGAACGTGAAGACGTCGCCCGGCTCTGTTTGCTCTCGAAAAATGACCCTGTCCGCCCGTCGGCTGCGCACCTCGAGCGTCTGCACGGGCAAGACCAGTAGGCAGGCCAGGGTCACCCCCGCCAACGCCCAACCGATTATGGCTTTTCGTTTTGGCATGACACAACTGCCCCGCCGATTGCGGCCGGCGGGGCAGAATCATCTTCGTGTGGGGATGATCAAATGCTACTTCATGATGCCCTTTTCCTTGTAGAATTTTTCGGCGCCCGGGTGCAGCGGGATCGACATGCCGGTCAGCGCGGTTGCGAGCGTCAGCTCTTTGCCCTTGGCATGCGCCCGCTCGATGTCCTTTAGATTGTCAAAGATGGCCTTGGTGATCTGGTAGGCCATGGCCTCTTCCATTTCGGCCCGGGCCGCCAAGATCGCCATCACAGCCACAGTGGGAATATCGGTATCGACGCCTTTGTAGGCTCCCTTGGGAACAACGGCCTTGGTGAAGAAGGAATGCTTTTTCATTAAATCGTCGCGCTGGCTGCCGTCGACGGGCACGATGACGCAGTCGACGGTCATGGCGGTGTCGACCAGGCCGGCCGCCCCCACGCCGACGGAGTAAAAGGCCGCGTCGATGCGGCCGTCCTTGAGATAGTCCGAGGACTCGGTGGCCGTCAGACGCTCGACCTTGGCGAAATCGTCGAACTTCATGCCGTAGACCTCCAGGATCTGTACAGCGTTTAGCTCCGTACCGCTGCCCAGCGGGCCGACGCAGACGCGTTTGCCTTTAAGGTCCGCCACCGTAGCGATCTTGGAGTCCTTGCGCGCCTGGATCTGGCAGTGCTCCTGGTAGAGAGAGGTGATCCCGCGTATGTTGGCCACCTCCTTGTCGAACATGGGCTTGAGACCTTTCAAGGCGTAATAGGCGGTATCGTTTTGGAGAATGGCCATGTCAGCGTCGCCTGAGGCGATCAGTTTGGCGTTGGCGATCGAAGCGCCCGAGGATTCCACGGTGATTTTAATGTCGGGCAGGTTCTTGTGGGCGATGTTGGAGATTGCGCCTGCCAGTGGATAATAAACCCCAACCACCCAGCCCGAGGCGATGGAAACGAATTTTTTCGCCGCGAGGGCCGTCGATGCGTTGAACGTGCACAAAAACGCCGCCACAGACAAAACCAGCATTGCAACCAACAGTTTTTTCTTCATCAATTCTCTCCTTTTTGGGTGCAGGGTTCTCGGTGCCGCCGCACGGCCCAAGTATCGTCAGTTATGCAAATTGCAGTAGATTTGGGGGTGATTCAAAGGAAAGAAATCCTGATCGAAACATGGCGAGAAATATGAAGTAACTCCGACGTGAAGTCAACACAAAATCCAGACACCCACCGGCCTCGATTCAATCGAAATCATGGCGTATCGGCGATGGACGTTATTACTCCGGCAATAAAATATGTTCAATGTGGCCCTATCACTCATCGGCGGGGCGGGTTTTCGGCCGCAGCGCACCGCAACCATCCGTTCAACGAACCAGCGTACGGCAGCAAGCCCGCATCATATGGTTCCGGACAGCCCCGGAGGACCGATGCCCACGCAGCCGACGGTCGTCTCTGCCTGTGCGCGGTTCCTCTATACGGATTGGGGGCGGGGCAGAGTCGCCTGAAGAATTGGTTGCGGCGCGCTGCGGCCGAAAACCCGCCCCGCCGAACCTCAGCTCAAGTTGAACCTGTTTACTTGCCGGAGTAATAACCCGATGGTTTTCCCGGTAATGCGCCGGACCGGTCCTTCAAGGCTTCTCCCGCGGCAACAGCAGGCAGCAAACCAGGCAGGCGACGGCAGCCGCAATCGTGGCCCAGAAGACGGGCAGCACCCCTTGGGAGATGGCCTGATGGAGCTGAAAAATCATGTCCGGTGCCAGCTGGGCCTGAACATCCGGCCGGAGAACGCTGTCGGGGCTCCGGCGGATCTGGTCGGCCAGAAATTCAGGAAGTTTCTCCATCCGGCCGCCGGATAGGGCGGATTGCATGGCCGTAGAAAACCCTTGAGTGAAAACGCCGCCGCAGACACCGACCCCGACCGTACCGCCGAGGTTGCGGGAGAACTGGTGTGAAGCGGTGGCCACTCCCAAGTCGGAAGGCTCGACGCTGTTCTGAACGACCAGGATGGTCGCCAGGGCCACAAACCCCATGCCGACCCCTACCAGAGCGAACACCCAGAAGCAGGCCGTCGTGGAAGTGGCGGTCGAAAACGTGAGCGTGAGAGCGCAGCCGGCCGAAAGAAAAACCGCGCCGGCGGCGGCGGAGCCCCGGCTTCCCCAGTAACGGATCAAACGCCCCAGAACCACGGATCCGACCGACCATCCCAGACTGAGGGCGAGCACGGTCGAACCGACTTCCACCGGGCTTTTGCCCAATGCTCCCTGGATGAACAGCGGTGCGAATCCGAAGAAAGCGAAAATGGCGAAGCTGCTCATGAACACAGCGGCGTTGCCGATGCTGAAGCCCCGCCGCCCAAAAAAGGAGATGGGCAGGATCGGATCCTTCGCGCGCCGCTCGGAGACGTAGAACCACGCACCGAAAATGATCGTAGCGGCTCCGAGCATGAGAACCTGCGGAGAGCCCCAGGCATAGGTCTGACCGGCCAGCAGGAAAATGAAAAGCAGGCTCACGATGGCGAGTGAAAGGGTCAGGGCGCCGGCGAAATCGATGGCCGCTTTATCCCGCTTCTCACGAGTTTCGACGAGATACAGGCTCACTCCGATCAGCGATAGCACGCCGAGCGGCACGTTGATGAAAAAAATCCAGGGCCAGGAAAAATAGGCGACAATAAAGCCGCCCATGGTCGGTCCCAATACACTCGCCAGCCCCCAGACGAAGCTTCCCAGGGAAAGGGTCTTCGCACGCTCCTCGGGGGGTGAGATGTCCGCCAGGACAATATAAACCAGGGCGAAATTACCGCCGGCGCCGATGCCCTGAAGTGCACGGCAGGCGATGAGAAAATTCATGCTTTCTGCAAAACCGGCCGCCAGAGACGCCGAGATGAAAATCACGATCGACACCGCGTACAGGGTTTTGGTCCGATAGATGTCGGCGAGCTTGCCGAAAATGGGAAGACAAACCGTGCGCGTCAGGAGGTAGGCCGAATACACCCAGCTGTAAAGGTCCAGACCGCCCAGGTCCGCCACCACCGTCGGCATGGCGGCGGACATCACCAGCGCATCCAGGGCCCCCAGAAAAAGCGCCAGAAGGGACGCGGCGATGATCCATTTCCGGCTTCCGGGCGTCAGCGCTCTGGGTGAAGGCGTCGAGGCGGTTGAGTTCAATCGAATCCAAGAAGCGTTTTAAGTTTTGAGCGTTACGTGTTAAGCCAGCCATGGCGCGCGACGCCACTTTATCGGCAAGAAAGTTTTTTGGTGGAAGAGGCTTTCAGCCTCGATCGTCGCGGCTGGAAAGCCGCTCCCACAGAAAATGACCCAACTTACTTGAAAGGAACATATCATGAAAACCTATCCCATTCCCATGGTCCCGGGGCCCGTGAAGGCCCACCCGGCCGTTCTGGAAGCCTACCGGACGGACTACGGTTCCGCCGATCTCGAAAAAGAGTATATCGAGCTTTACACTCAAACCGAGACAAACCTCAAGCGCATCCTCCAGACCCGCAACCCCGTGGTCATCTTGCTCGGGGAAGGGATGATGGCGCTGTGGGGCGCCCTGAAAAGCTGCCTTCTGCCCGGCGACCGGGTGCTGGCGATCGGCACCGGGGTATACGGGTACGGGATCGGAGACATGGCCGCCTGCATCGGAGCGGAGGTCCGCAAGGTCGGGCTGCCCTATAACGAAACGCTGTCCGACCTTGCGGACGTCCGGAACGCCGTCTCCGAGTTCAAACCCAAAATGATCACCGTGGTGCACTGCGAGACGCCTTCCGGTACGCTCAACCCCATCGACGGGCTTGGACGCTTGAAGCAGGAGATGGGAGTCCCCCTGCTCTACGTGGATGCGGTGTCGAGCATCGGCGGCGCTCCGGTGCTGCCGGATGAATGGCACATCGACCTCTGCCTGGGCGGCGCGCAAAAATGTCTTTCAGCGCTGCCGGACACCTGCTTTCTCTCTGTCAGTGAAAAGGCCTGGGAGGTCATCGATGAAGTGAATTACGTCGGCTATGACGCTGTCAAACCTTTTAAAACAGCCGTGGAGAAGCACTACTTTCCCTACACGCCGGGCTGGCAGGCCACGGCCGGCCTCAACGCCGGGGCCGAGGCTGTTTTGAAGGAGGGGCTGGAAAATTGTTTCAGACGTCATGAGGACGTGGCGGCCTGCTGCCGCAAGCGGCTGGTCGAGATGGGCTGCAGCTTGTATCCCGCTCCCGGCGCGGTGCCCTCGCCCACCGTCACGGCCGTCAACGTGCCCCCCGGGGTGGCCTGGAGCGAACTCGACCAACGGCTGCGCCGACACGGTCTGGTGGCGGGCGGCAGCTACGGGCCGATCGCCGGCAAGGTTTTTCGTTTAGGCCACATGGGCACCCAGGCCGACCTGGGGATGGTGACGCAGGCGCTCGATGTCCTCGATAAGGAGTTGGTCCGCCTCAAACGGTGACCCGGTCGGCCAACCTGGCCGCAAAGGGGCGCGTGAAATTATTTTCGACTGCCCGCAGCCCTGACGGTCAGGCAGGCGCCGCGGCCGTCTCGCCGGCGAGAATGTGGTCGATATTGAGCAGCAGCTTCACCCCGGTCCTGCCGGTCTTGGCCATGGCCAGGATATGGCGGGTGTCCACACCCAACCCGCAGGTCGGCGTCGGCTCGATGTCGGTGGGCTTGACCGCCATCACTTCGAAGACCGTTTCCACCGCAAGGCCCATCAGCCTGCGGCCCTCGGCCGAGGCGGTCTCCAGGACCACAATGCAGTTGCGGCTGTTCTCTTGCAGCGCCCCCATGCCGAACCGCTCCTTGAGATCCATTACGGGGACCACCTTGCCCCGCAGGTTGATCACCCCCTGAATGTAGGCGGGCGTGTCCGGCATGGCGTGAATGCGCTGCATGCCGACGATCTCCTTGATTTTCAGGATGTCGATCCCGAACTCCTGGCCGCCGAGGCCGAAAGCCAAGTATTTGCCCTCCAGGTTGAGCTTGCTCTTGGAATCGGTGTTGTCCGTCTCTCCGCCGCGGTTCAGGATAGCCGCGGCGGTGTGGCTGTCGGCATTCAGCCGGGAGGTGAGCGGTGCCTGGTTGCAGCTGCGGTAGGCTTTTTCCGCAAAGCGCAAATCCACAAACCGGTCCATGGCGATGGGCTTGCCGATGCCCATGCGCTCGTGCATGTAAGTGTGCATCTGCTTCAGTGCCCCGACATCCGGGAAGAGATCGCCGGTCTTGATCCCCCTGGATTCGGTCAGCACGTTTTTAAGGATCGGAACCTTCAGACCCAGTTTTTTCTCGGGGTCGAGGAACGCCACGCCGATCTCAGCCGCGCGCTCGGGCTTCTTCTCGATGAACTTGCCCGCCTGCATCAGCATGTCGGTGAACTCGTAAACCACCTCCGGGTACGCGTCGATGAAGGCCTGTTGCATGGCCACGACACAGCAGGGGTGGTTCTCCCACAGTTCGCTCGATAGAAATTGCAGCTCGGCGGCGCCGGCGGCGATGGCCTTGGTGCCCAGAGGTTCCGCCACCATGAACCCGGCCGCATCCGGGTTGCCCTGCATGAACTCCTGCATCTTAATGGGCGCCACAATTTCGAAGACCACATCGTTGATGCCTTCGCCGGCAAGTCCGGGTTTCAGCCCGACGCTGCTGAAGAAATGATGCGCCAGCAGGTGGTGGATCGACAACTTGTGAGGAATATAAAAGGTCTTGCCTCGGAAGAAATCGCCATAGGGCGGCTGGAAGCGGCCGGTTTTGTTGCGCACGAAGATGCTGCCGTTCTTGTGGGCTAGCAGGACCAGCCGGATCGGCACCCCGTAGCCGAAGAGGTCCATGGCGATAGGCGCCAGCACGCAGGCGGCGTCGACCGCGCCGGATTCCAGGGCGGCCTGCACTGGATTCCAGCCGGCCATGCACTCGGTCTCAAGCTCGAAGGTGGCGGGCTGAAGCTCGCCTTTGGCGATGAGATGCTTGAGGACGCCGAGCACCAGGTGGTCCGTGATCTGGATGTGGGCGGCGCGGATGCGGACCTTGCCGCTGGCGGTCTTGCGCTCGGCGGCCGTCATGGGGGCGGTCTGGTGTTCCTGCGTCTGGACCCCGAAGGCCTCGTCGATTTTGGCTTTCAGCTCCTGCTCGTTGAAGGGCTTGGCCACGAAGCTGTTGACCCCGGCGGCGAGCGCCTTCTGCTCCTGTTTCTTTTCCCCTTGGCCGGTAGCCATTAGAAAAGGCACGGTACGGGTGGCCGGATTCGCCCGCACCCATTTCACCAGCTCGTAGCCGTCCATGTTGGGCATGTTCCAGTCGCTGATGATGAGCTCGACGGATGCGCTTTTTTCCAGAACGGCCAAAGCCGCCTGGCCGTCCGCAGCCTCGATGATGCGTTCGAAGCCGAGGCCCTTGAGCGTCTTGACCTCGATTTTGCGCATGACCGCCGCATCTTCGACCAGCAGAACCGAAATCTTGCCGGGATCCAATGTCATGATGTGCCCTCTCGCTGAAACCGATGGAATTACCCGCCCCGCTGAGCGCCAAGGGCGCAACCGTTCAAAAAAACAGGCCGCCTGATGGCCGGCGCTTGAACCCTTGCTTCCAAAGTTATCGGCCGCTCGAACGAAAGCTTGAATCCCGGCCCTCCGGCTGGACCTCAGGCTGCGAACACCATCTTCGTCCCCGACATGTTCAGCAGGAACTTTTCCGGCATTTCGCGCTCGATGTGCACGGAAGCCTTGCGGCCGGTGCAGTGGGTGGGCACGATGTAACGTGGATTGAACGCTTTGAGGGCCTCCGTGGTATCCCCGATGATGGGCTCGAAGTCGGCTCCCGTGAGGTGAAAACCGCCCATCACCACGAAGACCGGGTCCACCCCCGTGACCTCCCGGGCATAGGCGACCGTGTTGACGATCCCGGAGTGGGCGCATCCGGATAGAACGACGAGACCCTGCCCTTTGACATGGGCCACGACGGCGGAATCATCCTCGATGGGGTCGAACTTTTCCGCGCCTCCTTCCTCATAGCGCGCCTTCAGCATGCCCTTCTCAAAATCGGTTCGCCTGGGAATTTCCCCCAGGAACAGCAGGGCACCGTTCAGCAAGGGGTGAGGGGCTGCTGACGGCACGACCCGAACGCCCGCCTTTTCGAGCCGATCGCGGTCAGGTGCAGGCAGGCGCAGCCTGCGCTCCTCCGAAAGCTTGATGTAACGCGAGCCCCGGAATGCGGCCGGGTGCAGCACCAGCTCGATTCTTTTGCCGCCGAGGCTTTCCACGAAGGCCGAAAGCCCGCCGTGGTGGTCCATGTGCCCATGGGAGAGGACCATAGCTTCGATCTCCGCCAGGTCCGCACCCAGGGTGCGTGCGTTCTGAAGGGCCCCTTTTTCGGAAAACCCGAAATCGAAAAGCGCCTTTCGGGTCTGGCCCTCCGCCGTCAGACTGACCACGGCCGAGAACCCGTGTTCGGCCAGTACGCTCACGCGGTTGCCGGAGGCATCCACCGAGGCCGGCCGCTGCACGATGGCCGTACCGTCATGAGCGGCGATGTCGATGAAATTGTCCTGCAGGGTGAGGATTTCCACTTTGTCGACAGGTTTGAGCAGAATGGCCACGATTTTCCTCCTTAAAATTCCTCCGCCTCCTTTGATGCGGGGCGTTGGACAGACTCACACGGTTTGATGCAGCCAGGATACGGTCCTTTGCAGGATTCTTGCGTACACGTCCTCCGCGGAGGCCTTGAACGCCTTCGGCAGGTCAAAGGAGTGGTCGCCGCCCTCGATGGTTTCGAGCTCCTGCGGCGCGTTCAGGCGTCTCAGCACCTTCCGGAGAAGATCGTTGTCGCAAAGCCTATCGCGGGTGCCGGCAAAAAACAGCATGGGGACGGCGATGCGGTAGAGGTGGGCATCGCGCAGCTGCCCGGTCTTGCCGGGCGGATGCAGGGGGTAACCGAGGAAGACCAGCGCTTTGGCCGCCAGCAGTCCGTCGGCCGCCATCTGGGAGGCCACCCGGCCGCCCATGGACTTGCCGGCGACAACGATACGCGGCGCGCCGAATTCGGGATGGTTCTTGACGAATTCGAAAGCGGCCTGCCACGTACGGACCAGTTTCGGCTGGGGGTCCGGCGCTCTCTGGCCTTTTTCCTTGTAGGGAAAGTTGAAGCGCAGGCTGAGATAACCCGCCCGGCAGAGGCCCTCGCCGAAATGGACCAGGAGCGGGTTGTTCATGTCGTTGCCGGCCCCGTGGGCCACAATTACGGCCGCGCTGCGGCCGGCCGCAAACCCCTGCGGCAGCCCCAGCACGCCGGAAACGCTTTCATCCGCCGACACGGGGATGGTGACATCGACAATTCTCATGCGCAGGCCCCCTTGAACCCAGCAACGGGGCTGACGCCGACCTTGGAGAAATCAACCCGATGCCAGCCGGCAACTCAAGCTTCGGTCGGCATCCGCTCCTGCAGAAACTTGAATAGCTTTTTGCAGGTTGCGTCATACGCCCGCATTTGCTCTTCCGAATCCAGATGCCGGCAATAAGGCCCGCCGGTCTCATCGACATTGGCCAGGAGCAGATCCATCGGGACTTTTTCCCGGAGCTTCGGATTCATATTGATCTCCCGGATCAGCTCCCCTCCCAGCAGCCACAAATTGTCCAGGTGTCTCTTAACCGTGTTCAGACTGAGCCGTGACAGCAATCCCTCCACGAACGGCTTATAGATCGCGATGATCCCCTCTCCGCAGGGGACATCCTCGGAGATCCCAGCCCACCTTTCAGGCCACTCATAGAAATCGGCCCACAACTTATCAATCCGGCTCTTCATATTAATCATCCCGAAATGGTACCGTCATGCCGGACTTGATCCGACATCCAGAAAGCATTTGGATTCCAGCGCCTGCCCCGGAGATCATTGATCCTGGGCCTGTCCTGGACCTGATCCAGGGCTCGCCGGAAAGACACATAACAGCATCTTTATGCGTTCAAGGAAATCGATCTCAAAATCCCCCTGGCCCCCTTTGCCAAAGGGGGAAACTGAAGGAATAAAGCCGATAGATTTCGTTTTCCTAAATTCCTCAAATGCATCAGGCATTCGTCCTGTAATATGGCGACGGCACCGTGGGGTAGGCCCAGTAGACTTGACGGACCACGCTTTCGAACTTGATCCCCACCACCTCCGCGCATCACAGATCCGGGTCGGAGACCGGAAAAAGGGTTTCCTTGGGGGTCTTTTGCTCATTCACAACCGGTTTTGGCCTGGGTCCCTATTCTCCGGGCTATGGGATCAGGACCTCAGCCAGTCCTCACGCACCGGCGAAAACATTTCGAGGACCTCGACCGGCCCTTCGACGCACAGGCCGGAGTGGGTGGCGTTGGACGGGATGTGGTAGGCGCCGCCGGGGGCGACGATGCGTTTTTCCCCTGCAATCATAAGCTGCAGCTTGCCCTTCAAAACCATGCCGATCTGCTCGTGCGGATGGGCGTGCTCGGGAATGCCGGAACCCTGCGCTATCGTGAAAAAAGCAAGCGTCATGCGCTCGCCGTGAATGGCGCGCATCTCGACGCCTTCGGCGGGCTTCTTGGGCTGAATCTCCTGAATGTCGTAATAGGTCATTGCAGCTTCCTCATTTTAATCCCGCAAACCGCCTGCCGGGACGGGCTGGCCGGGTGGTTTATATTCCGCAGATCCGGCGGACCTCTTCGTTGTCCACCAGCTCGGCAACCGGCCCCTCGCAGCGGATGCGGCCGTTGTCGATGATATAGCCGTAGTCGCTCAGTCCGAGCGTGAACTTCAGATTCTGCTCGGCGAGGAGCACCGTCAGGCCGAGTTCCTTCAGCCGGCGGATGCGCTCCTCGAAGATCTTGACCATGATCGGAGCCAGACCCTCGGTGGGTTCATCCAAGAGCAGCAATTGCGGGTTCGTCATCAGCGCACGGGCGATGGCGAGCAGCTTCTGCTCGCCGCCGCTGAGCAAACCGCCCCGGCGCGAGTCCATGGGTTTGAGCGGCGGGAACAGCTCGTACACGCGCTCCTTCGTCCAGCCTTCGGACCCCGGCACCGGCCGGGCGGCGATCTCGAGGTTCTCGCCCACGGTCAAGTCCGCGAAAATCCGCCGATCGTCGGGCACGTAGCCGATGCCCTTACGGGCCAGCCGGTACGGCTCGACGCCGTTGACGTCCTCACCGTTCAGCCGCACTCGGCCGCGCTGCGGCGGCACCAATCCCATGATGCTTTTGAGGGTGGTTGTCTTGCCGGCGCCGTTGCGGCCCAGCAGGCAGACCACCTGCCCCCTTTGAACTTTCAAGGAGACGTTGAACAGGATGTGGCTCAACCCGTAATAGGTGTGAATGCCCTGGACCTCGAGCATGGGTCAGACACCTCCCAAATAGGCTTCCTGGACCGTGATGTTCTGCCGGACTTCCTGCGGCTTGCCCTGGATAATGGTCTGGCCGTGCTGCATGACCATGATGCTCGTGGCCACGTTGAATACCACATCCATGTCATGCTCGCAGAAGAGGATGGTGAGCCCCTGCTCCATGGCGAGCCGCTTCACCAGTTCCATTGTGGTGGTGGTTTCATCCGGAGACATCCCGGCCGTGGGCTCATCCAGGATCAGCAGCTCCGGCTCGTTTCCCAACGCGATCGCGATTTCCAGGACGCGTTTGTCGCCATGGGAGAGCGAGCCGGCGATATCCATCTTCTTGGCGCTGAGCCCCACGCTGTCGAGGATGTGGTTGGTTTCCTCCACCACCAGCGTCTGGGCCGGACGAAAGAGGGTGTGGCTCAGTTTCTTTTGGGAGAGCACCGAAACCTGGACATTGCGAAAGACCGAAAGCCGGGGAAAGATGTTAGCGATCTGAAAAGACCGGGCAATGCCCTTGCGGCAGATCTCATGGGCCGCCAACCCCGTGATGTCCCCGCCCTTGAAAAGGATCCGGCCTCGATCGGGGGCGAGGTGCCCGGTGACCAGGTTGAACAAGGTGGTCTTGCCGGCGCCGTTCGGGCCGATCACCGCCACGAGATCGCCCTGCTGGACCGTGAGGTTGGCGCCGGCGACCGCCTTGAAGTCCGCAAACGATTTCTGGAGATTTTCGACCTGCAGCATGGGGTCCCGCCTGCCTAACGGACAACGTCCGTCGAGCGTCGCCGCTCTCGGTTGCGCAGCCACGTTCTAAAATTGATCCCCATGATTCCATCCGGCAGGAAAAAAATGAGCAGGATGAGAACCACCCCGAGAATCAAGGTCCAATATTCCGTGTAGCTCCCGACAAAGGTGCGCAGCGCCACCATGATGGCCGCTCCCAGCATCGGGCCGAAAAAAGTGAACCAGCCGCCCAGCAGGCACATGATGAAAATCTCGAGCGACAGCACCCAGAAGAGCATGTCCGGAAAGACCGACCCCTCCAGGACGACGAACAGCACGCCGGCGACGCCGGCAAAGAACGTCGCGATGACGATGCCCAGCAACTGATGGCGCCGCACGTTGATCCCGACCGCCTGACAGCGCTGGGGATTGTCGCGCACGGCGCGCAGCGTCGCCCCGAAAGGTGATTTCAGGATCAAGTACATCAAGGCGAGGCAAACGCTCACGACGATGAGAATGAAGTAATAGGCGGGAACCGAGCCGGATAGCAGATCCGGCATCGGGATCCCGTGGATTCCGTCGTCGCCGTTGGTGAGGCTGTACCAGCGCAAGGCCAGAATCCAGATCAGCGAGCCCAGGGAAATCTGCAGCATCCCGAAGTACAGCTTGTTCAAACGCACGCAAAAGGCGCCGACCACCAGGCCGGTGAAAGCCGCCGCCACCGGTCCGGCGCAAAGCCCGATCCACGCCGGCAACGCGGTTTTGGTGATGATCAGTCCGGCGGTATAGGCGCCGACCCCGTAAAAGGCGCCGTGATGGAACTGGTAGGCGCCGCCATGCCCCACCAGCAGGTTCAGGCTCATGGCCAGCAGCCCCCAAACGAAGATGACGGCCAGGATGTAAACATAGAACCGGCCGGCAATAAACGGCACCAGCAGCAGCACCAGCAACACGGCCGCCGTCCATAAAAACGATGGGGTGCGGAGGATGTTTTTAACCATGCCGTGCCTTCTCACCAGACCGATTTCAAAAGGCCCGTGGGCTTCAGGGTCAGAATGACGACCACCGCCAGATAGGGAAAGACGATGGCAAACTGCGGCAGGACCAGAACGCCCACCGATTGAGTGATTCCGAAGATCAGCGAACCCACCATGGCGCCCCAGATGTTCCCCAGGCCGCCGATGGTAACGATGAGAAAGGCTTCGATGATGATGGAGTGATCCATGCCGAGCGTGATGCTGATGGTCGGAGACACCAACGCGCCTCCCAGGCCGGCCAGCAGGCAGCCCAGTACGAAGGCGAAGGCGAACACCCAGCTCACGTTGATGCCGATGGCGCCCACCATTTCCCGGTCCACCGCGGCGGCCCGGGCGATCTTGCCGAACTTGGTCTTGGTCGAAAGCAGCCACAAGCCGATCGCCACCAGCGGTCCGACCATGAGCAGAAAAAGATTGTACCGCGGAAAGGCCGTGCCGAGCACGGGAACGGACCCCTGGAGGAGGGGCGGCGCCACGATGGACCGGTAGTCCGCGCCCCAGGTCATCTTGGTGAGGTCTCCCAGAATCAGCATCAGGGCGAAGGTAAACAGCAGCAGCATGAGGTGCTCGCGCTCGTAGAGATGGCAGAACAGGAGCCGCTCGGCGACCAGGCTGATCACCGCCACCACCAGGGGAGCGCAAAGCATGGCGAGCCAGAATCCCGCCGCACTGCCCTCGAAGGCGACGGCAATGGTATGCGCGGCGAAAGCGCCGATCATGTAAAGCGAGCCGTGCGCGACGTTGGGCACACGCAGGACGCCAAGAATAAAGCTCAGCCCGGAGGAGACGATGAAAAGAATCATGGCCCGGCTCAGCCCCACCAGCAGTTGACTGGCGAGACCGGCCAGGGTGAAGCTGGTTTCCATGAGGAGTATCGCCCTTAAACGATCTGCCCGCCCTTCACCGCAGCGGGTGGGGCGGGCAAAGATGATTCATACTCAAATTACTTGCGCGCGGCTTGGATCTCTTCGCAGGACGGCATGACCTCCGCCCCCCGCAGGGTCATGATGTCGGTGGCGACCGCTGCTCCGTATTCCTTGGATATCTTGGTCGTTCCGAAAAGAATGGGATAAACCGCCTGGTGATCGCAAGCCCGCATTTCAACCTTGCCGACGGGCGTGTCAACCTTGAGCCCCTCGATGGCGTCGATGAATTTCTCCCGGTCAATCTTGCCGGCCTGGCGGAACGCTTCGGCAATAAGATACGCCGTGGTGTATGCATGAAAAGCCGGAAAACCCGGAGGCGCTTTGTACAACGCCTGATATTCTTTCACGAATTTTTGGTTGCTGCTCAACTCCGGGTAATAGAACAAATAATCCATGGTGCCCATCACGCCTTCCGGGGCTTCGGTTCCGAGCGGCTTGAGCACGGCGTAGTCGATGGCGGTGTGGATGTAAATGGGTATTTTCTGGTTGATGCCCGTGGTTTTGATGGTCTTCAGCACGTTGGCCATGCTGGCGCCGCCGGTGCAGAAATGAATGAGGTCGGGTTTGGCCGCTTGAATGCTGGTAAAATAAGGCACCAGATCCGGTTCACCGACCTTCCACCAGGTCTTGCCGATAAACTCCACATCCGGTTTCAGCTGTTTCATGTAGCGCGAGAAACTTTCATCCAGGGCATGGCCGTACTCGTAGTCGTCGCCTGCGACCCAGATCTTCTTGATGGGTTTCTTGGCCAGTACGGTGGCCGCTGCCTTGCCGGCCATGGCGGTGTTCTCGGTCGTCGAGAAAACGTAGCGGTGACCCGCTTTCCCGGTGATGTTCTCGCTCTTGCCCATCCAGGTGAAAAAGGGAATTTTCTCCTTCTTGGCCACGGCATCGGAAACGGCCATCGCCAGCCCGCTGTTGACCGTTCCGACGATGAGATCCACGTTTTCCTTCAGCACGAGCTCCTTGGCCATGTTGAGGCCGATGTCCACCTTGAACTTGTCGTCCCGGGTGACAAACTCGATCTTGTTGCCCAGGACCCCCTGCTTGTTGATCTCGTTGACGGCCATCTTGAATCCGTTGAGGGCGTCGTTCCCGAAAACGGCCGGCGGCCCGCTGTAAGTGTCCACGATTCCAATCTTGATATTGCGCGCCGCAGCCGGCGCCGGCAACAGCAGTGCCGAGATGATCCAACATCCCGCCATCAGGATCAGACTTGCCTTTAAAGCGTGTTGCCTTTTCATCGAGGTCCTCCCTTCGTCAACGAAGTTGAAAGATCTGTCCTTGGGCAATCCGGTTTGACAGGGTCCGAAGTGGTATGGTCCTTGAAATAACTTGTTTTTCCTAATAAGGATGCTAACCGAAGTCAAGCAATAACTTTTGAGTTTTCAAGGAAGGTTGCCGGGTTAGGGGCGGTAGTGGACATCATCCATATGCATTTTTTGACATTGAAAGAAATCGCCGATATAAGCTCCCAGCCGATAACGGCCTCCGCTATCATTTATCATTCCGGTGCCGGCCGGCAACCGATCCGCGGGCATGGATAAACTTATCCGCCGAAGCTTTTTGCTCGGTGGAACTCATATTGTCTAAGGAGAACATCATGATCCGGATCAACGAACACTACCTGAAGCTCCAGGCCTCTTACCTGTTTGCGGACATTGCCAAGCGTGTGGCGGCGTTTCAGAAGGACCACCCGGGCAAGGACGTCATCAAGCTCGGCATCGGCGACGTCACCCGGCCGCTGCCGGCGGCCTGCATCAAGGCCTTCCACAAGGCCGTCGACGAAATGGCGGAGGCGGCTACCTTCCGCGGCTACGGCCCCGAGCAGGGCTATGACTTTCTCAGGGAGAAAATCGCGCGGGAGGATTTCCAGGCCCGCGGCGCCGACATCTCCGCCGATGAAATTTTTATCAGCGACGGTGCCAAGTGCGACAACGGCAATCTTCAGGAGATCTTCGCAACCGACATTACGGTGGCCATTCCCGACCCGGTCTATCCGGTCTATCTCGACACCAACGTCATGGCGGGCCGCACCGGCAACTTCACGGACGGCCGCTATCAGGGCGTGGTCTACATGGACTGCACCCGACGGACGGGCTTCATTCCAACCATTCCGAAAGAAAAAGCCGATCTTATTTACCTTTGTTTCCCCAACAACCCCACGGGCGGTACCATCACCAAGGCCCAGCTGGCACAATGGGTGGACTATGCCCGCACGAATAAAGCCATCCTGCTCTTCGATGCGGCTTACGAAACCTTCATCCGCGACGACCGCCTGCCGCATTCGATTTTTGAGGTCGATGGCGCCCGGGACGTCGCGATCGAATTCCGCAGCTTTTCCAAGACGGCCGGGTTCACCGGCACGCGCTGCGCCTACACGGTCGTGCCGAAATCGTGCATGGCCTACACGGCCGCAGGCGAACCCCGGCCGGTGCACCCCCTTTGGAACCGGCGCCACACCACCAAATTCAATGGAGTGTCCTACCCGGTGCAGCGCGCGGCCGAGGCGGTTTACAGCCCGGAGGGCCGTACCCAGTGCCGGCAGCTCATTGACGACTACCTGCGCAATGCGGCCCTGATCCGAAAAGAGATGACGGCCCTGGGGTATGAGTGCATCGGCGGGGACAATTCCCCCTACATCTGGGTGGACGGGAAGACGGACTCGTGGAAGTTTTTCGATTTTTTGCTGGAGAAGGCCAACGTGGTGTGCACGCCCGGGGTGGGCTTCGGCCGCTGCGGTGCCGGTTTTGTGCGCATCAGCGCCTTCAATGACTATGAAAACGTACAGAAAGCGATGGAGCGCATCCGCAAAGCCATCACAGCGGCATAGGGCAGCGGTTTGCGCTCTCAGGTGGTATGGTGAGGCGGCTTTGTAAAAAGGGCGGTTGCCGAAACGGCCAACCGCCCTTAATCTTTCATCGTATTCGGATGGATCAGACCGAAGCCTTGAGCTTCTTGCCGGCCTTGAACTTGACGACCGTGCTGGCTTTGATCTTGATTTCGGCGCCGGTCTGCGGATTTCTTCCCTTGCGGGCCTTGCGGCGACCCTTGGAGAAGGTGCCGAAGCCGACCAGAGTGATCTTGCCGTCTTTCTTTTTAAGGGTTTTGACGATTCCGTCGACAAACGAATCCAAAGCGGCGCCTGCGGCGACCTTGGTGATGCCGGCATCTTTGGCCATGGCCTCGATCAAATCTGCTTTCGTCATTCTGACCTCCTTGATAAGATGGTGAGTGGATACGTGAATGGTTTTGAAGGATGACTGCGCCATCAATCATCCCGATTTCAGCCAATAGCGCAATATAGATATCATATGCGAAAGTCAATAAGAATGTTGCGCCAGGCCCCCAAAAATCAGGCTTTGCCGATGACTCTTCTTTCGAAGAGCGGTGGATACACGCTTTTGGGCATCTGCCTGGTGCTGGTCGTAGCGCCGGCGGCCGCTGGCGACCAGCCGCGCGAGGCCCTGATGCAGAGCATCGAGGATGGCCGCCGCATCCTGATGGATCCAACCTACCAGCCGGCCGACCGCAAGCCCCTGCAGCAGGAGAAGCTGCGCGACGTGCTGTATCGCGACTTCGACTTCATGGAGTTTTCTCGGCGGGTGTTGGCAAACAAGTGGGCTTTGTTTTCTCCGATTGAGCGGCAGGAGTTCGTCCAGGTATTCTCACGCTTCCTGGCGGATTTTTATCTTTCCCGCCTCCAGCATCGCTACACGGATGAAACCGTGGCCGTGCGGGAACAGGCGATCATTGCTCCGGGAAGGGCCCGGGTGCGGGCCTTGGTGGTCTGGCAGGCCCGTGAATTTCCGGTTGAAATCTACCTGCATGACCGAGGGGACGGCTGGAAGATTTATGACCTGAGCGCGCTGGGAATCAGCGCCGTGCAGATCTACCGGGCGCAGTTTCAAGAGATCCTGCGCACAAAGTCGCCGGCGGAGGTGATCGAGTTGATCAAGGCCAGGCTCGAAGAATAATGAAGTCCGCGGCGCGCTGCGGACCGATTCATTCACCCAACTGCTTCTTAAAGGCCTCGATGGCGTCGCGCAGCATCCGCCGGATAAAGACCTCCTGGTCGCCGCGCGTCAGCTGGCGGTAGGCTCCGTAGTCCGGGTGCGAGTCGTTTAGCTCCGGTGGGTGAAGCTTGGACTGCTGCTTCATGGCTTCGAATCGCTGGATCATCTCGATCAGACTGATGTCCTGGCAGGGCAGGATAGCCAGCCAGCCCAGGCGTCTCATCATTTCAAATCGGACATGGTCGGCCAGCATCAAATGGATGTCGACCACCCGCATCTGTTCGTCATTGTCAAGATAGTAGAATTTGGCGGCCGGACCGAGATCGAGCGCTCCCATGATAATCTCATAAAAGGCCGTAGAGCTGTTCTCTCCAGGCTGCGCCAGGCTGAAAAGGGTCTTGTCGGAAAGATCGGACAGGCGCGTATGCGTGCCGTAGGATTCACCGAAGCGTTTCTGCCAGGGCGTGAAACTCCGCTGTTCCAGCGCTTTTTCACGGAACGCCTGCAGATCGACGATTTTGTTCATGCCCGTCCTCCGATGGGTTGGCCTCGGCCGTGGGTTCGACGACCGTTGCGGGAAGAAAAACGGCGCATGGAATCCGGGCACAGAATGCCACCCTTGCGGACCGGCGTCAAGCCGTCGGTCCGAAGTAAACAGTCGGGCCGGACGAGGGCCGAACCGTTATAGCGAATTCGGCGTGCCGCCTGCTCCGCTACGCCGTCCGTTCTGCGCCGAAGGGGGTGTTTTTCGCCTTGTACCGGCTGCGGGGATGGGCTATATTTTTCAAGGACCACCCGAAGTCCACCTGCAGGAGGGCCGCGCCATGGAAATCATTGACGCCATACCCATCGATCTCGATCCAAATTCGGTTAAGACCAAACTCAAGACAACGGATCTGCAATCGATCACCGAACTGACCAGACAGGCGCTTTCGCTGGCCGAACCCCGGGCGGTATTCACAGCGGCGTATATCGAAAAAAAAGACGATGACCAGGTGGTCATCGATGGCCAGTGTTTTAAGAGCCGGGTCTTGCGCAAGAACCTGGACGATGTCGGACGGGTCTTTCCCGCCGTGGTGACGATCGGCCACCGGATCGAGAAGGCCGCGCGCCAGTCCGCGGACATGCTGACCCAATACTACCTCGACCAGATCGGCAATCTCATCCTGGCCGAAGCGCGTTCAGAGCTGATCCGGAGGCTTTGCCGGCAATTTGCCCTCGACAAACTTTCCTGGATGAGTCCGGGGTCGCTGGAGGACTGGCCCATCCAGGCGCAGGTGCAGCTGTTTGCCCTGTTCGGGGAGGCGCCTGCCGCGATCGGCGTACAGCTCACCGAAAGCCTCCTGATGCTTCCCGGGAAATCCGTATCCGGCATTTTCTTCCCTTCCGCATCCACTTTCTTCAGCTGCCGTCTTTGCCCGCGCGAGCGCTGCGAGGGGCGCAAGGCGCGCTACGACGAAACGGCCGCGCGCGAATACGGGATCCTCAAATAGACCCGCCCCCCACTCCGATCAGTGCGCGTCCCTGGCCGTCTTTCCCAGGCGCATCCCGATCAGGCCGATTTCAAACAATAGATAGAGCGGGACGGCCATCATGGCGAGGTTGAAGGCATCCGGCGTCGGCGTCAGGATGGCCGAGATGATGGTGATGGCGAGAATGGCATAGCGCCGGTTCCTTGCCAGGGCATGGTGCGTCAAAACGCCGATCCGTCCCAACAGAACCATCGCCAACGGCATTTCAAAGATGATCCCGAAGCCGAAGAGAAACAGCAGACAGAACGCCGCAAACTTTCGCACGGAGATGATGGCCTCCAGGTGCGGGCCTTCGAACTCGAGCAGGAACTGAACCCCATACGGCAGCGAGATATTCAGGCAGAAAAGAACCCCGGCATAGAACAGGACCACGGAAGCCAGCCAGAAGCCGATCACCATCCGGCGCGTAAAGGTCGGAAACATGGGCTGAACGCCGGAGAGCAGAGCATAGAGCAGATACGGCATGCCCGCAAAGACCCCGCAGGCCAGCGCGATGTTCAAGAACGTAAACAGCGTCTCCGGAACGCCGTAGGCCGCCAGCTTCACCCCCGTCACCTGTTGCAGATAGCGGAGGATCGGCTCGGCCAGGTAATACCCGGCGATCGAACAGACTAGCACCACCATGCCGATGCGGATGAACGATCGCCGCAGGGTCTTGAGCGTGTGATAAACCCGATCGCTGTTTTTGGCGCCGGTTTGTTCGGTAGCTGGGTTTGAGTGCATTTCCCGCCGATTTCCTCGTCATTAAACAGTCGGAACACAGGCCCCGACAGCGGTTCCTTTTGGCACGAGGGCTTGGAGTCTGTCAAGGCGGCCTTTGAATCCGTCCGCTTCCTTCGCTACAAATTGTTACCAGTTGTTACTCCCTGGAAAAGCATTGCGCCTCGGCCGGTGATATCTTGGACCCAAAATGAAGAGAGGCGGGCCGCACGTGCGGGCCCGGCCGGTAGACAGCTATAGTACCCAACAAAACGGAAGGAGGAAGTCATGAAGAACACACTGTTGGTATTGACCGCCCTCACGCTGGTTTTCGCTGCGGGCATGATCAATGGCTGCCGTCATGAGCGCCATCCCGGGGCCGAGTTTGTGGTCGATTACCTCGCCGAATCGCTGGACGCAAATGATGCCCAGCGCCGGCAGATGGAGCAGATCAAGTCCGAGCTGCTGGCGAAAGGCAAGGCGATGAGGGCGGCGCATCTTGCGGTCGCGAACGAATTCAAGACCCTGCTTGCCGCCGACGAACTGGACCAGGAACGCCTCAAGCAGATCGTGGCCGAGCACCGCAGCCGCATGGATGAACTGGCGGATCTCGCCATCGGCCGGCTGGCGGAATTCCACCGCACGCTTTCTCCCGAGCAGAAAGCGAAGCTGATCGATAAAATGGAAAAATTCCGCAAAATGCACCGCAGCCGCTGGATTCCCGATTCCGAAGGCTGACGGCTGAGCAAACCCCGTTCGGTTATCAGCCGGGTCTTCATTATCGATTATGACGAACGCTTGACCCGGCTGATCAATCGCTTCCTGGGGGACTTTGGTTTCGCGACCCTCACCGGGGCCCACCCCGGGAAGGGCTCAAGCTCCTGCGCCGGAAGGAGGCTCCATGTTGCCGCTCACGAGAAGATATTTTTTAAAATCAAGCACCTTGCTGACAACCAACCTGGCCCTTACAGGTGTGCACGGTCTCATCCCCAAACCAGCATGGGGAGCCAAAAACGAATTTTTACAAGCCAGTTGCGGGATTGAAAAGCAGGCAGTGAAGAAGGTACTCATCGCCTATGCCAGCATGCACGGCTCAACTGGAGAAGTCGCCGATGTCCTTGCCAAAGATTTATGTGCCGCTGGTGCATCCGTAGATATTCGATTGGTGGGAAACGTCAAGGATTTAAGTCCGTATCAGGCAGTGGTGGTGGGCAGCGCCATTCGAAGCGACAGATGGCTCCCGGAGGCAAACGAATTCGTCGCCGCCCACCGATCTATTTTAAGCAACATACCGACCGCCTATTTTTTAACCTGCCTGACGCTCGCCAAACCCTCCGCTGAAATCCAGTCGAGAGTCCAATCCTTTTTAAATCCGGTCAGGGAAGAAGTCCCGGAGATCAAGCCAGTCAGTGCGGGCCTGTTTGCCGGCGTGCTGGACTACAACAGCTATGGCACAACGATCAAAGCCGTGATGAAATATAAGATGTGGACTAAGGGAATCGAGGCGGGCGACTACCGTGACTGGGGGGCGATCCATGCCTGGGCTGACCAGCTGAAATCGGCCTTCTTATCCGCATAAGGAGAAAAGCGTGCCGTTGACCTGCCTGGGTCAGAAAGCTGGAAAAGGCCTTCGAGCCGGAGTATAGTCGCCGACGGAACAGAGTTCCGCCGGCCCGCTCTGACCGGCGGACCCGTCCTTCCTTTACGAACGCGCAACAAGATCGATGCCGACGCAGCCCATTATCCTTATCATTGATGATGACGAACGCTTGAACCTGCTGCTCAAGCGCTTCCTGAGGGACTTCGGCTTCGCGACGATAGCCGCGGCCCACCCCCGGGAAGGGCTCAAGCTCCTGCGCCGGAAGTCGCCCGATCTTGTGATTCTGGATGTCATGTTGCCGGAGATGGACGGCTTTTCGGTCTGCAAGGCCATCCGGGCGGAGACAGCGGTGCCCATCATCATGCTCACCGCACGCGGGGAAGTCGCTGACAAAGTAATCGGGCTCGAACTGGGAGCGGACGACTACCTGGCCAAGCCGTTCGAGCCGCGGGAGCTCGTCGCCCGCATCCACGCGGTGCTGCGGCGGCGGGCTCCTTCGCCGGGTGCCTCGAAGGCGGTCTTCGGGGAGCTAGAGATCGATTTCGAACGGCGCCAGGCCAGGCTCCAGGGGCGTCCCATCGAGCTTACCACCAACGAGTTTGCCGCCCTGGCCCTCCTTGTGCGGCACGCCGGCAAGGTGCTCTCGCGCGATCAGATCTTGCAGGAGCTTCGCGGAATCGACTGCGACGCTTTTAATCGTTCGGTGGACATCACCGTGAGCCGGATTCGTCAGAAGCTGGGCGACGATCCCCAGTCGCCGGCCTACATCAAGACGGTGTGGGGCACGGGGTATCTTTTCATCGGCAAAAAGGCAGCGTGACCAGAACGAAAACGAATGTCAACGGCCGTCCGCATAGCGGCGGCTTGGACTTTCGGCCGTAGGCCGAAAAGACAACAGCACGCGGTTTGTATGGCCAGAATCACCCATCGCCTCTTTGGTTCGGTCTTCACGAAGCTGCTGGCCGTGATCCTGCTGACGGGACTCGGCATTCAAATGGCTGTCGGGGCCTTTTTCTGGTACTTCCGCAGCGAAGCCGGCCGCGAATACAGCCAGACTCTCGCCCACTATCTGACCCTGGTCGTCTCTGAAATCGGCAATCCCCCTGACTTCGATAAGGCCTCCGCTTTGGCCGAGGCCGGGGCGTTTCATCTGCGCTATACCGACCCGGAGCGGAGCTGGAGCACAGCCGAGAATGTGCCGCTGGTCCTGCCGGAACGGAGGCGGGCGGCCTGGCGGCCTCAGCCCGGCGTGGCCGCCGTTTTTTTACGCGGCCGCGTCCTGGTCGAATTCCAACAGGCCCCCGGGAAGTTCATATTCGAGATCGGCCCGGGCTGGGCCGATCTCGAGCTCGCCCGACCGGTCATCCTGCTGCTGGTCCTGGTGAGCTTCATTCTGGCTGGGGCATATTTCAGCTTGCGGCGGATTCTCAAACCCATCGCCTGGCTGAAGCAAGGGATCCTGGAAGTAGGGCACGGCAATCTCGACCACCGCGTTCCCCTGCGACGCCCAGACCCCGCGCAGGGCGAGCGGCTGGAAGACGCTATCCGCGGCAAGCATTTACGGCGATCGGATGAGCTCCGGGAGCTGGCCTTGGCTTTCAACGAAATGACGGATCGCATCCGGGAGATGCTCCATGCCCGGGAGCGGCTCATGCTCGACCTGAGCCACGAGCTGCGCTCCCCGCTCACCCGCCTCAAGGTCGCCATCGAGTTTCTGCCCGATGATCCGGCCCGGGACAGCATTCGCCAAGACGTCGCCGAAATGGAGGCCTTGACAGCCGCGATCCTTGAGAACGCGCGCATCCGGTATCAGCAGGGAGAACTCCAGCGGGAGCCGATGGAGCTTGGACCGCTGGTGCAGGACGCGCTTAGGGAATTCGAGAATCAGCCACCGGGCGTGAGAACCGTTGCCATGCCGTCCGGCATCGTCTGCCGCATCCACCCGGAGTTGATTCGAACGGTTATGCGAAACCTGCTGGCCAATGCCGTCCGGCACTCGCCCGCCGGCAGCCGGCCGATCGAGCTCCACCTGGAGAAGCGGCCGCCGTTTGCCGTCGTCCGGATCACCGATCACGGTGTCGGGATAGCCCTCGAAGACCGGCCGCGCATCTTCGATCCCTTCTTCCGCGCCGACCCCTCCCGCTCGCGCTTGAGCGGCGGCTACGGACTGGGCCTGAGCCTATGCCAAACTATCGCCGAGGCCCATGAAGGGAAAATCGAGGTGCGGTCCGAACCGGGGTGCGGCAGCGCCTTTTCGCTTTTCCTGCCTCTGGCCACGTGATTCATAAACCCTTTTTCTTCACTGGACGGGAGATAAATTGACAAAGAACAGCCTGAAAGATAGGCTGGCGGCATAAACGCTCTCTGGATGGGCTGATGAATTTTAAGGTCGTATTGCAGAATCTGCTCCGCCGGTTTTCGGAAGCTGGGGTCGAAGCTGCGTTGTCTGGAGGACTGGCGCTGAGCACGATGGGTGTTTTCCGCTTCACGAAGGACATCGACTTCGTGGTGTTGGAGGAGTCGGCCGGGGCGGCGGAAAAGATCATGGCCGGGCTCGGCTATGAAAAGCAGGATTTCAGCAGCGCCGACATCCTGTCTTTCATCTCACCGCTCAAGGCGCTGGGCCAGGTGGATTTTCTCGTTGCCAGGCGGAAATACAGTCGCGCCATGGTGAAGCGGGCCCGCGCAATGCCCGTGATGAACGGCGAGCTGACGGTGAAGGTCCTGCAGGTCGAAGACGTGATCGGCCTTAAGCTTCAGGCGCTGGCCAACGACCCCAAAAACCGCTATGCGGTGGACACCCCGGATATCCAGCGGCTGCTGAAGCTCCACAAGAGCCGCCTGGATATGGATCTGGTACGGGAGTATTTTCGGGTATTCGAAAAAGAGGACCTGCTGGATGAATGGCTGCGCGAGGCTGACTGAGGAAGAAAAGCGCGAAATGCTGCTGGACGCCCGCGACCCGGCTCGCAGGGAGGCCTTCGCCGCCGCCCAACGGGCCAGCCACGCCGGCACCCTGGACGATTATATCGAATTCCTGTCCGCGAACATGAGTGTGGCCGCCGCGTCGGCGCCCCGAATCACGGTAACGGACGACTTTAGGCTTTAGGCCCTGTGTTCCGTGATAAGAAATCGATGCCTTCTGACAGGAGCACCCAATGCCCATCGAACTCTGGCTCGCCTTTGTCGCCGCCTCGGGAGTGCTGCTGGTGATCCCCGGGCCGACGATCCTGACCGTCATCAGCTACTCGGTCGCCCACGGGCGGCGGTCGAACGCGCCTTTGGTGGCGGCCGTCGCGTTGGGTGATTCGACCGCGTTGGTCTTGTCCCTTCTCGGCCTCGGTGCGCTGCTGCAGGCCTCCGCCGTCTGGTTTACCCTGGTCAAGTGGGCTGGCGGCCTGTACCTGCTTTGCCTTGGAATCAGAATGCTCCGTGCCGGGGCGTCGCCCGCCGTCCTGTTGACCCCGGCCGCGGAGGCATCGCGCTGGAAGCTCTTCGCGAACACGTATCTCGTCACCGCTCTCAATCCCAAGGGCATCGTGTTCTTCGTGGCGTTCCTCCCCCAATTCGTGAGCCCCGGCGCCAGCGCTGCGCACCAGCTCTGGATCCTGGCCATTACGTTTGTGGCGCTGGCCATCCTGAACGCGAGCCTTTATGCCGTATTTGCGGCCTCCGCCCGCAAGCTCATGTCCTCACCCCACGCCAGCCGCCGCTTCAATCTCGCCGGCGGAACGCTCCTATCCGCCGCAGGCATATGGGCCTTGATGGCCAAACGGTAGGTATGAAAAATTAGATTTATCAGTCAGAACCGCTGATGATGGACAGCAACGGCCAGAGTCGGCCCAATCTCGGCGTTCATCACCAGGTCCGCAAGGGAATCGAGCGGGGTGGGGTCGCGATTGAGGATGACGAGGCGGGCGCCGTTGCGTCGGGCAAGCTCTGGGAAGCCGGCGGCGGGGTAGACCACCAGCGAGGAGCCGACGGCCAGGAACAGGTCGCAGGCCAGGGTGGCTTCCTCGGCCCGGCGCATGGCCTCCGGAGGCATGGCCTGGCCGAAGGAGATGGTGGCGGTCTTGACGATCCCGGCGCAGCGGTCGCAGACCGGCAGGCTCTCGTCCCGTTCGAAGGCCGCGCGAATCGGCGCCAACTCGAAACGCGTGCCGCAGTCCAGGCAGGCGGCATAGGTGGTGTTGCCGTGAAGCTCGATCACCTGCTCCTCGGGGATGCCGGATGCCTGGTGCAGACCGTCCACGTTTTGAGTGATCACGAGCGCGGCCTTGCCGGATCGAACGAGCTTTGCAACTGCCAGATGTCCGTCGTTCGGTTTGGCCTCCCGGATGTCCCGGTCCACCACAAACTTCAGGCGCCAGTATTCGCGGCGCTTGGCCTGGCTCGCCAGGAAGTCTTCGAAGTAGATCGGCTTATGACGGCTCCAGATGCCTCCGGGGCTGCGGAAGTCCGGGATCCCGGACTCCGTGCTGATACCGGCCCCGGTGAAGACCACCACCCGGCGGCTGGAGTCGATCAGGTCGCGCAGCCGGTCGGCGCCCTTCATGCCGACAGCCGCGTGCCCCGATCCAGGTTGCGGTACTGGATCGCCTCGGAGATGTGGGAAGCGCCGACGTCGGGAACGCCTTCCAGATCGGCGATGGTGCGGGCGATCTTGAGCACCCGGTTGAAGGCCCGGGCGGAGAGGCCGAACTTGTCGATCGCGGCCTCCAGCAGACGGCGGGACGAATCATCGATCCGGCAATGGGCGCGGATGTGACGGCTGCTCATCTGGGCGTTGCAGAAGATGCGGCTGCGGCTGAAGCGCTCGGACTGGACGTCCCGGGCGCGCGTCACGCGCTGTCGGATCTCGACCGAAGGCTCTCCCTGGGCGTCCTGCAAGAGGTCCGCATAGGGCACCGCCGGCACCTCAACGTGGATATCGATGCGGTCGAGCAGCGGCCCCGAGATCTTCGCACGGTAGCGGTGGATTTGAGGGTAGCTGCAGCGGCAGGCGTGCTTGCGGTCGCCGAAATAGCCGCACGGGCAGGGATTCATGGCCGCCACCAGCATGAAGCTCGACGGATAGGTCAAGGCCGAGGCGGCGCGGGAGATGGTCACTTTCATGTCTTCCAGCGGCTGGCGCAGAACTTCCAGCACATGCTTCTTGAACTCCGGCAGCTCGTCCAGAAAAAGCACGCCGTGATGCGCCAGGCTGACCTCCCCCGGCCGGGGGATATGGCCGCCGCCGATCAGGCCGGCATCGGATATGGTGTGATGCGGCGAGCGGAACGGACGGCGCGTGATCAGAGCCTCGCCTTTCTCCAGCATGCCCACCACGCTGAACACCTTGGTGGTCTCGATGGCCTCCGCAAAGCTGATGGGCGGAAGGATCGTCGCCAGGCGCTTGGCCAGCATGGTTTTGCCGGAGCCCGGCGGCCCGATCATGATCAGATTATGGCCGCCGGCCGCCGCGATTTCCAGTGCGCGTTTGACGTGCTCCTGCCCCCGCACCTCGGCGTAGTCAACATCAAATTCGCCGTCTCTGTTGAAAATGGACTGAATGTCCGCCCGCACGGCGGCCACGGCGATCTGGCCGCGTAGCATCTCCACCGTTTCGGACAGCGTCTTGACCGGCAGCACGTCGATGCCGTCGACGACCGACGCCTCCAAACCGTTTTCATAGGGCACGATAATGGCTGAAAATCCGGACTGGCGGGCGGTGATCGCCATCGGCAGGGATCCCCTGACCGGCTTGACGCGGCCGTCGAGGGAAAGCTCGCCCAGCACCAGGTAGCGCGAAATGGCCGCCTGCGGAATAATGCCGGTAGCGGTTAGAATCCCCAACGCGATGGGCAGATCGAAGCCGGTGCCTTCTTTCTTGATGTCGGCCGGAGCCAGGTTGACCGTGATCCGATCGTCCGGGAAGCGGTACCCGGAATTGGAGATGGCCGATTTGACCCGTTCCCGGCTTTCCTTGACCGCCGCCTCCGGCAGGCCGACCGTCGCAAACGCAGGCAGCCCGGAAGTGATGTCCACCTCCACTTCCACCCGATACGCATCGATTCCAAGCACCGCACTGCTGAGGACCTTGGCGAGCACGAAGCCTCCTTGACGACTGCGGCCGGACGCGGTGGGCAACCCCCGAACCGCTATGAACATCATACCAGAACCCCGCTGGACCGACAATCCTCGCCGCAGGCAGCGTCCTGCCGACGAAGGCCGCATGCCTTTTCCGCCGTCATGGGTCCAGGCGGGCGTAAATGTCTCCCGAAACGACGGCCGGGCCCAGGCTGTCGATCATCTGCTCAACGCGCGACGCGGAAACCCACTCCGGGCTTTCCAGGCGCAGCCGCTCCCGCAGGCTCCAATTGAATCGATAGCCTCCCAGGGCCGTCAACCGGCGCAGGCAGGCCTTTGCCCCGCCGGCATCAAAGCTGATGAATTCGAACGAAAGTGCCGGGATCGGACGGGAAAGACCGGCAAGAGCCTGCGCTTCATATCCTTCCACATCGATCTTGCAGAAATCGGGCATTCCGTAATCTTCAATCAGCCGGTCCAGGGTGGTCACTTCCACTTCGACCCGATCCTCCCAGCGTTCGCGCTGGATGGCGGCGGCAGCCATGGCCGATCTCCAATCGGCCGGCGACAGGGTGCTGATGGTGGGATTCATGCGGTTGATGTGCATACTGGCGTTACCCGCATGAGCGCCGACGGCCTTGGGAATCAGCGTAAACATTGGCTCGCCGCGCCAGCGCTTGCGAAGATAGGCGGCGCATGCCGGCTGCGGCTCCAATGCGATGACCCGGGCGTCGAGATCCAGAAACGCCCGGCTGCGGCTTCCCAGATGCGCCCCGATGTCGAAGCCCAGAGAACCCGGACGGACGAACTGCCGGTAGAACCGGCGAAGCCTGCGCCGGGTGAATGGTTTCCAGAAGTAGATCGCCTGGGACCGCAGCAGGCCCAAGCGGCTTTTCAGATCAGCCATCGCTTCCCGGGTCGCTTCCATGCTTTTCGAAAACCAGCAGCCGATAATCGATCAGGCCTTCCAGATAGCATTTTTGCTTGGCATCCCCGCCCACCAGCGCTTTGAGATAGGTATGGCGCTCCATCCGGCCTCCGAACAGTCGAGAAAGCAGTGCAATCGCCCGATCCCGCGGCCGGCTCAGGCGCAGCTGCGGGGTCAGGTTCCAATCCCGGATGAGGCGGAAGCCTTGTGCTTCGGCGATGGAATTGAGCGCGGCAACACCTCGCAGACCCGGCAGAAGCCAATTTCGACGGTAAACGTCGAGCAGCCTCGCGTGCCGAGCGGGCAGATCTCGGCTGGGCATTGCATCGCTCAGGCAATCGTCGATGAGGGCGAGCCTGCCACCGGGCGGCAGCACCTGCGCTTGAACACCGAAAAAGATTTCCGGATCCGGACCGTGCGCAAAGGCTTCGATGGCATAGCAAAAGTCGGCCCCGAACCGCTCGGCCGGCAGCTGCAAAAAACAGCCTTCTGCGATATGAAACCGGTCCCTTTGATTTTCAGGAATCCGGCGGCGGGCATAGTCTACTTGAACGGGGCTCAGGCTGATGCCTTGCAGCAATCGGAGGCCGGGCAGCCGCCGGCCGAGATAGAAAAGCGTGCCGCCCACCCCGCAGCCCAAGTCGAGCACCCGGTCGGCCGGATACGGGCAGCGCTCGATTTCGCGGGCGACCAACTCATTGGCATAATTCATGGCCTCACCCAGCGAACGAACTCCCGGAGGCCATAAGGCCCCATGGATGTTGAAAGTGCCTTCATCCTTTCCCCAGCGCAGGAAGCGCTCGGTATTATGATCGTAATACTCCCTTACCTGCCGAGGATGCCTGGATCGTTCCACGTTGTCCATGATTGTTTTTCGCCGGGAGTCGGCCGCACCGCTTTATTCTTACACCTTTCTCGACAGATGGGGCAATCTGGAAATTCTTGCCCTGGCGAAAATATCATCCAGCCGATTGACATTGCATCGACCCTGGTTAATTTTTACACCAATGAAATTTAGACTTGACTATCTTTCAGTGATATGAAACAATGCCGGCCATGCTGGATCGTCCGCTGTACCGAAATACATGGAGGGAACTGACCCGCGAAAAACGCATGGTTTTTTTGGCGGGAGCGCGTCGCGTCGGGAAGACCACCTTTGGGGGAATGATCGGGCAGTCGTATCCGAACCATGTTTACGTGAACTGGGAAATACCGGAAGACCGCACGCGGTTGATCCGCACCCCCACGTTCTTTGAAGAAGCCGAGCGCAGGGACGAATCCACGCCGTTCGTGATGTTCGATGAGATCAACCGGCACCGCGGCTGGCGCAGATACCTCAAGGGCGCCTTCGACCGGGTAGAAGGCGATTACCAGTTCCTGGTAGCCGGCAGCAGCCGGCTGGATTACCCCCAGCGCCGGGGCGACTCCCTGGCCGGACGCTATTACTTGCTGCACCTGTGGCCGTTCACCCAGGCGGAGATGGGCCGTGCCAACCTGACGCCGGAAGCCTTTTTCGACAACCCGCTGCAGGTCAGCATGGACCGGCAATCCGAACTCGGGGCGCTGTGGAATACGCTTTCAGAGCAAAGCGGCTTCCCGGAGCCGTTCCTCTCCGGCCGGAAGACCTCCTACCGGCGCTGGTCTACCGCCTACGCTGAGCAGGTGATCCGTGAGGATATCCGGGACCTGACAGGGGTCAAGGGAATCGCGGAGCTGGAAACGCTCTACCACCTGCTGCCGGCCCAGGTGGGGCGCTTGCTGTCGGTGCCGGCCCTGGCTCAGGGTCTCCAGGTGGCATACAATACGATCCGCAGTTGGCTGATGACCCTGCAACGGTTTTTTGTAATTCTCAGCCTCGCGCCCTGGTCGCAGGATGTGCCCCGGGCGATTCAAGAAGGGCAGAAAATTTACTTATGGGACGTTCCCCGGGTGCGGGATGCCGAAGCGCGCTTTGAGAACATGGTGGCGCTGGAGCTTTGTCGGGCGGTTTCCAGCTGGAACGAAATGGGCTATGGCCGCTTCAGCCTGAATTTCATCCGCACCAAGGACCAGCAGGAGGTCGATTTCGTCCTGAGCGACGACGGTCGACCGGTCCTGTTGGTGGATGCCCGGGCGCAGGAGCACCAACCGTCGGCCGCTTTGATGAAGTTCCAGGCCGCCCTGAAAGTTCCCGCCGTCCAGCTGGTGCAGGCGGCGGCAGGCTACCGCCGGGTATCCAACGATGAGCAAAGCATTCTGATCGCGCCGGCCTGCCAGTATCTGGCGGGGCTTCCATAACGTCGAGCCGAAAGGAGGGATGCCGCAGTCAAAGTCCATACTTTTAAAAACTATTTGGAATCACTAACAAAAAATAGTATTGCAAAAAAAAAATTTAGTGCTATTTTTACGCCTCTTTAAAATGCGGAAATCCCGTATCCCGGGGATGAGCCGCGAGCGGCTGGAGCGGACTTTTGATGACCCACGGCGCCTATAACAAGGGGCCGCATCTGAAGTCCAGGGGGCAAACCTCGAATCAGGATTTTTTATGAGACTAAAGGGGAACACAGGGAGTGGAAAAAGAAGATATCTTGCACGTGGAAGGTCGTTTGGGTGAGCTGATCATTGGTAACCGCATCCCCAAAGACTACTTCGTTACCAGGGGGACGGGTCAAAGCGACCTCACCGTTCACGCGGGTTCCTATCATCTCGCCCTCAAGGCGGCAGGCGTCGAGATGTGCAACATCATGACCTATTCCTCCATCCTGCCGAGCATCGCCAATGAAATTCCAAGGCCGGCGCGCCTGGTCCACGGCTCCGTCATGGAGTCCATCTTCTCCGTGTGCACGGTGAACAAGGGTGAACGCGCCACCGCCGGGATCATCTACGGCTGGCTCTACGACAAGAAGACGCGCCACAAATACGGCGGGCTCGTGTGCGAGCTCTACGGCGACCACTCGATCCAGGAGATCGAGCGCCGGCTGCACGCCAGCGTCGAGGAGCTCTACTACAATGGATACTCGGACGATTTCGAGCTGAAGGATCGGCGCCTCATCACCGAAAGCTTCGTGCCGGAGAAGAAATACGGAACGGCGCTCGCGGCCCTGTGCTTTGTGAATTACCATTACCCGATCCTGCGGGTAAATTTGAACGCCTGATGTCCGATTTCGGTGCGATCCCAGCCGAATATGCCGGGGAAGAAGCGGCACGCATCGTCGTGTTGCCGGTTCCCTACGACGAAACCTCCACGTGGATGAAGGGCGCCGACCGCGGTCCGCAGGCCATCATCGCGGCCTCGGCCAATATGGAGCTCTTCGACATCGAAACCGGCAGCGAGGTTTTTCGTCAGGGCATCTTCACGGCCCCGGCCGTTACCGAGCGGACATCGCCCGAAGTTCTGGTAGCCGCCGTGCGCGAGCGTGTCGGCGGCTATGTCGACAAAGGTAAATTCGTCATCGTCGTCGGCGGCGAACACTCGGTGAGCGTGGGCAGCATACAGGCCCATGCCGCACGCCACCCGGGCATGGCCGTGCTTCAGCTGGACGCCCACGCGGATCTGCGCGATGAGTATGAGGGCAGCCGGTTCAACCATGCCTGCGTCATGGCGCGGACGCGGGAGATCTGCCCCATGGTCCAGGTCGGAATCCGCAGCATGGACCGGGCCGAACAGGCGAGCCTGACGCCCGGCAGTGTCTTCTGGGCGCACGACATCGCCGACGACGCGGGCTGGATCGACGCCGTGCTCGCACGGCTGCCGGCAGCGTGTTACGTCACCATCGACCTGGACGTATTCGACCCAGCGGTCATGCCGTCCACCGGCACGCCGGAGCCCGGCGGCCTTTTCTGGTACGATGTAACCCGCCTGTTGCAGGCGGTGAGCCGGCGCTGCCGGGTGGTGGGGTTCGATGTGGTCGAGCTCTGCCCAAGCGACCACAACCGCGCACCGGATTTCCTGGCCGCCAAGCTGATCTATAAATTTCTAAGCTGGTGTTTTGAGCGGACCCCACAACCGTAAAACGGGTAAGCCACCACCCGAAACAGGGCGGTCCCAGGTTGCCCCCTCAAATTCAGGCCCTCCACCAGAGGTGAGGGGTTTAGAAAAAAGCTAAGGACGTTGTCGGATGAAAAAGAAAGCGCTTCTCAAAAAACCCGTGCGGCACGTTGACGTCACCTCGTTCGACGCCACTCCCATTATCGACGCCATGCGCGAGATGTCCTTCACCTCGCGGGACACTGCCGCTGCGGCCGACATTTTCGAGCGCATGCTGCGGGACAAGGGCTGCACCATCGTGCTGTCGCTGGCCGGCAGCACCAGCGCGGCGGGCTGTATGCAGGTGTACGCCGACATGGTCCAGTACAACATGGTGGATGCCGTAGTGGCCACCGGCGCATCCATCGTGGACATGGACTTCTTCGAAGCCCTGGGCTTCAAACATTACCAGGGCTCGCCCAACGCGGACGACCGCCAGCTGCGCGAGCTCTACATCGACCGCATCTACGACACCTACATCGACGAGGAGCAGCTGCAGGCCTGCGACATGACGGTCAAGAAAATCGCCGACGCGCTGCCGCCCAAGCCTTATTCCTCCCGGGAGTTCATCCACGAGATGGGGCGCTACCTGACGGAGCACGCCGTCAAGAAGGGCTCGCTGGTCGAACTCGCCTATCGCCACAACGTTCCCATCTTCTGCCCGGCCTTCACCGATTCGAGCGCTGGCTTCGGTCTAGTCAAGCATCAGGTGGAGCGGCCCGACCGGCATCTGACCCTGGACTCCATCCGTGACTTTTACGAGCTCACCCGGATCAAAATGGAGGCCAAGACCACCGGCGTCTTCATGATCGGCGGCGGGGTGCCCAAGAATTTCATCCAGGACACGGTCATCTGCGCCGAGGTGCTGGGCCGGGACGTACCCATGCACAAATACGCCGTGCAGATCACCGTCGCCGACGCGCGTGACGGTGCCTGCTCGAGCTCCACCCTCAAGGAAGCCTCCTCCTGGGGCAAAGTGGATACGGCTTTTGAGCAGATGGTATTCGCCGAGGCGGGGTCGGTGCTCCCGCTCATCGTCAGCTACCTGTATCACCAGGAAAGCTGGCGCAAGCGCAAACGGCGTGAATGGGCGAAGCTTTTTTGATCTTTTAAGGACCTGGCCTGAAGACGGATTCCAACCCGGTGGTCGTTTCTCACGCGAACCCGCGCATGAGCATGATTGCGAGCTGGAAATAGACGGTGATCCCGATGGCGTCGATGATCGTAGCCATCAAGGGACCTGCCGTCAGCGCCGGATCGAGGTTGGCACGCTTCAGTACCAACGGAATGAGTGCGCCGCCCAGATTGGCCAGCATCAGGGTCGCCAGCAACGCCAAGCCGACGATGGCGGCCAGCATAAGATTGTGGTCCTGCAGAAAGACTCGGAAGTAGGCCATCAACCCCAACGTGACTCCCAGGGCTGCACCCATCCACATCTCCCGTCCGAACACCCGCAGGAAGTCCTTCGGGCAGACTTCACCCAGCGCCAGCGCACGCACCACCATGGTCGCCGACTGGGTTGCGGCGTTGCCGCAGGTACCGATCACCATGGGGATGAAGAAGGCCAGCGCCACCATCTCCTTCAGCGTAGCGGCATTCCATTCCATGATGGTGGTCGAAATCAACGAGGTGAACAATAGGATGGCCAGCCAGCAGAAACGGCTCCAGAAAAGCCGCGGCATGGGGCGTTTAAAGTATTCCTCCTCAAACGGGACCACGGCCGAAATCCGTTGGAAGTCCTCGGTGTTTTCGGCCTCGATGATGTCGATCACGTCGTCGACCGTGATGATCCCCAGCAGCCGGTTCTCTCCGTCCACCACCGGAATCGCAAGGAAGTCGTATTTCTGGATCTGGGCCGCAGCGGATTCGACATCCAGGTTGTGATGCACCGCAATGACGTTTTCTTCCATGATGTCCCGGAGCCGGGCCTGCGGCTTGGACATGATGATGTCCCGGAGCGATGCCACCCCTAGCAGATGGTGCCCTCCGTCGGTGAGATACACCTGGTAGATGGTCTCCTTGTTGGGCGCCTGCAGACGAAGAGACTCCAGAGCGTCCTTGACGTTCATCTCGGGCGGCAGGTTGCAATAATCGGTGGTCATGACGGCGCCGGCCGTGCCTTCATCGTAGTTCCAGAGGCGTCGGATCTCATTACGCTCGACCTGGGCGATGAGCGGCATGATCGCCTCGCTGATCTCGGAATCCACCTTCTTGAGCAGATCGACCCGATCGTCGGGCTCCATGTTCTCGATGAACTGCAACATGGTTCGAGTCCGACCGGTTTCCAGGCAGCTCTGTTGAGTTTCCAGGGACAGGTGCTCAAAGGCCTCGATGGCGATCGTGTTGCCGATATTTACCAGGGTTTCCACGATCTCCAGCGGGCTCAGACCGCTGTTTTCAAGGTATTCGGCGATATCGGCCGGATGGCGGTCGCGCAGCGTCTCCACCTCTTGACGGTCTTCGAGACGGCATGCAGACAAATTTTCAGGGATTAGTTGCGGGGAAGTGGAAGTGGTCATCGGGCATCTCCTACCCGCCTTGGGTCCATCGATTCGAGGCCAAAACGGTCAGGAGCCTGCCCTTACATCAGGGGCGCGTCGCTCGCTGGCCGGCGTTCTGATCTCGGACAAATAGACCCGGCATTGAAACGTGTTTGGCTCTTCGGTGACTCGGACTACTGCCAGGGTCGCCTGTGTTCATGTATTCCGTCCTTGAATGGTTGAGTGGTTCCGGCAATGCGCCCGAAGGCCAGGCGTTGCCGGTTGCTTGAAGTCCTGTCTCTTTTAAGTAAACCGCTGGGGAAAAGCAAGCGAAAAAAATCAATGCCGAACACGCTGACCGCCGATGGGTGGGGATTTCAGACCGCCGCCAATTTCCGTATCCCCATGCATTTCAGGTACGAGGTCTCGGGCATGGACAAAAGCACCGGATGGTCTTCCGCCGGGCCACCCCGATAGATCACGTGGGCGAGACCATGTTCTTTGGCGACGGCTTCGGCCAGCAGGTTGAGAAAATCGCTTTCGGCAAGGTGATAGCTGCAGCTGCAGGCGAACAGCACGCCCCCCGGCTTGAGCCTGCGCCAGGCCAGGCGGTTCAGTTTCTGATAGGCCTTGATGGCTTGCGGCAGGTTTTTTCGTGACCTAACAAAGGCCGGCGGATCGGCCACCACCGCGTCGTATGAATCCTCGCAGCGGGCCAGAAAGTCAAAAACGTCTCCATGGCGGAGGTCGGCCCGTTCCGGTGCGATCCCGTTGGCGGCAAGCCCCCTTTCCACCAGGGCCAACGCATCGCGGCTCTCATCGACGAAGGTGGCATGCGCAGCGCCTTCTTTCAGAGCCCGCAGCCCCCAGCCGCCGGAATAGCAAAACAGGTCCAGGACCCGGCCGGAAGGCACTTCCCGAACCAGGGAGCCGAAGTGCATGCGATTGACGCGCTGGTCGAGGAAGAAACCGGTTTTTTGACCGGCGACCAGGTCGGCGGCGTACCTCACCCCATCCTCGTACACCTCCGCCCGCGCCAGAACGGCCGAATCTCCGCAAACGACCTTCCGGAACGATTCCACCGCCTCAAGCCGACGCACGGCCGAGTCGCAGCGCAGCACCAGCCCCCGGAGCGGCACCTGAAACACTTCTTCAATCAACACCGGCACGCGTTCGGTCAACCTCGTCAACATCAGATCCATGCCGGCGGTGTTGCTCTGGAGCACCGCATCGGGTGGAAAGAAATCGATCACCAGCCCCGGCAGCAGGTCCGCCTCCGAAAAAACGAGGCGTGCACTGCGTCCGTTCTCTAAAGGCAGGCGCTTGGAAAATGCCAAAAGCAGCCGATCGTCCAACAGCCGATTCAGGCTGCCGACTTCGCCGCGGGTAACCGCCCGGCCGGCAATCAACGAATGGCGATTGAAGTAGCCGGTCGCAACAGTGCGGCCTTCGTGCACGAACCGACACCAGTATGCCGGTTCGTGCTGCTCGTCGCGGCGTTCGATTTCATTCGAATAAACCCACATGAACCCGCCCGCCAGGCGGCGGGCGGCGCGGGAGGAAATGACGATTGCGGGCAATGCAGCCGGGTTGTCGGATAGCGCCGTCATAGCTGTTCTCCTTCACTCAAAGCAACGCTGTGCGGGGCAAGGGGGGATCCCGGGCCGGGCGCCGATTCAAAGATCGAACCGGTTCGCATCCCACCCATCGGCGATGCAACGGATCGAATCGCGAAGGTCTTCCACGTTGAAAATTTCGAGCGTCACCACCCGATCCGCGTGTGCGTCCAATAGCCGCTGCAGCAAAGCATCCAGAAGCGACCGCTCCAGATGATGGATGGACCGGTGGTCGACACCGTTCTCGATGCCGTGCAGGTGCACCACTCGGGTCCTGGCAAGGTGGCGGTCCAGGTAACGATGCACATCTTCTGCGCACAGCAGCAGGTGGCCGATGTCCGTGCAGACGGAGAGTCCAAGCTCACGGACGAGATCGGCCACCCGTTCGAAGGGATAGTCCAGGTTTTCGATGCAGAGTTTTTCAGGCGAAACCTCTTGGATAATCGCCCGGACGGAATCCCGGTGACGGGCCTGCCATCGCGGTATGTCGTCGGAAGGGGAGTCCCCGCGGCGCTCGCCGACAAGGTGAAGCACGTAGGCGAAGGGGTCCAGCGGCCCCATGCGCGCGATGATGCGGCGGCAGACGTCTATCGCCCGGCGGCGCTCGCCGGACTCGGCGTGGCCGGTGTGAATGTCGATCGGCAGGTGAACCGTGTAGGTCAGATCGTGCTGCGCGGCAAGCTCCTTGAGCGTGCGGACAGTCTCCTCGGAGGGAAGGTTGGATAAGCCGGTTGACTCGAAGAGCACGATTTCAACATCATCCACCTGGTCTGCCAGAAATCGGACGTTCGGGATGATATCGTCCGGTATCACATACGAGGGGGTGCCCAGTCTGAATGGCAATCGATTTTTCAACAACGGCACCATGATGGTTTCCATAGTCCGAAGAAACTGTTTCCGTCAATAGGGAATGGAAACCGTTCCGGCAGGGCTTCATCGAATACATCGACACCTGTCCGCGTGCAGGCAAGAACTGGCTGGAATCCTTTATGACTTATTGCCGGTCGGATTCGAAGAAACGTCGCGAGTGTGCCGGCTGCATCCGGCGCTTGAAAACTGCCGAACGCCGTAAATAACCGCAGCGTCCTCGGTAGAGCGTCTGTTCGGCCGGCGCCTGGCAATACAGCAGCCGGCATGCCGGCTGCTGTCCCGATCAAAAATGTGAAAACGCTGCCTTCAGGTGCTCCAGCCAGACATCCACGATCTCCGGGTGTTCCGCGCTTCCTTTCAAGATCGGCTCCACCTTGAATCCCTTCTCGGCCAGGATCGACTTCCAGCTGTCCGCCTCGTCTCCGGCCATGTCGTTCTTGGCGTGGTCGCCGGCCACCGACATCAACGGAACAAGAAACACCTTCTTGACTTTACGCTTCTTGAGTTTGGGGATGACGTTTTCGAGCGAGTTGCTCCCCTCGACTGCCGCCACGTAAGCAATCGAATCAAGTTCCTGGAAGACCTGGTTCATCGCCAGATAGACGGCATCGGCGGGATGATGCTCGGTGCCGTGACCCATAAAGATCACTGCTTCCCCTGCCTTGCGGCCGGGGATGTTCTGCAAGAGAACCTGAGCGACGGTTTCCATGTCCTTGGCAGAGGAAAGCAGAGGGCGTGCCACCAGGATGCGCTGGAATCCGCCGGCCATCTGGCCGAAGAGATGGGCGTTCTGATAAAGTTCATGGAATTCCTCTCCCGGGATCGTATGCAAAGAAAGAACGGCCACATGCGTGAAACCGTCGCTCATGAGCCTGGCGAGGGCCGTTTCCGGTGAATCCAATGTCCTGCCCTCCTTGGCCAGCTTGGCCCGGATCATGCGGGAGGTATAAGCCCAGCGCAGCTCCACACCGGGGAACCCCAGACGTGCCCGCTTTTCAACCAGGTCAAATGCCTTGGCCGCCTCCGGGTCGCTAGTCCCAAAGGCCACCAGCAGGATCGCTTTCTTGACGGTCGGCTTCTCGCCGTGCTTAGCCACGGCTTCCGCTGCCCCGAAGAGAAATAGTGCCGTCACGACAACAGATAAAATCCGCTTTGCCCGCATGGTGCCTCCTTCATAACTTTATTTGGTTCTTCTTTTGCACGGTGTGAACTAAAAAAATTCAGCCGCAGAGCCGCATGGAACGCCCTTCGGGCTCCAGTTTGGCCTCAATTGGGTTGTAGCGGGCTCGCAGGCAGCACACCTCCTGCACCCCCTGCGCAACCATTCGCCACCATCCGTCGGAAATGTCATCCTCGGAAGTCGCCAAATGGATGCGCTGAACACCCAGTTGCTGAAGCAGCGAGCTCAAATCAGGGCCGGAGCCTGAGAAAACGTCTTCTTTCCTGCCCGTCACATACAAAATCACGCCCTTCTTCATATCCCCTCCTTTTTATGTTTATGAACCGACACCGATCATCCCCTCAGCAAAAAAAAATCCTCGGAGCCGCATGGCTCCGAGGATTGCACCCTGGTTTGCTTGGTCCTCAGGCGGTTACCCCGGCAGGCCCACGTGCCGGATCACCTTGAAGCGCTTCCAGAAGCCTTGTTTCTAAAAGCGCCCCTTTCCCCAACCGGCAGGTTTTCTGACTCTCGGATCTCTCTAATTTCCGGGCCTTCCCATTTCGCTTTCGCAAAACAGTGGCTTACACCGGATTTCGTCCCCGATCACAGCGGCGGGACCGTTCCCGAATCGCACGGGATTCCCTTTTGCGCATGGCGCACCGGATGGATTGGTATCGTTTTTCTTTTATAGTTTTTTAGGGATGCCTGTCAACGGTTAAAAATCGTCATCGCCGCCCGTCAGGCGAAGCGGCCCCTTGCCGGACGACGGCAGCTCGAAGACATACGGAAAACGCGGCCGCTCCATTTTTTCGATGGCCTCTGCTGCCAGAAAGGCCCTGTCCTGGACCATCGAGAAGGGGGCCTCGGCCGTGCCGCCCAGATCGGTGATCGGGACGCCCTCCGGGAGCGGCTGCACTCGTCCGAAGACGACGATCCAGTCGCCGTCCCTTGGCGCGGGAATCCCTTCGCCGGCTACTATCATGCCCATGGCGATGGCATCCGCCAGACAGCACACCATGTTTCCCCGCAACAGGGCGAATTTCCCAAGCCGGTCCAACTGGGCGCTGCGCTTGACGACCCCGCGCGTCACATAGCGCTGATCCGACAGCGCGGCCGGATCGGCCTGCGCGGACAGGAAAAGCCGGGCCGGATTCGACTTGAGATAACGATCTCCGTTCCTGACCACATAGGGGTCGGGAACGGCCCGGACTTCGGGGGGAGGCTTGACGGCGAATCCGGCCGAGCCCTTTAGAGTGCCGCTTCCGGCGTGCAGGGCCAGCATGCCTAAGATTGCAAAGCACAGCGTGCGCAGTATGTCGGTGCCGCCGGCGGGGCGAACCAGGAATGCCGACCCCACGATGCAGAACCCAACGGCCGCTGCAGCGGTGAGCGGGCGGAACTTGGGATTCATAAACGCCGTATAGACCTCGGTTTGGGTGAGAAGCAGCATGTAAAGACCCAACCCGAGGACAAACGCCCCATCTAGCGCCAGCAGGGTACGTTTCATCCGCCTATCTGGCCAACCATCCTAAAGAAGAAAGTGAAACCGAACACGCAGGCCACCGGTACGATGACCAGCATCCATGCCATTTTTTTCGGAAACGCCGAAAAATACATGCCCATCAGCTTGAGATCCACCATCGCACCCAAGGCCATGAAGCCCAGCTGAGCGGCCGGGGGCACATAAACAAAGGAGGCGGCGACAAACGCATCCGCCTCCGAGCAGACGCAGAGCAGAACCGCCAGGATCATCAGCACGACAATAGACAGAGAAGCGTTGCCTGCCAGAGTCTGAACGAGCTGCCAAGGCAGGAAAACCTTGAAGGCAGCCGAGGCCAGGGCGCCTAAGACGAGGTATTTGCCCATTTCCAGGAATTCGGAAGCGCCGCTGCTGAGAAGATCCAGAACCATCCGGCAGGTGCGCCCGCCCGCCGAAAAGTGCTCGGCGCCGTGTGCATGCGGATGGTTCAAGTCCGGCAGCGAGACCGACCGATTGGAGTCGGCCGGCCGATCAGCACGGAGGCATCCGCGGCAAAGCCATCCGGTCAAAGCAGCGCTGCCGGCAACAGCAAGAACCCGGCCGGCGACCATTTGTAAGTTCCCGCTGAAGGCCACGTAAGTGGACAACACCACTACGGGGTTGATCACCGGCGCAGCCAGCATGTAGGTGACAGCGCTCAACGGTGGGACTCCCTTTTCCAACAGGCGCCGCGCCAGGGGCACCGACCCGCACTCACAGATGGGCATGAGCATGCCACCCAAGAGCCCGACCATGATGCGGCCAATCGCCCCTTGGGGGATTCGGCTCGCGATTCGCCCCATGTCCACATATCGGTCGACGGCTGCCGACAGCAGGGATCCAAGGAGCAGGAAAGGAGCGGCCTCCAGGACGATCGAAACTGCAATGCGGGACATCAGTTGAATATCTTGAAGCGTCATCAAATTGTTGTCTACACCCCCACCCGTGGGCCTGCTTCCGGGTGAACGCGGACTTGTCGGTTGATGGATTAAAACCACTTATAGGCCATCGCGATTGGCATGTCATCTGATTTCGCGTATAACCTTCTCGCAGATTCAACCGCATCGACCCTTTTCTCAGCTTTCCGACAGGAAGGATAGGATCCATGAAAATGCAGTCGATTGCCTTCGAGGCCACCGATTGGTCTGCCATAGAAAAAACCGAACACGCGGGCATCGGAGGGGTTGCCTGCTGGCGCACCCGGCAGTTCAATGATATCCGCGTGCGAATGGTAGAATACCCCCCCGGCTACCTGGCGGACCACTGGTGCGCCAAAGGGCACATCCTGTTGGTGCTTGAGGGCGAGCTTGAAACCGAACTTGCTGACGGCCGCAGGTTCACGCTCACCGCGGGCATGAGCTATCAGGTTGCCGATGGGGCGGAGCCGCACCGCTCATCCACCCGGACAGGAGCCAGGCTTTTCATTGTGGATTGAAGGCTTCTCTAACCAAGCGCGTGAAGTGCCCGGAGCGATTTCACCTTGTCCGATCCGGTATTACTTGACTTTGACAGAGCGCCTCCTTAGTTTTCCTCCATTCTTAGCTTTGAAACATCAGCTGAGCGTTGAATATTCCTCCTGATCCTTCCATTGCGCGGTTTCACAAGGGTACAACAGCCGCTCGGCTTCGAAGCTACCAACCACTCCCCAAGCCCGTTGAAAAGGGCGCGCAGACAAGACCAAAAATCGAAAAACAGTTCTTTGGTTTCCCCTTGAACCTGCTATAGCAGACAGGAAGGAGGCTACAATGAAACGCTTGTGGATGAAAGCGATAGCCGTCGGAATCATGGTGTTCATGAGTGCTGCGGTGAGCTACTCTCAGGAGCGCACGCCGGAAGACGTCCAACGGCTGATGGAACAGAAAGCGCCGCCGGCACCCTTATTCGTGCCCGGCGAAGTCATCGTGCGCATGAAACCCGCCCTCCGGCTCAGGGGAGCGGATTTAAGCCGTCTGGGGGTTCAAGAGAAAGAGAGCGTCACCTCCGGCGGCGAAATCATCTATCGCATTTCCCCTAACATCCGCACCACGATGTCGCGGGCTCAGCTCCTGGACCGCACCCTGCAGCTCGTTCGCCAGTTCGCCGCCAGACCGGATGTCGAATATGCCCAGCCCAACTACATCCTGCGCATCTCCGACAAAACTCCCAACGATCCGCGCTACCCGGAGCAGTGGCATTACTTTTCCAACGGGGCCGGGGCCGGGCAGTCCCCGGGCGGCATCAATCTTCCCAAAGCCTGGGATGCCTCGACCGGAAGCTCTGCCGTCGTGGTGGCCGTTGTCGACACGGGTATTCTGCCGAACCACCCGGATATCCAGGGGTCTCCGAATGTGGTACCGGGGTACGACATGATCAGCGATGCGTTCATCAGCAACGATGGCGGCGGCCGGGACAGCGACTCGACAGACCCCGGGGATGCGGCGGCGGCCGGCGAATGCTACCCCGGAAGCCCGGCGCTTCCTGATAGCTGGCATGGAACGCACGTTGCCGGCACCATCGGCGCGGGCCACACCAACAACGGGATCGGGGTGGCCGGCATCAACTGGAATGTCAAAGTCCAAGCCGTCCGGGTCTTGGGCAAATGCGGCGGCACGACCGCAGATATCAACGACGGCATCCGCTGGGCTGCAGGCCTGTCGGTTCCGGGAGTTCCCGCCAATCCCACGCCCGCCAAAGTCATCAACATGAGCTTGGGGACGCCTCCCGGAAATCCCTGCTCGATGTCGCCGTCCACCCAATCGGCCATAAACGATGCGATCGCCATGGGGGCGACGGTCGTGGTGGCAGCGGGAAACGATGCCACGGACGCCTCCCAGGTGTTTCCGGCAAGCTGCAACAACGTCATCACCGTTGCGGCCGGGGACGCCCGCGGCTATCTCGCCACGCGCTATTCCAATTATGGATCCACCGTGGAAATCATGGCTCCGGGCGGCGACGTCCGCCGGGACGACAACGGCGACGGCCGACCGGACGGCGTTCTAAGTCTGGTGCATCCCAATGCCGGCACCTATGCCTACTATAACGGAACGTCCATGGCGGCTCCGCATGTGGCCGGTGTGGCGGCCCTCATACTGGCCCAACAGCCTTCGCTCGTGTCGTCCCAGGTGCTGGCCCACTTGCAAGCGAATGCGCTGCCGCGCACGGCAGCTCAATGCCCGCAGCCTTGTGGCGCCGGCCTGTTGAGCGCAGTTGCACCGGGAGCCCCCCCGCCGCCGCCACCGCCTCCTTCCCTGGCAGTGTCCTTAAGGCTCGACTCCAGCGACCTGCAGACCGGTGAATCCACGACCGCCAAGGCCATCGTCACCCAGAACGGCGCTCCGGTCGCCGGCAAGTCCGTCGCCTTCAACACCGGGAATGCGGGCGTCGCCAGCGTCGCGCCCGCCGCGGCCGTCACCGACGCGAACGGACAGGCCCAGACGAGCGTGAAGGGAGAATCCAAAGGTGAGACCACGCTGAGCGCAACTGCCAACGGTGCCACCGCCAATGCACCGGTAAGAGTGCCGGATCTATCACTTACCGCCGTCGTCTTTATCGCCGCATTGGCTGTTATTATCGTCATAAAGCGAAACCGAAAAAATTCCGGCCAGGTTTAAAAAAAATGATGGATAGCCTTTGCATCGGCTCGGCCTGGAGCCGCCCGACAGGGCGTTTTATAATTCGCGTTTCAACCCTCATGCTCCTCTTGCTGATGGTCTACCGCGACGATCTGTTGGGACGGCTCCTCGGCCCGTGGGAAGAATTGACTGCTCGGATGACGCTGTCCTTGCTGCATGCCTTTAAGATTGAGGCGGTGCGGCTTGGCTCTCAGATCCATCATCCCGGAGGGTTTGCTTATGAGATTTACTACCGCTGCACGGCCTTTCTGCCCGTGGCGCTCCTGGCGGCGCTGATCGCCGCTACACCGGTATCCGTGCGATCCAAACTGATTGGCGTATGCGCAGGAGCTCCCGTACTGGTCGCCCTGAATCTCATCCGCCTTGTACAGCTGTTCCATACCGGTGTTTTCCACCCGGCGTTTTTCGATCTGGCCCACGGGCTGGTGTGGGAGATCATCTTGATGATGGCCACGCTGGGCATATGGTGGAGGTGGAGCCGGTGGGCAACGCACTCGAATCCATTGAGGAGGAAATGGAATGACCCCGTTTGAAGCGTTTGAACGCATGCTGGCCGATACGGAACGGGGAACTATCAACGGGCTGACAAGCCCTGCGAGTATACAGGCATTCCTGGATGATATCGCCTACAGCACCGACGACTTCTACCGATGTCCGTTGCGGGTGCTGAGAGAGCGCACCGCCCACTGCTTCGATGGGGCCGTGTTTGCTGCGGCTGCATTGCGCCGCCTCGGCCATCCGCCACTGATACTGGACCTTTTGTCCAACGGCCGGGACGATGAGCACCTGCTCGCCCTTTTCAAGGTCGACGGCCACTGGGGCGCGGTCGCCAAATCCAATTTCGTCGGCCTGCGTTTCCGCGAGCCGGTTTACCGCAGCCTGCGCGAGCTGGCGATGTCATACTTCGAGCAGTATTACAATATCGAACGCGAAAAGACCCTGCGCGGGTACACCGGCCCGCTCAATCTGAATCGCTTCGACCGCTTCGACTGGATGACGAGGGACGAGCCCTTAGAACTCATCGCCCGGCGCACCGACGAGATCCGCCGCATCAACCTGCTGCCGCCCGCCTTAGCGGACAGACTATCCCCGGTCGATGAACGCTCTTATCAGGCCGGGTTGGCGGGAGCTGATCCGAAAGGCCTTTTTAAGCCATCGCAATAAGGGGTGCAGCGCATAGTTAGATGCGCTGGTGGCGCCTGAGCTTGTCATCCATCTCCATGCGCGCCGCAGCCCGTGCCTGGGCCCGCAGGATGAAGGCGTCGCGTTGGTTTTTGGGAATCTCCGGTTGAAGCTCGGCAGACTTGCGCGCCAATGTGAGTGCGCCGCTCGGGCAGGTGCTGACGCATAGCCCACATCCGATGCAGCGGTCGGTGTTCAGCGAGGCGCGGCCGTCCGTCATAGTGAGGGCGTCCATCTGGCAGCGTTCGATGCAAGCTTCGCATCCCACGCACAGATCCGCATCATAGGCTGCAATGAAGGGCGAAGAAACCGCAAGTGCGGGTTTAGGGTGCCTTTTCAGATGCAAGAGCATTTGGCAGCAGTCCCCGCAGCAGCAGCAGATGTTCACGATGTCTTGGGCGTTGCTCGGCTGCAGCACCAGGCCTTCCGCCTCCGCTGTCTTGATTATCTCCAGCGTTTCTTCCAGGGTGATGAATCGTCCCAGCCCGTTGCGGGCATAATATTCGGCACCCCAGCCGAAAACGAGACAGGCCTCCATTAGTTTGTCGCAACCCGCTCCCTTGATGTGATGTTCCCGGCGGCAGATGCAGGGGGCAACTAAGAATTTCGACTGCTGACGAACGATCGCCTCGGCCTTCTCGTAGGGGAGGACCTCCAGGCCCGCATGGATGCTTTGGCCGACCGGTACGGTTCGAAGCTGCGGTATTCGGCCGAAAGCTTCCCGCCCCAGGTAGGGCAGGTACTCATCCATGTCCCGCACGAATTCGGGGTCAAGGTCGTTCACATGGTATTCCCAGATGCCGACCACGAACTGGGCGGCCATGTAACGCGGCTCGCGGTCCGGGCTTTCGATACTGAATATGAGTCCCTTCCGGGAGAGCTGTTTGAGGCGAACCTCGGCTTCTTCTTGCGAAAGACCGGCCCTCTCGGCGATGGCGGTTGCTGATTCGAGCTTCATGGTCACTTTCAACGCCAGCTGGGCTTCGTCCGGCGCGAAGAGCCGCTTCAAAATGCGCAATTCCACGCCGCTTTGGGTTGATGGAAACCCTGAAGGCAGGCCGTCCAGGTGCTCGCGCAGTTGGGTATAAACGTCGGACATAGCAGGATCCCCCCTGAAAAGGTTTCATGGCCGGTACCGGTTCGGGTCAATGTCAATCATTTCTTGCACGCATTGTTCTTTTTGTAAAGGATGGGAGAGCCGGGGACAGCGTGAATGGACTGTATCAAGGTGGATAAGGAAACTATTCGGTCGGCAGCCGATCGAAGGCGCACGGCTCCGGAATGAGTGATTGCCGCAGGATCCGTTGAGTTACTGCGGAGAGGCTTCTCCGGCCAAAAGAAAACGCTCAAGCTCGGTGTCGAGTACTTTCCACCCCTTGCCGAGCTTCTGTGCTCGAATTTTGCCAGTTGCAATTAGTTTCAAAAATGTAGGCCGTGAAATACGGAGGTAATGACATGCTTCGCTAGTGTTGAACACCGGCGGCAGGGTGCTGATCGCAGAGAGATTGTTCCGGCGGGACCGGTCGATACGCGGGCTACCCGTTTTATCATCGTCCACGTTCATCATCATTCCTTTTGTTTTGTACAGCCGAGAAGTGGAAATCAAAATCAATCCATGTGTTCAGGAGAATTGCCGGGGACATTTTTGCCCTGGTTTAGAAAACCTACGCTTTGCGCAAAAGCAAAAAATGCGCCACCTAACACTGGAGGCAAATCGTCGAATCTGATTCCTAAAGATAGATAAATTTTACCATGATCCACCACCTTTTCCTTCCGGACTATCTTGCCTGAAATAACCAATGACATTTTTTCTATAGACAAAATTACCCGAACCTCTGGTTTATGGCCATCAAGAATAGCTTTGAAGACGGTCTGATGGCTGTCTTCAACAAGATTATCCGGCGATAGGAAGCACAGGCCGGTAACGGACCAGTCTCTCGCAAATCCCGCCATGCGGATCGAGGCGGTTTCATCCTTTTCTGGAATTATTTCGACAGCTATTGGGGTGGCAATGTTGTACCGCTTCGCTTTTCGAGCTAACGTAGAATCATTTTCCGTCTTTCTCAAATTTCGGATTTGAAGAAGATCGATAATCTTAGCTTCAAAATGAGAATGCACTCTGCACAGGCGAATGATTTTTTCCTTTTTAATACTAACTAGTTCAGTTCTCTTGAGCGTTACGATATGCGACTGGGACCGGATGTCTTCAGAAAAGGGGTAAATGACGCCAAAAATATCGTTCGGCTTCAGCACCTGAATGGGTTTCTTGAACTTGACCTGCTGATCTTCGATCATCCGATAGTTGGACTCTTTGAGCTCTCCAGATACCACAAAATTTAATGCCCGCTCCACCCCCCCTAGCTGTTTCACTGTTATTCCGGATGGATAACATACATTCTCGACGATTTGGCATAGATCTAGGAGCTCGTCTGCGGTCAGGCTCTTCCAAAATGCTGCAGCCGGCTTTCCATCAGAGGCTTGGCTTTGAAAAACTGAAATAAACCTTTCTACCTCTTCCTTACGTGGCTTGACCGCTTGCCACTGCGCCATTTTTGTCGCAACCCCGCTTAAAAACTGGCCTTCTTTTAAATAAATCTGCGTGGCACGGTCATAATGGTTGGCAGCTGCTTGAAGATGGGCATTCACCGCCAAAAGGTTTGCGTAGATTTTCAACAGTTGCGGGTTGTCTGGAAACCGCTTGAGCCAATGCCCGAGAACCTCCAGGGAATTGATTACGATGCTGCCGTCTAAAATGTATTCCAGCAATCGAGTGTTCATTCTATAACTGTCTTTTTTAAGTGTGGATGAGAGCACTTTTCCCAGTTATAACTTCTTGTTCTGCCCCACTCGTTGCAGACACCGCAGGTTTTCTTTTCGGCGCAATCGAAAACCACTTCTTGATCGGATCCATCCGCGGCGGGTTCATCTGTATCCGGGAAAAAATTAATCGAAGTCAGGATCACATTGCGGCTCAGCCTATCGCAGTGAAATGGCGTATAGACCAGCTGGGTGGCAGGCATTTTCACCTCCATCCATTTTTCTCCTTTTATAAAATTAACTTATTGAAAATATATTATTTATTTCCGTACAAAACGGAGGCCGCCCCCATTCGTACTGATCCTATTGAATTATCGGTAGGTTACCTTTTTTCTTTAATTTTTTAAGAAAAGGCCGGCGGAATCGGCGATTCGATTAGTATATCTTCCATTGCGGGCGAGCTAAAACGGACGGCAAGCGCATGCAGCATAAGGCGGGGGTATTTTTTTTGAAGCGATTTGTCGCCGTATAGGGTATCGCCCACAATCGGATGACCGATGCTGAAGAAATGAGCGCGGATCTGGTGCTTGCGGCCGGTCCGGGGATAGACCTTTATCAGTGTATAGCCGGAAAAGCGCCTTTCCACTGTGAATTGAGTGATGCAAGGCTTGCCTTTTTCCTGATCCTCTCCCATTCTGCCCGAACCGAAGCGCCTCAGAGGCTTGTCGATGGTGCCACTGTCTTCCTCGATCAACCCATGGACGAGGGCGAGGTAGGTTTTGTGTATTTTGCGCTGCTCAAACAACCGGTTCAGATACCGATGGGTTTCAGGGTTCTTGGCGAACAGGATGACCCCGCTCACCTGTTTGTCCAGGCGGTGGACGACGTATAATTTTATCTGGCGCGCTTCGGATAGAATCTTGAGCAGGGATGTTTTTTCAGGGTTGCGCTCGGGAATCGAGGCGAGCTTCACCGGTTTATCGACGGCGATAAGGTGTTCATTTTCATAGAGAATAGCGATCGTGTGAAATTCGGTGACTATGGCAGCGGTCATGTCATTCCTTTCAAGCCGGAAAATTCAGGTTCATCCTATCAGCAAACTCCGCTTGAAATCCAACGGCGCTTTATCCGCTGAGGATTGTTTGTTAAGCTTAGCACAAACGAATTCAGGGTGTGCAGGCGCTCAAAAGGAAAAACAATGTCAAACGCACGGCTGCGAATCGATCTTGAGAAAATCGTTCATAACACCCGTCGGGCGTTGGCGATCAGCCATAAGCACGGGTTCGGGGTCATGGGGGTGACCAAAGGGGCGGCGGGTCTTCCCGAGGTGGCGAAGGCGATGCTCGCTGGCGGCATTGAAGCACTGGGGGATTCGCGGCTCGAAAATATTGCACGCCTCAGGGCCGCGGGAATCCAAACCCACACAACGCTGCTGAGGTCTCCCGGTCCGAGCGACACCGCCCGCACGATTGAGCTGGCCGATGCCAGCTTGAATTCCGACATGGAAGTTGTTGAGGCCCTCTCCATTGAAGCGCGGATGCAACGCAAGATCCACGGAGTGATTCTCATGGTCGACCTACACACCGGGCGGGAGGGGCTGCCGCCGGAACGGGTTGTGGCCGCCTGCCGCAAGCTGCGATCTTTTCCGGGAATTCAGTTTCAGGGGATCGGGGCCTATTTTCATGTTGCCAGCGGCAGCGAACATCATCTCCAGGGCTTGCAGGGTTTTGTTTCCCTGGCAAAGCAAATTGAAAAAGAGCTGGGGAAGCCGCCGGCCATGCTATCCGGAGGTTCGTCGAACATTTTCCGCTCCATCGCGGTGGAAGGGCATCCCAACCCGGGGATCAACCATCTGCGCATCGGGACGGCCATTCTGCTGGGGTTCTCCTCCTCTCTCAATCCGATTACCATCGACGGTTTTGAACGCGATACGTTTGTCCTTCAGGCGGGAGTGATCGAAGTCAAAGCGGGAAAAACCGGTGAGGCGATCCTCGCCCTGGGCAAGCTCGACACCGACCCCCAGTTTCTTTTTCCAATGAATCGCGGCGTGAAGGTTCGGGATGCGTCCAGTGACCACCTCATGGTCAGAATGGACCCGCCCCCCCAGGTCGGGGACTGGGTGTCCTTCCGTCTCGGTTACCCAGCGCTATGCCGGCTGATGGCCTCGCCGTATATCAAATTAGAGTTCGTGAAGAGTAACTTGTAGTTCCTGGCGCATAGCTAATGCGTCAGAATTTTGCTGAGGAACAGCTTGGTCCGCTCGCTCTTGGGATGAGAGAAGAACTCGCCCGGCGGGGCAATTTCGGTCAGTTCCCCGAAGTCCATGAAGGCCACCCGATGGGAGACTTCGCGCGCGAAACCCATCTCATGGGTGACCACGATCATGGTCATTCCCTCGCGCGCCAGATTGCGCATGACCTCCAGTACCTCGTTGATCATCTCCGGATCAAGAGCCGATGTGGGTTCGTCAAAGAGCATGATCTTCGGCCGCATGCACAGTCCGCGCGCGATGGCAACGCGCTGCTGCTGACCGCCCGAAAGCTGGGCCGGGTACTGGTGCAGTTTGTCGCCCAGCCCCACTTTTTCCAGTGAATACCGCCCCATGTCATCAGCCTCTTTCCTGGCAATCTTGCGGACTTTCATGGGCGCCAGCGTCACGTTCTGCAGGGCGGTCATGTGAGGGTAAAGGTTGAACTGCTGGAAGACGAAACCGATCTCGGCCCTTAGTTTGGTCATGTTGGTTTTCGGGTCGTGGACCTTCATGGCGTCGACGACGAGCTCGCCCTTCTGGATGGGTTCCAGCCGGTTGATGCTGCGGATGAGCGTACTTTTGCCCGAACCACTCGGTCCGCAGACCACCATCACTTCCGCTTGAGCGACTTCGAGGTTGATGTCCTTCAACACGTGGAGGTCGCCGAACCACTTGTGGACGTTTTTGAATTCGATCATCGCCCTCTGCACGCTATACCTTTCCACGGGTATATCCCGATGACATGCGTTTTTCCAAACTGTTGGACAGCTGGATGAGCGGATAGCAGATAATGAAGTACAACAGCGCCACCAGGCCGAAAACCAGCAAACCCTGTGGGACGCGCTGTACCGTGAGCCAGCCAACCCGGGTAACGTCCACCACGCCAATGGCCGATACGACTGAGGAGTCCTTAATCAGGAGCACATACTGGCCGACCAGCGGCGGCAGGATGACGCGCATGGCTTGGGGCATGATGACGTTGCGCAGCTGTTGGTACCAGTTCAAACCGGTTGAGATGGCTGCCTCCCGCTGGCCCCAGGGAACGGCTTGGATTCCTGCCACGACGATTTCGCAGATAAAACAGGCTGCCAAATTCGTTAGAGCGATCACGGCTGCAGGAAATGCCTCCAGCTGAATGCCGAATTCAGGCAGAATGAAAAAAATGATGAAGACCTGAACCAGAAACGGAGTTCCACGGATGATGTCCACCCAGGCGCCGACGAGTGCCTTCAATGTCCGGTTTTGCGAGGAACGGATGATGCCCCAAAGGAAACCCAAAAGAGTGCCAACGACAAGGCTGATACCCGATACGGCGATCGTCATCCACAGCCCCTTGAGGAAAAAGGGCAGGCTGTGCATCAACTGTTCTATATAGAAGCCCCACATGAGTACTTGCGCCGCCACTGTCTGAATTCGGTTTTCAGGCCTGCATGTAAATCAGCCGTTTCTGGGACCAGGCCGTCATCCATTTCAGCATATAATAGATCAAAAGATAAAAAACCGCCGAAGTCAAAAATCCCTCGGCTGGCATAAACCGCTCCGAGGTCATGATCTGGCCTGCGCGGGTCAACTCCGGCAACGAAATCAGCGATAGCAGCGCCGAATCTTTCACCAGCACGATAGCCTGGCCCAGCATGGGCGGCAGGGTCACGCCAATGGCCTGCGGCAGGATGATATGACGCATACGCTGGATGTAACTCAGGCCGGAGGCAACGGCAGCCTCAACCTGACCGTGAGAGATGGATTGGATCCCGGCCCGGATGATTTCCGCCAAGTAAGCTCCGCTGTTCAGAGCGAGCGCTAAAATTCCAGTGGCGGCTTCGGACAAGCGAATACCCAACGAAGGCAGCCCGAAGTAAAAGAAAAACAGCTGGACCAATAGGGGAGTAGAGCGGATGCTTTCGATATAGGCAGCGGCAACAATAGCGATCAGTTTATGGCGCCCGATACGCATGCTGCAGGCCAGGGTGCCGATTACCAGCGCCCCGACAAGCCCGGCAGCCGAGAGCCAGAGCGTAGCCAGAAAACAGCTCCCGAAGAGGGGCAGGTACTCAAAGATCACTCTGAAGTTGAAGGTTTCAAGCATCGCGCCGTTTGCGAAACATTTTCATCATGTGAGGGCGGCCCGGTTCATGGCCATGTTTTTCGGGAACGATGACCGCAGACGCCTTTGCGGTGGGATGCAGCTTTCACACAACTGGTAGTCGGGGGAAATAGGGACTGCCTGCCCCGGGCAGCCCCTATTTCCGATAAAATAAAGCCGCTTGCGGCTGCATTAGTGATCTTTTTTCCAGTCCAGACTGTTGACCCAGTAGTTCAGGTTCTGGTCAAGCCGGCCGTCCAGCCCCGCATTGTGGAAGAAGAGGTTCACCAGTTCAAGCAGATCCTGTGAATCGTAGCGAACCGCAAAAGCCAAAGGTTCCTTGGAAAGCATGTCCGGCAGGATGCGGATGCTGTTGGGCGGGTAACTGGCCAGCCCACCTATCACGGCAGAGGCATCGTTGACCCCGAAATCCGCCTGCCCCTGCATCACGGCGTCAAGCAATAAGGGGCCGCCGCCTTTGTAGGATTTAAGTTCGGCCTGCGCGAAGGTTTTCTTGGTAATGGTTTCACCGGTCGAACCGAGCAGCACAGCCGCTTTCAAATTGGCCTTCTTGGCATCTGCGATGACCTTGATCGGGCTGTCGGTCTTTACGAAGGCGACGGCGCCGGTGTACATGAATGGCTTGGTAAAGCCAATTTTCATGGCGCGCTTGACCGTGGGCGTCATGTCGGCTGCCAGAATATCGGCTTTCTTTGAAAGCAGGGCCGGGATGAGCCCGTCCCAGTCAAAGTCCAGAAAAGTGACTTTGACGCCCATATCCTTGGCCAGCATTTCGCAAAGCTCGATCGAGCTTCCGGCGCGTTTGCCGTTCTTGTCGATGAAGCTGAAAGGAGGTCCTTGGGTTTGGCACGCCACCCGCAGCTCACCCCGCTGGGCGATTTCCTCAAGTGTGCCCGCAACTGCCACCGATGCAAACCCGACCACCATTAAAAACGCGATTAACCATTTGGCACGTTTCATGATCCCTTCCTCCTTGATTTTGGGTTGGTTGCAGTCCTACTCCATCTCTTCCGTAACGACGATCCCCCTCTGGGCCAAAGCGGCCATGAACGGGGCATACGGGACATGCAGGGCAGGATTGAGAACACCTTTCTGGTCGATTTCGCCGCCGGCGATCATCTGGGCGACGATGCTGGCTGGGAATCCGACCCCCAGGCTCATGCCGTAGAGGCCTGATTTCAGGTCGCGTTCGATAACCAGCGCGGTCTTCAGGTTCTTGGGGCGGCCGTCTTTGATTCCCGAGAAGACATTGTACATGGCGACGACGTCTTTTTCGCCATCCTGGTATTGAAGCTGAGGTTCCAGGAGCTTAACCATGAACTGGTGCGGCGTGACGGCGCAGTCCAGACCTTTTAACGGCTCATCGGAGAGCAGGCCCAGGCGTTTCAAGGGCCGCCAGAACGCAGCCCATCCCGGCCAGCGCAGGAGATAGCGCCCGGCCTCGCGGATTCCGGGTGTCACCCCCAGCAGGTCGGTGTAGAACACAGCGTCCCCGTTCGGCACCGCTTCCATGTCGCCGAGGCCTGGGAACGGGATCGTATGAATCATTTCGGACTCGTGCTGCTGCTCGGCCGGCACCTCGATTTTTTTGCCCGCTCGGATGAAAACCGATGCCCGTTTCTGGGAACGCAGCACCATGTCGAAATTCCAGCTGATCTTGTAGTCAAGCGGATTGGTGCACGCCTTTTTTTCCGGGATGCCGCCGCAGTAGGAATTCAGCACGTGCAGCTCGTCGAACTGGCGCACGGCATGACCGCAGATGACGAGATCAATGCCGGGATCGAGTCCGCATTCCGGCATGAGGCTGACGCCGGCGGCCCGGGCGGCTTCGTGCAGGTGGTGGATGGGCTTGCCGTAGTTTGTGCTGACCAGGGGCACCCTGGCCTCCAGGGCCGCCTCGAAGGCGTTGACCATGAAGGGCAGCGGCAAGAGATCGATGACGGCGTCGAAACCCTGCTTAAAGAGGGACACCAGTGCCTGCCTTGAGGCCCCATCCACCTGGACCGGTTTGATCTTGGCGATGTCGGTAATCGCCTCCATTCGGTTCCAGTCCTTCAGGCTGTAATCGGCGCAAACAACTTCTTGGACCCGCGTGCTGCGCGCTAAGTCCAAAAGCGCTGCCTTGCCCTGCATGCCCAGCCCGCCTAAAACCGCTATTCTCATGGAATCACCTGATGGGGAGGAAACGATTTAATGGCGGCAGTAAATAGATATTCAGAGCTTTTGTCAACATGGAATTCGGAGCGTAAGGAACAGATTTGAGCCGGCGAAAGCGCTAATCAAGGCAGGCATGCCACGGTCTCTTATCTAGTTGGAAAACCGTAGTTTGTGTAATTCAAAGACTGACCGTGACGTAATAGCCTTGTTCGCCGCGCTGGATCAAAAGGACAATCGATTTTTTCTGGCGGGATTTGACCAGCGCTTTGCGGAATTCCTCGCAGCTGGAAACGCTCGTATCGTCGATTTGGCGAATAACATCTCCCGTTCGCGCGCCGATGCGCGCCAGATAGGATCCTGTCTTTACCTCAGAAACAACGACACCGTCCCTGACCGCGATCCGGAAATCTCGACGGATTTTGGGGGTCAGATCTTCAACCTTGATCCCGAGCAGACCCCAGGCAAGCTCATCCGCTCGCTCGATGGGAAACTCTTTGGTCTTTAAGCTAATCGTTCGGGTCTGACCGCCGCGCCAGGCCTGGATTTCAAGTGTTTCGCCGGCAGTGACATCTTTTGAGGCCGCCAAATAGTCCTCAAGCCCTGCGATCCTTTTATTCCCGATGGCCATCAGGATATCGCCTTCGCGCAGCCCGGCGCGCTGCGCCGGGCTTTCGGGTTCTATGGTTTTGACCATGACGCCTTTCCGGCCGGGGTAGTTCAGGTAGCGGGCGATTTTTTCATCCAGCTCCTGAACGACTGCGCCGATCCAGGCCTGTTTTACCTCCCCATACTCGATGAGATCGGACACGATGCGCTGGGCCTTGCCGATGGGGATGGCAAAACCGATGCCCTGAGCTTTCGCATAGATGGCGGTGTTGATGCCGATCAGCTCCCCGTTGATGTTGAGCAGCGGGCCGCCGCTGTTGCCGGGATTGATTGAAGCGTCGATCTGAATGAAATCCTGGAACACACGGTCATCGGCACGGATGCTGCGGTTCAGGGCGCTGATCACGCCGGTGGTGACCGTATGCGAAAACCCGAACGGATTGCCGATAGCGATCACCGTCTCGCCGATCATGAGGTCATCGCTGTTCCCCATGGCGATGGACGGCAGCTTTTCGCGGGGATCGATTTTGAGCACGGCCAGGTCCGATTCGGGGTCCGCGCCGACGATCCGGGCTTCGTATTCACGTTCGTCCTGGAGCACCACCTTGATGGTTCCCGAACGCTGAATGACGTGGGCATTGGTGAGGATCAGCCCCCTTTCGCCATCGATTATCACTCCAGAGCCAAGGCTGGTGCTTTGCTGGCGCCGATCGAACCGCGGATCGAAGAAATCCTTGAAGAACTCGTCGAAAAACGGGCTTCCGAAACCCGAAAACGGGTTGGCGCGGGCGCGGGCTTCAAAAGCCGTGCTGATATTCACCACGGCCGGGCTGACCTTGCGCACGGCTTTCACCACGGCACTCTCGCGCAGGTTGTCGGGCGCGGCAAAGACCGTAAGGGGTTGAAGTAATAAATATATCAAAAGATAGGCGCAATGCCGATGGACCCGGCCCAACCAACAGAAAGGGTTTGTTGATTTTAAATTTGGCTTTTTCATTGATCTGGGATAAATGTATAAATTTTTGAACATTATATACACCGCTCCCAATAACAGCAACCTTACAAACTATACATTGATGGAAAAAAGCTTCGACTTTCTTGCTTCCATTGAAAAGCCGAGCCGGTACCTGGGTTCCGAAATCAACGCAGTTCGTAAGATCGCAAACGAAACGCGATTGCGTGTGGCACTGGCTTTTCCGGATCTTTATGAAATCGGCACGTCTCATTTCGGACTTCAGATCCTTTATCACATCCTCAACAGCCAGCCGGATGTCGCCGCCGAAAGGGTCTTTGCACCCGCTCCGGATATGGAAGCGTATCTCCGCCATTCGGAAAGGCCTCTTTTTTCCCTGGAATCTCATACTCCCCTGAACCGGTTCGACATCATTGGCTTCAGCCTGCTGTATGAGCTGAATTACACGAACATGCTCACCATGCTGGAGCTTTCAGGCATTCCATGGCTGGCGGCCGAACGGGACTTGTCCCATCCATTCATAATCGCCGGCGGCCCCTGCACCTGCAATCCCGAGCCGGTGGCCGAATTCTTTGATGCCATGGTCGTGGGCGACGGAGAGGCTGTGGTGGTCGAGCTCGTGCGCGCATGGTTTGAGTGGAAGCAATCCGGTACCCGCGATCGTCAGGCTCTTCTGGAACGCTGGTGCGTTATCGAGGGCGTGTATGTCCCGGCATTTTTCGAAGCGCGCTATGATGCCTCCGGGTTACAGACGGTTGTTCCCCGGTTTAATAGCTATACGACCGTCAGGCGGGCGATAGCCGGAGACCTGGATGATGCGCCTTTCCCGTATCACCCGGTAATTCCCTTTGGGAAGCCGGTTCACGACCGGTTGCGGATCGAGGTGTCGCGCGGATGCACGCGCGGGTGCCGATTCTGTCAAGCGGGAATGCTTTACCGTCCGGTGCGGGAACGTTCGCCGGGAAAAGTCTTTGATCTGGCCGTACAAGCCCTGGCGGCCACGGGCTATGAGGATCTGTCGCTGCTGTCCCTCAGCACGAGCGACTATGGATGCATCATTCCCTTGATGCAGCGCTTAATGGGCCGCTATGCATCCGAACGGGTGGCGATTTCGCTCCCGTCGTTGAGGGCCGGCACCCTTTCTCCCGATCTAATGGATCTTATCCGGCAGGTTCGCAAGACCGGCTTCACGATTGCACCGGAGGCCGGAAGCCAGCGACTGCGGGACGTGATCAACAAGAACATCAGCGAACCCGAAATCATCGAAACGGTGGGGGACGCGTTTCGGATGGGATGGCAGCTGGTCAAGCTTTACTTCATGATTGGCCTGCCCACCGAATGCGATGAAGACCTAAATGCCCTTGTGGATCTTGCATTCCGCCTGCGCAAGCTCAAGGGGCCGGGCGGCCGCCGGGGCCAGATCAATATCAGCGTGGCCACATTCATCCCCAAGTCCCATACCCCGTTTCAATGGGCACCTCAAATAACGTTGGCTGAATCCCGCGATCGGCTCAGATGGCTTCAGGGAAGACTGAAACCCGCCGGCATTGAATTCAAGTGGCAAAACCCTGAGATGAGCCGGCTGGAGGGATCCTGGGCCAGGGGCGATCGCCGGCTCGGGCCGGTTCTGCGGGCCGCGCACCGCCGGGGATGCCGGTTCGACGGATGGAGCGACCATCTAAATTTTAGGGCATGGATGGAGGCGTTTGCCGATGCAGGGGTTGACCCGGACTTCTACCTGACCCGGACGCGTGACGTCCGTGAGCCGCTTCCATGGGATCATATCGACATTCTGGTCGACCGGGCGTTCCTGGCCTCAGAATGGGAAAAGGCCCTTGCCGCATCCGGCCTGACTGCCGACTGCCGGTTCGGGGCGTGTAATGCCTGCGGAGTCTGCGATTTCAAAGCGATCGCTCCCCGGGTTAATTCCCAATTTGCACCGCAGGAGGATGAGACCGATCATTCTACCGGCTTGCCTACAGCCCCCTATCGCAAGCTTCAGGTTTCCTATTCGAAGCTCGGCTCAGCACGCTTTTTTGGGCATCTGGAGTTGGTCAATATTTTTTTCAGAGCCCTGCGGCGCGCCGGGATCCGCTTGAAATACTCTGAGGGCTTTCACCCCAAGCCCAAGGTGTCCTTTGGCAATCCGCTCCCCACCGGGATGGAGAGCGAAGACGAGCGCATGATCATTAGCGTCGCCGACAGCGTGAATCCTGCCGCGTTGCTGAGGAGATTGAATGCTCAGCTTCCGGAAGGTTTACAGGTTCATACCTGTACCGAGGACATTCAGGATCAGCCTAAGCGCTGCGCGTTCCGGGTTTGCTTTGGTAAGAATCCTATCGAGGGACTGGAGTCCTCTTTGGACAAGCTTGATTACGATCAAAATCTTGTGATCGTGTCTCCCAAAGGAAAGTTGAAAAAGGTAGCATTAAGAGATATCCTGTTGGATGTTCGGCCGGCGGATTCCAACAGCCTGGACATGATTCTGGGTTGTGAACCCGGCAAGACTGTGCGTGCAACGGAAGTGCTTAAACAGGCTTTTGGGCTCACCGAAGAAAAGGTGAAAACGGTCGGCATTCGCAAGCTTAAGACGGCGGCCACGATCGAAAAGCAATGAAAGCATACTTTTTTGAAAAGAACGATTTCCTGAGCGTTGAAGTCATATGCTTCGGTCAGTGGGGTATAGCTCGTTCGATTGCAGCTAAAAAACATTAGGATTATAGATATGTATAAACAGCTTATCATCAACGTTAACGAACACGAAACACGGGTTGCGTTGCTGGAGGACGGTACCATCGTGGAACTTCATGTGGACCGTGGCGACGATTCCGATATTGCCGGCAACATATATAAAGGAAGGGTCCTTCGGGTGTTGCCCGGCATGCAGGCGGCATTCGTGGACATCGGTCTGAACCAGGCTGCCTTTATTTATGTTGATGATGTATATCAAAATAATTTCAAAGACATAGAAAATTTTTTCGCCATGCGATCCGAAGATCCGGAAACCCCTTCGGATGAGGAAGCACTTCCCCTTCCACCTCAAAAACGTGATTTTCTGATCGAAGAACTGCTGGTGGAAGGTCAGGAAGTGCTCGTCCAGGTAGCAAAATCACCCATTGGAACCAAAGGCGCCCGAATCTCGTCGCACATATCCATTCCGGGTCGGTTTCTGGTCGTGATGCCATCATCCAGCCACATCGGTATCTCACGGCGTATCGAGGATGAGACGGAGCGCGCCCGGCTCAAGCGGCTGGTGCACGACCTGCGAAAAGACAACTTTGGATATATCATTCGAACGGCTGCCGAAGGAGAAACCGAAGAGAAAATCGTTTATGAGATGGGTTTCCTGACCAATCTTTGGGAGAATATCCAACGGAAGTTTTCGACCGCCCCTACCCCTTCAATGATCTACCAAGATCTTTCTATCAGCCTGCGGGCGGTGCGGGATTTACTGATTCATGAGGTTGAAAAACTGGTAATCGATTCAAGGCCTACTTACGAAGCTGTACTTTCCTTTTTAGACACATACATGCCGAGCCTTAAAGAAAATGTCATCCTGTACGACGGACCAGAACCTGTCTTCGACGCCTACAACCTGGAAGGTGATATCTCAAGGGCATTGAAGCGCAAAGTTTGGCTTAAATCAGGTGGTTATATCCTTATTGAGCATACTGAAGCGCTCACCGCCGTAGACGTCAATACCGGCCGTTACGTTGGCAAACACAATCTTGAAGAAACCATTTTGAAGACCAACCTAGAGGCGGTAAAAGAGATTGCCTACCAGATACGTCTGCGCGACATCGGCGGCATCATAATTATCGACTTCATCGACATGGAAAAGAAATCCAATCAGGAAAGAGTGTTTACCGCTTTCAGGGAAGCTTTGAAGCGCGACAGGAGCAAGACCCACGTCCTTCCAATGTCGGAAATGGGGCTGATCCAGATGACCCGTAAGCGCACCCGCGAGCCGCTGACCCGCATTTTGTGTGAGCCATGCTTTTATTGCGATGGAGAAGGCTACATCGTTTCGCGGCAATCCGTATGCTACCACGTCTACCGTGAGATCCTGCGCAATTCAGGAGATGTTATCGGCCAGCGTGTGGCTATCCGGGCAAACCCTCAAGTGGCGGAGTTCCTGCACCGGGAGGAAAACCATCTCATTGCCAACTTAGAACGGGTTCTTGGCAAACAGATTGTCATCTACCCCGAGCCGCAGTATCATATGGAGCAGTTTGACATATTTGAAATCCAAGAGAATTGATCGCCAGCTGCCCCCCCTCCACACGAATCTCATTTTATTGGTCGTAAGTTCTTGACAGACTTCATCTCTTGTGATTTATTTCGAAAGTTTTATATCAGGCAGCCGGATTTAGGCGTTGGTCGTATGACCATTTTGTTTGTGCAACCCGGCTGCATTGCTGTTTCATTGAGCTTCATGAAGGATGTGTGATTATGAAAAGACCATTTCAACCCAGCAGATTGCGTCGGGCTAGAAACCACGGTTTTCGTAAACGTATGGCCACCAAGAGCGGTCGTAAAGTGCTGAGCCGCCGGCGCGCCAAGGGTAGGGTGCACCTTGCAGGCTGATTTCTTGCCGGTGAACCAGATTAAGCCCTTTAAGAGAATGAATAGTTGCGTTTCTTTTTTAAAAAAACTGATCGTCTCTTAAAACGTTACGAGTTTATAGGATTATCAAACTCGGGAAGACGGCTGACCACCCGCTTATTCATCGTGTTGGCCGCTCCGGCTGAAGGCGGACGTTCGCGGATCGGCGTCACCGTGAGCCGCAAGGTCGGAGAGGCGATACAGCGCAACCGGATCAAACGATTGGCAAGAGAGACTTTTCGACTGAATCGACATCTTCTTGCCAAACCTTTGGACATCAGCCTGATTGCCCGCAAGGCCGCAGCCGAAGAGCCAAATCAGGCTATCGCCCGGTCGCTGAAGGACCTTTACGAGATGCTGTCGAGGCAACTTGAATATTAGACGGTGGTTAACCTTTCTATTTCTTGCGCTGATAAAGACATATCAATTTGTCGTTTCTCCGGTTCTGGGTCCCACGTGCCGTTTTTATCCTTCCTGCTCTGAATATGCCTACCAAGCGATCGTGCGTCATGGACCGGCAAGAGGCTCTTTTTATGCTGTCAGGCGCCTGCTGCGATGCCATCCTTTCCAGCACGGAGGAGTGGATCCGGTCCCCTGATCGTTTGACCGGCGCATGGCGTGGTTGCAATTGCCGAATACAAGGATCAAGGTTTACAAAAAAGTTGTTTGAAGGATAGTCTTAGGAGATCAATATGGATCAAATGCGGCTGCTCTTGGCTCTTGTGCTTTCATTTCTGGTCTTCATGCTTTGGAATGTTTTCTTTGGCCAGGAAGCCCAGCAAAAACCTGCACCTCAACTCCGGCAGGAAGCTCAAAAAGAAGAAAAGAGTGAATCGGTCACCCCTGCGCCAGCACCGCCTGCCGTTACCAAGCCGGTATTGGAAAGTGCGGCGACGCTTAAACCGGAGAGGCCATCTCGTCAGATCTCGGTTGAAACGCCGCTTTATAAAGCCATGCTCTCCGAGAAAGGCGCCGGGATCAGCAGCTTTATTCTAAAAAAGTTCCGCGCGGCCGCTGGCGCAAACGCGCCTTTAATGAATCTTCTTCCCGACAACAGCACCATGGATGGGCTGCTCGTGGGACTGTCCAGCAAGAGCGCGGGCGCCTTTGAAAATGAACTGTTCCAGGCAAACCTTGACGGCGACCAGCTAAGCCTTACCGATGGAACCCGGGAAATCGTTTTTAGCTCAACAAATCAAAGCGGGCTGCAAGTCGATAAGGTCTACCGGTTCGCTGCTGACTCATATGCTATCGGCTTTGAAGTCCGTTTAACTAACCATACCGATCAGCAGGTAAAAGACGGCCTTGTCGTCGCGCTTCGAAATTCATTTCCAACTAAAAAGAATTCCCAAGCCTTTGAAGGCCCCGCAGCGCTGGTCAACCGCAGCATCGAGCAGATCCCTGTTGATGAAATCGAGAAAAAAGGCCACCTAAACGGTCAGATCAGTTGGGTGGCCCTGGAGTCTCGTTATTTTGCAACCAGCCTGATGCCGCTCAAAGATCAGGAAGCCGCCGTTCGTTTTACGGTGCTACCCGGTCATGTGGTGGAAGCACAGTATGTCGAACCCGAGCTCACACTCGCTCCCCGAAGCCGCAACATTTTTGAATATCAACTGTTTTTCGGCCCTAAAAGCATGAATGCCGTCAAGCAGGTCGGGCATGAACTGTCGCGGATTGTCGATTTCGGAACTTTCGATGTCCTTGCCAAGCCCTGCCTGTGGCTGATGAACTATCTCTATGCCATCATTCCAAACTACGGCGTGGCCATAATCATTCTGACGCTACTCAGCAAAATTCTTCTCTGGCCGCTCGGCACCAAGAGTTACAAGTCCATGAGTCAAATGAAGAAACTGCAGCCACTGATTCAGGAACTGCGAGGAAAATACAAGAATGACCGAAAAAAAATGAACGAAGAGATCATGCGCCTGCACCGAACTTACAATATCAACCCGTTAGGCGGTTGCTTACCCATGCTGGTTCAGATCCCGGTCTTTTTTGCACTATACCGCATGCTCGACCAAGCGATCGAGTTGCGTCATGCTCCTTTTATCTGGTGGATTAACGATCTTTCCGCTCCGGACCGGCTTTTTCATTTCGATTTCTCCATTCCCTTCATGGAACCACCTTATGGAATTCCGGTTCTTACCCTTGTCATGGGAGCGACCATGTTTTGGCAGCAGAAAATGACGCCGCCGGCCGGTGACCCGGCTCAGGCCAAGATGATGATGCTGATGCCGGTGGTGTTCACTTTTATCTTTATAAATTTTTCAGCCGGCCTGGTTCTTTACTGGCTGATCAACAACGTTCTTTCCATCGGTCAGCAATATTATACTCAAAAAAAATTCGGGTAATTTGCCAATCCGACGTTGACCGTAAATCCGATCCACAAGCCCTGTCCACTTGGCGACCGGATGGGTGTTGGTTGTTATGGATGACTCCACCATCGCCGCTATTGCCTCCCCCGCCGGCACCGGCGGCATCAGTATTGTAAAAATATCTGGACCGAGTTCCATCCCTATCGCTGCAAGCATCTTCAAGCCGGCCTCGAAGCCAAGCAGGGGCCAATTCATGCCTGTCAACTTTGAGTCTCATCGCCTATACTATGGCCACATCTTTGATGATAAAGGGGGACGATCTCTTGACGAGGTTCTGCTGGCAGTGATGAGGGCCCCGCGAAGTTACACTTGCGAAGACATTGTGGAGATTAATTGTCATGGCGGAGCTGCAGCGGTTCGTGCGGTTTTAAAGCTGGTTTTGCGCAAAGGTGCGCGCTTGGCCGATCCTGGGGAATTCACTCGGCGCGCTTTTCTGAACGGGCGTATCGATCTCACCCAGGCCGAAGCAGTGATCGACATAATCAATGCTCGCACCGATCAAGCACTTGAGGCTGTCTCCGCTCAGGTTGGCGGTGCCTTACGGAGGGAGGTCGAGAACATTCGCAGCTTCTTAATAGACCGGCTTGCCCACAATGAAGCCGCCATCGACTTTCCAGAAGTGGAGGATGTGGAGCAACCCCCTGACGGGAATTTGACGAGTCAAAGCTTGAAGATAGAGGTCATCCAGCCGATAGAGCAGTTGCTCCGCAATTATTATGAGGGGAGAGTGATCCGTGAAGGATTGACGGTTGCTATTGTCGGACGACCTAATGTCGGCAAATCCAGCTTAATGAACCGACTCCTCTCAAGTGAGCGCGCAATAGTAACACCGCACCCCGGCACCACACGGGATGCCATTGAAGCTGATTTGGTGATCCAAGGTATGCTGATCAGCCTATGGGACACAGCTGGACTACACAAATCCGCGGATCCGATTGAAGCTATCGGAATACAGAAAACCATTGAGCGCGCTGGGCAGGCGGATTTGATTCTATTTGTGATAGAGGCGCACCGGCCTCTCACTGCAGAAGATTATTCAATTTATCAAAAAATAAATTCCAAACCTATTGTGTTCGTCTTAAACAAGATCGATCTCATAGACGAATACTCCCAGCCCAACATAATCCCTGGTGATTGGGTTGAAACATCACGAACACCTGTATCAGCCCTGAGTGGACAGGGGATTGAAGCTGTTCGGGAAGCGATTTTAAATTATACAATTGGAGATGGCCTCTTGGAAATGGCACCGGTGATCATTCCAAACCTGAGGCAAAAATCTCTTTTGGAACGGTGTGTTCAGGCGGTGGAAGCAGCTGCGGTCGGCCTTGAAAACAATGAATCGTATGAGCTAATCGACATTCATCTCAGGCAGGCACTTGACCGAATTGACGAGACCTTAGGGCTTAGCGCTAGAACGGAAATTATCGACAGTATCTTCAGTCGCTTCTGCATCGGCAAATAAGCATGGATTTTAAATTGATATTGTTTCACGTGAAACATTAAGGCTTGGCCGCGGAATAAATAATGCGGCCGTTTCACGTGAAACACCGCCATTAATCCCTATCTTATTTAGGGAGTTCCTAATGGGATTCCACCAATTTAGCCAATTTTGACTGGAAATGAGCCGGTCGTCCAACAAACGAGGGCAGGTGAACAATGGGCTTTGATTTCGCACCTTATTATGAAAAATATGAAAAACTTGTCGCTGCTTCTGATGCTGCATTTGAACGTGTAAAAAAGGCGCATGCCGAATGCGTAAGGTGCAGGGAAGGCTGTGCCGATTGCTGTCATGCAGTCTTTGACCTTACCCTGATTGAAGCACTTTACATAAACCACCGATTCAATCAGGAATTTAAAGGTATTGTCAAAGCCGAATTAGAGGAGAAAGCAAACCGAACCGACCGGCTCATGGCAAAGATCAAGCGTCGTGCGCAAGAGGACCTTCTCGCCGGAAGGTCCGAGGCGGAAATCCTAACGGACTTGGCTAAGGAACGCGTCCGTTGCCCCCTACTGAACACCAGGGACCTATGCGACTTATATCAGTATCGCCCTTTGACGTGCAGATTCTATGGGGTACCAACCGCGATCGGCGGAGGCGGCCACACCTGTGGGATGTCCGGATTCAGGGAAGGAGAAACCTACCCAACGGTCAATTTGGACACTATTCACGCCCGGCTCCAGGAGATATCGGCTGAACTGATCCGCGACCTGAAATCTCGCTACATTAAGCTGGCAGACATTTTAGTTCCGTTATCGACGGCTCTTATTACAGAATATGATGAGATCTACTTCGGGTTGAAGGAAGATCCGCCCGATGAGCCATCCCCAAAAAGGCAACGCTCAAGGAGGCATTCATGATCGAGTTATCACTCGACGAGGCGGAGCGTCGCAAAAAAGCAGTATTTGATGGCATGTCGCCCCGTCGTCAGAAACATATCCTTAAACGGGGTTATGATAAGTGGGACCCGTTTGAAGAACCTAAGGATCCCATTGATATTCGTAAAGATAAGACCAGGCGCACCACTCAGGACCTCGTCCGTGAATTCCTCCAAACCCGCTCTGGTGAAGCGCAGAATAATTCCTATAACCGGGGTGTTCTGGAGATTGCTTTGGGCCTTGTCAATGGAGAGGATCGATTTAGAGGGATGTACGAGTTCGCTTGTTGGTACCATGAACTTCTTATCAAGGAAGGCTTTTGCCAGACCACGACTTGATGTAATCCTCCCATTCCATGGGCAGGAGCTGTTTTTTGGCGTTATTGCACACTTTACAGCATGGCACCACGTTGCCCTTGACGGTCTTACCGCCCCGCGAAATTGCAACGACGTGGTCCATGGTAAGTTCCCGCGGTGGAAAATTTCTGCTGCAATAGTGACATCTCCCTTTGGCAAGCTGGCGTTTCCACCACTGACTTTCACGCAATTCTCGCGCTTTACCGCGCTCGCGCTTGAGATCCTCCTCTTCTGGAAGAAATAATGTCAGATTCTTTTCGGATTTTAATCTCATATTATTACTGATATCGCCAAGCCGTTCTTGTAAAAAATCGCTGGAACCGGTGCTTTTCAATCATTGACGGTTCTCAACCAGCGCTTGATTGCATTTGTCAGGATTCGATAATACTCTGCAGATCCGCCAATCCCTACTCTTCCGAAAAAATAATTGATCTCCAGCAAAAAGGGAAGCGGGCTGCCTTTGCCTTCGCCGAAGATCACATCCAGCCCGGCTAAATTGACTCCAGTGCTACGACAAAAATGCGATACCAATTTCTCTGCCGCTTCCCTTGACGTAGGATCTCCAGCCTGGTCAATAACAGCGCCTTTTGATAAGTTCGCACGAAATCCACCTTGATCTTTGCAGGTTCGCCAGTAGGATATCATGCTGTCGCCTATAACCGCCACCCGCAGAGACCGGTTGCCAGACGGAATGTACTGTTGCAGCAGGAAACCGCTTTGCCCGGATGCCTCGCAACGAGCAGCATGAACAATTAGTTGTTCCAGCTCACTTAATGATTGGACAAGAAACACGGTGTCTCCCTCTCCACCCCAGTCAAACTTGAAAACAAGGGGCAGGGTTGGAGATTCAAAACCGTAATAGCGACTGTTGAACTCGGCTAAGCTGTTGAAAATTTCGGTGGGCGGATGCGGTACGGATTTTTCAAGAAAAAGCCTGGCTTGGCCAACCTTGCCGGGATAACGAAAGCGAACATCATAGTTTGGGAAGACATTCGGGCAGTTATTTTTTGCCATGAAATAAAGTTGTTGCGGACATCCTTGAGGTAAAATCACCGCTTGTGCGCTGCGTATAGCAGAAAGTTCTGAAGAACCCGGTTCCCGGCCGGCGCAGAGTATATTACGATCCGCTCTGAAAAGCGGGTGAAAGGATAGGATCATAAAATTTTATCGATGGCGTTTATCAGCACCTTTCGGAATCAACTTGGGACCGGGATTCTTTGTAACGTTAAGTACCACGCATGGATAAAGCCAGACTTCAGTTCGGTATCATGCCTGCTCCGGCTGGCTCCAGTCAACACTTATCTGAAATTAAGTTTTATTGGAGAACGACCGCTCTTGCTTCGCATTAAGAGCTTGTTCTAAGTTAAAAAATCCCACTCTTCGTTGAAATGGATCGCGGGTTAGCAACTATCCTCGTTTTCAATAGTGGACTTCCATCCAGTAAGTTACGCCCATTTTAGGCGCCTTTTCATTTAGTTGCTCGATACGGCCGGTTGACGAGCTCATGTATTTCCTCTCAAGTGGACTTTTTGGATTACTCCCGATTTGTAGAATAGATGGAGGCTGTAAGTTCCCCATGAATTCTATTCCAGACGGAGGCAGCTCTTCACTGACTCCATCTTCATCAAAATCGATTTTAACGAGATCTTTGGCGTTGATGTTGCGATCACCGGAAATATCAAACAAGGCGCCCCCCGCAGCTCCACCGGTAAAAGCGTTCAGTTCCATAAAAATGGAATTGCCTCCCGGACCGCAGGGATCTTTGTTGGGTATGAATCCGATTGCCAAGAGGTGGCCATCGCGGATAATGACATCGCTGATTACTCGTTCACCAGAATTCAGATCGAAATAATATCCGACGTCGTTATCCGTCGATTCAGAAGGATTAGGCTTCTGCCGGATAGGGTGATCTGTGTCCGGTTGAGTCTCCCATGAAAGTTTGGAGCTAGTAAGCACCCTGATGCGGTGTTCGATCCCGCCACTCTGCACAGTGAATAGCCTTTGGTTTTGCCGGAGGAGCTTGACAGTGGTTGGTTGATTGCTCAGCTGTGGAGAAATACTGCGGTTGAAACTCCCAATATACTCCAAGTCGTCGTCGTCACTCCATTTTTTGCTTTTTAGGGTGTAGACCCGATCGCCATAATCCCATATGCCGTAGACTGACTGCACCGAGTTGTCGTTGAAATCACTGTCTCCAAGATATCTTCCGGTAGCAAAACAAACGATGAAGCCATGTTTGTCCGGATGATACATCACATCCGGGCGAATCGTAATCGGTTGTATCGAACCGGCCGGACCTTTGGCTTGAAAAAGCGGCTGAGGTACCGAGTCTCTATTGTATGCAACTTTCCATTGATCGGTATTCTTGTCGCTCAGGTCGAATTTCCAGAGTTTTCCGTGGAGGTCCCCGGCATAAATGAAATCGACTGTACCGTCGTAAGTGGCATCGATAGCAACAGGGCTGGAAAGGCCGTTTTCTGGACCTGGATCAGCGTCGATTTTCTTAACCAGATCACCGGTTGTGGGACATATGATATAGAGAGCCGATTTGCCGCTTTCGCTGTTGTAGCCATTTCCAAAGATCACCACCCACGGGTAGCTGCTGCTATTTGACTTTACGATTACCGGCTTACTGAATGAGTAGCCCATGTCTGGATCTGCGGATTTTGGAAACTCCCAAAGTACCCTGCCGGATAGCTCTGCCTCTGTCGAGAGATTCTTGGCTCCAGTAATATCCAAGCTGAAATAACCCTTGCCGCCTTTACCTAACCCGCCCACAAGCAATGTTTTCTGCCCAACGCCGCCTAACAGCCCTTCTCCCTTCTTAATGCTGGGAGTCAGGTCCACATAGAATTTATGTTTGTAACCAGGCTCTGCCAACAAGTGCAAATTTCCAAAAACCAGATTGGGCACATGTGCAAACAACTCCTGCCCGGTTTCGGCATTAAAAGCGTGCAACATACCGTCGTTGGCTCCGCAATAAACAACATCGCCTTCAAAAACTGGGGCTGAATTCACAATATCGCCCAATTTCTTGGAACGCAGCCGCCAACCGTTCACGTTTGCGCCGCGCAAGTAGTTAACCTTATTTGCAGGGTCTTCCTCCAGGGCGGCGCGCTGACTGTCGGTAAGAAATCCCTCCCTGAAGGGAACCCCCTTGGTACCGGAGAATGTGCTGATCAGCCTTTTATCCCATTCCATGGTATCGAGTTGCTGGGCGGCGGACCATTTAATTGGATTGGCAATGATGTCGCCGCTATCCTGGTCGAGTCGGAACGCCCGCAAATCTCCGGTCCATTCATTGTCCTTATTGCTGAAGCTTGCCTGATAAATGTAGGTGTTGCTACGAATTTTCCCGAACAGAAAATCCCCATTTACCGTGACGGAAGACGCAGATCCGATCAGAATTTCCGATATCGCTTCCATCAGATCTTTAATAGCGGCTGCCAGTTCTTGCGGATTGCCCGCATTTAAAAAATTCCCTCTGCCGTTCACCGTGGCGTGCCATAGATCATCAATGGTTTGCGGCGATCGATCAGTATTAACTTCAGGCCAGGTTACCGGTTGCCCAGTCGCCTTATGTTCAAAAGCGGAATTGTAATCTGCAGGATTCAGGCTGCCGCTGACCCCAAAGGAAACAGCGTAAGTCACCATATGCTGATGAGCAGCCCTGTCGAATCTGCTGAGCGGAACCAAATTTGGCAACGTGCTGAGATCGTTGGTGTAATAATACATGGCGATGTCCGCGAGGCTATGAGAAAAAGCATCGGAATAAGGCGCACCTTTTTCTCCGTCGGCGTTGCCAACATAAGATGGTTTATGTGAAAGATCGCTATAGTACCCATCTGTTAGAACTACAGCGAACGACTGCTGGCAACCCGCTCCTTCTCCCAGGCTCCCGTAGGGCTTAGGACCGGTAGTTCCGGCCAGAGATCCGGAGTTTTCTCTGTAGTAACGGCCGACTGCGTCGAGTCCTTCTTTAAGCGGAGTGCCGCCTTCAGACTGGTATTGATAAAGCTTTTCGATAAGAAGCGCCGTACTATCAACAATGTTAGCCCCCTGAGTAATCCGTATCGGTGCTAAAGGGCAGATGATGCGTCGATTGATCCCATAAATTCCAACCCGAACGTCGGAAAGAGTTTGAAGGACGGTTGCTATAGCGCTTTTAGCTACGAATTCCCTTCGACGATGATACGTAAACCAGTTTGAAAAATTCTGGCGCTCCTGGTCGTATGTTCGCCCCGTCACCACATCCAACGGCGGAGCGGTGTCTATGCTGAGACCACATACTTTTTCTGCCAGCCCGCTGCCCATTACCATTACCATATAATGCTTTATAGATGATTCCGCTTTGTCAATAATAACCAGGTAAGGCCTGTTTGCTGAGGTTGAATAAACATAGTAGTGGGAATGGGGAATGATAACACTGTCTAAATGTAAGGAAATCCCCGCCAGGTCAACTTGATGTCCGTCGGTTGAGGCTGGATGGGTTTTAGGTTTATCGACATCCGCATTCGGGAAGATGTTACTGGCGTAGCTGGGCCATGGCATGTAATTCACATTGGGATTGTAGTACATTACATTGACAGCGTACCATTGTGATTTCCAATACTTCCTGCCTTCCGATCCAGCATACCAATCAGGCTGATCTGAGGCTTTGTAAACATTGTCGCCGGTATCATCGAAAAGGTAACAAAAACCGCGTTGATCCGAAGAATTGGTCGGATTAGGGAAACTGCCGTCATACCCTCCGCGCACAAGGATATCAAAATTCATACTGCCGGAATCGTCCAATACAAACATGATGTTGGCCGGTGGCGGAAGAACACGAGTAAACATAGGGCAATCGGATAGATCGATTTCCGCAACGACCGCTGGCGCGATTATCAGACCTATCGCTAAAAATACGAAAGCCGCTGAATGCAATAGACAAATCAAAACAACTTGAACAACCCGTAATGCAAGAGGTTCTTTTTTCATATAATGTTGATCTCCGTTGATAGCGATCTCGGGTTGTTCCGTCTAATACGCCGCTTGATAACCCATTTTTATGACCGATGCCCCGTTCCAGGCACATCGTCCATAGATACCGATGGAATGAGCAGTCGATCTTCCCATGCTTATCGAGAACCCCTTTGCGGTTCCCTCGTGCCCGATGATGAAAAAGGTGTGGCTCGGATCCACAACAGAGGCCTCGGGGATCACGGCATCGCCGTTGCCGACGGTATGGTCCCAATATTCTCTAACGCTGTCCATGTTCAGTTCTTCGGTTGCCATTTCCATCCAAGATTGGAGGTTTTCTTCCAGATTTCCGTACTGGCTTAAATGATCGGCTGCTTCCAGTGCCGCGCCTTCTGCAAGATAGAAGTTGCGACGATAAACGACCTCATTTCTCGCTATAGTGACTTCAGTGATGCTTACGCGAGAGGCCGATATGCCGATGACGGTAAGCAGTGCCAGAATGACCAGGGCGCCAATGATGGCTAAATAACCATCTTCGTTTTTAAAGAAGGATGAAAAGAACATCGAATAAAGACTCCGTTCATGGGGATCATTGATCGCTCACAAGCCGATATTACGCAGACGGACCCTTGATGAGTAGGTCCGTGTAGTGGTTTTTCTTAACCCCGCAGGCTCTTCTATGGTGAGTGTGAAAACCACTGCACGAATCCGCTCGCGGTCAAGGTTTTCCGTGACTTCGTTGTTCTCGCTGTCCAAGAATGTGAAAAGCGGTGCCCCATCGGGATTTGGAGCTACTCGGTCGATTAAATTTATACAGGTCTGGCGATTCGGGTCGCTTTCATAAAAGCAGCGCCGCAGGCTTCTACGATGGCTATCGTATTGGTAGGTCACTTCTTCAGACTGGTCATTCAAATCCCCATCCGGTGACGGCTTGTCACATCCGGATGAATTGATCGGCTGATCACAGCGGTCAACAGTGAAGCGCAACTTCGTGCCTGTTGCTGATATTTCTTCAATCCCAGCGCCAGCGGTTTTATGAGGGTCCAGGCCAGCCATGCAAAGATCATGAATAACGTATTCGACCCCAGCTCTGGCCGAGTGCTGAGCTTCAGCGGCGGCATTTTGCGCCACGGACAAACGAATGAGGGTCATAAAGAAGGCAACCATCATCCCGAAAATAATGGAGACCAGCCCCAAAGCTATCATCAGTTCCACTAAGGTAAAGCCGTCATCGGACCGGGTAGGAAGACACGGCATCGTATTCATGTGCCGTCACCTCTAGTGATGGTGGTCAACTCGATCGTCCGGTTAGTGCCCAAGCGATTCCAACTAACCGATACGCGGATGCGTCGTGCCGTATCATAGCCAATCGGGTCATCAATAACCCAGCTGCGATTGAATATGCCACCGCTCTGGCCCCGGGCATCGATAGGGTTATTCGCATCAGAATACGCTCCGGCCGCCAAATCCAACATTGTTTCCTCTTTCAGGCTCTCCAAAGTTTCCACGGCAAGCAGGGTGGCTTGGGTGAGAATGTTCCCAGAGGTATTATTAGCGGTGGTGGATATAATCAAAGTCCCTACCGCTGCAAACCCAATTGAAAAAATAGCGACCGCAATCATGACTTCGGCCAAGAGATACCCTCTGGTATCAGCGGCAAAGGAAGATAGGCCCTTGGGCGGGTTCCCACAGAATGAGGCTGGTTTCATTTTAGGCTTTCCGTCCTAATTTTACCAATTGAACTGATAACGATTTTTCTGCTTTTCTTAGCGAGATTGCTAACAACCAGAGTACCTGGTGTGGCCCCTCCTCGCGAGGTAAAGGCCATTCGATGGTTGGTTAAGGAATAATCCGGGTGGGATGAGTCGATTCGAAGTTCTGGCGGCAGCGTTTCCTGTTTCAGTGCCACAACTTGATTATCCGAATTGATATACGTGATTAGATACCAACTTTCTGCCGGCTCGAATTGTACGGTAATTGTAGTATTGTGCTTGGTAGCCAGAGCCTTAGCAGATTGCAAATCGCCCAACAACTCGTTGATCGTACCCTGCAAGCGCATACTGGCACGCCAGGAAATGAGATTTGGGACGACCGCCGCAGTCGTGGTAGCGAGGATAAAAATTACTACAAGCGCTTCAAGCAAAGAGAAACCCCAGTCCGTTCGGGCGAGGTAATGGCGGTTGATGGCATAAGAGGGGCAGAGAGCGAACGGGTGGTGGTTCTTTGAGAGGTGCTTACCAATATATAGTGGAAATGATTCCAACATATACATAGGCTTTAGCGTTACTATTTGTCAAAAGTGGACTAGTATGCGCTGTCCGGGGCAGAGCCGCCAAGTCAAAGTAAGCAGCCGAGTTTTTAGCAACATTTATTCCAACACATTTCTGATTAATAAATATCTTTTATATTAACTAGTTATGGTTTTTTATTTCTTTAATGTCGTGCGTTCATATATCTCCAATTTCTTATCTTGAGTAGCAAAATCTTATGCAATTATGTAAATAATACCATAAAACCAGATGGTTGCCGATTTTTCTTGATCTGTTCATTTGTTGTTTCAGCAAGAATATTTATTACAAAAATACCTGTCGCCATGTAACCGATATGGGTGCCAGGGGCAACTAATAGGCCATGATTCTCTGCTATGGCGAAGATACGAATTGGCGCTAAGGCTATGAGTAAAGATAGGGAAGATTGTTCTTGACGCCGCTTTTGGACGTGATATATTTCGCTTCAAATTTTGCTGGGTTGGAGATGATGACAACGGGTGAACAGGTTGACTTCTCCGCTGATCGGTTTTTTAGGACGATGAAACGTCACAAAAAAAAGTAAAAGGAAGTTAAAAATTCCCCGCTAAAGAAAGCAAAAAGGGGTAAACAATTCGCTCATCGGGGTGGCCTTCGACGAAAGGCCTTTTTTTTTGGAGCCAGAATAATGAGCAGCGGCCTCCCGGCTTAGAGCAAAATGCAAATGGCTAGAAATTTCTAGCCAAGGAGAACTTCAACACCATGCGCAAGACTTTGTGGATCATTTTAGGCATCACCTGCGCGTTCAACATCGCCTTGTGGTCCGTGTTTAACCGTCCGGAAAACCCAGAGCCAGACTGGTCGGGCACTTTTAATTATGTATCGTTCAGCCCGTATCGAAGCGGGCAAGATCCTATCGAAAACAAGTTCCCTGCCCCCGAAGAGATCATGGACGACCTGGTCTTCCTCAGGGGCAAGACCAAGGGGATTCGAACTTACTCGTCTCTGGACGGGATGGAAGCCATCCCCGGAATGGCCACACGTTTGGGATTCGAGGTCACGGCCGGCGCCTGGATCGACGGCCGCTACGAGCGCAATGAGGACGAGATCTACAATCTTATCCAAAATGTTAACCGCTACCCGTCAACGATCAAACGAGTCATCGTAGGAAACGAATCGCTCTACCGCACCGATCTCACGGTTCCTGAAATTATCACATATTTGGACCGGGTTCGGAGCGCCGTGAAAGTGCCGGTCGGCACGGCCGAGCCATGGCATGTCTTCATCAAGAATCCGGAACTGGTCAAGCATGTGGATTTCATTGCCATCCACGTGTTGCCCTATTGGGAGCGGGTTTCCTTCGGCGATTCGATCGGGTGGGTCCTTGATCGTTTCAAGCAGGTGAAAGAGGCTTTTCCTGACAAGCCGGTCTTTCTCGCGGAAGTGGGCTGGCCGAGCAACGGTGAAAATTTCGGCAAAGCCAAGCCGAGCCGAGAGGACGAAGCCAAGTTTTTGCGGCGGTTCCTGAATATCGCGGACCAGCGCCAGCTGGATTACTGTATCATGGAGGTCTTCGACCAGCCGTGGAAAAAGCCCCATGAGGGAGTGGTTGGGGCTTTCTGGGGAATTTACGATATCGAACGCAAGCCCAAATTTTCATTCCAGGGGCCGATCCAGGCTGGAACCTTGCTTTACAGCGGGATCGCAGCCGTGCTAGCGGGGATGCTGCTGGTTTGGCTCTATCTGCGCAATCAACCGTCTCAGCCCTTCAACGGCAAGTTGTTCTTCGCACTGCTGCTTCAAACCACAGCCTCGGTCTCTGTTTGGGTGCTGGCCTCTCCGCTCATCGGTGAATTTCTTATCTGGGAAACGCTCATATGGGCGCTGCTGCTGCCCATGCAAGCGGGGCTCCTCATGATCATCCTGATCAACGGTTTTGAAATGGCCGAGATGATCTGGCCGGAGGGACTGAAACGCCGCTTCGTGCCGATCGCTCTCAATGATGAACAGGCTATTCCGCGCGTTTCCATACATGTGCCAATATGCAAAGAGCCTCCCGACATGGTGATTGAAACGTTGAACAGCCTGGCGGCGCTGGACTACCCGGACTATGAGGTGCTGGTCATTGACAACAACAATCCGTATCCGGAACTCTGGCAGCCAGTGCAGGCGCATTGTGAAACGTTAGGCGCCAAATTCCGTTTTTTTCACCTTGAAAAGATCGATGGTTATAAAGCCGGGGCATTGAATTTTGCTCTTCGTCAGACCGCCCCAGAGGCCGATGTCGTAGCTGTGGTAGACAGCGACTATATCGTGAGACCGGACTGGCTTAAGCTGCTGGTGCCTCACTTCGAACGCCGGGAAGTGGGAGTCGTGCAAGCCCCACAGGACCATCGCGGCTGGCAGGGTAGCTTTTTCAAAGAGATCATCAACTGGGAATATCATGGTTTCTTTGAAATCGGCATGGTGCACCGCAACGAACGCAATGCCATCATCCAGCACGGCACCATGACGCTCATCCGCAAGTCGATTTTACAGGGCTCCGGCGAATGGGCTGAATGGTGTATCTGCGAAGACGCTGAACTCGGCCTGCGGATTCAGAGCCTGGGATATGATACCGTTTACGTCAAGGAAAGCTTCGGCAAGGGCCTTACTCCGGATTCGTTCGCGGGTTACAAACGCCAGCGGTTCCGTTGGGTATATGGTGCCGTCCAAATCATCAAGCGCCATTGGTCGATCCTGTCGCCTTTCAGCCGCAAGAGCGGCTTGAACCTGGCGCAGCGCTACCATTTCATAGCAGGGTGGTTGCCGTGGTTCGGGGACGCCATCAGCCTGATCATGAACGTACTTTGCATCATATGGGCGATCGGGATGGCGCTATTTCCGAAGTACTTCGGAGCGCCGCTTTACGTGCTCATGCTGCCTCCGATTGGAGCATTCCTGTTTAAATTGCTGCATTTCATGTGGCTCTACACGGTGCGAGTGCCATGCAGTTTCCTGCAGCGGTTGGGCGCAGCGCTGGCCGGAACGGCCTTGACCCACGCCATCGCAATGGCGATTCTGCGCGGCATTTTCACTAAAAGCATGCCCTTCCTGCGTACGCCTAAATGCGAAAGCAAGAGCGCGCTGATAAAAGGGCTAACCATGGCGCGCGGCGAGGCGTCGATGATGGTGCTGCTTTTCTTTGCGGTGGTGGTTAATTACAACTTCGGAAACGACCAGACCGAAGAAAGGGTGATTCGCGCCGCGCTGCTGCTGATCCAGGCCCTTCCCTACGCTGCGGCACTCCTGCTGTCGCTCTTCAGCGTCATTCCCGAAGGTCTCCGATTGCCGTGGAGCGTCAAGCGGCCCGCTCATACCGAAACCGTGCCCGCTTCCAACCAGCTGCTGGTAGGTCCTTAAATTCATTCCATCAATTTTAGCTATAAGAAAAGCGAAGCTGAACGCTTCGCTTTTCTTATTTGATATCATCAGGATTTAGTTTAAATGGGTATCAGACGGACCGAGGCGGTGGAAATACGGAAAGAGTTCGTGCGTGTTAAGCGATGATCCAGCGTATAGACGTTTTTATCGTTTGCAGACGTCCTTGCTAATAGCCGAAGCGCTCGATGGCTTTGATGTCCTTACGCCAATTCTTCTGCACTCGTACAAAAAGCTTTAAGAAAACCTTCCTTCCTGTCATCCGTTCGATATCCTGCCGCGCCTCGGTGCCGATGCGCTTAAGCATAGCGCCTTTCCTGCCGATGATGATTCCCTTCTGGGAATCACGCTCCAGGTGGATGGTAGCCTCGATGCTCACTCGCATTTCATCGGTACTCAGCTTGAAGGCCTCTACGGTGACGGCCGATGCATAAGGGATCTCCTCTCCGGTCAGCCGGAGGATTTTTTCTCGGATAAGCTCGGAGGCGATGAACCGTTCGGTGGTATCGGTAAGGCTGTCTTCCGGGAAGTAAGGCGGCCCATCAGGGAGCGCCCGGATGATGGCTCCGACGAGTTCATCCACCTGGGTACCGTCCAGGGCAGATATCGGAACCAAATCAGCGAGTGCCGGCTGGGTCGACCACCGGGCGATAATTTCCAGTAGCACCTCCTTGTCAGCGATAAGGTCGATCTTGTTCAATGCCAGAATGATCGGCAATTTTTGGCTGCGGATCTTCTCGGTCAAAAGCGCCTCTGCATCCGGATTTGAGTTAGCAGCATCTACGACCGCCAACAGCACGTCCGCATCACTGATGGCGCCGAGGGCCGTGTCCACGATCCTTGCGTTAAGAGGGTCATTCGGTATGAAAATGCCGGGCGTGTCGTAAAATACGATCTGGGCGCCGGAACGGTGACAAACGCCTAAAATCCGGTGGCGCGTGGTTTGAGGTTTGCTAGAGATTATCGATATCTTCTCTCCTAAAATCCGGTTAAGTAAAGTGGACTTGCCGGCATTAGGCGCTCCGACAATGATGACGTAGCCAGATTTGAAAGGGGGATTTCTTGGAACAGCATCGGTCATCACGGCATCCAATCCATTATGGCGGCAATCGGTTCCAGCAGTTTTGGATCACGGAATAAAATCCTGCAGTCCATAGCTACTGTGGCTCGCTTGCATAGCCCTCAGGCTCGTTCATCTTCGGGCGGAGCCGTCGCCAACTCCGCAATTACTTTCCATAACGTATCCCGGCCTTGGCGAGACTTGGATGAGAAGAACACCCAGTCGCTCGGATTCACCTTTAGCGTGTCAGCGATGAGCTGCAACTGCTTGGCTTGTGCCGTTTTCGATAGTTTATCGACTTTGGTAACAACCGGGACCGAGGCGATTTCGTGTCGATCCAGCCAGTCGAGCAGCTGCTGGTCTTCCGCGCTGGGCGTCCGGCGGATGTCCAATATGACAACAACGGCTTTCAGGTTTTTCCGCTCGGATAAGTACTGCTCAATCATGGGGCGCCATTTACGGCGCTCGACCTCTGGTACCCGTGCAAAACCGTAACCCGGCAGGTCGACGAACATGAAAGTGTCGTTCACACGGAAAAAATTGATCAGTCGGGTTCTCCCAGGTGTCGAACTGGTGAGCACCAGTTTTTTGCGACTGACCAACGCGTTGATCAGGCTGGACTTGCCCACATTGGACCGGCCGGCAAAAGCAAACTCCGGCAAATCCCCCGGCGGGTACTGCTTTGCCAGGACGGCGCTGGTGACGAATTCCGCCGATTTGATGAGCATCGTATCGCTCCGCTAAAGAAAACGTGGTATTCAGAAGGTATTCAGTCGATGCTCCGCGCGCTAAATGCCCGGATAATGATCGCGGAAATACTTCTCAAGCCGATTCATGCCCTCGGTGAGATTTTCCATGGAGTTGGCATACGAGAACCGTAGATACCCTTCCCCGTTCCGGCCGAAATCGATCCCGGGGCTGACACCGACCCGGGCTTTCTCCAGGATGTCAAACGCCAATTTGTAGGAGTCCATCGAGTAACGTTTGGCGTTGGCGAAGACATAAAATGCTCCAGTCGGTTCGACGGTGATACCGAGGCCGATCTGTCTGAGCCTCCGGATCAGGAACTGGCGGCGTTCGTCATAGATGGATTTCATGCGAACGACATCTTCGCCGGCACATTTGAGCGCAGCGATCGCTGCTTTCTGGACCATTGAATTTGCGGAGATGAAGAAGTTCTGCTGCAGTTTCTGCATGGGCCGAATGAGCGACGGCGGTGCGATCACATAACCCAAGCGCAGTCCGGTCATTGCAAATAGTTTGGAAAATCCGTTCAGCACAAAGGCCCGATCGGTAAACTCCAGAATGCTGTGCTCTTTGCCCTTGTAGACGAGACCGTGATAGATTTCATCGGAGACAATCATGGGCGATTGCGGTCCTGCAGCAAGGGTCGCAATTTGTCGCATGCGATCGGCTTCCAGCAGGTTGCCGGTTGGGTTGGAAGGCGAGTTGATAAAGATGGCCTTGGTTCGCGGTGTGATTTTTCTTGCGATCACTTCCGGCCGGAATTGGAAGCCGTCCTCCTCAAATACCGGAATACTGACCGGAACGCCTTGAACGAATTTGATGAAATTGGGATAGCAAGCGTAATGCGGATCGGAGATGATCACCTCATCACCCGGATCGAGCAGGGCTGAAAACACCAACAGGATCGCCGGGGAGGAACCCGAAGTTACGATGATCTGATTGGATTGTACCTGCACGCCGTAAGTTTTACCATAATAGTCCGCAATCGCGTCCCGCAACTCGTAATTGCCCAAACTGTGGGTGTAATGGGTGTGTCCGTTGGCCAAGGCCTGGCAGGCCGCTTCTTTCACACAAGCAGGCGCGTCAAAATCGGGCTCACCCACCTCGAGATGCACAATATGAGCGCCTTGTCGCTCCATCTCGTTAGCCTTCTCCAAAACGTCCATAACGATGAAGGACGTCAGTTCCTGGGTTCTCTGAGAAACCATGATATCTTTTCCTTGAATGGTTCTTTATACAATGGAACGAATGGCTAATTTAAAAAAACTGCTATTAAACTACTTTATTCAGCGGGTACTCGATGATGCCCTCCGCACCATGCGAAAGCAGTCGCGGGATCAAGTCCCGGACGATTTCACGGCTTACCATGATCTCCACTGAAAAAAAATTTGACCGGTAAAGCGGTGCGACGGTCGGCGCCTTAAGGCTAGGCAGCATGGCAACGACCTCTTCCATGCGCTCCTCGGGCACGTTCATTTTTAAGCCGACCATCTTCTCGCCGAGCAACGCGCCCTTGAGCAGCAATGCGATTTGTTCAATCTTCTCACGCTTGTCGGAATTCTTCCAGACATCGTGGTTGGCAATCAGTTGCGTGTTGGTCTGCATCAGTTCATGGATGATGCGTAGGCCGTGGGCTTTTATGGTACTCTCCGTTTCCGTGACTTCAACGATCGCATCCGCCAAGCCGGAAACGACTTTGGCTTCAGTGGCTCCCCAGGAGAACTCAATGGTGACCTCAATTTTGCGTTCGGCAAAATACCGGCGAGTGAATTCGACCAACTCGGTGGCAATTTTTTTACCCGTCAGGTCTTCCAGCCGGCAGATTTTGGAATCGTATGGCACGGCCAAGACCCAACGCGCCGGTCGGGAACTGACTTTGGAGTAAACAAGGTCAGCGACCACATGGACCTTTGAATTGTTTTCAGCGATCCAGTCTTTTCCGGTAAGCCCGGCATCCAGAGTTCCATTTTCAACGTAGCGGGACATTTCCTGGGCGCGGCATATCGCACATTCAATCAAATCATCATTGATTTCGGGAAAATAACTGCGGCTGTTGACACTAATATTCCATCCGGAACGCCTGAACAGAGAGATCGTCGCTTCTTGAAGGCTCCCTTTAGGGATGCCCAATTTTAGTTTTTGGCTCACTTTTTGTAGACCTCCTTGGGATCGAAAACCGGCTTTCCGACGACCTGAATGGACCCGTTTTGAATCCGTTTGTGAAAACAGCTGCGATGGCCGGTGTGGCAGGCGGCGCCACCGATCTGTTCAATTTTCAAAACAATCGTGTCATCGTCGCAATCGATCAAGATTTCCCTAACGATTTGGATATGTCCGGAGGTCTCGCCCTTCACCCATAGACTCTTGCGGCTGCGACTGTAATACGTAGCCCGGCCGGTTGCCAGGGTGGTCTCCCACGCTTCCTGGTTCATAAATGCAACCATCAGGATTTCGCCTGTGCAGAAATCCTGGGCGACCGCTGCAATGAGCCCTCCCAGTTTGTCGAAGTTAAGCGTGACCATCGAGGCTCTACCCCTACGAAACCGGACGATCTCGACAAGTCTTGAACTCGACCTCGGCCGGCGTTATGCTTTAGTCACATGGGCGATTTGATGGATTTGGTTTTTCAAAAACTTATCTACTAATACCTGTAAGGCGCTTGAGTCAAATATTTTTTATTGTTGAGACGTTTGTTTTTTGCTATTAGTGTCGAATTTAAGGTTTGTCAGCCATGGCCACAAAACAATCTGCTCCACGGAAGTCGGGTAAGCCCCCCTCGGCCCCAAAAAGGCGTTTTTTCAGGCGGTTCATCATAGTACCATTTCTGGTGCTGATGATTCTTGGCCTGATGGCGCTCATGGCCGCAGTGGGAGGCTACCAGTACATCAGCCAAGATCTTCCGAAAATCAATTCGTTAATGGATTACCGGCCCCCAATCATTACTACGGTTTATGCCGAAGACGGCCGTAAGATAGCAGAATTTTTTAAGGAACGTCGCATCGTAATCCCCCTCGGCGAGGTACCACCGTTGTTGGTCAAGGCGTTCGTCGCCGCCGAGGACTCACGGTTTTTTCAGCATCAGGGAATCGATCCCTTCAGCATCCTGCGCGCGGCACTGAAAAACCTGGAAGCCGGAACCATCAAACAGGGCGGAAGCACTATCACTCAGCAGGTCACGCGATCATTTCTACTTACTCCTGAGAGAAGTTACATCCGGAAGATCAAAGAAGTTATTCTGAGCTACCGGATCGAAAAAGCGTTCACCAAAGAGGAGATCCTCTTTCTTTACCTCAACCAGATCTATCTCGGCCACGGCGCCTACGGAGTGCAGGCAGCGGCGGAAAATTATTTTGGAAAATCGGTCAAGGAATTGAGCCTTGCGGAGTGTGCCGTTTTAGCGGGGTTGCCCCAGGCGCCGACCCGCTACTCGCCATTCCGTCATCCCGAACAGGCTCGCGCACGGCAGGTGTATGTTCTCAACCGGATGGTCGAAGAAGGCTTCATCACCCGTGAGCAGGCCGACGAGGCGCTGTCGGTGAAGCTGGATATCAAGCCCCGCCGGAATATTTACGTAGAACAGGTGCCCTACTACACGGAACATGTCCGTCGCTACGTGGAAGGCAAATACGGTGTAGACGCCCTATACAACCAAGGCCTCCAAATCCACACGGCAGTGAATATCGAATTCCAGAAGATGGCAGAGCAGGAAGTCAACAAAGGGCTGATTGAGATCGACAAGCGCCAGGGATACCGCGGACCGTTGAAGTCCCTTGCCGCCTCTGAGATCGATGCCTTTCTGCAGGAACAAGCAACGGACCTGGAAAGCTCGCCTCTGCTCCCAGGTAGAATCGCCCAAGCAGTGGTGGCCCAGGTGAACGATCAGGCCAAAACAGTGGGGGTCAGGATCGGCAAAGAGTTGGGCATCCTAACGCTGGCCGATATGGCGTGGGCACGCAAACCAAACCCGGACCTCGCACATTACGAGGCCAAGATTCGGCAGCCGAGCACGGCGTTGAAGCCGGGCGACGTCATTTTCGTAAAGATCAAAGATTCCCGTAAGAATCTTCAAGATCCCTGGCACGTGGCGCTTGAACAGGAGCCTTTGGTGCAGGGTGCGATGTTGTGCCTGGAAACCGAAACCGGCTTAGTGAAAGCCATGGTGGGTGGCCGCGACTTCAATGAGACTCAGTTCAACCGCGCGATCCAATCGCGACGTCAACCCGGTTCTTCTTTTAAGCCCATTATTTACGCGGCAGCGCTGGATCGCAAGTTCAGCGACCCCAAAAAAGTCTACACTCCGGCGACGATGATTATCGATTCTGCGGTGGTCTTCGAAGATCGGACGGGAGAGCAAAGCTGGAAGCCGAAAAATTACAAGGAAACATTTTACGGCCCGACGCTCTTGCGCGAAGCGCTGGCCCAGTCGCGCAATGTCGTCACGGTAAAGATCCTTCAGGACATCGGCGTCGATTACACCATTGAATACGCCCGCAAGCTAGGAATTACCGCTGATTTAACCCGCACGCTCTCGCTAGCATTAGGAGCTTCGGGCGTATCGTTGTTTGAGCTTACCCGGGCCTATTCCGTTTTTGCCAACCAGGGATTTCTGGTCGAGCCGGTGTTTGTCTTGAAAATCACTGACCGGGATGGAAATGTTCTTGAAGAAGCTGTCTCAGAACGCCGGAAGGCTATCGAGAAGGACACCGCTTTCATCATGACCAACTTGATGGAAAGCGTGGTCCAGCATGGCACGGGCCAGAGAATAAAAGCATTGGGTCGGCCGGCTGCTGGAAAAACCGGGACGACGAACGATATGTATGATGCTTGGTACATCGGCTATACTCCGGAATACATTACCGGGGTTTGGGTAGGGTTCGACACGGAAGCGCCCTTGGGTAAGACTGAAACCGGTGCCGTGGCTGCCAGCCCGATCTGGCTGGGATTTATGAAACAAGTTCTCGCCAATGAATCCGTCAAAGCGTTTCAGGCGCCGGATGGAGTCATTTTTGCGAAAATCGATGCGGAGACGGGGTTGCTCCCGGTGACTGAGACCCGCAAAACGTTTTTTGAATGTTTTAAGGAAGGCACGGTACCGAGCGATTTCAGCAAACGGCCCGGAGAAGTAAAGGAGACCGAAGACTTTTTCAAAAAGGACTTATGAAAATCCAACCCGCGGCCGGCTGCATGGGCTGGGCTTGTAGATCCTTATGATCCGACCTCCCGGCAGCGCGACGAGGTCATCTTCCAAGCCGGAGTCTGCAACTACCCGCACTTCTGAAAATCCAAACTCACTTTTCAACGCGGCACAATTCGCGTTGCCCTGGCCACGCAAGCGCGAAATGCCTTTTGGATGCACGCGCAGTTCGATCATGTCTCTTAAAACAGGGCGACGGCGCAATGCCTCTCTGACGGCTGCCAGATAGCATGCGCTTTGAACCAAATGCCCGAAAGCGGGGTGGAATGGACCGGCAACCACCCCGCGGCCAGCAGCAAGATCCTCAGAAGCCTGAAGCCCGGTGCGAATGACCGGAATCCCGCGCTGCCGAAAAAAACGGTAGACTTTCATGGAAAGGTCGACGGCTTTGTCGAGAGTGAGTGGTCGATAACGCTCTGCGCGGAACCACATCGCCAGAGGGCTTCCATCCAGCACCAGGGTCGGATAGATACGAACGAAAGCGGGGTCTAAATCGGCGACGCGCCGCCCGGTCTCCAGCAGACGCACCTCGTCATCTCCAGGCAATCCCACCATGAGCTGCAGTCCCACTTCGTACCCCTTGGCCTTTAGGAGCTGAGCGGCACCGGTCGTGTCCGCTGCGGTGTGACCGCGCTGGGACCAGCGGAGCACATCGTCGTCCATGGACTGGGCGCCCAGTTCTACGCATTTTATCGGGAAGGCACTGATCAGATCCAGAGTGTGGGCGGCAACGGTATCGGGCCGGGTGGAGAAACGGATGCCGTCGAGTTCACCCCTGTGAACCCATTCTGATGCCGTGGTCAGCAGATAACGGATCCGGTCCGCCCGAAGTCCGAGAAAATTGCCTCCGAAGAAAGCAATCTCAGCCGGCCCTGAGCGGCGCCCTCGGAAACGCATGAATTCGCTCACAGATGAAAATTCGTTTCCAGTCTCAGGATACTTATCAGAATGGCCGGTGACTAGTTCTTGATTGCAGAAGATGCAACGGTGGGGACAGCCGGCGTGCGGAATGAAGACCGGCACGATGAAAGGTCGTTGGTGCATGGGACCGTTTCGGGTGGTACCCGGTTGAGGGTGGAGGCACAGATGCAAGCCATCCGGTCATTATTGAGGCTTGAGCCGGATCAACGCTTTTCGAGCTGCATCCTGCTCAGCTGTTTTTTTGCTCTTCCCAACCCCCTCGGTTTCAACCTCCTTGACTCGCAGTTGCACCCAGAAGGTCTTGTCATGGTCGGGGCCTTCCTCGCGGATGACAGTATAAACGGGCATATGGCCCGAGCGAATCTGTACCATCTCCTGGAGCTGGCTTTTGAAGTCAATGTGCTGATTGGCATGTTCCATCTGACATACCAACGGCAGGAACATGGATTGAACAATTTCGAATGATGAGCCAAAGCCGCCATCCAGGTAGACAGCTGCGATCAGCGCCTCAATGGTTCCAGCCAAAATCGAGCTTTTTTCATGCCCCCCGGTTTGAGCTTCACCCTTACCGAGCCGGATGTGGGTGCCGAGGTCAAGACGGCGAGCGAGTTTGGCCAGCTGCTGCTCGTTGACCAACGCCGACCGCATGCGTGAAAGGTCGCCCTCGTTCAGGTCGGCATATCGCTCCATAAGGATGTGCCCCACTGCGAGGTTCAATACCGCATCTCCTAAAAACTCCAGGCGCTCATTGTCACGCAGGTCGGTCGTTGGGGCCTCGTTGACATAGGAACTGTGCCGCAACGCCTCCTCTATCAAACGTTTGTCCGTGAAAGAGTAGTTAAGAACATTTTCGACCGAAGAAATCGGCAGAGAAAACATGCACCGAACCTTAAATGATTACTTTCTTGTGAAACGATCAGTTGGTATCATAAGGACGACCGTACGGATTGAAACTAAAATGCGGGACAATTCCAGAAGCCGTGACGACGCCGACCGGGACGTCGAAGCACGCTCAGCGTTCTATCAGTTTTTCATAGAGTGCATAGGGGACTTGAAAATCCCCCTTACCGATTCCCATTTGGATCTCGGGTTGGATGTCTCCATGAAAATCGGTGCCTCCAGTCATCAGGAGGTCATGGCGACGGGCCAGATCAGTATATTGCCGGGTCTGCTCGGGGGAGTGTTGAGGGTAATAAACTTCAAGGCCCTTTAGCCCCATGGCCATCATCTCCTGCAAGAGCTCATCAAGTTGCTCCACGCCTTCCAGCTCCAACAGGCAAGGATGGGCTAGAACCGGAATTCCACCAGCGGCATTGATGAGTTCAATGGCATGGATGGATTCAATCCGGACTTTGTCCACATACGCCGGTTTTCCCTTTCCAAGGTACCGATCAAACGCTTCATCGATCGATTTCACGACTCCTTTTTTGACCAATAGTTTGGCAATGTGGGGTCTGCCAGGCTGTCCGTCGGCAGCCTCCTTTTCGATTTCTTCAATCCGCATGGAAATACCCTGCTTGTTCAAACGGGCGATGATCTCCGGGTTGCGCTGCCTACGGGAATCCTGAAGCTTTTCAAGCGCTCGATTCAACTCCGGGTCATCCAGTCGGAGGCCGTATCCTAAAATATGAATGCTCCCGCCGCCAGGATAGAAAGGTGGAGGCTCGGCGCTGATTTCAACCCCTGTCAAAAAACCAAGCGTATCGGGAATCCCATCCAGAAGGGCTTCACGGGCGCCGGCGATGGAGTCATGGTCGGTTATAGAAATGGCACATACACCTATACGCAGGGCCAGAGCGACGATTTCGGCAGGTGAGAGCGTTCCATCCGATGCCGTTGAGTGAATGTGAAGGTCTATGCAAGCGGCAGGTCTAGATTCCAAGCGCTTTCTCCAAGGATTCCTCCTTTGCCTTGCACTCAATGCACTGAGTCGTTACCGGGCGTGCTTTAAGCCGTTTGATCGAGATTTCCTCGCCGCAGGATTCGCAGATGCCGTAAGTTCCGTTTTCGATCCGTTCGAGCGCCTGTTTGATTTTTTTAATCAGCTTGCTCTCACGATCCCGGATCCGAAGCATGAAGTTGCGGTCGGCCTCCAACGAGGCCCGGTCGGTGGGATCCGGAAAATTTTCATTGGTCGTCGTCATGCCGGAAACAGTGTCATCGGCCTGGCTCAGCAACTCCTGCATCCGCTGATGCAAATGCTTTTTAAAAAAATCCAAGTCTTTCTTCTTCATGACAGGCCCCATTGCATGATTTGGCTAATTTAACCGATTTAAAACGATATTATCTATCACAGTGAAATGTAAAAGTAAATAAATAACCAACGCTCTGAAACGCCTCACGAAACCGGTCTTTATTCTTTGAAGGTTGGGGCATCGCCCTAATCGGGCGGTCGCAACGTGGTGCAGATGCGACATCCAAATAAAGGCGATTTGATGACGCTAACGGTGTAACCGTGGCGCGCAGACTACACCGATACCGGCCTTGACCAAATCCTGGGCGGTCAGTTGCACCGAGTGATGCTTTTCCATGTAGTTTCTTTCTAGAGCCGGCATCAGCCCCCCTTTTTCCGCATCGGCCTTGGCGAGAAAGTAATCGAGAATGTCCGATGGGTGCTCAAGCGTTTGTTCGATTTCCGGCTCGCCACCCTCATGCTTGGCAGAAATGTTGGGAACCTCCTGCGCGATTTCCACCAGCTCTGCGCGGCGATTATAAGGCTGGCGCACAATGGATTTCCAGGTTTCGGTAATGTGGTGCTCGAAACGAACGACCGCCTCCAGCCCCAGAGCCCGGCGAATATAGGAAGCCTGGCGCAGTGTTTCGTTGTCGGCGGAGTTGGATAGGTTGAAGCCGATCAGCGATGTACCTCCGCCCTCGCGTACGAAAAGCCTTGCCGTCAGCAGAGTCCACAGAATGGCGAAGGGGTTGTCATTGCCCATGAAGACCGAGATCTTGAATTCGTTGTCGATCCCGAGGCGGTGCATCAGATACCCCACTAGCACGGTGCCCGGATTGATGTTGAGCACCTGGCGAATGCCATAGGTGGTATAGTACTTCAAGAACTCGTCGGCCCACATGAGGGGGTATTGATTGGGTTGGCCGATGCCGCCGAAGTAGCCGGTGATGGTTTCGGGGCCGCCCAGGTGGACATTGGATCCGTCGGTGCCCTTGGTATCCAGGGTTTCCACGTAGCTGGCACCCATAATCTGCATGGCCGCCGCCACCGCCATGATGTCTCCGTTATCGGTCTCCTGCTCGACCATCCGACGCACCCGGATGAACCGTCCGGGCATGAGCTCGCCCTCTTGAATGCAGCGCCGGGCCTCGGTGATCAGCCAGGGGAAATATTGCAAGGCGCTAATTTCGAGCGTCACGGCATTATTCTGGTTCAGTGCGGGCGCCCCCTTGACCTTGCGGTTATAGTCCGCCATGGAAATAAAAGCCTTCTGATCGCGCTGTTCGATCAGCCACCTGAGGTCCTTTAAATAAGGGGAGTTGGCCTGCTCCAGTCGGGCCATCAGGTTTTCCAGCCGGGCGGCCGCAGCCGCTCGGCGATTGATTTCCTGCGGGCCGCCGTAGCGTTCGATCACCTTGATAAGTCCGCTGATGACCGGATTATTCGGGTCGGTTAGCAGTGCATTAAGCTCATCGATCCGCTGAGTTGAAATCTTCAATACGCTTCTCAGATCTGGCATGGCTGCCTCCGTTGGTCGAGTAGGAGTTTAACCCATCGAGGCGTTGACTGAAATCAATTATAATTGTACTTTTTTAAGAAAAAACCAGCAAGGGCAATTTTTGGGAAGTGACCCAATGACACCGCTCGTTTCTTTGCGCCAGGCCAGCTTGCGAATGCGCGACCGAGTTCTCCTTGAGGGCATAACCTGGGAAATACGCACGGGTGAGCACTGGGCGGTGGTGGGTCCCAACGGCGCGGGGAAATCCACGCTGGTGAAGGCATTGACCGGCGATGTCCCAGTGATCCGCGGCGAAATTTTCCCATCAGAGCCGGTCCGCCTCCGGCGGCAGGCGGCCTGCCTATCTTTTGAAAGCCAGAGGAAGTGGATCGCCCAGGAAGATCGCCGTGACGAATACCACGCCTTCAGCGGCCGCATGGACGGGGGCGCACGGGTCGGCGACTTCATCCGACTGGCACAGCAGGGAGCAAAGCGTCGCACGTCGGATATTTTTGAGCGAATTCAAATTGGCCTTCTGCTCGACCGACATATCCGCGAGCTGTCCTCCGGCGAGATGCGGAGGTTTCAGATTGCATTGGCGCTTAGCACCAACCCGCGTATCTTGATTCTGGATGAGCCTTATGAGGGCCTTGACCAGGAGTACCAGGCGGAATTGGCGAGGATCATTAACGAACTGATGGATCCCGACCGCGCGGTGGTGATGGTCACCCACCGCCGCAGCGAAATCCCCTTGAACGCCACTCACGTGATCGGGGTGAAAGCGGGACGGATCGTTTTTCAAGGCCGGCGCGAGGACCTGTTGGATGCCAGACGAATTGACAGCTTATATGCATTGCCGGAGGCACATTTATCGGAGCTGCCGGCGGCGGTAGGCGCCTCCTTGCGGCCGGGCAAAACGCCTTTGGAGGTGCTGGTCAACTTGCGCAATGTCACGGTGAGGCATCGGGCCGTCCCCGTGTTCGAGAATCTTTCCTGGACGGTCAGGCACGGGCAGCACTGGGTCGTGTGCGGGGCGAACGGTTCCGGCAAGTCCACCTTGCTGAGCCTGGTGGTGGGCGATCATCCGCAAGCCTACGCCAATACCGTCAGCGTTTTCGGAAAACGGCGCGGCGGCGGGGGCAGTATCCGTGAAACCAAGGCGGGTATTGGACTTATTTCGGCGGAGCTGCAGGTGCGCTATCGTAAAGCCATAACAGCGCTCGATGTCGTGGTTTCCGGTTTCTTCGACTCCACCGGTCTTTACCGGAAAGCGTCACATCATCAGACGGCTGCATCCGAAGCATGGATGAAGTCCTTCGGGTTGCAGACCCTGGCAGACAAAAAGTTCAACCACCTGTCCCATGGCGAGCAACGCATGGTGTTGCTCGCCCGAGCCATGGTTAAACCGCCGCGGCTGTTGGTTTTGGACGAGCCCTGTCAGGGCTTGGATATCGCCAATCGAAGGTTAATTCTGCAGGCCATCGATCGTATCGCCGCCACGGGCCAGACGACGATCCTTTTCGTTAGCCACCATATTGACGAAATTCCAGCCTGCATCACCCACTATCTCATCCTGGTTCGGGAAGGCAGCCAGCCGTCCCGAGCGATTGTCTCTGACGCTCCGCTCATCATAGACAGCCTTTAATCGGGCATTCTACCCGACTCTACCATGGGGTAATGACGGGGGAATCGTTTAGTGTGAGATAAAATGATCCAAGAATAGAGAATAGCTAGGACTTGGGGGGCACCGATCGCCCCCGGGGCGATGATGGTCGCCCGGTAGGACAATTGAGTTAAAAAAGCGTCAATTGAATCAGATACCCGATTCCGCTGAATAAGCCGATGTAAAATGCCATTGAGAAGATGGCCCTAAACCAGCCCTTAACCGCCTTGTTCGTCAAGACCAGCGCTCCGGAGGAGATATCGTTCATATATTATATTATTTTATCCTTTAGCTGCCTGATTGTAAAATAAATTCCCCGTCTCGATTCACCGGAACCGCCTCCATGCTAAATCCGGAGATTCCTATGCCTGCATGCCATTCTCACGAACTTCAGTGATCAGTTGCGCCACGAACTCCGACGGCAGGTTTTCATCGCCAAGAGTTTTAATGATTTCAATTGATTCTGTGATAGTCCGGCCCTTCTGGTAGGAGCGGTCCGTGCTCAGGGCATCAAAGCAATCCGCTACGCTGATGATGCGCGCCCCCAAAGGGATTTCATCGGCCTTTAGCCCAAAAGGATAACCCGACCCGTCCTGGCGTTCATGGTGATAGCGCACACAGTCGATTACCGGTTTCGCCACTTGAATGGCTTTGAGAAACTGACCTCCGATTTCCGGGTGCCTCTGGATCTCAGCCCGCATGTCCTCGGAAAGCTTTTCTTGGGTATTTTTAAGAAGCTCCGGGCTGAAAGCGATTTTGCCGATATCGTGGAGTAGCCCTCCGATACGGATGGTTTCCACATCTTCGGTGGGTAGACCTATGCGTTGCGCGATGCTCCGGGCATACGCAGCCACACGACGGGCATGGCCCCGGGTGTAGGAATCCTGGAATCCCAGCACGACGCCGAGCGCCGCAAGATCACAGATACTATAATCATACAGGACATCGCGGATTCCCTTTTTAACGCCACAGTAAATCCACAGGGGGTTCGGATGGTTCATAACGCCCTTAAAAAACAGGTCCGGCCGCTGGGGACCGGAAAATATAGTGGTTCAGTAAACATTAGAAGGCGCGATTTATAGAAGAACGGCGGATGGCTGTCAAGAGAAAAAATATTTCATCTGACGTTCAGCAGATTGATCGTTCGCATGAGGGTCAGGGGGTTGACACTGACGTTGTTGACCTTCGCCCCCCAGTGCAGATGAGGTCCGGTGGCGCGGCCCGTAGCCCCGGCCAAGCCGATCACTGCCCCTTTTTCAACTCGTTGCCCTACGGAGACCGCCATCCGACTCAGATGAGAATAGGACGTGAAGACGCCGGCGCCGTGGTCGATAATGACTGCGTTGCCGGAGTAGAAAAGATCCCTGGCCAGGCACACCACTCCGGAACCGGCCGTATGTATGGGGTCCCCGGTCTGTGCTCGGAAATCAACGCCCGAGTGTTGGCTTTGAAGCTCCCCGTTGAAAAGGCGCCGGGTGCCGAACGGGCCGTTCATTTCTCCCGAAACGGGAACCCGAAACCCATCCTGCCATAGCCGCGCAAGGCTGCCGGAGGTGTAAATCTCTTTTAGTTCCGCCTGCTCGCGCCGGATACGCTCGAGATCATCGGGGTTCGGGCGAACATGGCGCGGGTCGACCCTCAGCGTTTCTACGCCATAGGTCCCCTGACGGATGTTGAAAGCGGCGGATGAGGCGTGCTGTTTGGTGCCCACACTCCAAGCGACCCTTATCTTGGCAGGTCCCGGACGCGTCGACAGCGCGATTCCAATCACACCGGCGTAAACTCGCCTGGTTTCATCCGGATGCGGAAACATATGAATCAGTTGATCGCCGAAGGAAACGATCGGATCGCGGACAGAAGTAGGCATATGGCGCCAGTCGAGTTGAACGAGCAGTGTGTCCCCGGTTTCCACGGCTGAAGCTGAAAGCATGATCCGAGGAGAGAGCTCCGCCCTATCCTGCTGGGCGGCGGCGGGCTGAGGCCAAAAGGCTGTGGAGAGGATCCCGCAGCCGCACAACACGCACAAGCCTTTTAGTAAAGCGCTACCTTTGCACCGGACGCGACGATAGATAGTAAAGACGGATGAGTTCATGATATCGAATAGCAATTATTTTATTGTATCCCTCATAAGGGGAGGGGGCGCTTGTCAGCGCCCCCTCCCTTCTCCTTTATGGACAACGTTAGCCCTTGATGATCCGAGGCAGCATCATCTGGTGTTGCGGACAGATGGAGCGCGGGTTCTGGTAGGCAGCGCCGGCAAATGCTTTGAGATAGTTGCGGATGGCCGTCATTTTGGCCACTTCGTCCACCAGCCCGTGCTGGGCACAATAGATCGGCCGGGAGTTGTCGTAGTAGGATTTGACCAGTTTGTTCATCTCTTCGATGACCGGATCGAGGGGTTTGCCGGATTCTTTCTCCTTCACCAGCCGGCGGGAGTAACTCGCGGCAGCGGCCGTCTCGCCGTGCATGACGTAAATTTCAGTCGTGGCCGTGCCGAGCGTAAAGGCGTTGTGGCGGTTGGCCGTGGGCCCGCCCATGATGTAGTGGGCTGCGGCGGTTCCCTTGCGCAGCACCGTCAGGATCATGGGGATCTCGGTCTGCTGGATGGAGTAGATCAGGGCCTGCCCCAGACCGAGCAACTCGGCCTTCTCAGCGATGTCGCCGACATCGATGCCGGAGGTATCCTGGAACCAGATGATGGGCACACGGTCGCGACCGCAGTGCACTACGAATTCGTTCATCTTGATGAGCCCCTGGCGGTAAAGTTTGCCGCCGATGCCGGGATAGGACGCATACTCCGGGTAGTTTTCGCCGAGAAAGCCCTGGCGGTTCCCGATGATTCCCATCAGGTATCCGTCGATTTTAACCAGCCCGGTGTATACTTCCGGCCCGTAGCCCGGACGGTATTCCATGTGCTCGCTGCCGTCGACCAGCCGCGCCAGAACTTCGTCGAAGTCGTACATCTGTTTCTGGTTGTAAGGCAGTAAGTAATAGATGTCCTCGGCCGCGAATCGCGGCTCTTTGGGCTCGGCGACGCGGAAGAACTTCGGGCTATAAGCCGGCATGCCCTTCATGTAGTCCTTGATCCCGTCCAGCACCCCCTGTTCGGTGTCGTAGACATGACGGAAAAAGCCGGTGGTGTCGTGGTGGATCTTGATCGAACCCGGCGGCTCCGCCTTGAACTGCTTGGCAGCGGCAATGAGCTGCTCCGCTCCCTCGAGGTCGAAGAATCCCTTGGGGGACATGCCGCTCAAGATCCCGCCGCCGCCGACGGCGATGTTGGCATCCTTGTGGGCAAAAAGGATGGTGGGGCTGATGCCTTGGTAGCCGCCGCCGGCGGGGTTAGTGCCATAAATGCCGGCCAGGATCGGGATCCCGGCCTGTTCGAGCTCCGCATGCCGAAAAAAGGTGGTCCCGGAGCCGCGCCGGTCGGCATAGAATTTCTCCTGTTCGGGCAGCTTGACGCCGCTGCAGTTCACCAGCCAGATGAGCGGGATGTTCAAGCGCTTGGAGAGGTTGGTGGCTCGGAAAACTTCCTCCGCCTGGCCTGGCAGCCAGGCACCGGCGATCACCTTGTTGTCGAAGCCGATGACTACCGCCCATTTGCCCGAGACCTTGGCCAGGCCGTGGCAGACGTTGTTGGTCCCTTCCACGTTGTCGTTGGGGTTGTAAAGCGTGTTCAATGGGGTCCAGGTGCCGGGGTCCAGCAGGTATTCCAATCGCTGCCAAATCGTCAACTGCTTGCGCTTGTTGATTTCGGCGGTCGGGAGACCGACGTTCTTGAATTTCTCAACTGCTTTTTCCACCTCGGCTTCCACGTCTTTGATCAGTTTGACGTTAGCTTCTCTGCTCTTGATCATTCCGGGCTTGAGCGCACTGCCGAACTCTTTCATCTTCTCAAAATATGGTCGCATGTCCTCCATCCTCCCCGTCTGAAGTATTGCCCGGTCGGGCTCTTAAACCCGCCGCATGGCACAGGTTTCCGTGCACGAAAAATTGATCTATTTCCTTATCCAAACTGACCGGTTGCGTCAAGGATGGATACTATTCTGCGGCCTTTCTCCTTGACAATCTTTCGCTCTTTCAGTATCAAACATCCACCCTTTAAGCATGTCGTCAGCAGCGCTGGTCTGAGAAAAATACAAGGAGGAGAGAGAAACGCATGAGTAAACAAATCCTGGCCCCAATGCCTGGGAAAGTCATCGACATCCTCGTCAAGGCGGGCGAAGAGGTCTTGGAGTATCAGGAAGTGCTAATTCTGGAAGCCATGAAGATGGAAAACGCCATCCCGTCGCCTGAATCCGGAAAGGTGAAGGAGATCAAAGTCAAAAAAGACGACACCGTAGCTGCGCAGCAAGTCCTGATGATTCTGGAATAGATTTGCCCGTCGATCGTAGATTCAGGATTCAGTCAATTCCATCCCAAAGGGCCCATGGTGCCATGGGCCCTTTGGGCAATGCGCCCGCTCCTTCTAAATCCGTTCTGACGGTTCAACCCTGCGGACAATATCCAACGCCCCGGCTAAGATGTCCCCTCTTAGCCGGCTTGTAATCGCCGCCTCCAGCATTTCCGGCCTCACCACCCGGCCGAGTTTGGCGAGCGCCCCCAGTGACGCCAACGCCCAATCGGTTCCTTTGAACCCCTGGTCCTTGAAGTCCACTCGATGGATCTGGGCGCGGCAGGCGGGAATATCCACTCCTGCGGCTTGAATGACCGTGCAGGTTTCGTCGAGACCGGCGAACATCTTTCTGCGCCGTGCCACCCCTTCCGGGCCAAGGGCCACGACTATCGACGGCCGGCTGATGCCTGTGTAGTCGATCGCCTGCAGCGACAGGGTCATCTCACTGATGGAAGGGCCCCGCAGCACGGTGATGTCATAATCATTTTTCTGGGTCGTGTTAAGACCTGCGTACAGGCCGGCGAGACATAGAATTTCGCCGGCCGTGATGACGCGCTGGCCGGCACTGCCCAACAGGATGACCTCCTGCCGTTCGATGCTGACCGGATCAAATTGGGCGATAACGGCCGCCGGCGGGGGCACCGGTTTCTGGGCGGCAGCCAGTTCACGATAATGTGCCCCGAATTCACGCCGCTGGTTTTCTGCGACCTCCCCATCGAAGGGCGGGAGCCGCGACAGCATCTCTTCGATGCCTTTCGTCGTCAGCCGGTTGCGTTTGGAAAACCGGCCCGGGCAGATCCCCCAAATGTCCACCACCGAAAATCCCTTGAACTCGACGGCCCTGCGAATCACGTCGGCGATGTCGCTGCGATAGGCCGAGCAACGCACAACATAAGGCGCGCCGGCTGCCTTCGCCACGCTGCAGACATCCAGAGGCCGCTCCAAGCGGTTAAGGAAGCCCGATCCCACCTCGGCATCGGGCGGAGTGGTCGCGGAATATTGCCCGCCGGTCATTCCGAAGTTGAAGTTGTTGAGGACCAGCAGCGTCATATCCAGGTTCCGGCGGCAGGCGGCCAGGAGATGGGCGCCGCCGATTCCCTGGCCTCCGTCGCCCATGGTAACCACCACGGTGAGCTCGGGCCGAGCGAGCTTCAGTCCCGCCGCATAAGTGAGTGCGCGACCGTGCAAACCGTGGAGGGCGTGGGTGTTGAAGAAGGTGTCGAAAAGCCCGGAGCAGCCGATATCGCTCACCATCGCGATGCGTTGGCCGTCCAGGTCCATCGCTTGAAACGCCTTGTCCAGGGTATGGGTAATACGCTCATGGGAGCACCCTGGACAAAACACCGGCGGCCGCGCCGCGTTCAGCAAACTATCCATGAAGAATCGCCTCTCTAATGGTCTCCGGTGTGATCAGTCGGCCATCCATCTGGCCGCAGAATTGAACGGCTTTTCCCGGTAGAACGCGCTCCACTTCACGAACATACTGCCCCTGGTTCATCTCGACGACCAGAACACGCCGGGCGTTAATGGCCGCCTGACGAATCGCTGCTTCCGGAACCGGCCACAACGTTTTCAAAACGAGCAGCGAAACAGGCGTGCCGCTGGCTTTCAGCTCACACACGGCGGCTAAAGCCGATCGGGAGGTGACCCCGTAAGTGACGAGCAGTGTGTCGGCCGACTCAGCGGGGCAATGCTCGACCATCGCCAACCGATCGGCCGCGGTCGTGATCTTGGCCTGCATGCGGACCAACTGGCGGGTGATCTCGGCCGGATCGGTCGTGATATAGCCGTCAGGGCCGTGGGTGGAGGAGGTCTGGCGAACGAGCCTGCCGCCGCCGATCGGCAAAAAGGCCGGAACCATCTCGCCAGCGTGAGTCTGAAAAGGCAGGAACTCCTGTCCCGGCCCGGGTGCAGCGCGGTCAATGACTATCTCCGCTTTCAGGCGCTCCGGGTCCACGCTGGCCCGGGTCATGGCGATCTCCTTGTTGGAGGCGATGAAAACCGGGCAGCGGTATTGTTCCGCCAGGTTGAAAGCCTGCACGGTCAGTCTAAAGCAGTCTTCCACGTCCGCCGGCGCCAGGACGATCACCGGCATGCCGCCGCTGTTGCCCCATTGTAGAAACTGAACGTCGCCGTCGGCGCCGCGCGTCGCTGAACCGGTGGAAGGCCCTAGACGCTGGATATCGACGATGACGATGGGAATTTCCCCACCGATCGCAAAGGAAATTTGTTCGCTGTAAAGGCTGATGCCGGGGCCGGAGGTCGCTGTCATGACTTTCATGCCTGCCATGGAAGCGCCCAGGCAGAAGCCGATTGAGGCGATTTCATCCTCGCCCTGGATGCAGACCCCGCCGAGCGGCGGCAGCATGGCCAGCATATGGTTCAAAATCGTCGTGGCTGGGGTTATCGGGTAGCCGGCAAAAAAACGGCAGCCGGCGGCCACTGCGCCGCGCGCGATCGCCTCGTTGCCCTCCATTAGGGATAATGCCATAGCCAAACCTCGTTGCGGATTTAAAGTAATCCTCGGGAACTGGTCAGATACCATTTCACCCTATGGAGGGCAAGATGGAAATGACCATTTTCGCTTCCACTATCTAATTTCCGGCCTTGGACGGGGGCGATGGAGCTTGCTGCCAGGGGTATCGCACCCGAGAATGAAACGCGGCCTCCAACGCGTCCACCACCGAGTGAATGATGGCGTCGATATCGCGCGTATCCAACACGCACTCGCTGAACTGGCTGTCGGCGATGCGCTTGACGACGATGAAACGAACAAGTTTTTCGAAGCTTTCACGGCCCGGCGACTTCAACGACCGGGATGCTGCTTCCACGGCATCTGCAATCATCAGCAGCGCCGCCTCTATGCTTTGGGGTTTAGGCCCCGCATAACGAAAGTCTCCTGCGCGAACGCTGCCTTTGGGCTTGAGTTTTAATGCCTTGTGAAAAAAATAATCGATCGCCTGGGTTCCGTGATGCTGCTGAACCAAATCGATTATATCCTTGGGCAAACGGGCTTCCCGAGCAATGCGCAAACCGTGCTTTACGTGTCCGGTGATGATCTCGATGCTTTCGTAAGGATCGAGCGTGTCATGGAGATTTACGCCGTTCAGTTGATTTTCGATATATCCCCCCGGTTGCTGTATTTTGCCGATGTCGTGGAAGTAGGCGCCGATTCTGAGCAATAACGGGTTGGCGCCGATGGCATCCCCGGCCGCCTGCGCCAGATAAGCCACGTTCATCGAGTGCTGATAGGTGCCGGGGGCTTCGGTGAAAAGCCGTTTCAACAAAGGTTGGTCAAGATCGGCATAGCGCCGGAGGGTGATCGTCGAACCCACGGTCCTCCCGGCTTTGAGCAAAGGAAGCAGCAACAAGGCCAAGGCGCCTGACGAAGCTCCGCCCAGCAGCGCCCAAGCGCTTTGTGTCGCCCAAGGGTGGGCCGCCATGTTTTTCAGGACGGCCATATTCCATCCATCTCCGGGATGGGGCAACCGGGCGATGGCGCTCCAATCCAATTGCAGGAGTATCAGGAAGAACGCATGAACCATGCTGATTAGGATGCACGGCAGAATGGCGCTGCGCAACCGTAGATTCCGTGGTGCCAGCATAACGGCGGTTAATCCAACTACCAGCGAGCTACCGAGAAGGTCCCATGACCGTCCCATAAACAGGGTCGCCAGCACAACGCCCACCAACAGGGTCCCCACGGCGGTCACGCGGCCCTGGTTCAGAGCGACCACCAACAGCGGCAATAGGACCAACGGCAGACTCTCGACTGGAAGCGCGGTAAAGAGGAGGATGGCCTTCAGGATCAGCCCGTGGAGGATCAGGAGGGATAACAGGAGCGGATGGGAGACGGATCGTCTATAGCCGCCTTTCGGCAAAACGAAAAAAAAGAACCCAAGGAAGACCACCATCCAGATGTTCACAAACAGAACTAATGGTGATTCCCGGAAAAGCGCCTCCGCGCGTTGGGCCTCCAATGCATGGATTAACCGCTGGTCGCGTTCGTCGATTTCTTTTAAAAAAGGGACCACCGCCTCTCCGGCCCGGAATGAGACGGCAGAGGGAGGCGATTGGGGGGTCGTCTGTGAAATTTCAGTTTCCGTCCCTGGAACCGCGAACGGGCGGTCGGCTCTCAAGGTGAACGCCGCCTTCTGACCCGTTATCGGAGGCCGGGCCATCAGGTAGATGTCCTCAATGAAACAGGACGCGAAATTGAGCAAAATCAACGAAAGAATGAGAACTGTGCGTGTCATATGATGGTATAAGCGAGCATAGTCGCTGAAACGAGGATCAGCCTCGATGCTAAAGTTATCCCCTTTTTTAGACGATGATATGATCTGAGTACGTCATTCTATAAAGCCCTGGGCATATAGTCAAACCCATCGGGTGAAAGTCATGGACGAAGCCGACCTCCAGACTATTTACGAGGTTCGCCGAGAAGGAGGGGGCATGCTGGGAAAAGCCTTGAACTGCTTGAAAGGGCGCGCCAAACCGGAACCGGGCCCTGTGGTGCGCAGCGCTGTAGGGATGCTCGCCGGGGGGATCGCTCGGATGGTCAGCTCCGCTGGAAGGATTCGTCTGCCGATTATGCAGCGTATGGTCCAGACGGTTTCTCGGGAGGATTTCATTCGTTTCGTGCAGGCACCGGTACTCGCCGGGTCCTCTATCCATAAGGGGACCCTCACATCTGCCCAGGCGAACTCCGGCTCAAGGGAGATGAACCGCACCATCCTCTTTGAGCCGGAGGAGGATGCCGAACACGCGGTCTCGCCTTCCGAAAGCCTCAAGCACGCCGTCTATCCGCTGGTGAAGGGCGAGCATGCGAATTCCGTTGGTAATTTCTTCAGCATTGGCCGTATCGATGGCAATGACTGCATCATGCCGGACTATGCCATCTCTAAAAAGCACGCTCTAATTGAAGATCGACGGGGTATCTATCTGCTGAAGGATAACGGGTCCACGAACGGTACCTTTTTGAACGGCGAACGCCTGCAAACCAAACCGGTTGCGATTCATGACCGGGATGTCATCAGCTTCGCCCGCTATGAATTCACTTTCCTGCTGCCGGGGTCCTTCTACGATATACTGAAGAGCGCCTAATCTCAATGTCCCGCTCATCCTGTCAGGCGTTGGTTTGGCAGCCAATCGTCGAACGCACGCCTCCTTCTCTACGCATGGTATTTCATCTGACTCTGGTGAAACTCGAATCTACCCGATGACACGGACCAGACGTGACGCCGGGACGAGCTCTACCTGCTGACGCAGCTCAGGCAGCACTTCCTTGAGGATGTTGTACGTGGTGAGATGGGGGTGGCCGATCCCCAGTGCTTCGCCCTTCTGCCGGGCGACTCGCACCAGTTCTCGAACCTGTTTGCGGATAAACGCAGGATCTTGAACATGATCCAGGAACACGTCCCGCTGGGCAAAGGGCAGTTGCAGCAAACGCGCCGAAGGCTGGCAAACGCTGGCCTCTGTGGTGCGGCTGTCGATGAAATAAAGGCCACGCCGCTTTAGAACTGAGAACACCTGATAGATCTGCTCGGAATGGGTGGTCATCTTGGAGCCCATGTGGTTGTTGACGCCCTTGACATGGGGCACGGCCAGCAGGTTCTCCTCGAGCACTTTCAGCAGTTCATCCGGGCTCATGGAAGTCAGCAAGGCACCGGGTCCGGGGTTGATTTCGGGGTACTCCGACGGCTCCATCGGCAAGTGCAACATGATTTCAGCACCCTGAGCATGGGCGATGCGGGCGATCGCCTGCTGATGCGGGCTGTGCGGTAGAATGGCCAGGGTGAGCGCGGGGTTCAGGCCTATGAATTTTTCGGCAAGCGCACGATCATACCCCATGTCGTCGATAATAATCGCCACCCGGGGCTGTTTCTTGATAGCGGGGAGTTCGGGCGGCAAGGGCGGCAGGGCGGCGCGCAGGGAGCTCGAATCGACGGCGTCGGTTTCTGGTACTGCCGATGTTGCCGGCGCAGGCTGCTGGGGTTTCGGGGCGGGCGTTCTTTCCATTCCGGCGCTGCGGGCTGCTGTTTGCGGGATAGAGGCCTTGGTTTCAGGCTCCTTGGCTGGCATGCGCGGCGCAGAGGCGGCAACCGGCGGGCGTTGTGAGAGGGACTTGCGATCAGCTGACAGCGCACGCGACTCCGGCGCCGTCATGAAGCGAGCGACCAGGATCGCACCGATGACGAGCGCCGCCACCATGACCACCGCACCCAGAGCCTTGAAGAGTGGGGAAACCGGGGGTTTCCGTCGGCGCGGCCGTCTTCGCCCCCCCCCGCGGGCGGGTCTTTTCACAGACATGCTTGGCTTTCCGATGCCGGTCAGTTCCTGGCCTGTTTGAGCACGTCGTGGCCGATCAGAATTTCCAGCGCCCGCATCACCTGGTTGTCATTCTGAAGAGTCTCCAGTTTGAGCGGGCCGACCCTTGACTCCGCCTCCTTCATCCGAGTTTTGGGATCCTGCTCCGGCTTGCCTTGAGGTTTCTTCATATCGGGTTTTTCAGACTCGCCCTCGGCCTCCAGGTGGTTTTCAAGGTCCTTTTCCTTCACCATCGCCTCATCCGGAGGAGTGGATTCACTGCCATCCAAGCGCTTGAGCTTAAGCACGATATCGGGTTCGATGCCCTTGGCCTGGATCGAGCGGCCGTTGGGGGTGTAATAGCGCGCAATGGTGAGCTTCAACCCCGAGCCGTCGCGCAGGTTCTCCACGGTCTGCACCGAGCCCTTGCCGAAAGAAGTCGTTCCAAGCACCAGCGCCCGCTTGTGGTCCTGAAGCGCCCCGGCCACAATTTCGGAGGCGCTGGCCGTTCCGCCGTTGATCAGCGCCACAATGGGATAGGTGCGCTGAACCGCAGAGGGAGTGGCGTTGAAGGTTTTGGTGTTCTTTTTGTCTCGGCCTTTCATCGAGACGATCTGGCCTTTGTCTAAGAACACATCGGAGATGGTAATGGCCTGATTCAGCAGGCCGCCGCCGTTGTTGCGAAGATCCAGCACCAGCCCTTTCAGCGGGCCGTCGGCGGTTTCAACTTTTTCCAGAGCCCTTTCAAATTCCTGTGTGGTTGTGCCGGTGAAATTGGAGATCCGCACATAACCGTAGCCGGATTTAAGCTGAATGTATTTCACGCTTTGAATCGGGATTTCGTCGCGGAGGAGTTCAAAATCGATCGGTTTCTTGAAGCCTTCGCGCATGATGGTAACAACCACCTTGGAGCCCTTGGGCCCGCGCATCATGCGCACGGCTTCCCGCAGGTCTTTGGCCAGCTGGCCATCGACCTTGATGATGCGGTCTCCGGATTCGATTCCAGCCCGGTGCGCCGGCGTGTCTTCGATCGGGGAGATGACCGTCACAAAACCGTTTTGCATGGTGATATGAATCCCGATGCCGGTAAATTTGCCCTTCGTGTCGATCTGCAAGTCCTCGAATGCGTCGGGGGGAAGCAGCGATGAGTGCGGATCGAGCCCTTGGGCCATGCCCTGGATGGCCTTGTGGATGAGGTCCTTGGCGTCGACCTCGTCCACATATTCCTTCTGGATCAGCTCGATGACGTCCGATAGCAGCTTCAAACCCTCATAGAGGTCTTCTTTGCCAGCCGAATTGGCGCGCTGGAAGCCCGTGCCCATCATCCAGACGACCACCGCCGTCAACATGATGATCCAGAGTTTCACGGGCCGGTTGTGTTTGCCCAACATGCATTTACTCCTTCAGTTAAGAATTGATCCGGGTTCACGCTTCTTGGCAGTGAGCTGCCGCTCCCGGTCGGCTAATTCAACCAGATCTAATTCGCTACCTTATCCCCGCTTCAACCATTCCAATGGATCAAGGGGTCGGTCGTAATGGCGGATTTCAAAATAAAGGCCGGTTGCGCCCATGGCGCCGGAGTCTCCCACGGTTGCGATGACATCGCCAGCTTCCACCCGATTGTCTACGGATTTGAAGACGTCTTCCAGGTGGGCGTAAACGGTGTAGTAATGGTCCCCGTGGTCGATCACAACGATATTGCCATATGCCCTGAACCAGCTGGCATAGAGGACGGTACCGGCATGCACGGATCTCACCGGTTCGCCTCTTTCAGCCGCAATGTCGACGCCGTTGCGAAAGGCTTGAATATTCAACCGCGGGAGCCGGTAAGGTCCATATGAATTCTGGATTTTACCTTTAACCGGAAATATAAGCAAGCCTTTCGAGGCCGCCAGGGGCTGGGATGACGCCGGCCTCCGCAGGGCCCGACCCTCGGCCTGTCGGCTCAAGGCCTGAATCTCCCTTTCCAATTCCCGGGCGGCCTCCTTCAAGGCCTCAATGGCTGCCCGTTGAACCTCCTGCTGATCTCGGATGCGGGCGAGCAGGGCCTCACGCCTGGATCGCTCGCGGAGCACGGCCGCCGCTTGCTGCTCGTACTCGGCGAGCCGCACGCGTTTGTCTTCCTGGTGGCGGATCAGTTGCTCCTGCAGCTCCTGCAAATCAGCGTATTGGGTCGCCATCGTTTGACGGGTGCGTTCGTCATGATCCAGGATGCGCTCCAAGGCGGTTTTGCGCTGAAGCACCTCCCCGACGGAATCGGCCGGAGCCAATAGATGCAAGGTGCCCATGCGGTTGATCTTGTAAAGGGCGACGAGCCGGCGAGAAAGATAGATTTTCAGTGTGCGTATCCGTCGAGCCAGGTCTTCCATGGCCATCCGGGTACTTTCGATTTTCTGATCCAGCTCTTCCAAATCGGCGTCGAGAGCGGCAGATAGGCGCTGGTGGCGCTGAAGCATTTGGTTCGTTCGGTCCAAAGCGGTCAGGATGTCTTCGCGCCGGCGTTCGATCCGCTCGAGATCGGTTTCCTGCCCCCGGAGATTAAGCTGCAAGGCATCGGCTTCTTCCCGCAACCGGTCCACCGATGCCGTCGGCGCCTCGTCCGCTCTCGGCTGCCCCGCCACCGGATAAGGTGTTACAGCGATTCCTATGGCGAGGGCTACCGCCGGAAGGAGGCACCACCCGGCTGTCGACAAGATGCGGATCCGAAATCGGGCCTCTGGCCAGAATGTCATAATTTCAAAAATTGTTTCAGAGCCACGTAACACCCCAGCCAGCCGACCAGCATACTGGCCACGGTGATGAGTGCCATCTGTTCTATCGACAGGAACCGGAGTGTGACCACCCCAGCCAGCCCGTTCTGTTCAATGCGCACGGCCAGCGCGCTGAACCCCGCAAACAAAATGCCGATCCCCCCGACCGCGCCGAACAACCCCTGGAGCAGACCCTCGATCAGAAACGGAGCTTGAATGAATCGCTCGGTGGCGCCCACCAAACGCATAATCTCCACTTCCTCCTGCCGTGAATAAATCACCAGGCGTGTGGTGTTGGCCACGATGGCGATCGCCGCTACCAAGAGAAGCCCCATTAACGCCAGTCCCAGCGTCTGGAAGAGGTGAGCGATCCGACGCACGGCCACCATCCATTGCCGACCATATTCGACGTCTTCAACCTCGGCCAGCGATCTGACTCGGTCGGCAACGGCTTCAATTTGCTCCCAGCTGCCGTCAGACGGCTTCAACTGGATCTCGAAGGCGTCCGGTAACGGGTTTTCCAGAAGGTTTTCAAACAGTGCCGCCGGGTGCTCCATCCGTGCCTTGAGATCACGTAGGCCTTCGTCGCGCGGTATGAAGCGCGCGCTCTGGACCCCCTCGATGGATTCAATCGAATGCTGGAGGGCCGTCGTCGCGCCGCCGGCGTCAGGCTGGAGATACGCCATGATGCGGGTGCCTTGATGCCAAACGCTCATCCAATCGCTCGCATTCAAGAAAACAAGCACCGCCGCACTGACGATCATGACCGTCAGCGCGATGGTCATGATCGTTACCGCATTGACAAAACGGTTGGCAAGCGTGTCTTCCAACGCCCGTTTAAAGTGCCGTGCGATCATGATGTTTTTCGACCCGCTCGAAAGCCGCCAGCCGGCCCTGCTTCAGGTGGAGAATGCGGCCGCCCAGGCGGTGGATGAACGCTTTATCATGGGTGGCGATAAGAACCGTCGCACCGCGGATGTATGCAACTTGCAGCAGATCCATCACCGCCTGCGCCGAAGCCTCATCCAGGTTGCCGGTCGGTTCGTCAGCCAGAATAATCTTGGGGTCCCCGACCACCGCTCGGGCCACGGCTACGCGCTGCTGTTCGCCGCCGGAGAGCCGAATCGGCAGCGTACCGGCATGTTGGTCCATTCCCACCATGCGCAGCACGTTGAGCACTCTTTTGGAAATCAGTGCTCGCCGATGGCCGGCTGCCTCCAGAACCAGGGCAACGTTCTCGAAAACACTGCGGCCGGGGATCAATTTGTAGTCCTGGAAGATGACGCCGAACTTGCGACGCAGCAGCGGCAGACCGGTTCGCGGGATATCATCCAGCCGGGCCCCGTCGATCGCAATCTCGCCGCTGGAGGGGTGTGCCTCCGCATAGAGCAGCCTGAGCAGGGTGGTTTTACCGGCCCCACTCGGCCCGCAGATGAACGCCAGCTCATTCTTGAGAATCTCGAAACTTAGATCGATAAGCGCTTGGTAGCGGCCGTAAGCGTGATGAACGTGGGACAAACGGATGATCGGAGGCCGGTCTTCATGATCCGTCATTCGAAGGATTCCCGGCCCAGCGCCCGCATGAGAACGGCATGGGCGATTTTGAAATCGTACAGGGCGTTAAAATAGTTGGTCATGGTCTGGGTGAGCAGGGTCTGGGCGATCAGCACGTCGGTCTGCGTGGCCACCTGTTCCTTGTACTGTTCTTCGGTGATTCGAAGGTTCTCTTTGGCTTGCTCAACCGCTTTTTCGATGGTGACAATGTTCTGTTCGGCTTCCTTGGTGCGCAGGTAGGACTGCTTGACTTCAAGATTGATGCTGTCCAGCACTTCGGTCTTGCGATACTTGGACTGCGACAGGCGCGCCAGTTTTTCTTTGCGGCCGTAACCGGTCCGGCCCCATTGCCAGAAATCCCAGGAAGCCGTTGCCTGTACGTTCCAGCCGGCGGAATCGCTGATGCCCTCGCCTCCATGCGCATCCCAATCATCGCCGGTCCGGGCGTAGGCCCCCGTCAAATTGACGGTAGGAAAATAATCCTTTTCGGTCAGCTTCACCTGTTTTTCGGCGACCTCGATGTCCAGGTCCGCCACCTGGATTTCAAGACGATTCTTCTGGGCGATGTCGAGGCAGTTATCCAGGCTCTCCTGAAAACTGGAATAATCCAGCTCATCCACGAGCAATACCGGCATGTTGACCGGACGTCGCAGGACCGTATTGAACTGCGTGCGGGCGATTTCCAGGTTGTTCTGGGCGATGGTCAGCTGTTGTTTGGCGTTGGCAAGTTGAACCTGGCTTTGCAGGAGATCGTTCAGCGGGCTCAATCCGACCTTATAGAAATTTTCGGAAACCTCTTTCTGGGAGGCGATCGAAGCAACGGTCTGGTGAGCGACGTCTAGCAGCTTTTGCGTCTTGAGGACGGAGAAATAAGCGTTTTTGGCATCCAGGATGACGTTCTGTCGGGTCAGTTTGGCTGAAACTTCCGCTCGATCCAACCCCAGCTCCGCCAGCTTGTACTCGTGGATCAGGCCGAATCCCGTAAAAATCGGTTGGGTGAACGTGGTCGCAAATGTGTACTGATCCTGCGGGGATGTCACGATGTCGCGCCCGGAGAGCAAACTCGGCGACGTCCTCTCCTCATTGCGGTGAATATAAGTATAGCTCGTACCCAACGTCGGCAGAAATTTGGTAATGCTTGAGTGCCGGACAGCCTCGGCTGCATGAATCTCCTCCTGGGAGCGTTTGATTCCAAGATTGGCGTTAAGCGCTGATTCGATGGCATCTCGGAGGCCGAGGGCGTCTTTGCTGCTTTGTGCCGCGCCGATATACGGCAGTATAAAAAAAAGGAGAAAAATTGAAACCCTCTTGAGACTGAATCGATTGTGCTGGGTGTTCATGATAGCCTTTCGCAGAACGCTTGACCCGCTTTGAAAACATGTTGCGCTGGGTCTTCAAGGGACAACGCACGATGATTTAGGGTAGTCAAACTCAAAACGGCTATGCTTTTTCAGAACCGACCGCTGGGTTTGAATTGACCCGCCTGCACGAACCTGCTAAATAGCCACCGAGTCCAAGGAGGGCCGACCCCGGTTTTCTTTGCTCAAAGCCTCCACCTCAATCCCGTTAACCAGGGCTTCTTCCAAATTGGTGGAGGCTTTTTATATCCATAAAGGGTTATAGGGGTCAAGGCCTCAGGCCTCAGCGGAACTGACGATGGCATGGTATAACCGCAGCCGCCGATCAAATACGTTAATGCTCGACGATATCCGAGCCGCGTGGTGCGGGGTCCCGGAGTTGTGGTACGGTTCGCGTCTTTCGCAGTGCATGCGGCGATGAGGTGGCTTCCAAATTAGGAGGGGGAGGCATGAAGCAGGAACTGATCGACATGCTTTGCCGTAAGTCGTTTCAATACAACCAACAGCCGGTCTTCAAGCTGGTATCCGGACGGATGAGTCATTTCTACGTGAACTGCAAACCAACCACGCTCAGCCCGAGGGGAATGTTCCTTGTCGGGCACTTGTTGTATGAGCGTTTGCAGGGTGTGGGGGTGACGGCGGTCGGCGGGCTGACCTTCGGCGCTGATCCGGTCGCGTTCGCGGCAGCATTTGCCTCCGAACTCAGCAAAAATCCCATCAAGGCATTCTCCATCCGCAAAACCCAGAAAGATCACGGCATCGTAAAGTGGGTCGAGGGCGACGTCCAAAAGGGGGAGCGGGTTGCAATTGTCGATGACGTGGCTACCACCGGCGGCTCGACCATCACGGCCGTTGAGCGTGCTCGTGCCGAAGGGCTTGAGGTGGTCACAGCGGTGGTTCTCGTCGATCGCCAGGAGGGCGGCCTGGAGAACATCCGGAAGCATGTGAGCGATGTGAGTGGGATCGTGACGCGCGATGAGCTGTTGGCGCGGTGGAACGTTATAAAAAAAGGTTAACCGCGGTGCATCCGTTCACTCGTTTGCCTGAAAAGGACTTGCCGAATTCGAACGGGCCACCGGGTCAACTTGGCGGCGATTCGTTTGCGACCCACGTCGCACAAGCATCGTCGGATTCCCAGGCGCTGACCCGGCTCACGTGCACATTCGGAACGTCAAGCGCCTGTTGGAGTTGGTCGGCCACGAAGGCCGCAATGCGTTCGGAGGAAGGCTGGCCTCCCGCGAAGATCGGCAATTCATTCAGGAACTGGTGATCCAGCCGGCCGATAATATCCCGCAAAAGAGCCTTGATATCGCCGAAATCCATCAGTACTCCCGCCGCATTGAGTCGATCTCCTGTTAGAACTACCTCGATCTTCCAGTTGTGGCCGTGCATGTTTTCGCACTTGGCTCCGACCATGGTCAAGCGATGAGCGGCCGCAAAGCGGGTGATAACCTTCAGTTCGTACATCCTGTTTTCCTAATTTTACTGATTAGATTAGTAACTGCAGTCGTCTGCCGCTGGCAGCACATAGGGCGCTGTGCGCCGTCCTAGTTTATCGACTCCCCCTTTAGCATGCTCTTCAATTTATTGGAAAACTTCCCCTTTTCCAGTTTAGCGAATTCGCGCAGCAAGTCCTCTTGCTTCTTGGATAAATTGGTGGGGGTCTTGATCAGCACTTGAATGATCTGATCGCCTCGTTTGCGGGTTCGCAGGGATGGGATTCCTTCCCCGTGAAAATAAAGAACATCTCCGGGTTGAGTGCCTCTTGGGATATCCAAACTCTTGGAGCCCTCCAGGGTAGGTACCGTAACTCTGTCTCCCAACGCCGCCTGAATGAAGGAAATGCTGATTTGACAGATCAAATCGTTGTCGCGGCGCTCGAAAAACTCGTGGGGTTGAACATGGATGAACACATAGAGATCCCCCGGCGGACCCCCGAAGCTGCCTGCCTCCCCCTCTCCGGTGAGCCGCAAGCGCGATCCGTTGTCCACCCCTGCCGGGATCTTAACCGATACGCGCTTGTTGACCTGAACCTGCCCGTTCCCCTGACATTTTGGGCACGGTCGAGTGATCATCTGCCCTTGGCCGCGGCAGACAGGGCAGGTGGTGCGCACCGTGAAAAAACCCTGGCTTCTGGAAACCTGGCCTGAACCGCCGCATTGGCGGCAGGTTTCAGGGCGGTGGCCCGCTTCGCAACCGTTTCCGGCGCATTCCCCGCAGACTTCGGTTTTGGCGACGTCGATGGCGGTCTCGGTGCCAAAGGCGGCATCCATGAATTTCAGGGTGAGGTCGTAGCGCAGGTCGGCGCCGCGTTGCGCCCTGGAGCGAGATCGACTGCGAGCGCCAAACCCAAAAAAATCCTCGAAAATGTCGCCGAAACTGGAAAAAATGTCTTCAAAACCGCCGAATCCGGAGAATCCGGACCCCTCGAGCCCGGCATGACCGAATTGATCGTAAAGACTGCGTTTTTCACGATCCCTAAGAACCTCATACGCTTCGGCCGCCTCTTTGAATTGCTCTTCGGCGTTTTTATCTCCGGGGTTGCGGTCAGGATGGTATTTCAGGGCTAACTTACGGTATGCGGACTTAAGCTCGTCGTCCGTAGCCTTGCGGTTGACGCCCAGGATTTCGTAATAATCCCGTTTGTTGCTCATAGTTTTTTGCAGTCACTCACTCGTTTAGGTTGATGATGGCCGCCCCCGGAGCTTTTCAGCGGCATATCGGCAGGTTGCGCCAAACAATAATGCAGGCGTAGCGGAAGTCAATTTGCTTTCGCCGTCGCTTCCAACCGGCGGCTAGAACCGACAAGAAATATCAGGGTGCAAATAAGCATGACCATCGATCCCATCGGAAACACGACCCGCAAGCTGAATAAGTCCATCGCGAGGCCGGCAAGGAGTGCGCCCGCCATCATCCCCGTGCTATGGGCAACGGTCAGGATGGCCATAACCGACCCCATGCAGTTCATGCGGCTGCCCTTTTGGACGGCTAAGGCCATATGGGCAGCCATGCAAATGCCGCCGCCGATCCCGAAAACACCGTTTACGGCAACCAGCTCGGCGAAGCTACGGGCCCATTCGAGCGCCGCCAGGCTGAGACATGTGATGAGTCCTCCCAGTCCGATCAAGCGGCGCTTGTCAAGCCGGTCGGCGGCCACTCCCATTGGGATTTGAGTGGCCCCGCTGAGGAGCACCCCCAACATGAGAATGGATCCGATCGCCGTACCGGAAAGATGATGTTCGGCGTCAGCCAGCACCGGCAAAAAACCCCATATGCTGCCGATTCCGAACGTGTAGCCGAACCGAAAAATGAAGAGACCGATGATTTCTCGATCTGAAATCAGGCGCTTCCATGAATCGAGCGGCTTGGGCGCCCGGATGGTCCGTTCGGCGGCGACGGACGGTAGGAGAACCTGCGCCAGAAGTCCTCCGACGAGCGCCAGAAGGCCCATGGCTGCGAAGGCGGCCGATAGCCCCCAGGCGTCCTGGACGGCGCCGCCGATTAGCGGTCCGAAACCCAGGCCGAGAAACAACGCAAGGTTGAAGCATCCCAGGGTCACCCCTTCACGGCCGCAAGGGGCGATGTCCCCCACATAAGCTTGAATGACCGGCATGAGGGCCGCCGAAGCGATGCCCTGGAAAAACCGGATGACAATGAGGCTGGTAACGCCGGAGAACATCAGGAAGAGGGTCGCGATCAATGCATAGGCCAGCAGGCCGAAAACGATTAGTGGTTTACGGCCTCTGCGGTCGGACCACCGGCCGAAATAGGGCGGAAAAATCGTTCGGGAAATTGAAAAAGATCCGAATATCAACCCGATGGCAAAGCCGCTCGCGCCGGAATGGTGAGCGTATACCGGCAACAGAGGAACCACGATCCCCACGCCGGTCACGGTGATGAAAATGGAAAAAAACAGGGTGCCGAATATTTTTTTGTCTATGCGGTCCACGGCAGCGACCGGCTGCCTCAGGCGCAGCCCGGTCTATTCCTTCGGCGGAAATGGGCGCTGAAATTACGGTCGGCTGCCGGACCGCTCATGCAGCACCGATGTCGATAATTTCCCCTGTGCGATGGGTGCTGTAACCTCCCAAGCCCTCCACCCGGCGTTTGAATTCGGCGGATGTGATGATGCCGAGCAATGTCTGAATAAAGTCGGACACAAAGTGCTCGGCCGGGATGACCAGGTCATATTTTTCGGTCACCACCGGGATGAAATCCAGGTCCAGCGCCTTGGCGGCGGCATAAATGCCCAACCCGGCATCCGCACTGCCGCTCACGACAGCAACAGCCACCGACATGTGGGTGAACTCCTCGGCGTCATATCCTTTGATCGCCGTCGGTTCGATGCCGAGCTGCCTGATTCGGTAGTCCAGAAGAATCCGAGTGCCGGAACCGGCCTGGCGGTTGATAAAGGCCACATCCGGGCGGGTCAGATCCTCCATGCCGCGGATGGCTTTGGGATTGCCGCGCGGTACGATCAATCCATTGTCCCGGTAGACCAGATTGACCAGTTTGATGGCCCGCCCTGGAAGGTATCTGCGGATGTAGGTGGCATTATAGGTTCCATCCTCTGTGTCCAGCAGGTGCGAGCCGGCCAGGTGGCAGGCGCCGCGCTTGATCGCCATCAATCCGCCCAGGCTGCCGACGTGGCTCGATGATAAGGTCAAGCCGGACTGGGCGGCCCTGAGCTGGTCGGCCAACACATCCAACGTGTTGTCGTGGCTGCCGACAATGACGATCGTCCGATGCAACTCGGACACCGGCCTCAGAAGCTCGGCGGTCACTGGCGCATTTTCCTTGATGCCCTCGGTGTCGGCGGGAATGCGAACGATGCCGTCCGCCTCGGTGATGGAGGTAATCGATCCGGCCCCGCGCGGAAGAGGCGTAGCCACAATCCGCCCCCCTACGTCACCGAGTTTGACGCGTACGAATTCCTCCAGCCCGAGCTTGGAGGCTATTTTGCGCGTAGGCGTCACCATGACCCTCTCGCGCAGCGGCTCGGGCTGTTTGAGAAACGCGGTGAGCAGAAGCCGCACCAACTGCTCAAAAACGATGATGGCTGAAACCGGGTAACCGGGTATGCCGAACACCGGGGTCTCCCGCACGACACCGACCACCGCCGGTTTACCGGGCATGATGGTGACACCATGGACCAGGACCTCCCCGAGATCCTCAATGACCGTCCGGGCATAGTCTTCCGCTCCCGCGGACGAGCCACCCAGAATCAGCACGCAGTCGCAACCGTCGCCGGTGGCTTTTTCTACGGCAGATTTAATTCTATTTATATCGTCTGACACCATCTCGTTCCGGATATAATTTCCGCCGCAGTCTTCCACGAGTTGACCCAGAACAAAAGAGTTGGTTTCGAGCACCTGGCCCGGCCGGACATCCGTCAGCGGTGTGGTGCGCCAGTCCACCAATTCCGTGCCGGTTGGAATGATCAGCACGCGGGGTTTTTTCATCACCGGCACGCTGACAACCCCGCCGGTCAACAGCGCTCCCAGGCAATACGGCGTGATCCGGTGATACCGTGGGAACAGCAGCTCGGTAGCAATGATGTCCTCGCCGATCTTGCGCACATGTTGCCACGGGAAAGCTGGCGCTTCGATGACGATGCGCCGCTCGTCCAGCAATTGGACGTTCTCGATCATAATCACCGCATCGGTGCCGCCCGGCAGGACGTTGCCGGTATTGACGAAGAAAGCATTGCTCCCGGAAATCAGCTCCCTTGGATGGCTCTCGTTGGCGCCGTAGGTGGTTTCCGCTTTGACGGCGACTCCGTCCATGGCGGCCGCATGGTAGCTTGGCGCGGAAATCGCCGCAAAAACGGGCGCCGCCAGCACACGGCCGACCGCCTCCGGCACCGGCACGCTCTCGGCCAATAGCATCCGCAGGGGCGCGAGGCGCTCGGTCACGATCCGGCGCGCCTCATCCAGGCTTTTCATTTTTAAATAGACGTTACGGGGCATGGCCTTTTAAACCTTTTTAAAATAATATCACCTCCACCGAGGTTCCCTCCTCCAATCCCTCGATATTCTTTCCGATCTCAATGATTCCATCCGCATGGACCATCGTGTTGAGCAGTCCCGATTTTCCCAAAACTGGCTCGGCCCACAGCTCGGCGCCGTGTCGCGTGAGCCGTACACGGATGAAGTCCGTACGTCCCTGGACCGAGGCCACGTTACGGCTCAGCCGGGCGGGGATTGATACATCGGCCGAGTACGGGTCGCACCGGCCGCCGATATGCCTTAGAAAAGGACGTGTAATCCGGGTGAAAACGATCATCGCCGATACGACGTGGCCGGGCAGCCCCCAGAGAGCCTTGCGGCCGACCCGGGCTAATATGGTCGGCTTCCCGGGGCTAATGGCGATCCCATGCACCAAGATCTCCGAACCGGCAAATGCGGAGATCGCTTCCACCGTGTAGTCCCGAACGCCGACCGAACTGCCTCCGGAAATAAGCACCATGTCGCAACATTCCAGAGCCCGGGCGCAAGCCGAGTAAAGCGATGGAAAGTCATCTTTGATGATGCCGAAACGTTTAGAAACCGAGCCGGTTTCAGCCACCAGACCGGCCAACGTGTAACTGTTGACATCCCGGACCTGGGCCGGCGCGGGAACAGCGTCAATCGGCACGAGTTCGTCGCCGGTGGAGATGATCCCCACCACCGGTAGCCGGAATGCCTGGATCCGCGCCCGGCCGAATGCAGCCAGAACGCCCATGTCCTGGGGCCGGAGGCACCGACCGCGGGCGGCTATTCGTGCACCTGCCTCGAAATCCTCACCGGCCGCAATCAGATTTTGGCCGGGAGCCACGCTGCGGATCACTTCGATGGCCGTGTCGTCCACCGCCTCGGCGTGCTCGATCATCACGACACTGTCGGCGCCGGGTGGCAGCATGCCGCCGGTGGCGATGCGAACCGCCTCACCGATTGAGACCGTCATTCGCGCGGTTTCGCCCATGGCGACGGCGCCGATGACCTGAAAAAGGGCCGGACTCGACTCGGAAGCGCCAAACGTGGAAGCGGCTCGCAAGGCATAGCCGTCGACGGTGGAACGGGCAAAGTCAGGCAGCCTTTCAGCGGCAAATACATCCTCGGCCAGAATTCGGCCGCCGGCGGCATCGAGATCCACCGGTTCAGCATCGACCGGACGAAACTGGGGCACCAGGCCAAGCACCGTTTCGATATCCAGGACTTTGAAAAACTCTTTCACCTTTTTTCCCGCGTAAATTTTTCTATCAGGGAACCGTCTGAATCCAACCCCAAGTGCTGTTTAACATAAAAAGCATAGCCACTCAAAGTCAATCTATAAGCTTGCAAAATCGCGAAACCCGGCTATAATCTGACGAAAATCGCGTTCGGGGCGGGCATAGACGGCCGCCGCCGGACCTGAAAGACAAAAGGTGATAGAAGGTTTATGGTGGATGAGTCCGAAGCACCCGTGGACAGCCAGCGTGCGCCTCGCCCGGAGTTCTTGACCGCGACACGGTTTGATTTCTTCAATCTACCGCCGGAGGTGTTGAAGGGGCTTGCAGAAGGCGGGTTTGAATGCTGCACCCCGATTCAAGCCGAGGCCCTGCCGATGCTTTTGCGCGGCCGCGACGTTGCCGGGCAAGCCCACACCGGTACCGGCAAGACGGCCGCGTTCCTGGTGACCGTCATCAGCCGGCTTCTCGGCATGCCGAATCGTAAGACCGGCCTGCCCCAAGCCGTCATAATGGCGCCCACCCGTGAATTGTCTCGTCAGATTTTCGAAGAAGCCGCGGTTCTGAGCCGACATACAGACATTACCTTGCTCGAAGTGGTCGGCGGCATCGATTACAAGGAGCAGGCCGAGGGGCTTCAAAGGGGAACCGATATCGTCATCGGTACCCCAGGCCGGATTATAGACTACTACAAGCAGGGCATCCTCAAAACCAAGGACATCAAATTTTTAGTCATCGACGAAGCCGACCGACTGCTCGATCTCGGCTTCGAAAAAGACATGCGCTTCATTCTCCGCAAGCTGCCGCACTACGAGCAGCGCCAATCCATGCTCTTCTCGGCGACCCTTTCATACCGGGTGCTGGAGCTGACGTATGAGTTCATGAACCTGCCCGAATTCATTTCCGTGATACCGGACAAGGTGACCGTTGCGGGAATCGAGCAGACTCTGTTTCACGTAGGAAGCGACCGAAAGTTTCAGCTTCTGCTGGGCCTTCTCAAACGCGAGGAGCTCACGCGAATGCTGATTTTCGTCAATATGAAAGTTGCTGTCGAGCGACTGACCCGAAGGCTGAAGGCCAACGGATTTCCAGCCGAAGGCATCACGGGCGACCTTCCGCAGCAGAAACGCTTCAAGCTCATGGAGCGTTTCAAGAACGGGCAGATCAAGATTTTGGTGGCCACGGACGTGGCCTCGCGCGGCATACACGTGGAGGATATCAGCCATGTGGTCAATTACGATATCCCTCAGGATGCCGAAAATTACATCCACCGCATCGGCCGAACCGCGCGGGCGGGCAAGACCGGCAAGGCCATCTCGCTGGCGTGCGAGGAGTATGTTCTCCATCTGGAACCGGTGGAAGCGATGCTGGGTTACAAGATCCCGGTGGTTTGGCCTGAGGAAGAATGGTACGGAGAGGACCGCTCCCGGCCGGAAGACAGCTCGCAGGTCGAACGACGCGAACGGAAAAACGACCGCCGTGGACGGAGCCGCGGGCGCGAACGCGAACCGAGGAGGTCCGGGCTTTCGGCAGGGCCGACCCCGCCGAAAGTCAAGCGCGTTCCAGGCGCTTTCTTTGGTTTTGGCCCCGAACCGGAAGAACCCGCCTCGGAAGAGCCTGTCGCTGCTGCCGTTGAATCCGAGATCGAAATCCCCTCGGAGGGATCAGTTGAATCATCGGCCGCCATGGCCGATGAAATCGAAAAGGTCGAAAAGCCCAAGAAACGCCGGAGGCGCCGACGAAAAAAACGGAATGCGGCTGCTGAATCCGCCGTTGTATCTCCCCCATCAACAGCGCCCGAAGAAACATCCGGCGTCGATGAACCGGTTGACCCCCCGGCTTAACCCCTACCCAGGTCCCCGGCAGCCGGGTTGAGCGTCAGCTTCCGAAAAAAACGCCTGCCCGCCGGCCGAGAGGCGGTCATTGACTCGCTCGACCGAATTCCTTAAATTGGCGTTCATGGGACATATCTTCGACTTCCACGAGGCCGTTGCGTACGAGAAGTGGATGAAAAAGCCGGAGAACGAACTGGCTTTTCAGATGGAGATCCAGCTTCTGCGCGACATGCTTCAGCCGCGGCCGGGGGAGTCGATCCTTGACATCGGATGCGGCGCCGGATTGTGCCTGCCGGCCTTTTTGGACATGGGCTTGAAGGTAACGGGCATCGACCCGTCGACTTACATGCTTGACATTGCACTGAGCAAAGCCGGCAACCGCGTCGACCTTTATCGCGGGTTTGCCGAAGATCTGCCTTTTGGCGATAATTCTTTCAATCACGCCTGCCTGTTTACCACCCTCGAGTTCGTAGCCGATGCCCAAAAAGCACTTGCGGAAGCCTGCCGGGTAGCCAAGGACCGTCTATTCATCGGCGTGTTGAACCGATATGCAATCAAGGGCGTCGAACGACGGGTGCGCGGCATGTTCACGCCTTCGATTTACAATCACGCCCGTTTCTTCAGTGTCTGGCAGCTGAAGCACATGCTTTACGACCTGGTGGGGCACGTGCCGATATCCTGGCGAACCGTGTGCCAGCTCCCGCTTCCTTCCGGCAAGTTTGCGCCCAGCTTCGAGCAGCCGTTTCTCCAGCGCTGTCCTTTCGGCGCGTTTGCCGGAATGGTTGTCGTCCTGATTCCGCAGTTCCGGACGCGCCCGCTCACGGTCCGCTATCAACCCAGCCACGCACCGGAGGAAGTGCCTGGATGACGGACATCCGCATTTTATTATTGCCCGAGTTATAAGACCGCCTGCGTCTCATCTCTTAGGGTTGGGGACGAGCGACAATGGAAGCACTTCTCTTTGAAAAACTCGACGACCGCAAAGTGAGGTGTGCGCTCTGCAGCCACCGCTGTGTCATCGTCGACGGCACGCGCGGAATCTGCCATGTTCGTGAAAATAAGGGCGGCGTTCTGCATACGCTGGTCTACGGACGGCTGATCGCACAGCACATTGACCCCATTGAAAAAAAGCCGCTGTACCACTTTCTCCCGGGAAGTCTATCGTACTCCATCGCTACCGTTGGCTGCAATTTCCGCTGCCGGTTTTGCCAGAACGCAGAGATCGCCCAACTGCCGACCGATCATGGCGGGACCATCGTCGGCGACATGGTGAAGCCAGAGCAGATCGTGAAGGCTGCCGAAAAAGCCGGCTGCCGCAGTATATCCTACACCTACACCGAACCCACCATCTTTTTTGAGTTCGCCCTGGAAACCGCGCAGATAGCCCGCTCAAGGGGAATCCGCAACGTGTTCGTCACCAACGGCTATATGACGGCCGAAGCCCTTGGCGTGATCGCCCCGGTCTTGGACGCGGCTAACGTCGATTTGAAAGCTTTCACCCGGAGATATTACAAGGATCTTTGCGGCGGGAAGCTGGAGCATGTTCAGGAGACCCTCCGGAACATGAAATCCGCTGGAGTGTTCGTGGAGGTCACGACCCTGATCGTGCCGGGTCTGAACGATGACCCTCATGAGTTAAAGGCCCTGGCGGAATTCCTGGTGCACGACCTGGGCCCAGGCACCCCTTGGCACATCAGTCGTTTCCATCCCACCTACCGGCTGACGGATCGTCCGCCCACTCCGGTTCAGACACTGCGCGCGGCGCGGGAGATCGGCCTGGCAGCAGGGCTTAAGTACGTCTACACCGGCAACGTGCCCGGCGACGCGGGTGAAAATACCTTTTGCCCGGCCTGCAGCGCGACGCTCGTCGAGCGCTGGGGATTTCAAGTGAGCAAGCTTCAAATAGAGGAAGGGTGTTGCAGCAAGTGCGGCGCGGTGATCGAGGGAGTCTGGAAATAAGGAGCGCAAAGCGGCTCAGCCTTGGGCTGTTTTTATTTTTTGCACCGCCAGCAGTGAAATAACGCCCATGGCGGCGCCCGCGAAAAAGGGGATGCGATAGTCGATCACCCAAAGCATCCCGCCGACCGCTGGCAGGAACACTGCCGCGAGGTGGTTGATGGTGAAGCCGACAGCCATGCTCGGGGCGATGTCTTGGGGATCTCCCACTTTTTGAAAATAGGTCCGGATGGCGATGGCGAAAGTGAAAAAAATCTGGTCTAAAATATAGATGAAAGCCACCAGCAGCTTGGAATCCGTGCAGGCGTAAGCGCTGAAAATGAAGATCACGCTTAAGTACTCTAGGGACAATACCTTGCGCTCGCCGAAGCGGATGATGCTCTTACCCACGAGAGGGCTCAAAAAATAATTGATACTGTTGTTGATGACGAAGAGAATCGTCACCTCCTGAACCGAATAGTTGAACTTTTGGACCAACAGCAGGACCGAGAACGCGATGAAAATCTGGCGCCGCGCGCCGGCCATGAAAGTGAGAAAGTAAAAGAGCAAGTAGCGTTTTCTCAGGATCATCTGCTTGCGCTGGGGCAGCGCCTGCGGGTCCGTAGGATCGCGGGTAAAGGCCCAGAGCCCGGCAGAGGCAATCAAGCCGCCGACGACGAGATACACCTGGCTGAAACTGAGGAAGGACATCATCACCCAGATCAGGAGCCCGATGCCGATGCTGGTGGCAGCCGCCAGGCTGGTAAGCCTCCCGAACACCCAAGGTGATTCGTGCTTTTTGAAATATTGAAGGGTCAGGGACATGTTGGTGGTTTCATAATAGTGAAACCCGAAGCTGCTGGCGAGCGTTGTCAGAGCGATTCCAACATAAGAAGGGAAGAACCCGGTCGCAGCCAAGCCGACACCCAATACGAGAATGGACACGGCTGAGAGCCGGTGCTCGGGGACGAAACGGATGACGAAGACCGCCAGCAGGGCCAGGAACCCCGGAATTTCACGAATGGACTGGATCATGCCCACATGATTGCCGCCAAGATTGGCGATATCGACGGCAAAGTTGTTGAAAAGGGTGGTCCAGGTCTGAAGGCCAACCGTTGAACTGACGGTCAGCACTACGAGATAGATGAACATCGGGTTTCGTTTTATGGACTCGGTTTCTATCATGTGGATTCAGCAAGGCATCGTTTGGGTTAGATTTAATTCAGCTCTTCCAAATAACTTCAGCCACGTTGCTTTGAGATAAGTCTCCGCCGCGGGCGGGATACAACGCTAAACAATCGTGTTCAAACCTATAAACAATAATAATAAATAATTATTTCAAATTGTTAATTGTTTATTTGGCCACAAGTCGAATTGGCGGTTCAAATTTTTGAACCACCGCTTTTAGTAAAAAATACTATTAAAAACAACACCTTTTTCATCGGCAACGGTTTTTAGTGTTTATAATCATGAACGTGAAAATTCCGAAAAAAGGAGATTCTTAAGCTAAAGAAGTCAATAGGGCCATGTGCCAATATAATTTAACAATATGATTTTAATGTATTTATTGTGATATTGCAGTGAAAAGGATCATGAGATTGAAATGCTGGCAAGAAGATTGCATAAGGTATTATCAAAGCCTAATAATTTCTTCATCTGTTCTCCTCCTTAACGGCTAATTGGATGTCCCAATTAGCCGTTAAAATTTTGTGCCTCTCGTCAAGACCCGGCCACTTGAGGCGGGCGTGGTTTTATCTGCAACTTTAAAGATAGCGTCGTTCAAATTTTGTCTCATGCTTGACGGCGTGCCAGTGCCATCGCCGCTATTTTATGATATGCAGGAAGACCACGATGGTTATAGACTTCCACACCCACCTGTTTCCCGAGTCCATTTGCTCCGGCAGAGAATGCTACTGCCGGTCGGAACCAGCCTTCGATATGCTTTACAGATCTCCCAAGTCACGCCTGGCGGGTGCACCGGAGCTTCTGAGGGCGATGGATGACAATGGTGTCGATAAATCGATCGTCTTCGGCTTCCCATGGCGGAACGCAGAGACCTTCAAGCGGCACAACGACTATATCATTGAAACGACCCAAAAAAACTCTGACCGATTGATCGGCTTTGGGTGCTTCGATCTAACCGCCAGCGAGGCAGCTGAAGAGGCCGAGCGCTGCCTGGACGCCGGGATGGCCGGAATCGGGGAACTGGCGTTCTACCAATCCGGATTCGATGAAGCGTGTCTGACGCGACTGGCGCCGGTCATGGATATCTGCCGCGAACGCAACTTGCCGGTCCTGGTCCACACCAACGAGCCCGTTGGGCACAGCTACCCCGGCAAAACCCCCAACACGCTGGCCCAAATCTATCAACTGGTGTCGCGATTTCCATGCAATATCATCATCTTGGCCCATTGGGGCGGGGGGCTGTTTTTTTTCAACCTTCTTAAAAAAGAGGTTAAGGAACGGCTGAAGAACGTGTATTTCGACACGGCGGCCTCGCCGTTTCTCTATGATTCCGGCATCTATCGCGTTGCCGTTCAAGCGGTAGGGGCAGATAAAATTCTTTTCGGCAGCGATTACCCGCTGCTGTCCCAGGGTCGCTATTTCACGGACATGGATGCTGCCGGGCTTTCAAGATCAGAGCGCGAGCAGATCTGCGGAACCAATGCTGCTCGGCTGCTACATCTTAAACCCGACTGATTTTCGGGCCTGGAGAAAAGGCCATGCGCAATAAGTCAGAGCGATCGAATCCCCCGCCCAAAACGGCCCGCTCGCACCGGACGGCAGTTGAAAAAGCAAAGACCACTGGGCGCCAAGCCCCCGTCAGTGAATCCGTCGCCGTTCCGGCACCCGCAAAAACTGCAAAACCGCAAAGCGTAAAAGGCGGCCTAAAGCAGGACACGTCCGTTCGGTCCCCTCGCGTAGGAGCGGATGCCGCCCTTCTGGAGGCAAAGAATAATCTCGATGCCATTTTTAACGCCATTACGGAAGCTGTTTTCCTGATGGACACTTCGGGCACGGTCATCAGCGCCAACACAGAGCTGGCTCGTCGTCTGAATTGCCGCGTGGAGGACATCGTGGGGAAACCCATACTCGATTTCCTGCCCGCGGAGGTCGCGGACAGCCGGCGGCGATACGCCGAAGAGGTTATCAGCACCGGCAGGGCCGTTAAATTCGAAGACACCCGCAGAGGACGCCATATTTCAGTTACCATATATCCGGTTCTCGATTCGCGGGGCAGCGTTATCCGACTGGCCGTGTACAGCCAGGACGTGACGGATCAAAGGCACGCCGAGGATGCCCTGCGGGAAAGCGAGAAAAAATACCGCCGCATCGTCGAGGCAGCAGGCGAGGGCATCTGGGCACTGGACGCCCACTGCCTGACAACGTATGTCAATCAATGCCTGGCCGAGATGCTGGGATATGCACCCGAGGAGATGATCGGAAAGCAGGTGCATGCTTTCATGTTCGCTGAGGACATCGAGAAACATTCCGCGCAGGCAGAAAGCCGCCGGAAAGGCGAAGCCGGAATGTACGAGCGGCGCTTTCGCTGCAGGGACGGGCGTGAACTCTGGGCCATTGTGTCCGCCGCGGCGATTAAGGACACCGGGGGCAATTTTGCGGGTTCGTTTGCCATGTTAACCGACATCACCGCCCGCAAGCGTGCCGAAGAAGAACAGATAATATTTGAGCAAATGGTAACCTCCTCTACCGACGCCATTGTTATGCTGGGTCTGGACTACACCTATCGCGCCGTCAACGATACCTACCTGCGGTGGGTCGGCCTGACCCGCGAGCAGATGCTGGGCCGGATGGTCCCGGATGTGCTGGGCCAAGAATTTTTCAACGTCGTTATCAAACCCCATCTCGACTGCTGCATGAAGGGCGAAGCGGTCGCCTACGCCGACTGGTTCAACTACCCGGCGGCGGGCAGACGCTTCGTGGAAGTCACGCAATCTCCCTGCCGCGACCACTCTAACGCTGTCATAGGTGCGGTGGTCGTCGGCCGCGACCGGACCGGAAGCAAACAAGCCGAGTTTCAGCGGGATGCGTCCGCCAGGGCACTGCAGAGCAGCGAGGCCCTGCTGCGTGCGACCATGTCCTCCATCGCCGAGGGAATTCTGGTAGTTGACGATGCAGGCAAGGTGCTGCTGGCCAGCCCGCACATTCAAGAGCTCTGGCGCATCCCCGCGGGGCTCATGGCGGAAGGCTCGGACGAAAAACTGCTGGCGCACGTACGCGACCAGCTGATCGATCCGGATGGCTTTCTCGATAAAGTAAACCGGATTTACAGCTCCAACGAAGAGACCTTCGATACGGTCCTGTTCAAGGACGGTCGGGTTTTCGAACGGTTCTCCATGCCCCTTTTGCAGGAAGGGCGAAGGATTGGCCGGACTTGGAGCTTCCGCGACATCACCAAACGCAGGAAGGCTGAGCGCTCACTATCCGAGAGCCAAATCAAGCTCAGACTGATCTACACGCACATGCCGGATGCACTTCTATTGGCTGATACCGAAACCGGGATTGTCCTGGATGCTAACCCGGCGGCCACTGTCCTGCTGGATAGGCCGCTCAACCAAATCATTGGGTTGCACTTCAGCCAGTTGCACCCTCCGGTTGAGTTCGAATCCGCTGTAACGGATTTCAATGAACATGCGTCCTCCGACATAACGAGCACGGCCAAGCGGCATCATATCCTTCGGCCGGACGGGTCCCAGGTCCCGGTGGAAGTGACGGGTGCGGCTTTTATCCTGCAGGGTAAGCCTGTCCTGCAAGGCATTTTCCGCGACATTTCCGTGCGCGAGAGGCACGAAGAGGCCTTGAAGTTTACCCAGAAGAAGCTGCGCAACCTTTATCGCCGACTCCAGGCGGCGAGGGAAGAGGAACGGCGCCGGGTGGCGCGCGAAATCCACGACGAACTCGGCCAGTACCTCACCGTTATGAAGATCGACCTGGCATGGCTGCGGAATAGGCTCGCGCCAGATCAAAATCCGTTGCGGAAGAAACTATCCGAAATGGATGACATCGTCGCCCAGACGCTTCAAACCGTTCAAAGAGTGGCTGCTGAGCTGCGTCCCGGGATCCTGGACTCTCTGGGTCTGGCCGCCGCCGTGGAGTGGTATGTGAAGGATTTTGAAAAGCGAACCGAAATTCAGTGCGGGGCGCTGCGGATAGAACCAGAGGACATACAGACCGACCCGGCTCTGGCCACGGATGTTTTCCGCATCCTGCAGGAGGCGTTGACCAACATTGCCCGCCACGCGCGGGCGACTCAGGTGCAGGTGACATTAATTCGGACCAGAGCAGGTCTCCACTTGAAGGTAACCGACAATGGCATCGGCATTTCAGCCGGGCAAGCCTCGCGTTCAACCGCGTTTGGCATTCTCGGTATGCAGGAGAGAGTCGATGCGTTGGGCGGGGAACTTAGCGTTCACGGCATCTCGGGGGGAGGGACATGCGTGAGTGTGCATATCCCTCTCCCAGAAAGCACGGTCTGATATGATTCGAGTGATCATCGCCGACGACCATCCCATTGTCCGGGCCGGCATGAAGCAGGTGCTGGCGGATTCCGGCGACATCCGGGTGGTTGCGGAAGCGGACAGCGGCGAGGCGCTTATTCAGAAGATACAGAATAGCGACTACGAGGTGGCCCTTCTGGATATCACCATGCCCGGGGGTGGCGGCCTGGAAACTCTCAAGCGCATCAAGACATTGAAGCCAAACCTGCCCGTGCTCATGCTAAGCATTCATTCCGAGGAACAGTTTGCCCTGCGCACCATGAAAGCCGGGGCAGCCGGATACCTGACCAAAGGCAGTGCGCCCGAGGAGTTGGTCAAGGCCATCCGCCAGGTGGCGGGTGGCCGCAAATACATCAGCCCGGATTTCGTCGAAAAGCTGGCCGATGAGTTGCACCACGACCTTAAACGGCTTCCGCACGAACGGCTTTCGGACCGCGAACTTCAGGTGCTCTGCATGATGGCCAACGGCAAAACCGTATCGGCAATCGCCGGAGAACTCAAAATCAGCGTGAAAACTGTCAGCACCTACCGAACCCGGATCATCGAGAAGATGGGGTTGAGCACCAACGCCGAAATCATCGGATATGCCATCCGTAACAACCTTTGCTGAACGCCGGCATGACCGTGCAAGACAGTACGATTCATAACGGGTGAATCCTGCCGCCAGTAAAACTCATGGCTCTTCTGTCAGGTTTTGTCCTATAGCGCGCTTAGACTTCCTCCGATTCCCACCCTTTCCTTTTTTTGAAAGAATATACAATACGATGCGGGCTTGCTGCCGTACGCTGGTTCGTTGAACGGATGGTTGCGGCGCGCTGAGGCCTAAAACCCGCCCCGCCGATGAGTGATAGGGCCGCATTGAACCTAATTTTTTACCGGAGTAATAGCTCTGGAGGCCTTTGTGGGCGAATCGATAAGTCTTCCTAATTCCACCTGCGGCAACACCCCGCCCAAAGATGTTTCTGTTCAAAAATTTGTGCGCTCGACGGCCATTATCGCCACCATCCTGGCTGCGGTAGCTGCTCTATATTGGATCAGCCGCCAGAATTATCTGCTTTTCCATGGCATTGTGGAACTCTTCTCCATCGCCGTGGCCTGGGGTGTGTTCATGCTGGTCTGGAACTCCCGCCATTTCCTGTACAACCAGGCTCTCGTGGCGCTTGGGATCGCGTTTTTCTTCCTCGGTGTTTTGGACTTGTTGCATACGCTGGCCTATAAGGGAATGGGAGTGCTGGGAGACCCGCTGGATGCCAACCTGGCGACACAGCTTTGGATTGCGGAGCGATACCTGCAATCGCTGGCTTTTCTGGCGTTCCCGCTGCTTTTCGGCAGATGTCCGCGGCCGGTCTGGGTATTTGCGGCCCTGGCGCTTTTCACGGCCCTGATCGTCTTGACCATTTTCAGTTGGCGGGTCTTCCCTGCCTGTTTTGTGGAGGGCCGGGGTCTCACGACATTCAAGGTAGCGAGCGAATATGTCAACATCGCCTTCCTGGCCGGCTCCATCATTTTACTGCACCTGCGCCGCCAGGCACTGGATGCCAATGTCTACCGATTGCTGAAGCTGGCGGTGGGCTTCACCATTGCCGCTGGATTGAGCTTTACCCTCTATCGAGATGTTTACGGCTTGCTTAACCTTGCCGGGCATCTTTTCATGAGTGCATCGTTCGTGATGGTCTATATTGGCCTGATCCGCATCGGCCTGACCAAACCCTATGCGCTTCTTTTCCGAGAATTGGCACAGAAGGAGCGTCTTCTCCGTGCCCGCCTGCGTTTGAGCGACTTTGCACCCACGAAAACGGTGCCTGAATTACTGCAAAAAATCCTGGACGAATCCGAGCAGCTCACTGAAAGCCAGATCGGGTTTATCCATTTTGTCGAGGAAGATCAGGAAACCCTTGCGCTGCAGATGTGGTCCAGCAACACGTTGCAGAACATGTGTACAGCCGAGGGGGCCGGGAAGCACTATCCGATCTCTCAAGCCGGGGTGTGGGTGGATTGCCTCCGGCAACGAAAGCCGGTGATCCATAATGACTACGCCGCGTTGCCGCACCGCAAGGGAACACCACCCGGGCATGCACCCGTGATCCGGGAATTGATCGTTCCGATTTTTCAGAATGAAAGAGTCATAGCCATCCTGGGCGTAGGCAACAAGGCAACCGACTATTCGCAGTCAGATATTGAAGTCGTCACAGAGCTGGGCAGTATGGCCTGGGATCTGGTCGTTCGCAAGCATGCCGAGAGCGAACTCCGCCGAAGCCAGGAACACTATCGAATGGTGGCCGATTTCACCTACGATTGGGAATATTGGACGGATTCCGAGGGAAAATTCCTTTACATTTCTCCATCCTGTGAGCGAGTGTCCGGCTATCCGCCGGCCTTCTTCCTGGAAGGCCCGAGGGCGCTCCTGAATATCGTTCATCCGGAAGACCGGGACGGGCTTGCATCTCATCTCGGCGAAATCACTGCTGTCGCCGATACCTGTGAGCTGGAATTCCGCCTTATCCGAAAAGACGGAGAAATTCGCTGGATCAACCATACGTGCTGGGGGGTTTTCACCCGAGAGGGCGCCTTTGCGGGCCGACGGGGAAGTCATCGCGACATCACAGAGAACAAGCGGGCGCAGGATAAGTTGCGGGCGAGCCTGGAGACCCACCGCCTCGCAATGGATGCCGCGACGGAAGGGTTATGGGATTGGAATATCAAAACCGGTGAAGTCTACTACAGCTCCGGTTGGGGAAAGATCCTGGGTTTAGAAGCCGTTCCGCCGAATTACCCGGAGTGGGAAACGAGAGTCCACCCGGATGATCGAGCGGCGACATTGGAAAGCCTCCAGGAGCACCTCTCCGGCCGCTCGGAGTACTGGAGCATGGAGCATCGAATCCGCGTCCGGGATGGATCCTGGAAGTGGGTTCTCGGTCGAGGACGTGTCGTCGAAAGAGATGCGGAGGGACATGCCTGTCGAATGGTCGGTACGATGACCGATATCATGGATCGCAAGAAGGCGGAGCAGGCCATGGCGGCGCGCAACCAGGGCCTCGAGGCCCTGCACCGACTGTCGGAGGCGGCAATGAGCGACTTGCCGCTGAAAGCTGCGCTGCAAAAGGTCGCGGAGGATATCGCCAGGTCGATGGATTACCCGATCGTCGCGGTGGAGTTCTACGACGTGGCACGACAGGAGATGGAGTTTGCGGCAACCGTCGGGATTCCGATGGTCCCTATGGGGTCACCGCTGCGGGTTCCGATAGACCAGACCATTTCGGGTCTGGTAGCCCGCTGCGGGCAACCCCTGGTGGAGCTGCAGGCGCTGATGCGGGCGGAGTATGTGAATACAACGCTTCGGGCGCTGGGCGTGCAGACATTCATGTGCTTTCCGATGTCAGCCAAGGGCCGGGTTATCGGCACCCTATCGCTGGCAACCCCTGCGGCCATCACGCCGGATGAGCATGCTGTGTCGCAGCTTGGCAGTTTCGCGAATTTCATTGCCACGATTGTAGAGCGCAAGCGTGCCGAAGAGGCGTTGAAGGAAAGCGAGGAAAAAAACCGCAGGTTGATCGAAACGCTGGCCGATGGCATTCTCGTTCGCGAGGATGATCTCATCGTTTATGCGAATACCGCTGCACTCAGACTCTTCCGGGCAGACCGTGAAGAAGATTTGGTGGGGAGGAGCTATTTGAGCCTGGTTCATCCAGACGATCAGGCGGCAACCATCGAGCGGGTGAGAAAGATCATTCAGGAAAACCGGGCTGCACCTCCCCGCGAGCATCGGGTTCTCGCTTTGGATGGAACGATCTTGGAAGTAGAGTCGATAGGGTTTCCGATTAGTTATCAAGGAGTACTGCAAGTCATCGGCGTTTTCCGCGACATTACCGAGCGCAAAAAGGCCGCTCAAGAAAAAGAGAAGCTTGAGTTGCAGCTAAGGCAAGCCCAAAAGATGGAAGCCATCGGCACGCTGGCCGGCGGAATCGCCCATGACTTCAACAACATCCTCAGCGTCATCATCGGCAACTCCGAAATGTTGACATTAAAGCATGAACTGTCCCCCGCCCTAAAAGAAAACGTCGTCCCGATTCTGGCGGCGTCCAACCGGGCGAAGAAACTGGTCAGCCAGATTCTGACCTTCAGCCGTCAGGGCGAACAGCAGAAGCTACTCATCAGTTTAAGGCCCGTGATTAAAGAAACGATCGAGTTTCTGCGATCCTCGCTGCCGGCCACCATTCAGCTGGAACAGTACCTAAAAGCGGATGCCGGCAGCATCATGGCCGATCCGACGCAGATGCAGCAGATCCTGATGAACCTGTGTACCAATGCAGCTCACGCCATGAAAGACGGCGGAGGGGTGCTCAAGATCGAGCTCGACAACACCTCGGTCGGGGCAACGGACGGTCGCTTAACCGCCGAACTCGATCCCGGCGATTACGTGAAACTGAGCGTATCGGATACGGGCCACGGGATGGAGGCCTGGGTCCAGGAGCGGATTTTCGACCCCTATTTTACGACAAAGGGGCCGGGTAAGGGTACGGGCCTGGGGCTTTCGGTGGTGCATGGGATCGTCAAATCGCACGGAGGTGCGACCAAGGTATACAGCGAGCCAGGCAAGGGTACGGCCTTTCATGTGTACCTTCCCCGGGCCGATGGGATTGAGAAGACCGAGGTGCATGCGGTTCAACCCCTGCCGAGGGGGACTGAACGCGTATTGTTTGTCGACGACGAGGTGGCGCTGGCGGATTTGGGCAAACGCATGCTTGCCTTCCTGGGTTATCAGGTGGACGTCCGGACAAGTCCCATTGAAGCCCTTGAACTGTTTCGCGCCGCCCCCGAACGGTTCGAAGCTGTCGTGACCGACATGACCATGCCCCAGATGACCGGTTTGAATCTCTTGCGTGAAATCCTAGCCCTCCGGCCGGACTTGCCCACCATACTCTGTACCGGCTATAGCGACCAGGTAAATGAAGTGAAAACCCTTTCTGCCGGAATCCGGTCTTTCCTGATAAAGCCCCTCGTCATCGCCGATCTATCCAGTGAGCTAAGAAGAGTGATCGATGAGAATAAATTAACCAAAGACCACTTTCGACCTCTGCGCCGCGATTCCTGACCCCGGCGTCGTGGCATCTTTCTGGCCGGATTGAACTTGCCACGAAAGGACGTGACAGAGTATGAATCGGCCACTCCGATGACCTCCGAAGGGCTGCCAATGAAGATCGCCAAAACCGTTGCAGTGGTTCGTTACGAGACGCCGCAAGTATCCGTCCACCGCGCCGTGGGCCTTTGCCACGGGCTGGATCATCTGCCGGCCCGAGCGAAAGTGTTCATCAAACCCAACATCGTCTTTTGGACTCGTGCCGTTCCTTTCCCCAAGTGGGGGGTCATCACCACCACGCGCGTCGTCGAGGACATGATCATCCTGCTGAAGGAGAGCGGCATCGACGATATCACCATCGGCGAAGGCACGGTAACCATGTCCCCCGGAGACACGCATACCCCGGCGCACGCTTTTGAAAGCCTGGGCTATGGTCAATTGAAGCATCGATACGGAGTAGCGTGCGTCAATGTCTTTGAGCGCCCCTTTGTGCCGGTGGACCTTGGCAACGGGTTCAAGCTAAATTTCAATGCGGATGCCGCTGAGAGCGACTTCATCGTCAACCTGCCGGTGATGAAATGTCACAACCAGACCATCGTCAGCCTCGGCATCAAGAATCTCAAAGGCCTGATCGACATCCCGTCTCGCAAACGTTGTCACAGCATGCAGCCCGGTCGGGATTTGCATGCCTGGGTTTCGCGCCTGGCCGATCGCATGCCGCCCATGCTCACCCTGATCGACGGCATCTATACCAATGAGCGCGGACCCGGGTTCGACGGAAAAATGCGGCGTTCGAATATCCTGGTCGCCTCGGCCGACAGCCTCTCGGCGGATCTGGTCGGGGCGAAACTGCTTGGGCATGACCCCGCCCATGTACCCCATCTGGCTTATGCGGTTGCCCGCCGCGGCCGGCCAATCGATCTTTCCGATATCGACATCCTTGGTGAAAAAGTCGAGAGCTTGGCGTGCTACCATGAATACGATTTCCATTATTCGACCACTGCGGAAGGCTGTCTGCCGGTGCCTTTGGCCAAGGAAGGACTGAAGGGGATATTCTATCGCAAATATGACCTGTCCATGTGCACTTACTGCTCCGGGATAAACGGGATCATGCTTTCCAGCATCCGCCAGGCATGGAAAGGAACGCCTTGGGATGGTGTGGAGGTATTAACCGGTAAAACCATGCAGCCGACCCCCGGAATGCGCAAGACCATCCTTGTGGGCAAGTGCATGTACCGGGCTCACAAAGACCATCCGGCTATTCGTGAGATGATCGCGGTGAAAGGCTGTCCTCCCGAGCCGAAGGATCTTCTGAGCGCCTTGCGTAAAGCCGGAATTGAAGCCGATCCGGGATGGTTTGAAAAAATGGATCAGTTGCCGGGTCTTTTCATGGCCCGCTTCGCCGACCGGCCGGAGTTCGAGGAAGCTCACTTCCGCGCGGGGGAATGAATTCAATGGGTTCCGGATTCCGCCGGAATGATAGAAAATAGCTTTTTCAGTCTTTTTGCGAATTCATCATTCTTGCTTTTATCCAGTATCGAGATCCCCGCATCCAGCATCCCTCTTTTCCTCTCCCGCATCGTTTCTTTTATACCCGAATCGCCCTCAGGCGCTGCAGGATCGGCGCGATTTGGTGGCGATGTTCCGGCGGCACCATCATCACGCTCATCGGACGGTTGGCGATCAGCCCGTTTCCGCTGCAGTGCAGGTTCCCGACGGCGTAAGCCGCACGCTTTTCATCATCTGCCAGCACGTCCAGCGCATCCAGCAGATTCCCGCTGCATCCGTCGGCATCCACATGCTCGACCGTCTGGAGAAACAGCGTGTTCACCGCCACGAGCGCTTCGTCCATATCGGCATATCCGCTCTCCGAACAGGGCGTCCGGGAGATCAAGCATCGGCAGTTAAATGGCCGCAAGGCATAAATCGAACACAACTCCTCTGCCAGCAATGGGCATGTTGAACGGCTCGATTCCTCGGGTTCCTCCGGGAGATCTCCGTCGGCGGCGCACAACTCGGCCAGGGCATTGGTGGTGGTGGCCGGCCGGAACCGCTGGAGAACAGCGGACTCGCGGATGCGTTTAAAAAGCTTCTGGCGCTCGCCGGACGGCAGGGTTTCGCAGATCTTATAGGCTTCCAGCGTGGTCAGGGTGACGTGGGTGGTGCAGCATTCGTGGCAATGCATCTTGCAAGCGATGGATTGAGTGCGCACGAAATCATCATAAACAGCATAAATCCGGTCGAGAGCCTTGAGTTTGCGTTCGATTTCCATGGAGTTCCCTCTGTTCTGAGGAGTTCAATTGGGTTCGCAGGGCATGGAGGCCCCGCCGTCCGAGGTAACAGAAGGCCTCGCCAAGATCAAGCGTTCCAAAGCTCCCAGGATGCCCTCCGGAACAGTTGTCGCTAAGCAATCCTCGGCGGCGCAGTTGGCGGCTTCATCCTCAAAACACGGCACGCACTCGAGCAGCGGCTGCACGATTTCGACCGCGCGCCCCAGCGGCCGCCAGCGAGCCGGGTCGGTCGGTCCGAAAATCACGACGCTCGGCAGACCGGTCCACGCCGCCAGGTGACTTACGCCGGAATCGTTGCCGATATAGGCTACGGCGGAGCGTAACAGGTTCGATAGATGGAGGCAGTCCGCCGGGCGATGGACGATCGCGCCATGCCGTTCAAGCTCGAAAAGGAGATCCTGCTCCGCCGGGCCGATCACAAACTCGGGATTCAAGCGGCGGGCTTTGATTCGAGCGGCCAACTCGAGAAAGCCAGCCAGCGGCCAGCGTTTGCGCGGGCTGCCGGCGCCGGGGTGCAATAGAATAGTCTTCGAATCAGGACGCCGGGTGACCCCAAGAGGCGGCCGTTCAATCGGCAACACCGCCCTCCGCATCGCTTCGACGGCAGCTTCCGGAATCCAGCCGTATTCCCGGATGCATCTCAGCGCATGCTCGGAAACATGCAACCGCCGTTCAGTCGGCGGTCGCGGAGGAACCTTTCCGATGCGGGCGTCACTGATGTGCTGAAGCGAAGATGCGAGGATCTCGGACTTCGAGAAGACCAGGATGTGCGAGAATGAAGCGAGCGCCTGCCGGGCCTCGGCTGCCGGCGTTCCCGTGAAAAGCGAAGCAACCCAGGCGGCTTCGACCGGAAACCAGGCATCGACCAGCCGCTCGGCCGCAGCCAGCTTTCCGAGATGGCCCTGGCAGAGCATGGCCGTTGGTCGAAAATGATGGCGAAGTACCGCGATGATCGGAAAGATGCAGACGAGATCGCCCAGCGCTCCCTGATGCACGATCAGCAACGAATACGGCGATGTCATTCGCTAGTTGCGTACCCGGCACGCAGGGGTCGTTTCATCTATAGCGCCGGCAGCGCTCGGCTTTTTGGGTTCGATGTGATTGCGCTCGATGGGAACCGGCTCGGCGTGCCAGATGTCCTGATTGTATTCAAGAATGGTGCGATCCGACGAAAACTTGGCGATTCGAGCCACGTTTAGGATCGATTTTTTGGTCCATTCCTCCGTGTCGCAATAGAGAGCGTCGACCTGCATCTGGGCCTGGTGATAGGCATCGAAGTCAGCCAAGACCATGTAACGGTCTTCGTACAGGAGCAGATCGACCAACGGTTGGAAAAGACCGGGGTTATCCGGGCTGAAGAACCCGTTCCGTATGAGATCGATGGCCTGCTTCAGCGCCGGGTTGCCATGATAATAATCCAGGGGACGGTAGCCGGAACGCAAGGAGACGACCTCATCGGCGGTGAGGCCGAAAATGAAAATGTTTTCGCGCCCGACTTCCTCCATGATTTCGATGTTGGCGCCGTCCAGGGTGCCGACGGTGAGGGCGCCGTTCAGGGCGAATTTCATGTTGCTGGTGCCCGAGGCCTCATAGCCGGCGGTGGAGATCTGCTCGGAGACATCCGCGCCGGGGTAGATGATTTCTGCCAGACTGACCCGATAGTTCGGGAGGAAAACCACCTTCAAGCTCTGGTTGGTGGCCGTGTCCCGGTTGACCATGTCGGACACGTGGCAAATCAGGCGGATGATCATCTTGGCGGTGTGGTAGGCGGGCGCCGCCTTGCCGCCGAAGAAAAAGGTGCGCGGATGGATGCGAAAACCCGGCTCCTCTTTCAGCCGCAACCAGAGATAAACCGCGTGCAGGATGTTCAACATCTGGCGCTTGTATTCATGGATGCGTTTGACCTGGACGTCGAAAATGGATTCGGGATCCAGCCGTTCACCGGTCAACTTAAAAACCGAATCGGCCAGCCGCTTCTTGTTCCCGCGCTTGATCTCGCGCCATTCTCGGCGGCATTCGGTGTCTTCCGTAAAAGCTTCGATTTTACGCAGTTGACATAGATCGCGCGCCCAGTCGGCACCGATGTACTGACTGATGAGATCGGCCAGACTCGGATTGGCTGCCAGCAGCCAGCGGCGCGGGGTGATGCCGTTGGTCTTGTTGTTAAAGCGGCCGGGGTACATCTCATCGAAGTCCTTGAGTTCCCGCTCGCACAACAGACGGCTGTGCAACTCGGCCACTCCGTTGACGGAGTGCGAGCCGACGATGGCCAGATGGGCCATGCGCACACGTTTTTCCGGTCCCTCCTCGATCAGCGACATTCTCCCCTTGCGGTCACCGTCGTGCATGAAACGAATGGACACGTCCCGCAAAAACCGACGGTTGATTTCAAAAATGATCTCAAGATGCCGAGGCAGGAGGCGTTCAAACAAGGGAACCGGCCATTTTTCCATGGCTTCGGCCATCAGCGTGTGATTGGTGTAAGCGCAGGTGCGGGTGGTAAGGTCCCAAGCCTTTTCCCAGCTCATTCCGTAGCTGTCTAGAAAAAGCCGCATCAACTCGGCGACAGCCAGCGACGGATGTGTGTCGTTCATCTGGATGGCGACCTTATCGGGAAAGGCGTCAAAGGTTTCGTGGTTGACCAAGTAGCGCCGGATGATGTCTTTGATCGAACAGGACACAAAAAAATACTGCTGCTTCAACCGCAGTTCGCGTCCTTCATAAAACTCATCGCTAGGGTAAAGCACTTTGGAGATGTTTTCGGAAACATTTTTTTCCTCGACCGCCTTGAGATAGTCCCCGTGCTGGAAATAATTTAAATCGAACTCCTTGGAGGCCCGGGCCGACCAGAGCCGCAAGGTATTCACTGTATTGTTGCCGTAGCCGGCAATCGGAACGTCGTGTGGGATGCCCACCACGTCACTGGTATCCACCCACTCGCTCTTCATCGTCCCATCCGGCAGCCGGGTCTGCTTAACCCGACCGTAGAAATGAACCGTAAAGATGACCTCCGGATGGGAAATCTCCCAGGGAGTGCCGTAGCGCAGCCAGTTCTCAGGCAGCTCCACCTGCTGGAGGTTGCGGATCTCCTGGTCGAAGATCCCGAACTCGTAACGGATGCCGTAGCCCATGGCCGGGATCTCCAGCGTTGCCAGCGAATCCAGGAAGCAGGCGGCCAAGCGGCCCAAGCCCCCGTTGCCCAGGCCCATGTCCGGCTCTTCGCCGGACAGCTCCTCCACGTCGATGGAAAGCTCCTCCATGGCCCGGCGGGTTTCGTCGTACATGCCCAGGTTGATCAAATTACTGGTGAGAACACGGCCCATAAGATACTCGGCCGACAGGTAATAAACGCGTTTGACGTCCCCGGTGTAATACTTCTGCTGGGTCTTGATCCAGCGCTCAATGAGACGGTCGCGGGCGGCCAGGGCCAGGGAAAGGTACAGGTCACGGTTGGTTGCCGTGTATTGATCCTTGCTCAGAGAATACTGCAGGTGGCTGGCAAAGGAAAGTTGGATGCTTTGGGCATCCAGACCTTTGCGGAAGGTCCCCCACTGCTGAAAGAGCTTGCTTTTTTTCATGAAAATCTCCTTGCGGGGCGGAAGCAGCTAAAAACGGCTCCCGATCAGGATGATAACCCAGCTGAAACGAGGAAGGCAAAAAGTTCTTAATTTTATAAAAAGCTTACCATGGACCCAGCGCCTAGTCAAACCAGGCCTTGACCTGCAAATGAACTTTCTTTTATGGCTCGTCACGCCCGAAAGGAAAAAGTAAGCGGAAGGAACGTCTGTATGTCACAGCCAAGAAATGCTTTTGAAGTCTTTCGACTGCTGGAAAAGCCCAACTGCGGAAACTGCGGTGAGAAGACCTGCCTCGCCTTTGCCGGGGCGGTGTTCAGAGGTCAGCTTCTTCGACGAAACAGCGAACGAGAACCTCGACATCAGCAGAAGTCGATTTAAGAATTCCCCCCGGAAGCGAAAGGAATGGACCGGCTCACGGATTTTTCAAAGCCGTCAGCGCTTTCTCCAGCCCTTCGGTTTGCCGATCGCTCTGTTCTGCCGCGCTGCGAATCCATCGGGCCGCCTCCGCCGCTCCGACCGCCTGGGCTTCCTCGGCCATGCTGCGATAGGTCGCGGTGTGGTCCCGGTTGTGTCGGATGGCATGCTGCAGACGGATGATCAACCGCTCACCGGGGGAGAGTGAGGACTCAGCCGCATGATCGTCCTCAGGATGGTGCGAGTGATCTGTTTCACCGTGATGATGGTGATGCCCATGATGACTGTGTCCCGAATTCTCCCGGCACATGGCAACTCCTCCCTTCAGCCGCAGGTATGTGTATATAGCATCGTTCTTCAAGAATATAAACATGTCCTCGCAGATCAGGTTTTGTTCAAATCGTGAATGGTTACGGCGACCGCCACGTCATATTGATCGACCGCCTGTCGAATGATATCGTAAGCGATCGCCAGCTTTTTTCATTGAAATAAGAGACAATGATCGGCGAGAATCAATATCGTACAGATATTCATCAGAACGGCGAACCTGTCGAAATTGTCACTGACGACCGCTCGCGCGACGCCTTCTGGAAAAATTCGGCAACGTGGACGCAGTGATGAGCGCCAGCCGTGAAGACCTAAAGGAAATTGAAGGCATCGGAGCGAAGACCGCCGACCGCATCCGGTGGGCCGTCAACGAACAGACGGAATCGTATGGCGCTGAGAGCGAATTGGCGATTTGACATCGATCTTGATACGGAATATCAGTAAACAGCGCTTCTCTCATCTGACTCTTTATCAATAAAATTAGAGACAAACAGGAAGATTATGAAGCGAATAAAATTGGCGCGAATGGACTGCGAACGGGTCAGTCGCGAAATCGGCAATTTTGTCATTGCCCAGGTTCAACTCACCCGAACAACCGGTTGTGTGGTGGGGCTTTCCGGCGGAGTAGATTCAAGCACCACGGCGGCTCTGATCCAGCGGGCTTTCGATCGCCATTCGCCGGAAAAGTTTGAGTTGGTGGGGTACGTCCTGCCTTCCAGCCTCAATAAACAGGACGATATCCGGGATGCAGAAGGGCTGGCTCGGCAACTCGGCATCCGATGCGAAACCCACAGCATCGAACGCCCTGTGGAGGCTTTTCGCGCCACCAACCCCGAGGCATTTGAGAGCATTTTCCACAGGGGCAACATGATCTCCCGCGTGCGGGCGAACGTGCTCTCCACCAAGGCGGCCACCGAAAATAAGATTGTGGCCGGCACCGGCAACAAGGACGAAGACTTCGGGATCGGCTACTACACCCTCTTCGGCGACGGCGCGGTTCACCTCAGCCCGATCGGCGGCCTTCCCAAGCGCCTGGTGCGCGAGATGGCCGGCTTTCTGGCGCTCGGCGGGCACATCGTCAACCGTATACCCACCGCCGGCCTTGAGCCCGGCCAAAGCGACTATAAAGACCTGGGCTATGATTATGATGTAGTGGAGTTGATATCGGAAGGTTATGTGCAGGGGTTCACGTCCGCCGAACTCAGCCGCCACGAACAGATCGCACCGGTGGTCGAAACGCAGCTAGCGCATTACAAGAAGGTGTTCGGCGCGCCCAAGTTCACCAGCGTGCAGCAAGTGGTGGAAGACGTGTTGCGGCGTCACGAAATCGCAAAAGGGAAGATGAAGATCATCCATCCCCCATCCCCCCGAATTTCGCTTACCTACGAGTAAAAATCAGTCGGCGACAAGGAAATGGAATCTATGTTTTCAGGCATCTGAGCTTGGCAAGATCCTCGGCATACCCGTATAAATGCAACCCCTTGCTCTCCACGATCATCTCCCCGTCCTTCACGCCGATTTCAGCGGCCATGTATTCTTTAAGATTTTGAATGGCAGCTAAGTTGGCGGGGAATCCGTTCCACAAATCCCACGAGCGGAAATAAATCACAAAGTTCAAAATACCGTCCTGAATCCGGGTGTCGATGGATCTCAGGCAGGGCGGATCCAGCAGGGTAATGTCGGAAGGATGGGCCACCTGCAGCACCATCTGGTTGTTGCGGTGGCCGAATTTCTTATAGGTTTCGACCACCCACTCGATTTGGTTCAGGTAGAGGCTGCCGTCCTCCTCAAAAAGAACCTTGCCGTCCACCTCCCGCCGATCCATGATTTCTTTGTTTTCCTCCCGCCACCATTTTAATTTATCGCCGGTGATCGGAACCCGCGTCAAGCGTTCGCCATACGTGTAGGATTCTCCAGGCTCCTTGCGCGCGGACATGAGGTATTCGATATAAGCTCGGCTGTAGCCGGAGCCGCCATAGATATAGTCATGCTCAACCGGGTTGGGGATTCCGCAGCTCGGCGGGATATCCGGAATAAGGGGCAACGCTCCCGGATATGTTACATGGCCGGTGAAAAAGTCGTATTCAAGTCGGGTCTGACCAGCATAAGACCCGCGATCGATCGTAAACCGTTTGCCGTGATCCAAAATGTCGTGAACCGCTTGGAACCAAAGATCGGGAAGATCCCGTGCCTGAATCTGATGGATGTTCATTTATATGTCCAGCATCGATACTTCGAGGGCGTTGTTCTGAATGAAGTCCCGCCGGGGCTCGACTTCTTCACCCATGAGAATGGTAAAAATCTCATCGGCGTCCACAAAGTCCTCTACCTTGACCTGCAACAGCGTTCGTTTTTCAGGGTTCATGGTGGTTTCCCACAATTGCTCGGGGTTCATTTCTCCAAGACCCTTGTACCGCTGGACGGATAGACCTTTCTTGCCTTCTTTCATGAGATGTTCGAGCAATTCCTCTTTATTTCGGGCGGCGAAGCTATCTCCGTCTTTTTCGTTGGTATACAGTGTAAATGGAGCAATATTGTATTTAGAAATTTTCTTTTTCAGATCGATGCATTTCTGAAAATCATTGGAGTAGATCAAACCCCGGCCGATCTTGATGCTGGATTGGGTTTTGGAATCGGGCCCGGAGAAGAGCATTTCCCGGTTATCATCCGGCCTGCTCACAAACAACTCGTACACGCCGCGCTCCGTATTAAAACTCGGCCCTTCCACCCCATATCCGGCGCTTGCCAGTTTATCCTTCAGCACGGACATACGCCCCTGATCTTGAAGAAACGCCTGATCCTCAAGGCCGGCGTCGCTCAAAATCTCGGCCAATTCGGTGCTCACTCCTCTTTTTTTCAAAACTTCCCGAATTTGGAGGTATTCGGACAAATACGTACTGAACAAATAAAGGGTGTGGCCGGAAAGCTCCATCTGCTCGCTTCCGTATCTTACATGCCTTTGCTCGCAGGCTTTCTTCAATACCCAGTCGTTGAGATCGGATTCATCTTTAAGATAGATTTCATCCTTGCCCTTGCCGACTCTCAGAAGCGGCGGTTGGGCAATGTACAGAAAGCCCTTGTCGATCATTTCCGGCATCTGGCGATAGAAAAAGGTGAGCAACAGGGTGCGGATGTGGGAGCCGTCCACATCCGCGTCGGTCATGATGATGACCTTCTTGTAGCGAATGTTTTCGATGTTGTACTCTTCCTTGCCGACCCCGGTTCCCAGCGCGGTGATGATGTTCTTAATCTCTTCGCTTTGCAGAATCTTGTCGAAACGCGCTTTTTCGACATTTAGAATTTTGCCTTTGAGCGGGAGAATCGCCTGGAAGCGCCGGTCGCGTCCCTGCTTGGCCGAACCGCCGGCGGAATCTCCCTCGACGATGAAAATTTCCCTTTGATCCGGATCATCGATCTGACATTCCGCCAATTTTCCGGGCAAGGTGGCATCCAACAGGGATCCCTTGCTGCGCGCAAGATCCCGGGCCCGCCGCGCGGCATCCCGGGCCCGTGCGGCTTCTGCACCCTTTGCTACGATCTTACGGGCGACCGTCGGATTTTCCTCAAAATAGGCGCTGAGTTTCTCATTGACCAGAGATTCTACCAGTCCTTTGACTTCACTGTTGCCCAGTTTGGTCTTGGTCTGCCCCTCGAACTGCGGATCGCGGATGCGAACGCTGATAATGGCCGTCAGTCCCTCGCGGATATCATCCCCGGTGATCTTGGCCTGCATGTTCTTGGGAACATTGCCGTTGGTGGCGTACTGATTGATGGTCCTTGTCAAGGCCGACTTAAATCCGATCAGATGCGTGCCGCCCTCGGTGGTGTTGATGTTGTTGGCGAAGGATAAAATTTTGTCGATGTAGGTATCGTTGTATTGGATTGACACCTCTATTTGAATTTCACTCTTTTCGCCTTCGATGTAGATCGGTTTGTGCAGTGCCGTGTTGTGACGATTGATATGCTCACAAAAGGCTATGATTCCGCCCTTGTAAAAAAACTCCTCCCTTTTGTCGGAACGCTCGTCTTCAAAGACGATCCGCACCCCTTTGTTTAAGAACGCTAGTTCCCTCATACGCCGAATCAATATTTCATCGGAAAACTCAGAGACGGTGAAAATGTCCGGGTCCGGCAGGAAATGAATTTTGGTCCCGCGTTCTCTGGTTTTTCCAATGACGGTCAGTTCGGTTGTTTTAAATCCCCTGGAGTACCGTTGATGATAAATCTGACCATCGAAGTAAACTTCCACATCCAGTTGGATAGACAACGCGTTGACAACCGAAACGCCGACCCCGTGCAGCCCTCCGGAAACCTTATACGAATTGTCATCGAATTTTCCGCCGGAATGCAGTTTGGTCATTACGACTTCTAGCGCCGGAATGTTTTCCTTCTTGTGCATCCCGACGGGAATGCCACGACCATTGTCAATGACCGTCACGCTATTATCTGCGTGCACGTTAACCTTTATCAGATCGCAGAAGCCCGCCATGGCCTCGTCGATGCTGTTGTCCACCACTTCATAGACCAAATGATGCAGTCCGGCGACATCGATATTTCCGATGTACATGGCCGGCCGCTTGCGAACGGCTTCCAGACCTTCGAGTACTTTGATGTTGTCTGCCGTGTAATTTGTATTTTCGTTGATATTCATATTTTAATTTTCTTCCATGGACAGATTTCCTATAGCCGCATCGGCATAATAACGCTTAAATAGGACTTGTCCTTTTCACCTTCGATGAGACAGGGTCTTTCTTCGTTCACGATATTAAGAGACACTTTTTCATCATCGATAACGTTCATGGTATCAATAAAAAATTTAGGGTTGAACATGACCGTTATTTTTTTGCCTTTAAATTCAATCGGCATATCCTCCTTGGATTCACCAATTTCCGGGTTGGTAGATGAAATAGTAAGTTGATTATCGTCAAAATTAAAAATAACCCCCTTATATTCTTCCGAAGAAAAAATGGACATCCGTTTGAGCATCATCAAAAACATCTGACGATCCATAATTAAATTATGACCGGCCGGCTTGACAATGATGTCCGAATATTTTGGAAACTCCCCCTCAAGCAAACGGATGATGAGAGTTTCGCTGTCCTTTTTAACGATAAAGTTGTTGTCTTTGAAAGCAGAACGAACATTTCCTTCTGTTTCCAAAAACTTACCAACTTCAACCAAACTCTTTTTAGGTATGAGAACTCCGGGTCCGGCAGAAAAATCAGCCGAAGGGTCAAAAACAAAATCGGCCTTGGAAAGCCGGCTGCCGTCAGTTGAAACCAGCCTTAATATTTTTTTATCATTTTCTACGATCCTCTCGGCATATACCCCGATGATATGGGTTCTGCGGTCATCGGTGGCAGCTCCGATAATAACCGACTTAGCGATCATCTCCGATAATACGAATGAATCGATTTCAAAAAAATCCGCACTTTCGATTTTCGGTATTTCCGGAAAATCTTCAGGATTCAATCCAACTATATGATATTCAACGTTTTTGTTGCCTATTTCGATCCAATGGTTTTCTTTTTCTTGCAATAGAATTTCATCGCTCGGAAAGTCTTTAAATATTTCAAATAGTTTTCTCGAATTAATGGCCACCGTTCCATGAGCTTCGACTTTTGCCGGATAGTTGCCCTCGAATCCGGTTTCCAGATCCGTAGCGCATAGGCAGAGGCCTGCGTCCGTTGTTCGCATCAACACATTGGTTGTAATGGCCAAGTTGGTTTTTCGACCGGTAATACCTTGAATTCTTGACAAAACTGGTAATATGTCCGTCTTCCGAACGGTTACTCTCATTTTAATCACCTTTGGATGTTTTTTAAGGTTTAATTAAAAAGAAAGATAAATGATTAATAAGGGGTGTCAATATGTTTATAACTTTTTAACTTACTATAATAATTATAAAAAATTAATAAAAAATATTCAAATATTATCGATTAAAACTTTCACTGACAGAGACTTATAGTCAAGCACAGGCCGTATGTTTAAATCTTTAGCAATTATGAACAATTTATATTCAAGTTATCGACTTGAAAAAAATCAAACTTCAATAGAATTGATCCATTTTTTTATATTTGGGACAATTTTATTCGGCCATTTACTGGTGACTCTAATATGAACGAACATTTTAAACGCTATTTGGATGAAATTTGTAATTTTATTAATACGTTCTGTTTTATCTAATAAAAACAACTCCAATTCTTCGGGGCTTGGCGGCAGCGATGGGCCGGGTGTTTTAAGACTGCTCAGGTTGAGACTTTCGCCCTTCAGACTAAACTCCCATTGATATTCACCGGTTTTTAAGACCAGACTTAGCTCGGTCAAAAGGGCTCCTTTTTTCAAAGCCAGACGCCCTTCTTCAAGCCCCGCATCGTCTCCTCTAATTGAGATGCGTTCAAGCGATTTTCTTTTCCGGTTCTCAAGAACGATTCGGCTGCCTATTTCTACTGCAGTGCAGTCCGAGTCAATCGTCCTGAACGCGTTCTGGTCGTTCTCGATGAGAAACCACAACCAGGTGAGGAATTCATCCCCTAAGAAACGGTAACGGTTATATGCGACTGCAAGATCCAACATGGCATTAATAATATTTTTCTGTTGTCAATCAATCTGAAAAATGTGTAGGAGAAAGGCCTATCAACGTATCGCGTTCTGGGTCAGATAGATCAGATAGCAGGTCAGCGGCCGTGTATGGAAAAATCCGAATCAGAGAAAGGTTAAAGGAACGTTTAAACAGAGATTCCAATTCTTCATTGGCGGAGCGAAGATTGGATAACAAGAAAACGTCCGACCTTTCATAATTCCAAATTAAGTCATATACGTTCGGAGTTGAAGGAACCCGCATGGCCAGATCTGTTATGACTTTGTCTTTTATTGCTTTTTTCTCGTCTTTGGACAAGAATCGCTGCCTGGTTTTATTCAGGCGCTTGGATGTTTCGATGGTCACATATTTTTTCAATAATTTTGCGGGTATTGATTTGCGGTCGATACGCAATGAAAAAACAAACAGATTGCCGAATAAAAAAGAAGATCCCTCGAAGTTTGGCGAGAATGGATTATCGAAGGATGTCCAGCCAACTGATTTTTCAGCAGGATCCTCGTCGATATCGGCAATTGTGTTTTTCTTTAAGCCCTTGGTGACAGCCTCCGTCACCGGGTTTTCGATTTTTCCATCGACTCGGTAACGGGTGATCGAAATAGCGGAAGATAGAAGTCCCATGTGATATATTCCAAATAAAAACACCATATATAGTGCAAAATAAAAATTACATAAATATATAGCGTATTTACTTGTTTGTGACAAGATAAATTTTACAAATGAAAATAATTGCCGACCTACATGTCCATTCCAAATTTTCTAGAGCCACGGCACGGGACCTTGATCTGGAAAATCTTTATGTGGCCGCCCAGATCAAGGGCATTCAACTGGTCGGAACAGGCGACTTCAGCCATCCTGACTGGTTCAGCGAAATTGAAGCCAAGCTAGAGCCGGCAGAGGCCGGGTTGTTGCGAATGAAAGCTGATGCTGCAAAGGCTTTGGATGAGCGCGTACCTTCCAATTGTCGAGGCGAGGTTCGTTTTCTTTTAGAAACTGAAATCAGCAATATCTACAAGAAAGCCGGCCGGACGCGAAAGAATCACAACCTCGTGTTTGTTCCCGATCTGGAATCGGCCAGAAAGCTCAATCGCAAGCTTGAGCGCATCGGCAACATTCATTCCGACGGCCGCCCGATTTTAGGGCTTGATGCACGCGACCTGCTGGAGGTGGTGCTGGAGACATCCAGCGAGGCGTTCCTGGTTCCGGCTCACATTTGGACGCCCTGGTTTTCTTTATTGGGATCCAAATCGGGCTTTGATTCGATCGGCGAGTGTTTTGGAGACCTGGCCTCGCATGTGTTTGCTGCAGAAACAGGCCTGTCGTCCGACCCATCCATGAACTGGCGGGTATCCGGGTTGGATGAAATCACACTGATATCAAATTCGGATGCGCACTCTCCTGCCAACCTGGGACGCGAAGCCAATGTATTCGACATCGAACTGTCCTTTTATGCCGTAAGCGACGCCATCAGGAGCGCCGATCCAGATCGCTTTTTGGGAACGATTGAATTTTATCCGGAAGAAGGCAAATACCACTTGGACGGCCACCGCACCTGCGGCGTACGCTTCGAACCGCAGCAAACCATAGACCATCAGGGGCTATGCCCCCAGTGCGGAAAACCGCTCACCATCGGCGTTCTTAATCGGGTGGAGCAGTTGGCGGACCGGCCGGAGGGCCGGAAGCCTGCGAGGGCGCGACCCTACCATAATCTCATTCCGCTGGGCGGAATTCTCGCTGATATTTTTCAGGTCGGGCCCAAAACCCAAAAAGTTTTGCAGGCCTATCGCGCGGCGATTGAAAAATTAGGGCCGGAGTTTACCATTCTGCATCAATTGGACGTTCATGAGATCGAGAATGCGGGCATTCCGCTCCTGGCAGAAGCGATTCAGCGCATGCGCACCAAAAAAATTGAGATCCGTCCGGGGTATGACGGTGAATATGGCACGGTTAAAATTTTCAACTCCCAGGAAAGAATGCAGATCAGCGGCCAGAGAACCTTGTTCGCCGTGCCTGCAGGCCCCGAAAAAAATACGTTGGAATCCAAGAAGCATCCGACGCCGCTTCCTACGCCGGAGACGGCAACCATTTCTGCGATCGCGCCCCCTAAAAACGAAACCGCGAACGGTGGACCGATCCTCAATGCGGACCAGCAGAAAGCGGTCGTTCATGATGCTGCGAAAATTTTAATTGTGGCGGGTCCCGGTACGGGTAAAACCCACACCATCACACGCCGCATCGCACATTTAATTGGCGCAAGGAAGGTCGAGCCGCACCGGATTTTAGCTGTGACTTTCACCAACCACGCCGCCAAGGAAATGCGCCTGCGCTTGAGGGCGGTATTGGGAGATCTGCCAGCATTCCCACTCATTTCCACTTTTCATGCCCTGTGCCTCAGGTTGTTGCAGGAATTGAATCCAGGCGAAGCCGTTAGGCTCATCGACGAATCCGAGCAAGCCGAGTTGATATCCGAAGCGGCGGATCAGGTCGTGGAAAGCGGCGTCTCGGTTTCAATGAAGCCGCTTGCACTCCAGGATCGGATCGTGCGTGCCAAGCAAAACATGATGGCGGCCGAGCAACAGGCATCGGCCGAATCCAATGCTCCGGAGGGTTCAGGTTTTTTTGAAGTCTATCGCGCTTACCAATACCTGCTCAGCAGCCAAAGGCAGTTGGATTTCGAGGATCTAATATTCAAGGTGGTGAATCGGCTAGAAACCGATCCCGGGTTTCTAAAAGCCTGCCGGGAGCGATTTCAGCATGTGTTTGTGGATGAATACCAAGACCTGAACCATGGTCAATACCGTATGATCCGGGCGCTGGCGCCCTCTCAAGCTGCTGGCGGCAGCCTTTGTGTCATCGGCGATCCGGATCAATCCATTTACGGCTTCCGCGGTTCCGATTCCGCGTATTTTAGCAAATTCATAGAAGACTACCCGGATGCCGGCGTTGTCACCCTCGCGCGCAACTACCGCTCGACCGAAGCAATCCTTTCGGTGTCGCAGCAGATCATCGCGCAAGGCGGTGCCGACCGGGCGCAGATCTATTCGAACATTGACGGCATCCCGACCCTCGGCGTTCTCGAACTGCCGAATGAACACGCCGAAGCTGAATCCATTGCGCGGATCATCGAATCCCTGGTCGGCGGAACTGGGTTCCATTCGATCGATACCGGCCGTGTCAGGGACCCGCATGAGTCCGGCGGGTTTGGCTACGGTGATTTTGCCGTTCTCATGCGGACCAACGACCAGATGCGCATCCTGGCCGATGGTTTCAAGAAATTCGGCATCCCGTTCCAATCGGCGAACCGGAGGCATTTGTTCAAGCGACGGGGCCTGATTGAAATCGTTTCGCTCTTTAAGCTCATTTCAGGCGTCGGGGGTTATATCGATTTTGTAAAGACAGCGGCGGTGATTGCTCCCGCACTCGGCAAGAAAGTCATTCGGGCATTCAAGCAATGGGGCCTGAAAAACCACCTGACGGTTAATGAGGGCTTGTCTTCCGCCGTACGCTTTCCAATCCCCGGCATCAGCCGCAGCCAGCAAATCGAGTTGGGTGGTTTCGCGGCTCGACTATCCGCCATCGCTCAGGAAACCGCCCATTTTAAAACCATTGAAATCATCGCCCATTTGAAAACGATTCCGGCCGTCTCACGGTTGCTGGATGACGAAGAATCCCAAGATGCCCTGAAACGGTTGGAGGCCCAAGCAGAAAGTTCGGGTTCCGACAATAAAAGATTTCTCGATCGGTTGACCCTCCAAAGCGACACCGACATCTATCATCCGCGCGCAGAAAAAACGGCGTTGATGACAATGCACGCAGCCAAGGGTCTTGAGTTTCCGGTTGTCATCATTGCCGGCTGCGAAACGGGCTTCATTCCGTTTCAGCGCTCCGATCAAGAATCGGTCGACATAGATGAAGAACGCCGGCTGTTCTATGTAGCCATGACCCGAGCGCGTCAGAGACTCTATTTAACCCGCGCCAAGCGACGCCAGGTGTACGGAAAAACCGAGAACCGGGAGTGGTCGTTTTTTCTAAGGAACGTTAAGGAAGGCCTGCTCAGGGACGAGTCGCCTCGCAGCAAAAACCGAAAGCCGAAAGCCGATCAGCTTCAGCTTTTCTGAACCGACCGTTTGCTCAAGTTTTTCAAGCAGTGGCCGATATATAAGGTATCTGTTTAGAAATACACACAATCTTATATTTTTTCTTGATATAAATGCCGTTTGTCGTATAAAATAATCTTATTGTTCAAATCCAAATATACCTCACGGATGCCGTTGGTTCTCGTGAATCGTAGACACTACCAAAATCAAATAGCCGGCGTTGCGATCCTTATCGCATCGCTGATGCTGATCATGGGCCCCACCTCGGCCACAGCCGACATCTACCGATATATCGATGAAAACGGAGTCATGCACTTTACCAACGCCCCAACTTCTTCAAAATTCAAGCTGTTCATGCGCGAACGCAAGGCCTTTATTTCCAAGCTCGATTCCAACCAGTTCGATCCGATCATCGCGGATGCATCAAAAAAATATGGTCTGGAAGCCCCCCTTATCAAGGCGGTGATCAAGGCCGAGTCCGATTTCGACCCCAACGCCATATCCCACAAGGGCGCCCGCGGCTTGATGCAGATCATGCCGATGAACTACCGGCTCTTGAACGTGGAAAACCCTTTCGATCCTCATCAAAGCATCGATGCCGGCGCCCGCTACTTGCGCGACATGATGGACCGTTACAACGGCAAGCTCAATCTCTCGCTGGCTGCCTACAATGCCGGCCCCGGCGCCGTGGATCGCCACGGCGGTGTACCTCCCTACCAGGAGACCGAAGAGTATATTGAGCGCGTCATGCGTTATTATCAGCGCTACAAGAATTCCTGACCCGGGTACCCTCGCAATCTTTCTTTTCTTAATTTATTCAGCCTGGCAGGTGAACCTTTAGCCGAAGTCTGGCGCGGCGGGGTTTCGGACCGCAGCGTGCCGCACCCCATCAGGAAGCAGTACCGATGGACCCCTTGCCGGTCTGCTTGACGCGGAACAACGCCTGGTCGGCCCGGCCCAGCAGGCTGATGATGTCCTGGGCGTCTTCCGGATAGCTTGCCAGACCGAAGCTTGCGCTCAAGCGAACGGATAAGCCGCCTTCACGTAGATAAATCGTGCGGGCCATTTTCGTTCGGATGGCTTCCGCTTTGGACTTGGCGCGAATCTTATTGAATCCCGGCAGCACCACGACAAACTCGTCGCCGCCATAGGCAACGCCGAAGCAGGGCTTCTTGATGAGAGATCGTATGGTTCGAGCCACCTCGCGCAGGGCCTGGCTACCGTTCAGGTGGCCATGGGTGTCGACCACATGCTTGAAATTGTCCATATCCATGAAGATCAGGGAAAAAGGGGCTTGCGCGATTCGGCTGTTGCTGATGATCTGGTCCAGCGCCAGGTAAAGATAGCGGGTATTGTGAAGACCAGTCAGGTTGTCGAGCAGCGAGAGCTTCTGCATTTTTCGATGATCGCGGCGAAGCGCCTCCTCCAAGCGCTTCTGGCGAGTGTTGTCCACCATGATGCCCTCGATGATCGGCTCCGCTGCTTCGTCCCGGCTTAGGCGGTAATTAGCCAGGCCCCACACAGGCTTCCCGTCCTTTTGTCGTAACTTCACCTCGTAGTTGGCCAGAAAGCCCCTGCGTTTGAGAGCTTTGATGATCCGCTGCCGTTCGTCGGGATCGTAATAAAGATCCGCTGCTCCCGCATTGTGGCGAAGCATTTCTTCGGTGGAGGCATAACCCAGAAACCGGGAATAGGCCGGGTTGACGCGGATGAGTTCGCCGGAGAGACGGCTTTGAAACATGCCCTGGACGGCATTGCGGTACATGTTGTGGTAGCGCTGCTCCGCACGGCGCAACTCCTCCTGCACGGCCTTCAACTCGGTCAGGTCGGTGAGAAAAATCATGTAACCGCCCACTTCGCCGGATTCATTCCGCAAGGTGCTGCGGTTGAAGAGGGCCGGAAGGTTTTGGCCGCCCTGGGTGATCAATTTGGCTTCAAAGCTCATGTGATCGCGGCTGGCTGAATAGACCTCCACCCGGTCGTGTTCGTAGATCCCGTCGATGCGTCTTCCGGTCAAGTCCTCCGGGCCGTAGCCGGTCATGGAGAGCAGGGGCGGGTTCACCTCCTGGATGCGCATTTCACGATCCAGCATCACGAATCCCTCGGAGGTGGAGTTTATGACCCGCTGGAATTTTTCTTCGATGCGACGATGGTCGGTCACATCCTTAAGAAAGCAAAGCGTGGCCGATCGTTCGCGCCAGTTGAACGCCTCGGACTTCATCTCCACCCACCGGTCACTCCCGTTTTTAGCAACGATTTTGAAAGTGCAGCAACTTTGCAGGGTTTCGCCGCAACGGCATTCCGCGGACCGCCGCAGCACAAGATCCAAATCCTCCGGGTGCACAATCTGCTGCAGGGAACTGGAGATCAGCTCTGTCTGGGAATACCCCAGCATTTCTTCGGCTTTCGGGTTGGCAAACTGAAAGCGGTCGTCCTGAATGACCAGCACGGCTTCGTTGATTCGTTCGATGATATGGCGATAAGCTGATGTGAAATCCATGCTAATTCTCCGGTTGAAGAACAACCGCCGTGCGCGTGGGCAGATAGAGGCTGAGCAGGTTCCGGCTACCGTGCGTCGCTTCTTTTAAAAGGGTAAAATGCTCCTGTTCCGCTGCCAGGCGGCCGTGGCCGCCGTAGTCTGTCGAATCGCTGTCCAGGATGACCCGGTATTTTCCCGGCGGAGCGTCGACCCGATAGCCGAAGTGGGACATCGTCGGATGGTAATTGAACACGAACAACAGGCCCTCCCGTAGGAAGGCCATCACCTTGTTCTCTCCGTTTTCATGCAACAGCCGCGGCCGGCTGTCCCTGAAGATCCGGAACTTCCTGGCCAGCCGGATCATGTCGCGGTCGAAGCGGGCCAGGTATTGGTATTTCAGGTTCGGATCGTCCAGCAGGTTCCATTGCCGGCGCGCGTACCGGTAGGACCAATTGTTGCCGGCGCGCGGAAAGTCGATCCACTCCGGGTGGCCGAACTCGTTACCCATGAAGTTGAGATAGCCGCTGCCGGAGCTGGCGAGCGTGATCAGGCGAATCATCTTGTGCAGGGCCATGCCCCGGTCGACGCGCAGGTGCTCGTCGCCGATCTGCATATGCCAGTACATGTCCTCGCCGATCAGGCGAAAGATGATCGACTGATCGCCCACCAGCGCCTGATCGTGCGATTCGGCATAACTGATGGTTTTTTCGTCTTGACGACGGTTGGTCAGCTCGTGCCACAAGTGGCCCATGGGCCAGTGTTCGTCGGGCACCTCCTTGATGAGCTTGATCCAGTAGTCCGGAATCCCCATGGCAAAGCGGTAGTCAAACCCAAAACCGCCGTCCGCTTCAGGCGTCCCCAGACCCGGCATGCCGCTGACGTCCTCGGCGACGGTGACGGCATCCGGCCGCAGCGAGTGGATCGTGCGGTTGGCGAGCGACAAATAGGCAAGGGCCTGTTCATCGACGTTGAGGTTGAAGTAGTCATCATAGGATAGGAAGCTCTTCTCGAGTCCGTGGTCGAGGTAGAGCATGCTGGTCACGCCGTCGAAGCGGAAGCCGTCGACCCGGTATTCGTCCAGCCAGAAGCGGCAGTTGGACAACAGGAAATGCAGGACCTGGATCTTGCCGTAGTCGAAGCAGCGCGAGTCCCATGCCGTGTGGTGCCCGCGCGGCAGATCGTGAAAGTACTGGTGCAGCGTGCCGTCATATCGGCTGAGCCCCTCGACTTCGTTGGAAACGGCATGGGAGTGCACGAGGTCCATGATCACTGCGATCCCGGCGCCGTGTGCCGCGTCTACCAGAGCTTTCAGATCCTCCGGGGTCCCGAAGCGCGAGCTGGCCGCAAAGAAGCTCGACACCTGGTAGCCGAACGAACCGTAGAAAGGGTGCTCCTGAACCGCCATCAATTGCAGGGTGTTGTAACCGGCGGCGGCGATGCGCGGCAGGATGTTCACGGCGAACTCCTGCCAGCTGCCGACTTTTTCATCGGACTGGGCCATGCCGGGATGAACTTCGTAAATGAGAGGAGCCTGCCTGCGGCGCCGAAATGCCGGGTGCCGCCACGCGTAGGGTCTTTCAGGGGACCAGACCTGGGCGTTGAAAATCAGAGTCGCGGGGTCCTGAACGACCCGTCGGCACCACGCCGGAACCCGGTCGCCCTCCCCTCCCCGCCAATGCATCTTCAAGCGGTATAGATCGCCGTGCTGCAACGCCGTTTTGGGAAGCCGCAGCTCCCACACGCCTTCCGCATTCTTGCGCGTGAATGAAAAAGCCTTTTTTTCTTTCCAGTCGGTCGCGTCTCCAACTAGAAGGATGCGGGTGGCGTTCGGCGCCCATTCCCTCAGCACCCATTGACGCCCCCTCCGGTGCAGGCCGAAATACTCGTGCCCGGCTGCGAAATCAGCGATGGACATGCGTCCGCCCGTCAGGCGCTTTTCGGTGCTTTCCACAAGGGCGAGTCGCCGTCGGATGACCTCGGCATACGGCTTCAGCCCCGGGTCGCGGCGCAGCATGCGTTTAATGAGGTGATCAACGTTGCGAGCTTGATGGTCGGTGTTGCGTTCAGAGCGTGCCATTCATCCCTCAGTGGCGTTATAAATTCGAAGCACGAAATCCGAAACTTATCCGAATGACGGAATGACCGAAACCCCGAACAACCCAGTTTGATATGGAAATTTTTTTCGCTCGGTGGATGCTTCGATTTTCGTTCAGGAAAATAAAACCTGCCCGCAGGTTACTGCTGGCAGGTTTTATTCGACGACCAGCGGCCGCTGCAGCATTTTTTCATAAAGCTCGATGTACTGCCGCGCCGTTTGTTCGTGGGTGAACGTCGCGGCGCTGTCGGTCATAATGCGCTTGATCTGCTTGGTCTTGACGGCGGCCGGGCGAAGGTGAAAACTCATGGCCTCCTCGATGGCCCAGAACAGGCCGCTGCTGTCGAAGAACTTGAAGAGGAACCCGTTCCCGGTATTGGCGGACACATCCAGGTGCCGGATGGTGTCGTGGATGCCGCCCGTGTCGTGGGCCACGGGCAGCGAACCATAGAGCGGGGCGATCATTTGGGGCAGACCGCAGGGTTCGAAGCGCGACGGCATCAGAATGAAGTCCGATGCGGCGTACGCGAGATGCTCCATTTGCTCGCTGAAATCGCAGATGGCAACGCGTTTGTGAAAGCCGTGGTGGTTGACGATGTCCTGAAAAACCCGCTGATAGTCGCCGTTGGCCACAAAGACGACTTGCAGATTCTGGTCCCACCACGTGGAGATCATCCGATAGAAGATGTCCGCTAACAGCTGGCAGCCTTTTTGAATAGGGTCCAGGCGCGACGGCCAGAAAAACACGGGGGCGTTCACATCTTCGATCAATCCCAGGTTGCGCTGCAGGAAACGCTTGTTTTCGCGCTTGGCCTTGGCGTGGTTGTTCGGCCCGTAGTTCTGTTTGAGATCCGTATCGGTCTGAGGGTTGAATGCGGGGTCGGGCGCATTCAAGATCCCGAATGCACAGCCGGCATAATATTTGTTGGCCAGCTCGCGCCGGATGGGCGCCTCGACGAAGTGGTGCTCGCCGTCCACGGTCTCGAGCAGGAAGGTGGGGCTCACCGTGTTCACGAAATGGGCGGCGAAGATCCCGCTTGTCAGGAAGTCCACCGGATTGGTATCTCGGGCCGCCTCATAGGATGGGGCGTAGTTGATGTAATAGAGATGCTGCCAGAAGCTGGCCGCATCGATCCCGCGATCCTCGATGAACGCCATCGTGGATTTAACCGTGTGGATGTTGTGAACGGTGAAGAGGCACGGGATGTGCAAGCGCCGGGCGACGGGCGGGATCAACCCGGTCATCCAGTCGTTGCAATGGATCAGGTCGGGATGCACGCGCGGGATGATGTTGTTGATGACCTCCCGCTGGAAGGCCAGCGCCAGTTTGATGTTTTCATCGCCGTATTTGGAATACACCCGGTTGATGTAAAAAAAGGCCCGATCCTCCGCCAGGTGGACGCGGTCGTCGGGCATCTTGCGCTGGATGCTGTTGATTTCTTCTTTGAGGAACGGCACCAAACGGTCGCTGAAGATCGAGCGGTAGTCCGGAAGCGCCACGTGCACGTCTGCGCCCTGATCCAGAAGTGCGCTCACGAGAGCGGCGGAAACGTCGGCCAACCCTCCCGCCTTGGCGGTGAAAAATGCAGCCAGGCTGCCCATGCGGTCCGGCAGATAGGTCACTTCGGGGGTCACCACCAGTACCCTGGGGTTGAGGCGAGGGGTGTCCATGGCGCTTTTCCTTTTCAATTCGCGGTTTACTCCGAAGCCCAGGTAAGCAGACCGGGTGTAAATTTCAACCACGTGTCACCCTTCGGCGTCGCTCGGACTGAAAAACCGAAGCGGCCGGCGGCATCGCAGGTCAGCGTCGTGCCAAAAACATACCGGCCCTCGCCGAGATCCTCCACCGCCTCCATGGGGATCACCCGGCTTTCCGTCAGCTCCGTGAAACTTTTATAGAGGCCGACGTACAGCTCGATGTCGACTTCCTCCGGCCGCAGCTCGCCTAAAGCAACTTCGGTTGTCACTTGGAATGTGTCCCCCACCCGTTGCGCACCGCGGGTTTTCCGCACCGGGGCGCCGACTCGAACCTCCTTCCAGAGGGAACGCACCCGTGCCGCCTGGTCGGCGAATTGGCTGGCCGCTTCCGCATGATTCGCGCTGAGCTGGTCATACCAGCGCGCGGCGGGTGCATAAATGCTTTCGGCATAATCTCTGACCATGCGCAGGCTGCAGAACCCGTCCATAGCCATTTTCATTGAAGCCTTCATTTTTTCCAGCCAGCGATTGGGGATATCGCCGTTTTTACGCTCATAAAAACAAGGCACGACTTCGTTCTCGAGAATGTTGTAAAGCGCCTGGCTTTCCACGGCGTCCTGATAAGCGTGGTCTTCGTACTCCTCGCCGTGGCCGATGCTCCACCCCGTTGATTCGCGGTAGCCTTCGCACCACCAGCCGTCGAGAATGCTGAAGTTGAGGGTTCCGTTGATGGCCGCCTTCATGCCCGAAGTGCCGCAGGCTTCAAATGGCCGGCGGGGAGTGTTCAGCCAGACGTCCGACCCCTGCAGCAGATGGCGCGCCAGGTGCATGTCGTAATCTTCCAGGAACACAAAACGCTCGCGGACGGCGGGACGGTTGGCAAACTGGAACAATTGTTTGATCAGATCCTTGCCTTCATTGTCCCGCGGGTGGGCCTTGCCGGCAAAAATGAACTGAACCGGGCCGCTGGCGTTGTTGATGATGGCCTCCAGACGTTGAGGGTCCTGAATCAGCAGGAAGGCCCGCTTGTAGGTGGCGAAGCGTCGGGCGAATGAGATGGTCAGGATGTCCGGGTCGAGGGCTTTTTCCACCGCTTCGAGAACCTTGCGCGGTGCGTTGCGGCGATGATACTGCCTAACCAGCTGTTCCCGGCAGGTGCGCACCAGACGCGAGCGGTTCAGCTCGTGAGCCCGCCAAAGCTCCTCATTGTAAATCTCGTCAATGCGCTTGATGTTGTCCGGGCGCTGGGACCCCAGAAACCAGTCCGATCCGAGGTAGCGGTCGAAGAGGTTCCCGAATTCATGCGACACGAACGTGGCGATGTGCACGCCGTTGGTAATGTGTGTAATCGGTATTTCCTCCACCGGCCGTCCTGGCCAGAGGTGCGCCCACATGCGCCGGGCGACACTGCCGTGCAGTTGGCTGACGCCGTTGCAATTGGCAGCGAGCTGTACGCCCAGGATGAACATGGAAAGCGGCCCGTTGTCGGCGGTTCCCCGAGCCTGGCCCCACGACAGCAGCTTCTGGTCGGTCGTGCCCAGCCGGTCGGCCAAGGGCTTGAGATAGGGCCTGACCATGTCCGCGGGGAACTCATCGTGGCCGGCAGCGACCGGAGTATGCGTCGTAAAAACGGTGGTGCGCGGAATGATTTGCAGGGCAACGTCCAAGCTGATGTTTTTCTCTTCAACGATCTGGGCCAGTCGTTCCAAGCCCGCAAATGCACAATGTCCCTCGTTCATGTGAACGACTTTGGGCTTGATCCCCATCGCTTGCAGGGCGCGCATGCCGCCGATGCCCAGCAGCACTTCCTGGGCCAGCCGGATCTTGGATTCGGCTGCGTATAGCCGCGCCGTGACCTCACGGTGCTCCGGCGGGTTTTCCAGAATGTTGGTGTCCAGCAGGAAAAGGGGCACGCGACCGATGAGAATCCGCCAGACAATGGCGTGGATGGGTCCGTCCGCTCCTCGGATGGTCACCCGGATTTCGTTTCCGGCCTCGTCCCGCATGCGCTGGATCGGCAGGCTGAAGAAATCAGTCTCCGGATAGGTTTCCTGCTGCCAGCCCTCATGGTTGAGGAATTGGCGGAAATACCCCTGCCGGTGCATGAGCCCGACTCCTACCAGCGGCAATGCCGTGTTGGAGGCGGCCTTCAAGTGATCCCCGGCCAAGATGCCGAGACCGCCAGCGAACAACGGCAGGCTTTCGTGCAGACCGAATTCCATGGAAAAATAGGCAATATATTCGTCTGGTGCAAACGGCATGTCGAATGTTATTTCGGGGTTATGGACTCTTTTTTCAAACAGGTTCCGGACGCGTTCGAGGTGGCCGACATAGCTGGTGTCCCTGGAAAGCTTCTCCAGACGACCCTGCGGAACCCGGGTTAGAAACGGGATCGGGTTGCGGCCGCACTCGGCCCACAGACGGGGGTCGATTCGCCGGAAAAGCTCAACGGCGTCCCGGGTCCAGCACCACCACATGTTGCGGGATAGGGTCTCGAGAAAATTTAAGTTTTCTGGAATGTTCGGTTGGACCTGGTAGGATTTGAAGCTTCGCATAAACGTAGACCCGATTTCCTCTAAAGTGTAAATGGTTGATAACGATATTCGATACTGAATTCTCGATCCAGCTCAACATGACCAGGATATAAGCCCATCCTAAAAAAATCAACACGTTCTGAGCACACCGTCTATCGCGACAATTTAAGCCATACGCGCACCCATTCGCTGGCGCCCCAGGCCTGGGCGTCGCAGCCGCGGGCGGTATGGGGGTAGTCGCCGTCCAGGATTTCCGGAAGGTGGCCCAGGCAGCCGGATTCCAGCAGGCCGATGCTGCTGGTGAGCCAAGCCAGGGCGGTTTGCCGCCCGGCCTCTCCATAAGCGAGCCCCCAGGCCTCGCAATATGCCGGGAACGGCCAGGTCCAGGCCGTACCATTGTGATACGCCGGTTTGCGGCGAGTGTCCTCATCGCCGCAATAAGCCCCCCAGTAGGGGCGGTACGGGTCGTTGAGGACTGAGCCGTTGTGCCGGATGGCTATGGGATACGTAACGGGTCGGTCGGCCAGGCTGCGGATGGCCCCGGGAACCAGCAACTCTTCGCAGACCGCAAGAATACGGCGCATGTGATCCGTAGAGTCGATCGCTCCAAGGGTGATGGCCAGCAGCTGGTTGGGTCGCACGGCATCGTCCGGCCGAGCCGAACGCGCCGGTTGTCCGGGGTCTGCATGCAGGCAGTCGGACAGGCATCCCAGCTCCGGTTGCCAAAAACATCGTATGAGTGATTCGCGCACTTGCTCAGCCAGCGCCTGCCACTTGTTTCTCTCCTTTTTTTCGACCCTGGACAGGAAAGCGAGGGCAGCGTACCAGAAAACCTGAATTTCGACCGGGTAACCCTGTCGCGGGCTGCCGGCCGGGAAGTTGGTATCCATCCAGGTGAAGTGCGACGGGCTGAAGATCAGGCCGGACTCAGGGTCCATCCGCACCCCGTTCGGGGTTCCGGCAACGTAGGAACGGACGATCGAGCCGAGCACTTGCTTGACTTTTCGTCCGCCGCATTGGCTTTTTAAAAAGCCGTCGTCGCCCTCAGCGGCGGTGAGTTCGGCGCAGGCCACGGCAAACCATAGAGGCGCATCGGAGGTGTCGCGGTTGCCGGCGTCGCTGCCACGGATCATGTTGGGCAGGGTGCCGCGGTCTTCATACTGTCCGAAGAGCTTCAGCACGGCCCGGGCCGCTTCGAACCGCCCGGCCGCGATGAGCCCGCGTACGAAGATCAGCGAGTCGCGGCCCCAATCGAGAAACCAGGGGTAGCCGGCGATGACGGTCTTTAGGTCTCCGCGGGCGACCACGTAATCGTCGAGCGCGCTCAGCATGAGCTCGATCGGTTTGCTCACGGGCGGCGTGTGGTTTTCCGCCGGCGCGCTTTCGGACGGCGCTTCCATGGCCGTCGGCAGCATGGCCGGCGGTGCGGCTTGGCCGTTCAGGCTGACGGCTTCACCGCCGCGCAAATTGATTTCAAAATACCCCGGGCTGAACAGGTCGCTGTGCGGGTCCTGTCCGCGTTCGGCGTCCTGGAGGTGATGGACCATGTAGCACCACTCCGCATCCGGTACGAACCGTCCGCTGCCGGCCACCACGCTCAGCCGATGCTGTGCATCGGGGCAGAAGACAAATCCATGGGGCGCCGGATGGACCGCGGCGCGGAATTGATGTTCGGGGCCGCTGAATGCTTTGGTGGTGTCATGGAAGCTTCGGCTTTCGATGTCCGGCCGCAGGATCAGCCGTACGGGGGTTGCATCCGCCAGCCGGGCGGGATCGTCGACGGCGCGGTGGCGGGTGAAGACCATGCGCACTGCGTTTTGACCGGCAGCCAGTTGAATCTCCACCGTCAGCTGCACATGCTGTCCCTGCCCACAGGGGATCTTGTAGCGCCACACGGCGGAGTTGCCTTCCCCCAGGGTAAAGGCCTGCAGGCAGTCGAGGTTGATATCCTGTGAAAAGCCCTGGTAAACCAGCCAGGCCCGGCAGCGCGTGAACATGACCCAGCGGTCCTCCGGGACCTCCGGGTTGAAGTTGGCTGCCAGCAAGGCATCGTAGCGGCTGGCCAGCCCGTTCCAGGCCACCGGCGTGCGGAGCATGGCGCCGCGGCCGTTGGTGGACAGAAAACGCATCGGTTCTTTCAGGAATTCGGAACGGCCGAAAATCCGCCGCACGTAGGCATCCTCTGCGCGCGGCAGCTGGAGCAAGGCTGTCAGGGTATGTTGGGGGCCGGTTGGCGTGTGCACAGCCAGTTTCAGCGACAACGGACGCAGATGCTTCGGTGATCGTCGTGGAAGAAACAGGCAAAACTGGGTGCCGTCGCTTCCGGGCAGGCTGTTTTCGACCGCTAAGGTGAGGTCCTTTTCCAGCAGGCACGCCCGGAATCCGTGCGCGGAGGTGACCATTAAGAAATGGCCGGGGGGAATCATGACCGTCCTCCGCAGGTCGTGCGGCCACCGCCACCGGACGACGCTGCTTTCCGGGCCCAGCCGGTTGAGTTCGGCGCAGAACGCAGCGGCGTCTTCACGCAGCAGCTCGGCGGAGCGGTGCACATCGATCTGGTCGAGGTCCTGCGAGCCGCGGTAATAGGTCATGACCTGGAGCGCTTTCGCCTGCAGCCGCTGAAGCTCAATCCGCGGCGGTACGTTAAAGGGGTCGGAAGGCAACGCGGCCAACAGGCCCAGGTCGTGCGGATCCGGGCTCAGGCACATTACCTGGCCGGGCTCCAGGGGGCAGGTGCAAAGGCCGTTACGCTCGACCACCGCCACCGTTTTGCCGGTGAGCAGGTCGGTGAGCCGATCCTGCCGGAAGCCGGCCGCCTCCGGGTTCCAGGCGGCCGTCGTTGGCTGTTCAGGATCGAGGTTGACGGGAACGATCAAGCGTTTGCCTGAGGGCAGGTGATGGCGTTGGATCACGATCTGGTTGCCGGCACCCTGTTCGATGAGCCTCACATCGCTGCGGTCATGGAACGCGGGGTGGTATTTGAGCAGCTGCGACAGGCGGCGGATTTCGGCCACCTGGTTGGTCGCAGCCCCCCAGTTCAGCGGCCGGGCATCATGCACATTGATTTTATCGGTGGCCAGCCATTCGACACCGTTGGCAAACCCGAAAGCACCCGAATGCGAGGCGAGCGCGCACAAGGCCGTGCGCATCCGCGCGTAGACTGCGGACTTGGAAGCCAGCCGGAGGTTGTCGTGGGTCTCGGCAAAATGCACCGTGATGCCGTCGCTCCCGGCCATGTCGATCGCCTCCGGCAGGTAGCGTTCAATTTGACCGCGGTCGTAGTTTTGAAACAGCTCCGAATAGGCCCAGTTCAAATTGGCGGTGTCGAGCAGCTGGCGGGTGACCGAGATTTTGCCGCCCAACCCCTCCAGCAGAAAGGTCGTGTCCGGAAACTGCTCCCGCACCCGGGCGACTATGTATTTCCAGGCTGCGTGCGGAACCATGTAGCCCGCGTCGCAGCGAAAGCCGTCCACCCCGCGGCGGCACCAGGTGAGAAAAACCTCCGCCATGAACTGCCAGAGCCCCTCGTGGCGGTAGTCGAGCTTGGTGAGATCCTCCCACTGAACCCCCCAGGCGCCCGGCACCTCGATGCGTCCCTCGGGCGTGCGGGCGAGCCACTCGGGGTGGTTCATATGCAGGTTGGCGGCCCAGCCGGTGTGATTGATGGCGATGTCCAGAAAAATCCGAGCGTTGCGCCGGTGCACGGCGTCCACGAGCTCGATGAACTGCTCCATCGGGGTGGCCTTGGGGTCGAAGACGGCGAGAGCCGGGTCGACTCCGCGGAAACTGAGGGCGGCATAAGGGCTGCCGAAGCGTCCCATCCGACCGTAGGTGGTGGGAGTGGGATGGATCGGCAGCAGCATAAGGATGCGGCAACCGAGCTCGCCGACGATGAAGTCCAGCTCGGCGGCGAGGTCGCGAAAGGTTCCTGAAGGCGGAATCACGGTATAACAAGCGGTGTCGAGCACCTGCAGGCACGCTTCGCCGGGCGGCGGCAGAGGCTTAATCCCGGCCTTGTTCGGCCCGAACTGACGCACGAAGGCGTTGTAGATGGTGTTGGCGCAGCAGGACTCGGCCGGCTCCACGTTCAATGCCGTGTTGGTGCCGGGCGGCCAGAGGGGGGAGGATTCGCCCTGTCTCAGGAAGAAGCACTTGGCTTCAAAATGGCCGACTTCACACAAGGCCAGTCTGGCCTCAAAGCGGTCTTCGGCGACCTGACGCATGGGAGTGTCGAACCAGTCGCGCCCCAGAGGGGTTTCATGAAAATGGACGCTGCGGATGATTTCGGTGCGGGTGGTGCCGGCATGGCCGATATTGGTGCGGATCCATGCCGAACCGTTCAATCCGCTCTGCACGGTCAGGGTGAAGCGGATGCTGTCCCCGCAGAAATAAACCGCCCTGCTGCCGGGCGCCGGCTCCTGGATGAGTGCGTCGGAATGCTGCATCATGATCTCCGATCGGTTGAACCTGAACGTCCAAAAATCTCTGCGGACTTGGCCTGAACAGCAGATAATTATTCAGTCTAGATTAGATTAGCTTAAAAATCTAATGGAAAAAAGCGCTAAGAGGGGGATTTTCTCTTGCAAAATCAAAAAAGGACGCTAAGCTGAAAAAAGGATATGCGGTTTAAAACTGCGCCCAGCGGCAGCCGGAGAGGCGCTCCGTGCGCTGGAGGGCAGGAGGAATCCATTGGTTCGAAAATGCTGCTTGGTTTTGGGAGTCTGGTGGTTGTTGTCGTTCAGCGGGGCTTGGACGGCTCAGGCTCAGGCCCCGCCGCGGGGCGGAGCGAACTCCGGCGCTTCCAAGCTGGCGCTGGTGCAGGCGCTGGTCTGCGAGGACGTGAAGGAAGGGATTCCTTCCAATCCGGCCATCGCCTTTTCCATCTCCGCCGGCAAGATCTATTGCTATACCCTGTTCGACCAGATCACGGAGGACACCGTCGTTTATCACCACTGGTTCTTTCGAGACAAGCCCAGCGCCCGGATTCGGCTTTCCGTCAAGCATCCGCGCTGGAGCACGTTCAGCAGTATTCAGCTGCGGGAGGCCGACAAGGGCCCCTGGCGGGTGGAAATCATCGATGCCGGCGGCCGCCTTTTAAAAAATCTGCGTTTCAGCGTGACGGATTAGTTTTTAATGGAAAAAGTGCTCCAATTCTTATCGGGTATCCGCTGGCAGGATGTGGTCGACATCGGGTTGAACAGCTACATCCTGTTCCGCTTTTACGTTCTGTTCCGTGGCACGTATGTCTTCCGTGTCTTGATCGGCCTGACCATGCTGTGGTTCTTCCAGCAGATGGCCTCCTACATGGGCCTGATCGTCACGAGCTGGGTGGTGCAGGGCATCGTGGCTGTGGCGGCCCTGATCATCGTCGTGGTCTTCCGGAATGAAATCCGCAGCGTACTCCAGGCTAGAAATTTCAGGACCATTCTCTGGGGGTTTACCTCCAAGACCCGCATCGCTCCCATCGACATCATCGCCGAATGCGCTTTCGAGCTGGCCCGCCGCCGACACGGCGCCCTGATCGTCATGCCCGGGGATGAGGACATCCAGGAGTTGATCCAGAGCGGCATCGCCTGGAATGGGGATATCTCCCGAGAGATGATCCTGAGCATTTTCTATCCGGACAACCCTGTTCATGACGGGGCAGCGCTCATCGAAGGCGATCGCGTCGCGCGGGCGGGGGTCATCCTGCCCCTGTCGCGGCGGGAGGACCTGCCGTCTTACCTGGGCACACGGCACCGGGCCGCGCTCGGTCTCGCAGAAGCCACCGATTCCCTGGTGATTGTCGTCTCCGAGCAAAGGGGCGAGGTAAGTGTGGCCAAGGGGGTGCGGTTGCAGACCATCGGCAGTCCGCGGCAGCTGGCCGAAGAACTCGAGGAGCATTTCGGGATTGCCGACGAACAGAGCCTGCCTGCGAAGAAAGAGCGCGTGGAGGTCACCACCGCGGCGCTGGTGTCCCTGCTGTTCATCACCGGATTCTGGTTCAGCATCTCGCGCGGTCTGGAAACGCTGGTCACCTTCGATGTCCCCATCGAATACCAGAACCGCAATCCCAACATGGAAATCGTGCATGCCTCGGTGAACGCCGTCCGCCTGAACTTGAGCGGGTCGGGAACGCTGGTCAAGTCCACCCGGTCGGACCAGGTGCGGGTGCGGCTGGACCTCAGCACGGCGGCCGTCGGCCAGAACGACTTTGCGATCACCGCCAGCAACATTAGCCTTCCGCCCGGCCTGGTGCTCAAGAATGTCAATCCTCAGAGCATCGTCGTGGATCTGGACGTCACAGTGCGGAAAGATCTGCCCGTACAGGTCGACTGGGCCGGGCGGCTTTCGGAAAACCTGATTCTGGCCGAAGCCACGGTGGACCCCTCGCGGGTGGAGATCGCCGGCGGCAAGCGTATCCTCGAAAACCTCCAGACCATTTACACCGAAAAAGTCCCTCTGGACCGGCTTCGAGAGGGCGTGGGCGTGATCGAAGTGCAGCTCGCCATCCAGCCGGCCTCCCTCAAGGTCGCCTCGGGATCGAACGAAAAAGTCGCCGTCAAGTATCTCACCCGCAGAAGGGATTAGGACGTCAACCATTCCGTTTTAACATTCCATTTTCTGTAAGTTATACCGCCAGCACGTGCAATTTGAGCTGAGGTCAGCCGGGGCGGGTTTTCGGCCGCAGCGCGCCGCAACCATATGGATCTTCGCTGTTGACAACAACCGCTGAAGGTGATGTTACTGGCTCGGCTGTGGCTGGAGGCGAAGTGGCGTTCCCGATTTGAAGCAGCCGGTCGGCCGGGGCACTATGATCCCCCGGGGCAACCGCTGCCCTCCCCAAGCGGGCTCTTATCCCTAAACCATCATGGAGACCGAACAAGTGCACAACTCATTCAAACCGATAGATAGAGTATTGATGGGACCCGGTCCCGCGAATGTTCATCCCCAAGTTTTAGATGCGTTATCGAAACCCACCCTGGGGCATCTCGATCCACAGTTCATCGAATTGATGGACGAGATAAAATCACTCCTCAAGTATACATTTAAGACCGAAAGCGAACATACATTTGTTTTATCCGGTCCGGGATCGTTGGGCATGGAAGCGTGCCTAGTTAATCTGGTAGAGCCGGGTTCAAAGGTTATTGTTTGCGTTGCCGGGTATTTTGCTAACCGGATGACACAAATTGTTTCTAAACTTGGTGGACACGTTGTGGTTGTAAAAGATGATTGGGGCAGAGCGGTCGATCCTCAAAAATTGGAGAGCGCTCTGAAAAATAATCCCGATACAAAAGTGGTTGCGTTCGTTCATGCTGAAACATCTACCGGCGCTTTATCAAATATAAAGCTGCTTTCAGAAATCGCGCATAAATCGGGTGCGCTATCTATTGCAGATGTTGTTACATCGCTCGGCGCTGTAGATGTTTATGTTGATGACTGGCAGCTGGATGCGGTGTACTCATGTTCTCAAAAAGGTTTGGCATGTGTCGCTGGAATGTCTCCAGTCAGTTTTAGCGAACGCGCGGTTCACTTTGTTAAAAATAGAAAGACGCAGGTCCAAAGCTGGTTTAATGATCTAATTCTTCTTGGAAGTTATTGGAATGGCCCGGGCAAACGAGCGTATCATCATACCGCACCAAGCAATCATTATTATGGGTTGCATGAAGCGCTCATGATTTTAAAGGATGAGGGAATTGAAAACGCTTGGAAGCGTCACAGAGAAAACAGCACGCGGCTGATCTCAAAATTAAAATCACAGCTGGGACTGGAACCAATTGTTCCTGACGGTGAAAGAATTCCGCACCTGCTGGCGATTAAAGTTCCGGAAGGTATTGATGAAGCAAAGGTGAGAAGCGAGTTGTTAGCCAAACATAATTTGGAAATCGGTGCCGGTTTAGGTGAACTTGCCGGAAAAGTTTGGCGAATCGGATTGATGGGTTACAACTCAAATGAAAAGTTGGTTGATTTTTGTGTGAATTCGCTGAAGGATGTATTAAAAAAATAATTTAGAACGTTGATTGAACGAAGTTATCGGTCGAGAGACCCCCAAAAACCATCCTATTCCTCTCTTAAAGCACCAGGTCCCGATCGACCACCGTTCCGGCCCTGATGACGGCCGGCTGGCTGCTGCAGTTGCTGATGGTGACCGTACCGCGGATCACCACGTCTTGCTCGAAGCGCACGTCGCCGTTGATGGTGAGGGCATCGCAGTCCTTGAGTGAGGGCGTGCCCGCCTGAAAGCGCTCTTCCAGCAGGTCGAACTTGCCGTAATACTTGGAATCGAGCTTGATCTTGATGGCCTCGCTCCGGCCGGTTGCTTTGCGCGCGGGATTGAGCTTCAACCCCTCGCGTTCGGAATAGACGAAGCAGTCCGAGCGCACGGCCAGCAGATCGTTGCAGGTCTTGACCGGAAGGAAGCGCGAGCGCGGAACGTTGACCGCGGCTGCGCCCTCGAAGAGGGAGATCCCCGACCCCATGGCGGTTTCGATCTGGTAGACGGGCGGGCTTTTATCGTCGCGCGGGTCGAGCGTCTTGGGGTTCACGATCATCGGCAGATCGATGATGCGGTGCTTGACGATCAGGTCCTTTAAAAACTCCAGATTGACCCAAATGTTGTTGGTGTTGAAGAAGCGGTAGCGCTGGATGTCCTGGAAGGCGGCAATCTCCTCCTTGGGGCACTGGGCCGCTTCACGCAGAATGAGGCGGCCGTTGCGATGGCGGGCGATATGTCCGCCCTTGATGTCGGATGGGGTTTTCTCGGCGACCTCCATCATGAAAGGCAGCCGCTTTTCAGCGAAATAGCCGAGCAGAGCTTCGTCGATCCCGGCTCCCAGGTTGTCCGAGTTGCAGATAAAGCCGTAGCGGACCCTCTCGTCCAGAAGTTTCTGAAGCATCCCGGAGGCATAGAGCGCAGCGTAAACATCCCCGTGGCCGGGGGGATTCCATTCCAGTTCGCGATTGCGCTGCCAGCTGGCTGGGGCCAGCTCCACCTGCAGGATCTTGGGAAATTTATGCTGCAGAAAGCAGAGCGGCGGTTGGGGCGGGTTGAGTTTCGTAATTTCCGAAAGCGTCGACGTGTGGGTGTTGAAGCTGTTCATCAGTGCGATGCGCACCGAAGCGAGCTCGGCCTGGCGCAGGATGATCTGCAAAAACGAAAGCCCCGGCTTTACTTTCAGCAGCGATTTGGGCCCGACCAGCCCCATGGACGTGCCCAAACCGCCGTTCAGCACGATGCGAACGGCCTGGCTCAGCGCCCGGTGCCCGCCGTCCGCGTAACCGGCCAACTCGGAGGCCTTGGGGATTTCTCCGAGCTGGATCGGAAGGATGTCCGCATCGTGAATCAGCCCGCTCTCGCCGCCCACCAGCCGGCGGTAGTAATGCGCGAACGTGTCGATGACCAGCGGCTTCAAGCCCGCCTGGGCCATCTTGGCGGCGAACTCCGCCAGGTGGGGAATCATCCGCGGCTGCGCCATCGGCTGCCTCATCCTGAAAGTTCCTCCGTATCAGGCGATCGGGACGACCCAGCCCTTGGGATCTGCGGCGCGGCCGTACTGGATGTCGGTGATGGCCGTGTAAAAACGCTGGGCCAGGGGGCCGACCCTGCCGTCGCCGACGGTTACCAGCCGATCTGCATACTTGATCTGGCCGACCGGCGAGATCACCGCGGCGGTGCCCGATCCGAATACCTCCTGAAGCTTTGCGGTTTCCTGCGCCTTCAGCACCTCATCGATGCTGATGCGCCGCTCGGACACCTTCAGACCCCACATGCGCCCGAGCTGCAGGACCGTGTCCCGGGTGATGCCGGGCAGGATGCTGCCCTGAAGGGCCGGGGTAATGACCTCGCCGTCGATGACGAAGAAAATGTTCATGGCGCCCACTTCTTCGATGTACTTGCGCTCAACGCCGTCCAGCCACAGCACCTGAGTGAAACCGGCATCGTGGGCTTTCTGCCCGGCCAAAAGGCTGGCGGCGTAGTTGCCGAGGGTCTTGGCCTCGCCCGTGCCGCCCGGAACGGCGCGGACGTGGTCTTTTTCGACCAGGATCTTCACCGGGTTGAAGCCTTCGGGGTAGTAGGCACCGACCGGACAGAGAATGATGAAGAACCGGTAGGTGTGCGAGGCGCGCACGCCGAGGAACGGGTCGGAGGCGAAGATGGTGGGCCGGATGTAAAGGGAGGTCTCGGGCGCCCGCGGCACCCAATCCTGTTCGATTTTGAGAAGTTCCTTCAACCCCTCCAGGGCGAGGTTTTCGTCCAACCGCGGGATGCACAGAATTTCGTTGCTGCGGTTCAGGCGCCGGAAGTTGTCCAGAGGCCGGAAGAGCTGGATGCGGCCGGAGGTCGTGCGGTAGGCCTTGAGCCCCTCGAAAACCCCCTGGCCGTAGTGCAGAACCATGGTGGCCGGATCCATGGCGATCGACGCGTAGGGCTCGATCCGCAGATGGTGCCAGCCCTGGTCGGGGGCGTAATCCATGTTGAACATGTGATCGGTGAATTTCGTGCCGAAGCCGAGTTGGGTTTCGTCCGGCTTGGGCTTGAGCTGCTTGGCCTTCGTAATCGACAACTTCATTTCGGTCCCCTCCTTCAGAAAACAAACGAATGATGTCAGCGCTGCCGGCAAAAAAAGAGTAAAATTTACGATATAGTAGATCTATTGCTGAAATCAAGACGAAAGTGGCTTCGTTGACTTGGCCGGCCGATGTGGGATAAGGACAGAGGAAATTTGAAAGGATTCTGCATGGAACAGCTCAAGGAAGGACCGATACAACCCATGCGGCTGGGGCCCGACAGCCGCTTTACGTTCCGCTGCCACAAGGACGTGAAGTGCTTCACCCAGTGCTGCCGTGGGATCAACATTATCCTGACCCCTTACGACATCATCCGCCTTAAGAAACGTCTGGGGCTGACGTCCGAGGAGTTTTTGGCCCTTTACACCGAGCCGCAGATGCTCGAAAAAACCGACATCCCCGTCGTCACGCTCAAGCTTCTGGACGAAGAAGGGGCCGCCGACGTAAAAAGGGCTTGCCCATTCGTGCGTCCCGAGGGGTGCCTGGTGTACGAGGACCGGCCGACCTCGTGCCGCTACTATCCGCTGGGGGTTGCGTCGCTGGCCTACAAGGAGGACCCGGACGGCGAGGACTTCTTCTTCATGGTGCGCGAGGCGCACTGCTTGGGGTTTGACGAGGATCGGTCCTGGACCGTGCTGGAGTGGCGCCAGGATCAGGGGGTCGACACGCACGACCGGATCAACAATCAGTGGACCGAGCTCATCGTCCGCAAGCGGTCCTTTCCGCCGAACATGCACTGGACCGAGAAGGTCAAGCAGATGTTCTTCATGGCGAGCTACGACATCGACCGGTTCCGCACGTTTGTGTTCGAGAGTTCTTTTCTCAGGCGTTATCCCGTGGATGAGTCCGCCCTCGCCAAACTGCGCAGCGACGACGTGGCATTGCTGGAATTAGGCCTGAAGTGGCTGAACGGGTTGTTGTTCAAGGAGAGCGGGCCTCAGGAGGCCGCCGCAAAACAGGACTGAGAAACGAGGACTGAGCTGAGACCTCGCCCCTCAGTCCTCAGCGCTTTCGACTAATATTCCGCGTAGCAGAGCCCTTCCCGGAATTTGGGATTCTCCAAGCGCTCTTCGATGTTCACGCCGAAGAAGTCCGCGATGGGTTTCAGGATTTCAGGCGCCGTGCGCTGCATGGTGCGGGCGACCTCCAGAACCTTGTTGAGGCCGTTTGGGGTCATTTTGCCCAGGGGCGGTTTGCAGCCGCCCGACGGCATTCCCAGGATCGCCATTAAGGTCTTGTAGGCGAGCGGGTTGCGCGCTCGACAGACCACCTCGCCGTAAGGGGTTTTCTCGGTGGTCTTGACCGTGACTAGGTTGAAGAGCGGTTCGAGCTTGGCGGCCAGCGCCCTGGCCTCGGCCGGGCGTCCGGCCAGAAGCAGGTTGACCATTTCGGTCGTCGCTTTGGGCGCCACATTGGAAGCCACCGAAATCACGCCGCCGGCCTTCACCTGGGGATCCGTCATCATCTCGATCGTCAGGGGGTCGTCCCCGGATAGAATGGTGAAATCCGGCCCGCAGCACGTCCGTGTGCGCCGCATGTTCGCAAGGTCCCCCGTGGCCTCTTTGACGGTGTTGAGGTTGGGGTATTGCTTGAACAGAAGCCCCAGGTCTTCAGGCAGCAGCTGGGTCCCGGTGCGCCCCGGAATGACGTAAGAAATGATGTCGAGCGTCGGGAACTCCCGGGCAACGGGTGCGATGTATTCGCGGCGGATCTCAAGCGAGCTGGGCCCGTTGTAATATGGATCCACCAGCAGCACCCCCTGGACTCCGCATTCCATTGCATGCCGGGTGCCTTCCAGGGTTTCACGGGTGTTGTTGCTGCCGGTGCCGGCAATGCAGGCGCATTTGTTCCGGGCTTTAACCGCTATCTTTTTGGTGACTTCATTGTGCTGTTGCCAATTCAGCACCGGGCTTTCGGCAGTGGTGCCGGCGGCCAAAATGCCGGTAATGCCGTTTTGAATCTGGAAATCGATCAACCGGTCCAGCCCGGTCCAGTCGATGTCCTCCTCCTTGAAAGGCGTGATCAGTGCGGTGTAGCACCCAGCTTTCATGGCGTCCCCCTGACGGCGCTGCAGTAAACCCAACTTCGGCGTTGCGCTTCATTTCGCTGGTGCTGCGGCGCACCGGCGTACGACTTGCAGCACGAAACTCGCGCGCCTTGAATTTGGGCTTACTGCAGCGCCGTCTGTTGTGAGATGGCAAAAATCGAAGTTGCTTCCTGACTCGCTTGGTAAAGAAAAGCCCAAGTGATGTCAAGCGAAAACATGGTGAAAACCGCTGCCGGAGGCGGCAATTTTACTTGACATCAATTTGGGGTTACCGTATCCGCAGAGAATCCCCGGATGATGGGGGCTTCTCTGATAAGAAACAGCCGAAAGCACCAAAGGCTGCAACCCCGTTTGAACGCAATGAGGATTAAGCAGAAATGAGCAAACCCAAGGATGTCGATGAATACATTTCCATCCAAAAAGCGGCCGTCGGCCAGAACCCCGAGTGCGGCAATTCGCATTACAACCTGGCGGTCGGATATGTGGGGCAGCGGCGATTTGAAGAGGCGGAACGAGAACTTCATGCCGCCCTGGAGTGCAGCCCCAGCCTGGCCGAGGCCTATGTGCTGCTGGGAGGGATTTGCATGAGCCGCGGCGACCTGGATGGGTGCCTGGCGTACAACCGCAAGGCGGTCCACGTAAGGCCCGGCTTCTCCGAAGGCTACGGCAATATCGGATTCGTCGAACTGCAGCGCGGCAACGTCGATGAAGCCATCAAGAACTTTGAGCGTGCCACCGTCTTCAACTTCCGCTATGTCCAGGCATTCGCCAACCTGGGCAACGCCTACCTCATGAAAGGAATGGTGGACGAGGCCATCGCCGCCACTCAGAAGGCCGTTACCCTCGCTCCGGATTTCGCCCCGGCTCACAACAACCTGGCAATTGCTTATCTGGAGAAAGGGGAATTCGCCCTGGCCGTTGAGCATTACGACAAGGCCGTTGCCCTCGGCTTCGATGTGGCGCCGCCGATCCGCCAGGAAATCGAAGAGCATCGGGCGAAGTTGAAATGAAGGCGTTGGGAGGTGGCGGGGTCGCAGAGTCAACGACGGCGCCGCGCTTTGAGTATTTTCTCGAAACGCTCGGCCAGCCGGTCGCACCGGAACATCCGGCATGGTTGCGCCCCCTTCCGATGAGCCGGCACGGGCTCGCCGAGCCCTCGCCTTCCGGTCTGCGTCAGGATGCGTCCATATCCGTCCGGGATTATTTTCAAGGGGTTCGGACATTTATCGAAGGGCCCGGACGGAATGCCTTTGTCCGTTCACTCACGAAGTGGGGGGCGGATGCACCGGCTGCAGAGACCATCCGCATTTTTCTGGCCAAGCACGGGGAGTATTACCATCCGGCCCGGGTGGAAACGGAAATCAGCGGAATCTTATTCCGCTGGGTGGTCAATGTGGCGGTGTCCGCCGCCGGAACATCCCTCCTTTTCAAAGAATTCGAGCTGCTGGAAAAGCTGGGGCGGGAATTTTCGGCCGCCTACGTCCCGGAAGTCTACGGAGCGGGCGAGGTGGATGCCGGACGCGGTCGGATGCTGGCCATGTTCATAGGGCAATGGCTTGCCGATTTTCACGAATTCCACCTGACCCGGGATACGCCCGAGGGGGGGCCGGCGCTCGTGCTGTGGGACCCCCAAAACGGTCCCCGCCGGCTGGACACCCGTCAGGCCCACGCTATTTATCGTCAGGTCGCCCGAATCCTGACCCATTACCTCAAGTTGACGGATTTTGCGGGGATCGGCGCCTGGCACCATGCGGCCGGCGACTTCGTGGTCCACTTGAAGGAAGACCGGCCCGAGGTTCGCCTGATCACGGTGCGCGAATACCTGCCCCTGTTTCGAACCCGGCCGGTATCCGGCGATTCCACTCAATCCATCAAGATTTTCCTGGAAGCGCTGCTGATTTTCCTGCTGAACCTCAGTATCCGTACCCGCCTGGACCGCCTGGACGGAACGGGTGAGCTGGCTTGGTCCGATCCGGTGGCGGTCCAAGCGACCGTGGCCGGCATGCTGGACAGTCTTGCGGAAAAAACGGTACCCTTCGAGCTGCCGTTGCCGATGGAGCCGCTTTTCAGGCGCTACCTTGCGGCCTGCTCCGAAGAAGACCTCCTGTCCCTCTGCATGGCCATTGCCGAAAAAAATTATCCGCCCGGCAGCCCGGAGCCTTCCCTACCGGAAACCTGCCTGGAAGAACACGCTGCTGAGTTGGCCGCCGTTTTTAGCCAACTTTGATGGACCCGTAAAAAGTCCCGCTGTCATGTCATTTCGAGCGAGGCGAGAAATCAACGCGTTGAAAATATTTCTCCCGGTGGCCGAAATAACAGAATCAACTTCTTACTACATACAGGGTTTATTTTCCTGGCCGCCTCAAGATGAGGTATGTTCCGGATACTTCATGGTTTCCAGGCTTCATAACGGCCCGGAAATCTGCTTTTTTATTGACAAGCGCAGCGTTTGATTCTATAGCTTCACCTTGATTTTTTTCGCAGATATTCCCAACGGATAAGCATATACCACAACCGAAAAACTCATCGATCGAGAGAGGAGGTGAACCGGCTTTTTCTCTGTTTTATGCGGTCTTTGCGTTTCAAGGTGCTTACTCATCAACTCAAACGGAGGTAGATAATGGCAAAACACAAAACCCCTATGCTGGACCAATTGGAAAGCGGTCCGTGGCCGAGCTTTGTGTCGGACCTGAAGGAGTTGGCCGAACATCGCGCGAAAACTGCATCAAAAATCGACTACCAGATTCCGGTCGAAGTGGTTGAAGACGTTCTCGGTCTCATGGAGCTTACCTACAAGCATGGCCGCACCCATTGGAAGCACGGCGGCATCGTCGGCGTTTTCGGTTACGGCGGCGGCGTTATCGGCCGTTACTGCGATATGCCGGAGGAGTTTCCGGGCGTCGCCCATTTCCACACCATGCGCGTCAGCCAGCCCGGCGGCAAGTTCTACACCTCGAAATATCTGCTCGAGCTATGCGACCTGTGGGACCTCCGCGGCAGCGGCATCACCAACATGCACGGGTCCACCGGCGACATCGTCTTCCTGGGGACCACCACTCCGCAGCTCGAAGAGATTTTCTTTGAGCTGACTCACAAGATGAACCAGGATCTCGGCGGTTCAGGCTCCAACCTGCGCACCCCTTCCGACTGCATTGGAACAGCCCGCTGCGAATTCTCCTGCTACGACACGCAGGCGCTGTGTTTCACCCTGACCAATGATTACCAGGACGAGCTGCACCGGCCGGCCTTTCCTTACAAATTCAAATTCAAATTCGACGGCTGCCCGAACTGCTGCGTCGCCTCCATCGCCCGTTCCGACATGTCCTTCATCGGTACCTGGCGGGACGACATCCGCATCGACCAGGAAGCGGTCCAGGGTTACATCGGCGGTGAATTCGCTCCGAACGGCGGCGCCCACAAAGACCGCGACTGGGGCAAATTCGACATCAAGAAAGAGGTCATCGACCTCTGCCCCACCGAATGCATGTGGATGGAAGGCAAGAAGCTCAAGATCGACAGCAAGGAATGCAACCGCTGCATGCACTGCATCAACGTGATGCCCCGCGCACTGAGGATCGGACAAGACACAGGGTTGTCCATCCTGGTGGGCGCCAAGGCCCCCATTCTCGACGGCGCCCAGATGGGTTCGCTGCTCGTCCCCTTCGTCAAAGTGGAGGAGCCCTACGACGAGATCAAAGAAGTCATCGAGAAGATCTGGGATTGGTGGATGGAAGAGGGCAAGAACCGCGAGCGCCTCGGCGAGCTGATCAAGCGCCAGGGCTTCCAGAAGATTCTGGAAGTGACCGGCATTACGCCTGATGCGCGCCACGTCAAAGAGCCTCGGTCCAACCCCTACATCTTCTGGAAGGAAGAAGAAGTCGAGGGCGGCTGGACGCGCGACGTCAACGAATTCAGAAAATACCATCGCAGATAAGGGGGACGAACTATGGCATTTATATCTTCAGGATACGATCCCAAAGAGCCGATGAAAAATCGCATCACGGACATCGGCCCGCGCAAATACGACGAATTCTATCCGCCGGTCATTGCCAAGAACAAGGGCCAATGGCTGTATCATGAAATCCTCAAGCCCGGCGTGCTGGTCCACGTGGCCGAGTCCGGCGACAAGATCTTTTCCATCCGCGTCGGCGGCGCGCGTCTCATGAGCACCCTGCTCATCCGCGAGATTGCCGAAATCGCCGACAAGCACTGCGGCGGCTATGTGCGCTGGACCACCCGCAACAACGTCGAGTTCATGGTCGACGACGAAAAGAAGGTCGAGCCCCTGCTGAAGGACCTGGCCGGCCGCAAGTTCAAGGGCGGCAGCTTCAAGTTCCCGGTCGGCGGAACCGGCGCCGGCGTTACCAACATCGTCCACACTCAGGGGTGGATGCACTGCCACACCCCGGCCACCGACGCCTCCGGCCCGGTCAAGGCCACCATGGACGTGCTCTTCGAGGACTTCCAGAAGATGCGGCTGCCGGCCCAGCTGCGCGTGTCGCTGGCCTGCTGTCTCAACATGTGCGGCGCCGTGCACTGCTCGGACATCGCCATCCTGGGCTACCATCGCAAGCCGCCCATGCTGGACCATGAGTACCTCGACAAGATGTGCGAGATTCCCCTCGCCATCGCGGCCTGCCCGACCGCGGCCATCAAGCCGGCCAAGATCGAAGTCGGCGGCCAGAAGGTCAACAGCGTCGCCGTCAACAACGAGCGCTGCATGTTCTGCGGCAACTGCTACACCATGTGCCCGGCTATGCCGCTGGCCGACAAGGAAGGCGACGGCATCGTCATCATGGCGGGCGGCAAGGTGTCCAACCGCATTTCGCCCCCAAAGTTCTCCAAGGTCGTCGTGGCCTTTATCGAGAACGAGCCGCCGCGCTGGCCCAAGACCACCCAGGTCATCAAGAAGATGGTCGACGTCTACTCGCAGGATGCCCGCAAATACGAGCGCCTCGGCGAGTGGGCCGAGCGCATCGGGTGGGAGCGCTTCTTCGAGAAATGCGAGATCCCGTTCACGCACCACCTGATCGATGATTTCCGGGATCCGGCCTATTACACCTGGCGCCAGACCACGCAGTTCAAGTTCTAGACCGTCTGGATGGAATGGGGGGCACCCGGAAGGGGTGCCCCCTTCACTTTAAGAAAAAGAGGTAACCCATGGATTACGCGGAAGCGAAGGTCAGAATAGTTGAAGGACTCACCAAGAAGCTCAAGACCAAATCCAAGTTTTACTTCAACGATCTGGCCGAGATTCTGGAGATGAAGCCCCGCGAGGCCAAGAAGCTGATCAACGACATGGTGGCCGACGGTACGCTGGAATATTGGTCCAGCGGCAGCACCTCCATGTACGGCCTCAAGGGAACCGGCAAACAGGCGGCTGCAGAGCACGAAGAATAGAACCGTCCGGTTTGCGGCGGTTTTTCGGTCTCTCCCGGCAATTATCGATGCAGCTTCGTGAAGCGGAATTCCCCCGGCTGATCATCGCCGCCCTGCGCGGCGGTTCGGGCAAGACCATCGTATCGATCGGAATCACCGCGGCGTTGCGCGCGCGGGGAAAATCCGTCGCCCCTTTCAAAAAAGGTCCGGATTATATCGATGCGGGCTGGCTTGCCCTGGCGGCAGGCCGGCCCTGCTATAATCTAGACACCTTCCTTTTGAACGCGGACCTGATCCGAAGTTCGTTCTGCACCCATGCCTCCCCCGCGGATGTGGCGCTCATCGAGGGTAACCGCGGCCTCTACGACGGCATCGATCTGGAAGGCGCCACCAGCACGGCCGAACTGGCCAAGCTCCTGAAGGCTCCGGTGGTGATGTGCGTCGATTGCACCAAGACCACCCGCACCATGGCCGCCGTCATGGACGGGTGCGTGCGCTTCGATCCGGAGGTGATGGTGCGGGGGGTGATCCTCAATCACGTGGCCGGTGCGCGCCATGAATCCATCCTGCGGCGCAGCATCGAGCATTTCAGCGGGGTTCCGGTCATCGGCGCGATCCCCAAACTCGACCGTCCGGTTTTTCCGGAGCGCCACATGGGCCTGGTGCCCACCGTCGAGCACGCTTGGGCCGCAGACTCGATCCAGGCCATCGGCCGCACCGCCGCTCAGCACATCGATTTGGATGCACTGATGCGGCTCGCGCAAGCCGCCCCTCCGGTCGAAGCGGTATGCGAACCCTTGGCCATCGAGCGGCCCGACAGAGCGGCCGCAGCCGTCGAACCACCGGTCGCCCGGATCGGCGTCCTGCGGGATTCCGCATTTCAGTTCTACTATCCTGAAAACATCGAAGCTCTCGAAGCGGCGGGGGCGCAGATTGTTTTCGTCAGCCCGCTGCGGGAAAAAAGCCTGGCGGAAATCGACGCGCTTTACATCGGCGGCGGCTTCCCGGAAACCCACGCGCAGGAGCTTGCCGAAAACAGGTCTTTCAGCGACAGCATCCGGGCGCTGGCATCGGCCGGGCTGCCGGTTTATGCCGAATGCGGCGGCCTTATGTACCTGGGCGAAGAGCTGGTTCTCGAGGGGAAGAGCTATGCCATGGCCGGCGTCCTGCCGCTGGCTTTCGGTTTGTTCAAGCGGCCCCAGGGACACGGCTACACCGTGGTTTCGGTCGAGCGCACCAACCCCTACTATCCGATAGGGGCTGAAATCCGCGGTCACGAGTTTCACTACTCGCGCGTGCTGAGATGGTCCGGAGCGGAGGACGATTTCGTTTTCCGCATGCAACGCGGCGTCGGCATACACGGCGACCGGGACGGGCTTCTTTACAAGAATGTTCTGGCCACCTACACTCACATTCACGCCCTTGGAAATCCAGGCTGGGCAGGCGCACTGGTTCGCAATGCGGTCGCTTTCCGATCCCAGAGATCCCATACCTAAGTTTGAATCTGCGGAAACCCTTCGTCGCCGCTCCTTGAACCGGATCGGCGGGCGCCGCTGCGCTCCCGCCGATCTTATCCGGGGGCTGATGCGCGATCTGAACCTATCCCGCGGACAGGTGCAGGCGGGCCTGCATGAGCTGGTGGCCGAGGGAGAACTCGCTTACGTTTTCGAGCACGGACAAACTTTTCTTGAGCCATCCTTCGATCGGCCGGTGCGCGTGTCCGACCGCGTCGTGTTGACTCCGCCCGAGCGAACCTATCCGGCCGGCCCCGCGGATGTGCTCATCCGGATCATTCCCGGTGCCGCATTCGGCGCCGGCCGCCACCCCACCACTCGACTGGCGCTGAAGGCCATCGATTTCATTCTGGGGAGCGCCGGCGGATCGTCGGCAGGTGCCCGCCGCAGGATGCTCGACATCGGTACCGGCAGCGGGGTGCTGGCGATGGCGGGGGTGATGCTGGGTATCGAAACCGGCCTGGCCGTCGATATCGACCCCTGCGCCGTGGCGGAGGCCAGGGCGAACGTGGAGCTCAACAGCCTGAGCCGGCAGATAGCCGTTTCCGATCAAGCGGCAGAGGCCATCGACGGCAGCTACGATCTGGTGACCGCCAACCTGCGCACCCCCACCCTGGCGCGCCTGGCGCCCTGTCTCGCCGGCTGGACGGCACCGCAGGGGGCGCTGGTAATATCGGGGATCCGCACCGAGGAGTGCGACGAGCTTCTGGGCGAGCTTGAAAAGCGGTTTTTCAATACCGTGTGGCGGGATGAAGAGCAGGAGTGGGTGGGACTTGCGCTCACGAGGAAATGACCGGAAGATTTCTCGCTTCGCTCGAGACGACATGATAGCGGGTCTTGTCCGGGTCCATCAATGAGATGGTACCAATTAAAAACGGCGGGCATCTTTGGGATGCCCGCCGTTTCAATATTCCGGTCAAATTATCTAAGACACATCAGCTTTTCTTCGGATGGCAGTCGTTGCAGGTCACCGGGGCTTTTTTGGCCGGCTTGAATTCCTTGTTGTAATCCCGGTGGCAGCCCTGGCAGTTGTCATGGTAGGCCTCGGCGATGAATTCCAGCTTGGCCTTCTTTTCGAGCTTCGGCGCGTCCTTGCCTTTGGGGGCCTCGCCGCACTTCTTGTGGCACTCAAAGCATTTCTGGACCTTGCTGTCGGCGGTCAGGCCGGCGATGGGCTTGCCCTTGTCGTCGTGATGGCAGTCGCCGCAGCCGTTGGGGTAAAGTTTGGCAAACTGTTTGGCGTATTCCTCGGAGTGCTTCTTGTGGCTGAACTGAATCTCGCCCTTGGTGTTCTGGCAGCCCTTGTTTTCGACTTTGACGACATCGGCCACCTTGGCGTAGATCCCGCCAGCAAAGAATAAGCACGCCACCGCAATCATCACCGCTACCGCCATTTTTTTCCTCATAGCCTCTTCCTCCGCCTCCTTTGAGTTATTGGTTCATGCCTGCCGGCAGTACAATGACCCAACTCAATGAATAAGAATTTTTATCAAGGAAGCCTCAAGCTGTCAATGGCCATTTGCATCCCGAATCGGGCCCGGCAGGTCAGACCGGATGCGATTCGGAGGCCTCTGCCGCGCCTTTCTTGCGGTTCACAACGTGGGCGCCCAAGATGCCGATTTCATAAAGCACCGTCAACGGAATGGCCATCAGAATCATGGAGACCACGTCCGGCGTCAAGAACGCCCCGACCACGAAGGCCAGGATGACGGCGTACTTGCGGTTGCGTTTCAAATATTCAACGGAGACGATCCCCAGACGGGCCAGGCCGGTCAGGGCCACCGGAAGCTCGAACAGCAGCCCGAAGATGAACAGCAGCTTGGTGCTGAAATCGAGGTATTCGCGCATGGACGGCAAGGTGCGGATAAAATCGGCGCCGAAGCTCAGCAGGAATTTGAAGCCGGACGGGAACACCACGAAATAACCGAACAGGGCGCCGCCGATGAAAAAGAAGGATGTAACGGCGATGATCGGCCCCAGCACCCGGCGTTCTTTCTGGTAAAGCCCCGGGGCCACGAACATCCAGAACTGGTAGAGCAGGACCGGGCTCGCCAGGATGATCCCGGCTAAAAAGGAAACCTTCAGGTAAGTAAAGAATGCTTCGGGGATTCCCGTAAAAATCAGTTTTCCGCCTTCCGGCATGACCCGGATGAGCGGGTAAAGCAGGATCTCGAAAAGCGTTTCCTTAAATGCATAGCAGAGGCCGAAGCCGGCGCCGACGGCGATGAAACTCTTGATCAGCCGCGACCGCAGCTCTTCAAGATGGACGGTGAAAGGCAGTTTTTCATCCTCGTGCATCATCCGCTTCACACTCGACCTCTGGTCTGGCAGCTCTTTCAGCCGGACCGGGGCTTATCCGCTGAAGGTTTCTGGCCCGACTGCGGCGCCGGCGTTTCGGAGGGCGGCGGGCTAGCCGGTGCCGGCCCGGCATTCCAGGCTTGGAACGCTTTCTTCAGTTCATCCAGCTTGTCGGTCGAAGCGGGCTCGGCGGGTGCCGGATCGGCCGGGGCCGCCTCCGGTGCCGGAGCGTCAGCGGCGGCCTGGGACGGCCCGGCGGGTTGGGTCTCGGTCTTGGCTTCAGGCTGGATGGTCTTGTTGACGTCGGATTCAAAGTCGTTGAAGGCCTTCTTGACCTCGTTGAACTCGCCGTCGACCTGCAAGGTCTCCTTCAATTCACTGGTGGCTTTTCGGAATTCGCGCACGGCACGTCCCATGGATTTGGCCAGGTCCGGCAGTTTTTTCGGGCCGAGGACGATCAACGCCACCACGGCAATCAGAATCAATTCCGGCATGCCGATGCCAAACATAGGAGCCCCCTGAAGCATGGACGCCGCTTGCGCCCGCGGTGCGACCTGCCCATACGGACTTACTAATCGTCTCGAAATAGTACCGTCATGCCGGACGTGATCCGGCATCCAGAACGGGTTGAATTCACTGGATTCCGGCTAAAAGCCTGCCCCGGAAATCGGTAATCCGGGGCAGGCCGGAATGACGACGTAAAGACAATTCTGAGACCCTTAATACGCGGCGGATAATATCACGGCTTTATCTACTGGTTTCCCGTAAACCTGTCAAGGCGAGGCGTCGGGACGAAGCACCAGGAAATACAGCTTGCCGGGGTGCTTGAGGTGGCCGGCCGCGATTTCGGCGTCAGGGCCGCTGCCCCAGAAGAGGTCCGCACGTCCCGGTCCCTTGATGGCGCCGCCGGTATCCTGGTTGAGCGTGAACCTGCGGCATGCCACCCAGGACACGATCCGGCCCTGGCCGTCGATCATCGGTTTTTGCGTTTCCACGTAGCTCAGCGTCGCCGGCGGGAAGGCTGTGCGGTCGAGGGCGATCGACCGTCCCGGAGTCAGCTTGACATTAATGGAGCCCAGCGGGCCGTCCGGCACCACTTTAAAAAAGATGTAGCTCGGGTTATGGCTCAACACGCGCTGGATCTCGGCAGGGTTTTCGTTGAGATAGGCCCGGATGCGCTGCATGGACATTTCCTCGCGGCTGATCTTGCCCTCTTCAATCAGCAACTGCCCGACGCTGCGGTAGGGGCGGCCGTTGCTCGTGTCGTAGCCGACGTTGAGCACCCGGCCGTCCTCCAAAATGATCTTGCCGGATCCCTGCACGTGCAGAAAGAAAACGTCGATTGGATCGTTGACCCAGGCGAGCGCGAGGGCCTTGCCGTAGAGCGCCCCGCCCTCTTCGATTTCCCGGCGGTCGTGATAAGGGACGATGCTTTTCTCCTGGGTCCGGCCGATGAGCTTCTCGCCGCCAAATTTTTCTGAAAACGCGCGCAGGTCGATGGTCAGGAGATCGTCCGGCCGCGCATAGATCGGGTACTGGTACTCAGGGCTGATGGAACGGCGGCCATTGAGCAGCGGCTCGTAGTAGCCGGTGAACAACACGTCTCGTTGCGGATCCCGGCCAACGGACTGGTAGACCCGGTAAAAGGCGCGGATGTATCTCTGCAGGTCGGATGCGGAGGGCCGCACCCGGATGAACCCCTGGAAGCGCCGCAGGGAAAGCAGGATGTGGGCCGCTGTATAGCGATCACGGCCGAATTCGAATTCCCGGGAAGGGGGGATGGCCTGCAAATACCCGATGCTCTGGGCGATGGCCTGCTCAAGGCTTTCGAAGTCGAGATCGTCGCTAAAATTCGGATAAGCGGACGGGTCGATACGGACCAGCGACGGTGCGGCCTCCACCGCCGGCGGTGCGGCGGGAGGCGGTTTCGGCGGCGCTGGACAGCCGATCAGCAGAAATGTCACCAAGGCTGCGAAAAAGGGGCCGCATGGTATTTTTCCAGGAAAGCGATGAGCGAGTTTCAACTGGGTCACGGGTTTCCTTTGAACGGCGATAGACAGGATCAACCGGATTTAATTTTCAGGATGCTTCTCACCCCGTGCAGTCAGTCCATCCTGTTAATCCTGTCTGATGCACGCTTGCTTCTATCCATCGGTGCGGCGATGGTAGGTTCCACTCTTGCCGCCGGACTTTTCGATCAACTCAATGGCGGTGATGGTCATCTCCCGGTCGTGGGCCTTGCACATGTCGTAAATGGTCAGGGCAGCCACCGCCGCCGCCGTGAGCGCTTCCATCTCCACGCCGGTCTGGTCGACGGCGCGCACGCTCGCCCGGATCTTGATGAGATGCTCGTGCTCGTCAGGCCGAAAGTCGACCTGGACATGGGTGAGCTTCAGCGGATGGCACATCGGAATCAGATCCGCCGTGCGTTTGGCGGCCATGACGCCGGCGATCCGGGCGGTTTCGAGCACGTTGCCCTTTTTGACTTTGTGATCCCGGATCATATCGAAGGTGTCCGGCCGCATGCGGACATCGGCCGAGGCCACCGCTGTGCGCACGGTCGGCGCCTTTTCAGTGACATCCACCATGCGCACCCGACCTTCTGCGTCGAGATGAGTGAATTCAGTCATCGGTTTTCCACCTTGAAGCGCGGGAATTGGTCTATGTTATGGTTCCGGCGATAAGATATTAATCGTTTCGAAATAGTACCGTCATGCCGGACGTGATAAGCCTGCCCCGTACCACGATACGGGGGCATCCAAAAAGGGTTGAATTCACTGGATTCCGGCTAAAAGCCAGTCCCGGAAATTGGTAATCCGGGGCATGCCGGAATGACGACGTAAAGACAATTATGAGACCCTTAATATGTTCGATGCGGTCATGTAACGCCGGACCGCGGATGAAGGTCTACTCATATCTTTTCCGGAGTGATCATGTATCAGGTCTAAATTCTGGCAGCCATATTGTCAAGCCGGCAGCTCACCGGGGCGAAACGCACCGGAGGGGAGAAATTCCCCAGAGCCGGCTATCCGATCCGAAGTCCCGGTTAACCCCTTGCCAAACTAATATCTCTTATAAAAACAAATTGATACTGTTTAATCAGAGACAAACCTAACGGGTGCCGGCCTTCTTGGTACGGCGCCTGCATTCAACAGAAACGGGATGAAAACCCCCTGGGGGATTTAGAAAGCAACCTCGTTGAAAGGAGTCTGAAATGGCAAGCAAGAAATTCAAAGCGACCTCTATCGCCGACCGGAGCGTCGAAGATGAACGTGAGCGCGCACAATGGCAAATGGAGCAGCTCCTGCAGGCCAGCTTGTGTGCCAACTGCCGGCATGTCGGCGATTGCGCTTTTCTGTCGAAGGCCTGCGGCCCGATTCAGAATTGCGAAATATACGAGTGCGGTCTTCCGGAAAAGCCGCGCCTCGTAGTTGTGAAAAAAGCCTGCGCTCGCGTCGAAGAGGCGGAAAACAAAGCCGCGCCGGTGGGTCTATGCATCACCTGCGAGAACCTGAGAGGCTGCAACCTGCCCAAGCCGGCCGGCGGGGTCTGGATGTGCGAGGAATACTGCTAAATTTTTTGCATTTAGAGAAAAGAAAAGCTAAACTCACTTCCGGTTGCCGACATAAGGCGTCCGCCGATGCCGGTTGATCGTTTTGAAAGCCGCAACCGTTTCCGCCAAGGAGAAATCGATCATGAGCGAAAATTTCAATGCCTTTGAAATGGCCCAGGCGCAGTTCGATCGGGTGGCCGACATGCTCGGGCTGGACCCCGGCGTGCGCGAGTTGCTGCGCTGGCCGATGCGCGAGTTTCACTTCACCATCCCGGTGCGCATGGATGACGGCTCGGTTCGGATCTTCCGCGGCTTTCGCGTGCACCACAACGACCTGCGCGGCCCATGCAAGGGCGGCATCCGCTTCCATCCCCAGGAGACCGCCGACACGGTGCGCGCGCTCGCGACGTGGATGACCTGGAAGTGTGCCCTGGCCGATATCCCGCTGGGCGGCGGCAAGGGGGGGGTCATCTGCGATCCGCGCCGGATGTCCGCCCGGGAGCAGGAACAGCTGTGCCGCGGCTGGATCCGGCAGGTGTTCAAGAATGTCGGGCCGGAGCTGGACGTCCCGGCCCCGGACGTCATGACGAGCGCCCAGCACATGCTCTGGATGCTAGACGAGTACGAAACCCTCGCCGGCGGCCACTATCCCGGTTTTATCACGGGCAAGCCGGTCGGCATGGGCGGATCGCTCGGGCGCAAGGAGGCCACCGGCTTCGGCGTGATGTTCTGCGTGCGCGAGGCGGCCAAGCGTCTGGGCCGCGACCTCAAGGGGATGACCGCCGCCTTTCAGGGCTTCGGCAATGTCGCCCAGTATGGGGTGCGCTGGTTCACCCAGGCCGGCGGCCGGGCCGTGTGCGTCTCCTGCTGGGACGGCCGCGACAACGCCGCCTATACCTACCGCAGGGCGGACGGCGTCGACCCGGATTTTCTCGTTTCCATCGCCGACAGCTACGGCGCCATCGACCGGGAAAAGGCCAGGGCGGCCGGCTACGAGGTGCTTCCCGGCGAGGATTGGATCAAGCAGCGCGTCGACATCCTCGTACCCTGCGCCCTCGAGAACCAGATCAATGCGGACACCGTCAAGCATATCGCGGACAGCGTCGTGCTGATCGCCGAAGGCGCCAACGGCCCGACCACGCCGGAGGCCGACCCGGTGATCAAGCAGCGCCAGATCTTCGTGATACCGGATTTTCTCTGCAATGCCGGCGGGGTGACGTGCTCCTACTTCGAGCAGGTCCAGGCCAACATGAATTACTACTGGGAAAAGAAAGAGGTGCTTCAGCGGCTGGACAGTGTCATGACCAAGGCCTTTCACGCCATGGCGGATATGGCCGAGCAGCGCGGAGTTTACATGCGGGATGCCGCGTATATGATCGCGGTCGACCGGGTCGCCCAGGCTGCCAGGCTGCGGGGCCGGGCCTGATCCAGGTGTGGAATGCGAACCCTGCGAAAGAAGCTGCCGAAGGGCAGCTTCTTTTTTTGCTGAAATCTGCCGGCAGCGCTTGGAGCGATCATGAAGACTCGGCCTAAGCCCGAGGCGCGCGGAGGCCCAGGGAACCCCCTGGCAGGAAAGTCCTACCGGGACTACCGGCGGGTTTTCGACGACATTTTCTCCTCCTCGGCCGAAGGGCGCATGACCCTCGAAGTTCTGAAGGAGATCACCGCGATCCTGCTGCGGTTTTTCAAATGCCATGCAGCTGAGATCGTATATGAAGAGAAGCGCAAGCGTTGGCACGCCAAGAGCGTCGCCGGCCCGCCGCGGGCCACGTCCGGCTGGAAAGAGAAGGCCGGCCGAGGTTCGAATTTTTTCGATGTGGTCGAGACCGCCGCACCGGGAACCCTTGCCCGCCTGAAATCCCGCATCCGGTCCGAAAAACGCCTCGGTCGCACTCCGAAACCGCTGTTCATGTTTCCGGCCGCTCGCGAACCTCACGGGACCGGCGCCGGGGATGACTTCATCCGGCAGGCCTTTCTCATGATCCCGGCCGGGCGGGCAACGGGCGGGGTTGTGGTGTTGTCCTTTGCGCACGGCCGAACCGTGGACGCAGAGGACGCCTCGCGCGAGTTTCTCGGCCGCTTGGCATCGGTCATCGGGCGCTCGCTCAGCCACAACCTTTCGCGCTTCGAGCTCCGGGAACGGGTCAAGGAGCTGACCTGCATGTACAATATCGCCAATCTGGCGGTCACGTCCAACCAATCCATTGACCAGTTCCTGCAGCAGGCCGCTGAGCTGCTGCCGCCGGCCTATTTATACCCCGAGGTCGCTTCGGCGCGAATCGTGCTCGACGGGAAAGCCCATGAGACCGAGGGGTTCGCCGAGTCCCGCCGATCGCAGCGCGCCGACGTCCTGGTCGGCGGCTTCAAGCGTGGAGCGGTTGAAGTGGTCTATCGCGAACCGCGGCCCGAGCTGGACGCGGGGCCGTTTCTGGCCGAAGAGCGCCGCCTGCTGGATTCGGTGGCGCGGGAGATCGCCATCATCATCGAGCGGCGGCAGGCCGAGGTCGAGCAGGCCCGGCTGCAGGATCAGCTGCGGCACGCCGATCGACTGGCCACGATCGGCAAGCTCGCCGCCGGTGTCGCCCATGAGTTGAACGAACCGCTCACGGGAATTCTTGGATTCGCCGAGTTGCTCAAGGAACTGGCCGGCATGCCGGAGCCGGCTCTCAGCGATCTGGCGCGCATCGAATCCGCAGCGCTGCACGCGCGCGAGGTCGTGCGAAAGCTGCTGCTATTCGCGCGCCAGATCTCCCCGAAACAGAGCCGGGTCGCCGTCAATCGCCTGGTCCAGGAAGTGGTCGCTTTTTTCCAGGCCCGCCTGAGTCAGCAGGGAATAGAGGTCCACACACGCCTGGAGGGGGCGCTGCCCCAGATCCTGGCCGATGAGTCGCAGATCCGGCAGATCGTCATGAACCTGACCATTAACGCCATTCACGCCATGGACAGCGGCGGAGTCCTGGCCATCGCCACCCGCTCCTGCGGGGGCGAAATCGTGCTGTCCGTCCGGGATTCGGGGAAGGGCATCCCGGAGGAGATCAAGGACAAGATCTTTCTGCCTTTTTTCACCACCAAGGACGTGGACATGGGGACCGGCTTGGGGTTGGCGGTGGTTCATGGTATCGTCAAGTCGCACCATGGCCGGATCAAGGTCTTCAGCTCCGCCGGCCGCGGTGCGGAGTTCAAAGTTTATCTTCCACTGATGCAGAACGGCCCCGCCCCCGTCAGCGGGCCGGACCCCGGGCGGTCAGCGTGAAAACCAATCCTTCCATTCGCACGGCAAAGATCCTGGTCGTCGACGACTCGCCGGATGCGCTCGAGCTGGTGAAGCGGCACCTCGCGCCAGCCGGACACGCCATCGTGACGGCGCCGGGCGCCGAAGAAGCCTCGCGTCTGATGGAGGACACGGCCTTCGATCTGGTGATCACCGACATGAAAATGCCGCGGGTCAGCGGCCTAGACCTGATCCGCCACATCCGCACCCACTACAAGGCGGTCAGCATCCTCATGGTGACCGGATACCCTTCCATCGGCGGAGCGGTGGAGGCCGTGCGGCTGGGCGCCGAGGATTATCTGGCCAAGCCTTTCACCAAGAAGGAGCTGCTCGACGCCGTCGAAGCAACCTTGGCGAAGCAGCGCCGAAGAATCCTGGGCCCGCCGACGGCGCCCGCACCGGCCGGCCTCATCGGCGAATCCGAGCCCATGCAGGCCGTTTTTAATGCGATCGAAAAAGCGGCGGCGGTCAAGGCCAACGTGCTCATCACCGGCGAAAGCGGCACCGGCAAGGAACTCGTGGCGCGGGCCATCCACTACCAGAGCGCCCGCGCTGCCCACCCCTTCGTACCGGTCAACTGCGGGGGCATCCCTGAAAGCCTGCTCGAAAGCGAGCTCTTCGGCCGCGTGAAGGGGGCCTTCACCGGCGCCACCGAAACCCGTGCCGGTTTCTTCCAGACCGGCAACAAGGGCACGATCTTCCTGGACGAAGTGGGCGAGACCAGCCTGGCCATGCAGGTCAAGCTGCTGCGGGTCCTCCAGGAAAAAGAGATCTGCATGGTCGGCTCCGCCCGTTCCCAGAAGGTGGACGTGCGTATCATCGCCGGCACCAATAAAAACCTGCAGGGACTCATCGCCGGCGGCCGCTTCCGCGCAGATCTGTTTTACCGCCTGAACGTGATTAACATCGACCTGCCGCCGCTGCGCGCTCGCGGCGGCGATGTGCTCCTGCTGGTGCGCTACTTCAGCGCCAAGTACGCCGACGAGATGGACCGGCCGGCGCCGCAGTTCACCGACCCGGCCCTTGAGAATCTGGGGCGTTACTCCTGGCCGGGCAACGTGCGCGAGTTGGAGAACCTCGTTCAGCGCCTGATGGCCATGACGGACGGCGACGTCATCGACGCGCCGGACCTTCCCGCCGGCATGCGCACGGAGTGCTTTCCGCAACAAATCGGTCTGAACCGAACCCTGGATCAAGTCGAGGCCGAGCACATCCGGCAGGTGTTAGACCGGTCGGGCGGGAACAAAAGTCAGGCGGCTAAAGTGCTCGGCATCGACCGCAAGACCCTGCGCGAGAAGCTCAAGCGCTCAGGTAGGCTGTTCAGAAAGGCCCCGGTGCAAGATTTGCGAAATCCCGAGGAATGAGGCGTACCTACCGTATGCCGCAATGACGAGGGGTGCGCATAGCGCCGCAGATGGGCCTTTATCAACAGCCTAAAGTGGCGATCGCAGCCGCCCCCAGTAACGCCGTGCGGTCGTTTTGAATGATGTGCAGCGGGGTCATCTCCACGAGCGGCGAGAGGCGGCCCTTGTGGAGATAGGCCTCGACCGTTCCGCCTTCCTGCAGCTTCGCCGCCACTTTCGGAGGAATCCCGCCGCCTAAAAAAACGCCGCCCGTGCTCAGGTAGGTGAGCACCACATCCCCCGCCTGGGAACCGAGCAGCCGCGAAAAAATGTCGAGGGTTTTGACACAGATCGCATAGGCGCCGCGCAACCCGTGGGCGGTAACGACGGCGGCCGGAACAGGCGCGGCGGCGATTTCCTCGTGCAGCGCCCGAGGCTCTTCGCAGTAAGACCGATCCCGCAGGAAGGAATAAATATTCATGATTCCCGGGCCGCTCAGCACCCGCTCGATGCTGACGCGCTTGCGCAGCTTGTCTCTGAGGTAGTTGAGCAGCTCGAACTCGAGATCGTCCTTCGGTGCGAATTCCACGTGGCCGCCTTCGGAGGGAAACGGATGATGGCGGCCGTCGATGCCCAGAACCGAATACGCCTGCCCCAGTCCGGTTCCCGGCGCCAGAATCGCAAAGACCCGGCGTTCCCGCTCCTCCCGGCCCGGATGCAGCGTGATCAGATCTTCCGGCCCCAGCAGCGGCAGGGCCGCGGCCGTGGCAGCATGGTCGTTTACCAGCCGCACCCTCGGGATGTCCAGCTTTTTCCCAAACGCGTTTTCGTCGATAACCCACGGCAGGTTGGTGGCGCGGACCGAGCCTGCCACCACCGGTCCCGGAACGCCGATGCACGCAGCCTCCAACCGGTCGGCGATGGGATGGCGTTCGAGAAACCCCCGGACGATTTCCTCGAGGGACGGGGCGCTGGCGCTCGGCAGCACGTCCACGCAAACCGGCTCGAGCGAGCGGCGATCCGTCTTGCCTCTCGTGTCGTGAAGAGCCAGGCGGGTTCGGGTCCCGCCGGCATCGGCTGTCAGAATGGTCATGAACGGTGGCTCCCGGTTTTAGAATCTGTGTAACATTACGGACCGCCGGGATTCAAGCTTGCTTTTGCAACTCGGGCAATTGAACCGATGTTACGACCGAAAAAATAATAACAATATTGGCATGTAGATTTTATATTTTCACATATTTGATTTTTGATGTGAACACCATCGAGTAGCGTCCATATGAATATCTATTTAGAATCGTTATAAAACAGCAAATTTTTAATGACATGGCACGATTCGTGAAATTTTGTATCCGATGGACCATTCATTACCCATGAGGGAATGCTGGCGAACCGGCACCTCGGCGAGGCAGCTTCCTTTCAGGTGTGGGGGCGGTCCCCGGCGGGTTACGTCCTGATCGAGACCCGCCAGGCCCCGCAGCCCGGCGGCGGCCGCCGCTGGCTCGCTCTGGCAGAGATCCTCAAGGACTGCCGGGCGGTGCTGGTATCCGGCGTCGGGGAGGCACCCCGGGCCATCCTGGAGGAATCCGGAGTGCCGCCGGTGGTCATGGAGGGGCTGATCCGCCAGGGCCTGGCGGCGGTTTATGAAGGCCTCGACCCCGCGGCTTTCGGCAAGCGCCGGCAGCGAGCCTGCCGCCGCAGCTGCAGAGGCGGCGGAGAGGGATGCGGGTAACAGCAAAGGGCATAGGAGGGCATGGAGTATGAAGGGCATGGAATACGTCGCTACAGAAAAAGGAAAAATTGCGATCCGGCCGGCCACAATATCCGACCTGGACGCTCTAGTGAGGCTTCTCGGCGAGCTCTTTTCCATTGAAGCGGATTTCGAGGTTGACGCCGCTCGCCAGCGCCGGGGGCTTTCCATGCTGCTTGATAGCTGCGGGAAGCACCGCTGCATGCTCGTGGCCGAAACGCAGGGGCGGGTGGTCGGCATGGCATCGGCCCAGACCTTGATATCGACCTCCGAGGGAGGCCTGGCGGCGGTCGTGGAGGATGTCGTGGTGGCCGACGGCCGGCGCGGGGAGGGGATCGGCGGGATGCTGGTTCGCGCCGTCGAACATTGGGCCGCGGACTGCGGCGTCTTGCGGCTTCAACTGCTGGCCGACCGGACCAACACCCCCGCCCTGCAATTCTACGAAAGCCAGGACTGGAAAAGCACCCGGCTGATCTGCCTGCGTAAAACGGTCAACCCGCAATGATTCATAGATCCTGGAATGCATTGCGGTAAATCGACCGGACATCCTCCTCGGTGAGGTCTCGAGGATTCGGCAGGAATAAACGCGCCTGAGCCATCCCGCCTTGCACCAGTTTTGGCAGGTCATCCTTGGCGATCCCGTAATCCGAAAGCCACGGTGATGCATTGACGGCTTCCATCAGATCAAAAACCGCTTCGACCGCCAAGTCGGCGGCTTCGCTCACGGAAAGACCGTCAACGGGTTGCCCCATGGCCTCGGCGATGTCGGCGAACTTCTGCAGGTTGCCGACCTTGTTGAAGTCCATAACATGCGGCAGCATGATCGCGTTCGAACGGCCGTGGGACATATGGTATTCGGTGCCGAGCACGTATGCCAGGCCATGAACGGCGCCGAGGCCGCCGCTCGCAAAAGCCAGGCCGGAAAGATTTGCAGCGAGCAGCATATTGTAGCGGGCGGTCACGTTACTGCCCTTGGCATAAGCCATGGGCAGATGGGCGGCGATCATACGGATGGATTGAAGTGCGAGGATCTCGGCATAAGGGGTTGTATTGACCGAAACATAGGTCTCGATGGCGTGAACCAATGCATCCATGCCCGTGTCGGCGGTTACTTTCGGAGGTACGGACAGCGTCAGCAGCGGGTCCAGGATGGCCAAGTCCGGCAGCAGGTAGTCGCTGTAGACCACCTTCTTGGTGTTGACGGCCTCGTCGGTCATGACTAAAACCCGGGTGGTTTCACTCCCGGTGCCGGCGGTGGTAGGGATCAGAATGGAGGGAAGGCCGCGCTTGGACACCATATCGACGCCGGCATACTCCAGCACCGAGCCTGGATTCGTGGATAGAACGCCGGCCGCCTTGGCGGTGTCGAGGGAACTGCCTCCGCCGACGCCCAGGATCAGATCAAAGCCGCCCTTGCGCACCTGTGTGGCGCACTCGTCGATAATCCGGGCCGGGGGCTCGGGTTGGACGCGACTAAAGACGTCATAGGCCAATCCAGCGTTTTTTAGGGGGGCCAGGACCTTATCGATCAGCCCCGCCTGCAGCACGCCGGGATCGGTAATCACCAGCACTTTGGTGGCCCCTAGTTTTTTGGCTTCCCCGCCGACACTGTTGATGGCGTCCTGGCCGATAAGCGTTTTTTTGCAAGACACAAAAGTTCCCATCTTGCTGACATCGGTAAAGGTGTTTTTCATATCAGACTCCTGATTGGCTTGGAATTCTTGTCGATCCGGCCCGGAACCGCGCTGCGCCGGAAGCCGGCTTCCGCGGCGCCGCTTGCCGGGGCAAACCATTGTTCATGAATCAAGATGCTAATGCCGGGCGCTGATCCGGTTGAGCCGTTTCGCGACCGCCATGCTCATACTGCCCATGATGCCCCTCGGCATAAAGATGATCATCAGCAGCAGGGAGACACCGAAGATAATCTGCGAGAGACCCAAAAAAGAGGTTCCCAGGCTGATCCGGACGTATTCTTCGAGCGACACGATAATGGCACTGCCAACGAACGGCCCCAGCACTGCAAACATGCCGCCCAAGATGGCCTTGAAGCAGACGGACAGGGATACGCCGACGCCGGCAATGGTATCCGGGCTCACATAGGTTACATATTGGGCATAAAGAGAACCACCCAACGCCGTGAGGGCGGCACTCAAGAGAGTGATCATCATTTTGTAGCGGATGACACTGACACCCAGCGATGCCGCTGCAATCTCAGACTCCTCGATCGCCGTCAGCGCCAACCGAACCGGGCTTTTATCGATCCGCCGCCAAATGTACATCGCGCCGATCAGCAGGATCAGTGCCATGAAATAGAAGACGCGCTTGTCTGCAAATTGCATGTCGGCCAGCCTGCCCGTGGACCGCAGCGTGTATCCAAGGGACCCGCCGGTAATTTCGCGCAAGGCCATGATGACCAAAGCCGAAACCTCCGCCACGGCGAGCGTCACCAGTGCAAAATAGTCTCCGAGCAAGCCGAAACGAAAACAGGTGTAGCCCAAGATGGCGGCTATTACTATGGCCACCACCAGCCCGACGAATATGCCGATCCAGGGCGTCACGCCCCAGTAGTTGAACATCAGGGTCGGGAAATAGGCGCCGATACCCAGGAAAACACCATGGCCCAGAGAGACCATTCCGAATCTGGCCATGTACGCCCAGGCCGTGGCAACAAACGACCACAGCAGGATCAGCGTAACGATATGGGTCAGATAGGATGACGAAATCAAGAACGGCAACATGATCAGAAGGATCAGCAACAACATGAGCCCGGATCGCGAAAACTTGCTTATCAGCTGCATCGTCAACTCTCAGTTCCGAAGAGTCCCTGCGGACGGATCATCATCATCCCGATGAACAGGACCAGCGCTAAAATGTCGGCAATTTCCTTGGAAGACAATACCGCCGTCACCGAGGTGGCAATTCCGATGATGAAGGCGCTGGCGAACCCCCCCAGAAGATTGCCCATCCCGCCGAAAACCACGATGACAAAGGCCATCAGGGTGAAACTGGCGCCGAAATGCGGGTGCACCGTGTAAATCGGTATGAAAAAGGCCGCGACGAGACCGGTCAGCGCACCACCGGTTGCCTGTGTCAAATAGTAGATGACGTTTGGGTTGATGCCCACACCTTTAGCCATTTCCAGGTCCTGAGCCACCGCGCGGATACCCAGCCCGAGATAGGTGCGGTTGAGAAAAAGGTAGAGAAGCCCGAGTGTTAAGATCGCCCCGATGAACGCTATGAGAAAGGAGCTGCGGATAAATATTTCGCCGAACTGGATAATCGGCATGGTCAACGGGATCCCGCGGTAGTCGGCGCCCCATATGACCTGGGCCAGGTTTTCCACCACGATGATGAGGCTGGCCAACGCCAGCAGTTGATTGAGGCGCGGGGCTTTCAGGAGCGGATTGATAATGACGAGTTGGACGAGAATCCCGATCAGTCCCATGGCCACGATGCCCATGGCCATGGATAGGAGCAACGGTATGTGCCATGCGGTATAAAAAAAGTAGATGAAATAGAATCCCAGCATCACAAACTGCCCATAGGCCATGTGGATGATCTTGACCACGCCGAAAATCAGGTTGAGGCCGAAGGCCAGGAGGGCCAGGACCCCTCCGAGGAGGATGCCGTTCAACAACGCCATGATAATTTGTTCAACCATCGGTGCCCCGCTCAAATCCCCAGATAGGCTGTCTTGATATAGGGGTTTTTGTCAAAATCCTCGCTTCGTCCCTCGAACACCAATTTGCCGGATTCAATGAGATAGGCGTAATCCGCTACCTTAAGGGCTTTGTTGGCGTTCTGCTCGACCAACAGAACGGTATAGCCTTCCTGCTTCATCGTCAGGACGAATTCAAAGACCATGTCGACCACCAGGGGCGCCAGCCCCAGGGAAGGCTCGTCGAGCATGATGAGCCTGGGCTGCGACATGAGGCTTCGCGCGATGGCCAGCATCTGGCGCTCGCCGCCGCTCAGGGAGCCAGCCCGCTGAGTTTTGCGATTGGATAGAACTGGGAAAAGCTCGAAAATCCGCTTCATCCATTGCTGGGCTTTGGCGCGGGCCGCCTTGTTGTAAGAGCCCACTTTGAGGTTGTCCAGCACCGACAGATGCGGAAACACGCGGCCGCCCTCCGGGACCAGCGATATCCCGTTTTCCACCACGTGGTAGGCCTCCATCCGGTCGATGCGCTGTCCCTCGAATGAGATGGTTCCGCGACGGGGCGGGAGAAGGCCGGCGATCGTGCGCAGCAGGGTGCTTTTGCCAGCCCCGTTCGGCCCGACTACAATAACGGTCTGGCCTTTTTCGATCTTTAAGGCGACGTTGTCGATCGCCTGAAATTCGCCGTAGAAAACGTCAAGATCCTGTACGTTCAGCATGGCTGCCTTTTCACGAAGGTTAGTGGCGGCCCAGGTAGGCCTCGATAACCCGTTCATCCTTCGATACGCTGGCCGGGTCGCCGTCGGCGATCAACATCCCGTAGTTCAGGACGACCACCCTCTCGACGAGCTTCATGAGCACATGCATCACATGCTCGACCCAAATGATGGTGAGGCCCAGTTCATCACGGGCTTTCTGGAGTATTCCGGAGGCGTCCTTGAGCTCGTCCCGGTTCAACCCGCTAAGGACTTCATCGGCCAGCAGAACTTTCGGCCGCGTAGCGATGGCCCGAGCCATTTCCAATTTCCGGAGGTCACCGGCCGTCATCCGGTCCGGATACGACTCGGGATCGAGTTTGAGCCCTACGAAATCGAGCCACTGCAGCGCCTCTTCGCGAGCCCGGTCCAGGCCGCATGCGGTCCCTATCTGCTGACTGCCGAATATCGTACCCAGCATGACGTTTTCGGCGACGGTCAGCGACTTAATCGGTTGGGGGATCTGAAAGGTCCGGGCAATACCCTGCCGGCAGATGTGGTTGGGGGGCATTCCGCTGATAGCCTGCCCGTTGAAGATAACGTTTCCCTTGGAAGGCGGAAAGGCACCGGAAACAACATTGAACAGGGTGGTTTTCCCGGAACCGTTCGGTCCGATCAGCCCGACAAAACTCCCCTCGCCCACCTTGAGGGAGACACCTGTGAGGGCCAAGATACCGCCGAAAACTTTCGTGACATTTTGGATTTCAAGCATGGCGCCTGCACCCCTATCCTGGCCGTTTCAAGCGGCAAGCATTCCGCTGTAGTGGCTTGGCCACAATGAATCCGCTTTGGGCCGGAAGGTGGAGGCCACCCTCCGGCACCGGGGGGCTGAATTACTTCTTGCCGTAGGGGCTGTCCGCCGGCAGCGGGATGACCGGCTCGGCGGTCTTCAAGGCATCGGGCCAGGTGATGCGCAGCTTCCCGTTGACCGACTGCGCCACCACCGGGTAGGAGCGGATATTCTGGCCGGCGAAAGCGTCCGCCGGCGGGGCGAACTTGACGCCGTAGCCGCATGGGGTGGCGCCATCGGGGAGATCGAGGTCCAACGAGGCCTTGCGGATCGAATCCGGGCTCAGGTCCCCATACTTCTTGAGGGCAAGGGGCAGGACGTCGTTCAGGAGTATCCAGGCGTGGCCGAACCCCTGGGTCGCATGGGTCGGGGGATCGCTATCTTTGAACTTTTCTTCGTAACGTTTGAGAAACTCACCCACGATGTCGCCAATCCCCGGGGCCAGCTTTTTGCGGTCCAAGAGCTGGGCCGGTGCGGGGTCCACGTTGAAGCAGTAGTTCATGAGTTCTCCGCCCGCTGCCTCGGCCAGTTTGGGCAGATTGGCGTGGCCGGCACCGTGGCCTTCAATGGCCTTGGTCTTAAGGCCTAGTTCACGTGCCTGGCGGAAGAATAGCACCACATCCGGAAAGTATCCCGTATGCAAGATGGCGTCCGGTTTGGCTGATTTGAGTTTTAGAATCAGCGACGACAGATCGTTGGTTTTATGGGAGTAAGCCTCTTCCATGACCAGGCTCATGCCCAGTTCCTTGGCCTTGCTCACGTTGGCGGCAGCCACCGAGGCGCCGTAAGGGCCGTCCTCATAAATTACCGCGACTCTCAAATCGGCGGGGGTTTTGGCGTCGAACTTGCTTAAATTTTCTTTGAGCAGGCTGACCGTGCTGGTGCCCCACTGGGAGCCCATGGGTTGCACGCGGAACGTGTAGTTGAGGTGGCGATCCTGCAGGACCTTGTCTGAAATGGCGATGACCACCCAAAAGATTTTCTTGTGCTGCTCGGCCATTGGAGCCAGGGGAACTGCAATGCCACTTGAAAAAACGCCCAGCACCACCGGCACGTTCTCCACGGTCATAAGGCGTTGGCCTTCGCGGATAGCGATGTCAGGGTTGCTTTGCGCGTCCGCCACCACCGGCGCCACCTTATACTGCCCGGCGATTCCACCCCGGGCATTGATCATGTCGATAGCTACCATGGTGCCCTGATAGCCCGCCAGCGCGCCGGCCGGAGCAAAAGCTCCGGTCAGGGAATATAAGACGCCAAGCTTGAATTCTTTGTCCTCTGCCAGCACCTGCCCAACGGAACCCACAATCAAAATGCATGCGATCATCATTGCGGCGAGTAGCCTCTTCATGACGTTTTCCCTCCTCTTCTCATCGAGAATGTCCGATTCGTGTGGTCGCAAATACATCAACTGCAGCAAGGTAGTCTCGCAAGCGAGCTGGATAGGGATAGGTTGGATGGATGGCAGACTGAGCGGAAATAGGATGAATCACGTTTTTTTTCTGATCAAGCTGAAAAAATATTTTATTTTTAATAAAAAGCAAAACGGTTTCTACATTCTAATTGTCCACCTGTCAAGGTCAAGCAGCCAGCGGACCGGCAGCGGCTCCTTGCAAGGAATCGCAGAGTATCATATTAATCGTCTCGAAATAGTACCGTCATGCCGGGCCCCGGATCAATGATCTCCGGGGCAGGCTTGATAAGCCTGCCCCGTACCACGATACGGGGGCATCCAGAACGGGTTGAATTCACTGGATTCCGGCTAAAAGCCCGTCCCGGAAATTGGTAATCCGGGGCATGCCGGATTCACGACGTAAAGACAATTATGAGACCCTTAATAAAGGATTTTGGGATTTGCTTCGGCCCAAAACCAAGACCGGAATGCAGGAGGCGAAAGTATCCATGAACGCCAACGCCCAGGATTGGATCCGTCTGATCGAGTCCGCCGGCCGGATCAAGCAGCTTGCCCCGTGGCAATGGATGAACGAGGACGACGTTTTCGGGATCACCCATCCGCAGACCGGGGAAATCGGGTTCATCAGCGTGATGGGCGCCCTCGGCGAGCACCTGGCCGTCTCCGTATACCTGGGGGCATCTGCATGGGCCCGGTTCCTTGCGCTGCAGCAGGCGCCCCAGGGCGTTCTCGACGAGCATCCCGAACTGCTGTTGGAGATCCCCCAGCTTCAGGCGTCCTTCGAAGATCGCGACGAGCTTGAAGACTGGGACCGCCTGCTGCTGCGCGGTTTGAATTTGAAATTCAGAGGCCGCAAGGCCTGGCCGCGGTTCCAGAGCTTCCGCCCGGGCTTCATGCCCTGGCGTCTGGAGCCGGAGGAAATCGGATTTCTGACGCTGGCCCTCCAGCAGCTCGAGCAGGTGGCGCCCCGGCTGAAGGAGGACCGTTCTTTTCTGTCGGGAGAAGCGCCCGGTACGTTGTTGATTCGGTCATGCCGGGTCGGGAAAAGAAATACGGGGGAGTGGAAAGACCGCTACGAACGCGTTCCGCCCCCGGAGTTCCCGCCGGTGCAGCTGGCGTGGGACCCCGGCGACGTGAAAAAGCTCAAACGCATGCCCCCGCGGGAGGACATTCTCGAAGTGGATTTCTTTCAGTTCCCCGGAGCCATCGGCCAAAAAGGCGAACGCCCGCAGGCCGGCTATATCCTGCTCTCTCTGCACGCCCAGTCCAACCTGGTCTTCGGAGCGCAGACCACATGCGCCACGGAGAGCATCGAACACATGTGGGGCCAGATCCCGGGACTGCTTTTGTCCCGCCTGGTCGAGCCGGGGCTGCGGCCCAGGGAAATCCACGTCCAATCCCAGCTGCTCCAGAACGTCCTGCAGCCGGCCTTCAAGGAGCTGGGCACCAAGATCGTCCTCAAGCCCGTGCTGAAAAAGCTGCGCGCCGCCAAGCGGGAGCTGCTGGTGCATTTCCAAAAGAAGCCGGTGCCGGATCAAAGGGGTCGGTAGGCTAGCGAGTGTCCATCCATAAACGGCGCCTGTCGGTTCATGCCGGCGTTCTCGCTCTTCGCCATCCTCGGCGGTTTTTCTTAGATATAGATGCCCTTGATGTATGTGAGGTCAGCGGCAACTTCCAGGAGGTCGCGTTCAACCATGATAGGCAACGGCTATTTAGAGGAAATACGTTTCCATATATATCGGCTGTAACATTTTTATTCCCCTTCTTTTTTCGTTAGACGACACCGAAGTGGCAGGAAGGAAAGAATGGCCTCCCGCTCTGCCCTCACCCTCCTCTGTTCCCGAACGATAAGCCCCATTTCATGCAAAGCATTCAGGTCCCGCTGCACGGTCTTTGCGGTCTTGTTCGCATATGCCCTGGCAAGCTGAGGCGTCAACTCCTGGATATCCGCCGTTTGCATCCAATCGCCCTTAGCCCCAAGATCCAAAGCCAGGTGCCGGCGCCGCGTATCGGTTGCGCTGTTCCGGTTCTTGAAACGTTCATGGACGTAATTGCGCCACACGACATCCCATTGTTGCTCCCACACAAATTATAGTTGTTCCCGCAGGCCATCGAAAAGGCCGCGCACGGCATCGTTCAGGAAGGAAATCAGGTCGCCGCCCGATTTGCTCGCACGGTCGAGCTGACGGTAATATTCTGCCCGGGTCCGGTTGTAATGATTGCTGAACAAGTGGGCGGCCGTCGAAGGCACATCAGCAGGCAGGGTTAAGGGACTTGAGCTTCCGGTCAACCCGGTCCTTGCGGGTTTTCCACTCGAGTTCTTCCGGCATGCACGGATCCTCGATATCTCGTCAACGAAAAGACGACTCAGGCGCGGGGAATACTTCATTATAGAACCGAAATGCTTCGGCAATCAATACGCGGGTGTTTTCTTTAACTGCGAAAGAGATTTTCTTAATGCTTCGTCAAGCTTGACATCTATCGCCTCACTCAGCATACTCAATGAAAGCAATCAGCCCTAAAAATCTTCCCTGGCCCCTCTTTTTCAAAGAGGGGAGCTGCCTCCCTTTGAAATAGGGAGGAAGAGAATTGAAAAAGGAGGCGCTATGATCAGGATTCGAAGAAAAGGGCAGCCGATTTTCATCTTTATGGCTCTGGTGGCGGTGTCCATCGCGCTGCCCTGCCATTACGCGCTGGCGGCATTGGTGCCGACGGACTCGGTTGCGGATTCTGCAGGTGCAGCGGATGCGCGCGGCCGGGTGATGCAATCCCTGGCGCGCGAGGACGTGCGCGCGGCGCTGGCCGCCCAGGGGCTGAACCCCGAGGAAGTGCAGGCGCGGGTCGCAGGCCTGACCGACGCCGAAGTCCAGCAAATCGCCGGCCAGCTGGACCAGCTGCCCGCGGGCGGCAACGGATGGGCTGCGGCCGTCGTGGTGCTGCTGATCGTCCTGCTGGTGATCCTCATCCTGAAGGTGTCCGGACACCTCAGATAAGCGGCCAACCAGACTTACAGGAGCCGGCCATGAGCACCATGAACGCACTGGTCAAGGCCAGGCCGGAAAAAGGGCTTTGGCTGCAGGAAGTCCCGGTTCCGGCGGTGGGCATCAACGACGTGCTCATCAAGATCCAGAAGACCTCCATCTGCGGCACCGACGTGCATATCTACAACTGGGACGAATGGGCGCAGAAGACCATTCCCGTGCCCATGCATGTCGGCCACGAGTTCGTGGGCCGGGTGGCCGCGGTCGGCAGCAACGTCCACGATTTCAAAATCGGGGATCTGGTGTCCGGCGAGGGCCATCTGGTGTGCGGGCGCTGCCGCAACTGTCTGGCGGGCCGACGGCATCTCTGCCCGCACACGAGCGGGGTCGGGGTGAACCGGCCCGGCGCCTTTGCCGAATACCTCTGCATCCCGGTCACCAACGTCTGGTACTGCGACCCCCACATCCCGACCGACGTGCTTTCCTGCTTCGACCCGCTCGGTAACGCCACGCACACCGCACTGTCCTTCGACGTGCTCGGCGAAGACGTGCTCATCACCGGCGCCGGCCCCATCGGGTGCATGGCGGCGGCCATCGTGCGGCACGCCGGCGCGCGGCATGTGGTCGTGACCGACGTCATCCCGTATCGGCTGGAGATCGCCAAGAAGATGGGCGCCACCATCGCTCTCGATGCGCGCCAGGGCTCCGTCGCCGACGCCCAGAAACAGCTGGGGATGAAGGAGGGCTTCGACGTGGGCCTGGAAATGTCCGGCAACGCCCAGGCCTTCCGCGACATGCTGGCCAACATGTGCCACGGCGGCAAGATCGCGCTGCTCGGCATCCTGCCGCACGATACCCCCATCGACTGGGACACGGTGATCTTCAACAGCCTGACGCTCAAAGGGATCTACGGCCGGGAGATGTACGAGACCTGGTACAAGATGACCGTCATGATCCAGGGCGGACTGGACATCACACCGGTGATCACGCATCATTTTCACTACACAGAATTCGAGAAAGGCTTCGAGGTCATGCGCTCGGGGGAGTCGGGAAAGGTGGTTTTATCCTGGGAGGAATAACATGCGGATCGCGGCAGCCAGCCTTCACAGGCTGCGGCGGCGGCTGTGCGATGCTCATCCCGCCCAAATCCCCCCGGCCCCCTTTTCAAAGGGGGAGGTGAAAAGCCGAATCTTCTGGCAGGCCCCATTTGCCAGAGGAGAAGCCGGATAACGGCGTGCGGGCTGCATGTTTCCTTCCCTTTGGCAAATGGGGCCGGGGGGATTTCATAAGACGATTTTAACGTGAGCCGGCTGTCTCTTTCAACAGCGGGCTTGCATGAAGGAGAAAACCATGTCGCTCGCAGCGCTCGAACACGCATTGCAGCTGGAGCTGGACGCATTAACGGCCGAGGGGCGGGCCAAGCCGGCGGAGCGGGTGATCGTCGCCTACCTCCCGCCGCAGGGCGACAAGGGACCGCGATACAAGCTGCAGGGCTCCGACCAGGAGTTCATCCGCATGAACTCCAACAGCTATCTGTCCCTTTCCAATCATCCGGAGCTGATCCGGGCCGCGGACGAAGCCACCCGAGCGCTCGGCGTCGGCCCCGGCGCCGTGCGGTTCATCGACGGCACGTTCTCCTACCATGCGGCGCTCGAAGCGCGGGTCGCGGCCTTCGTGGGCAAGCCCGCCGCGAAGATCTTCAACTCGGCCTATACCGCCAACTGCGGGCTGGCGCTGGCCCTGTCCACCCCCAAGACTTACTGGATCGGCGACCAGCTCAACCACAACAGCATCATCCGCGCCATGCGCATCGCCGGCGTACCCTCCGCCAACAAGGCCATTTACCGGCACAACGACATGGACGACCTGCGCAAATGCCTCACGGAGGTCCCGGAGGGCATGGACCGGGTGGCGGTGATCTTCGACGGGATCTTCAGCATGCGCGGCGACTTCGCGCCCATCGATCAAATTGCAAAAATCACGAGTACCTATCAGGCGAAGTTCAAGGAAGGCCTTTTCACCGTGGTGGACGACTCGCATGGGATCGGCGCCTTTGGGCCGAACGGCCGGGGCACGGCCGACCACACCGGCGCGCGGCCGGACATCATCATCGGCACGTTCGGCAAGGCCTTCGGCGTCAACGGCGGGTTCATCGCCGCCGGGCCGATTGTGGTCGAGGCGGTGCGGCAGAAGGCGGACACCTACATCTACACCAACCCCCTGAGCGTCGCCGACTGCGCGGCGGCCGGCCGGGCGATCGACATCTGCGACAGTGCGGAGGGCCTGGAGCGGCTGGCGCATCTGCGGCGGATGGCCTCCCGCTTCCGCCGCGGCATCGAATCTCTGGGGTGGCAGTCCATCCCCGGGCCGCACCCGATCGTGCCTCTGCTCGTGCGCGACACCCCGCGCACCCACCGGCTGGTCCGGCACCTGCTCGAATCAAGCGTGCTGGCCGTCGGGCTGACCTTTCCGGTGGTGCCCCGCGGGGACGAGACCATCCGCTTCCAGATCAACGCCGCCCACACACCGGCGGACGTGAATTACGTTCTGAAAGCGCTGGGGCCTTACACGACATAAGCGCGGCAAGTCGCGGCTGGAAAGCCGCTCCCACAGACAAACTCCTTTGCAGACGTCCGCCCGGCCGTGGAATCGGCGTCATTGATTTCGTCATGGCGCGGCTTATAGTCTGGACCGCTTGACAGTGAACGGCAAGGGTCGTTGAATAAACTCCGTGAGGATTGCGATGGTCATGAATCGGGTCAAGAAAATTGTTTTGAGCAAGCCGTTCCTGATCGCTGTCGGCGTGGTGGTTTTTTACACATTGGCCGGGTTTTTCCTGGCGCCCTGGCTGGTGCGGCACTATGTGCCGAAGATCGTCCAGGAACAGCTGCAGAAACAGGCCGCCATCGGCGAGGTGCGGTTCAATCCCTACGCCTTCACCTTCGAGGCCCAGGACTTCCGCATGCAGGAGCCGGACGGGCAGCCGATCGTGGGCTTCAAGCGGCTGTTCATCGATTTCGAGCTGAAGAGCCTTTACAATTGGGCGTGGACGTTCCGCCAGATCGCCCTGGCGGGGCCGCAGGTGCATGCCGTCATTGCCAAGGACGGCGCGCTCAACCTGGCCCAGCTCGCCCCCCCGTCCGCAGCGCCGCCCCCGCCGCCGGAGAAAGATGAAGCGCTGCCGCGGCTGATCGTCGAAGACTTTTCCATCGACGAGGGCCAGATCGAATTTGCCGACCGGCGTCCGTCAAAGCCCGCCACGATCGAGTTCAAGCCGCTGCAGTTGCAGGTCAAGAACCTCACCACCCTGCCGGGGCAGGAAGGGCCCAATACCATTACGGCCGCCACCACTCACGGAGAGACCATGCGCTGGAGCGGCGCCGTCGGTCTGAATCCGATCCACTCGAAGGGGAATTTCGTCTTCGAAAACTTTCGGACCGCCACCTTCTGGGAGTTTGCCAGAGACTCTCTAAATCTCCAGCCGCCGGCCGGCAAGCTGACCGTCACCGGCGACTACAACGCGGACCTGAGCGGCACCCAGCCCGCGGTGACGCTTTCCAACCTCGCCGTCGCAATCTCCGGCGTGGCGCTGAAGCTTCAAGGCGCCGAGGCCGCCTTTCTGGAGCTGCCCGACACCCGGATCAGCGGCGTGCGTTTCGACCTGTCCTCACAGCAGATTGACGTCGGGAAAATCGCGGTCAAGGGCGGCCATGCCCGGCTGGCAGTCGATGAAAGCGGCAACCTCAATTTGGCAAATATCGCCAAATCGGCCCCGGCCCCGGCACAGCCTGCCGCTGCGCCGGGTGCGGGGAGCGGAGCTGCCAAGCCCTGGACGGTCAACCTGGCCGCCTTCGATCTGAACGGGTTGGCGCTCGACTACCAGGACCTGAGCCGCACACCCGGCCTCAAGAGCCATATCGGAGGCATCAACGTCGATCTAAAGGCCGCAGCGCAAGCCGGCGGAGAGAAGACCCAGGTTCTGGTGAACGACATCGCCGTGGCTGTTTCCGAGTTTCAGGCGCAGCTCGACGATTCGACCGAGCCGGTCATCCGGATCAACAAAATCGGGCTTGAGGTCGGCGCCTATAACCTCGAGCCCAATAGCTTTACGGTGGATAAGATCGCCATCGACGGTGGTGGGATCGACCTGCAGCGCCAGGCGGACGGCGCTGTTAACCTGGCGCTCGTGTTTTTGCCGCCGCAGAAAGGGGCAATCGCCAGGGAGCGCCAGGAGGCGGCCACTGAAGGGCACCCATTCCAGTTTTCAGTCAAGACCGTTTCGATTGCGGGGCTTCAGACTGCCTTCTCCGATCTTTCCGTGCGGCCCGACGGCCCGATCGTGAACCTTGAGGACATCGGCGTCGTCCTGGACAACATCGACGGCAAGTCTCCCATGACCTTCGAGGTGGAACTGAAGGTGCGTGAGGGCGGTCAGATCAAGGCCGCTGGCAAAGTCGACCCGTCCGGTCCGACGGTCGAATCCGAGGTCCAGGTGGCGGATCTCGGGCTGACCGCCTTCCAGCCCTACGTCAACCCGGCGGCGGCCATCGACCTCAAGTCGGGCACATTTTCGACCAAAGGAAGCCTGCGCCACGGGATCCAGGCTGCCGGAGCGCAGACGGCCTACCAGGGCGGCTTCAAGGTCGACAACCTGCGCGTCACCGAAACCGGCGGGAAAGAAACGCTGGTGGGCTGGAAGGCTGTCCAGACCGATCAACTGGCGCTGCAGCTCGAACCCAATCGGCTCGAGATCGGAGACCTCCGGGTCGTCCAGCCGAACGGCAAGTTCGTCATCGAAAAGGACCGTTCGCTCAATGTGGCCAGGGTGATCAAGTCCGATCCGGCTGCGAAGCAACCCGAAAAAGCACCGGCTGCTTCGGCCGATCCCTTCCCGATCCGGGTGCGGCGCATTCTCGTCAGCGACGGCAAGGTCGACTTTGCCGATCTGAGCCTGATCACGCCCTTCGGCACCAAGATCCACGAATTGAAAGGCGTGGTGGCCGGGGTTTCTTCCGCCAAGAACGTGCGGGCTCAGATCAAGCTCGACGGCCGGGTGGACGAATACGGCACGTCCAAAATCGACGGCGAGCTGAACACCTCCGACCCCAAGGCGTTCACCGACATCAGCGTGGTCTTTCGGAACGTGGAAATGTCCCGGCTCACCCCGTACTCGGGCAAGTTCGCCGGGCGCAAAATCGATTCCGGAAAGCTGTCGGTGGACCTGAAATACAAGATCGACAAGAGCCAGCTCGCGGGCGACAACCAGATCGTGGTGGAGCGCCTGACCCTCGGAGAGAAGGTCGAAAGCCCGGATGCGGTGGACCTGCCGCTCGATCTGGCCGTGGCCCTGCTGGAGGACTCCAACGGCGTGATCGACCTCGGGCTGCCGGTTAGCGGCAACCTGGATTCCCCCGAATTCAGCTACGGTGCGCTGATCTGGAAGGCCCTCGGCAACCTGATCACCAAGATCGTGTCGAGCCCCTTCCGTGCGCTCGGCGCGCTTCTGCCCGGCGGCGGGGAGGAGGCATTCAATGCCGTGGCCTTCGAGCCCGGCCGGCCCGATGTGCCGCCGCCGGAAAAGGAAAAGCTGGCCAAGCTTGCCGGCGCTTTGCAGAAACGGCCCCAGCTCAAGCTCGGCGTGCAGGGCCGTTACAACCCGGAGAGCGATCGGGCGGAGCTCAAGTCGGCCGGCTTTCGGCGCGCCCTGGCAACCCGGCTGGGGCAGAAGCCCGATCCGGGCGCGGATCCCGGCCCCGTGGATTTCGGCAGCCCGGAAACCATAAAAGCGCTGGAGGCCCTGTTCGCGGAGCGCATCGGCGCCGAAGCGCTCAGGACGTTGAAGGCCGAGCTGAAGGCGGCGGATGAAAAAGCTAAAAAAGAAGCGGCCGCGAAGGGAAAGGCCGCGGCTGCGGAGGCTGCGGCCGACGACCCCGGGCAGACGGCCAAGATCCTGTTCGACCGCTTGGCGGCGGCCGAACCGGTCGATGACGGCGCGCTGGTCCGGCTGGGCGACGCGCGCGCCCAGGCGGTTATCGCAGAACTCAGCGGGCCCGGCCAGATCGCGGCGGAGCGTCTGGAGGCCAGGCCAGCCGCAGCGCTCGATTCGAAGGATCCTGTGTCTGCGGCGCTGACCCTGGAAGCCGGCCGATAGACGGAGAGGACCAACCAATCCATGAAAAAAATCGTCACAGGCATCGTCGTCGTGCTGGCAATCGTAATCGCATTCGGATGGTGGATCTTCAGCCGCCCTGAACGCGGAACGACCGGCGAGGTCAGCACGAACTTCCGCTGGCTGGGCCCCAACGACAAGATCGTGGTCGACGGCTTCGACGACCCCAAGGTTCGGGGAGTCGCCTGCCATCTATCTCGGGCGCAGACCGGCGGGGTGAAGGGAGCGATGGGCATGGCCGAGGATACGAGCCATGTCAGCATCGCCTGCCGGCAGGTCGGCCCGATCCGGATCGTCGATGAACTGAAGGACGGCGAACGCGTTTTCGACGAACACCGCAGCCTGGTGTTCAAGACGCTGCAGGTGGTGCGTTTCTTCGACCGCGAGCGCAACGTCCTGGTTTACGTCGCCTACAGCGACCGGGTTCTGACGGGCAGCCCCCAGAACAGCATCAGCACCGTGCCGATCATGGGCTGGACAACACCATGAAAAGCGGGTTATGGCGCGCAGCGCTACTTTATCGGAAAGAAAGTTTTTTTGTGGGAGAGGCTTTCAGCCTCGATCATCGCGGCTGGAAAGCCGCTCCCCCAGAAAACAACCCAACTTCCTTGGAAGGCCAATCTCGTCCCGCCTGTGGCGAGATTCACGCGCCTTGACTTTGTCGTTTTTACGAAGTTGTCGAAGCGTATGGATCCTAAGGAGCCCTCGACTCTATGCGCCGGCGAGCTTCCGACCTAGTTCGCAGGCCGAGTCCATGAGAGCTTTGTTCTTCTTGATCTCCCCGGCCTTCCAGGCGCTGCCATATACCGTGCCCACCAGCTCGGCTCCGACAAAGTTGAAAGCGTCTTGGAAGGTTCGCAGGGCGTTCACCGCCCCGGAGGCGAAGGGGTCGGCGTCGGCGTAAGCCAGGACGACGGCGAATTTTTTTCCCGCCAGCGCATACCCGTCGTCGCCGCCCAGGGCATACCACCGGTCCATGAAGAGCTTGGTCTGAGCCGAAACGGTGAACCAATAGATGGGGCTGGCGATTACGATGCCATCGGCCGCTTTGATCTTGGGGTAAAGCGCTTTCATGTCGTCTTTGATGATGCAATCCTTCTTCAGCTTTTTGCGGCAGGCGTCGCAAGCCGTGCAGGGTTGGATGTTGAGCCCTTGAAGAAAGACGGTCTCCACTTTCGCGCCGTCTTCTTTGGCACCGGCTGCGACCTGTCTGGCCAAAGCGGCGCTGTTGCCGTTCCTGCGGGGACTTCCGATGACGACCAATATATTTCGTGCCATAATCCTCCTCCTTTTTTATGAAGTCACCACCATTACCCGAGAACCATTGAAATCGCAACGGCATGATCATCCGGGGCCGCCTCGGGCTTAAGCACTGCGCCGATTGTGCCGATGATAAATAAGTGCTATCATATTAATTATTTGTGAATTTTCGCTGATCATCGAGGCATCATCGCAATGCCCTTATTTTTCAAAAAGTTATGCCAAGCCATCGGGCGGTTGAGCGCCTCAGCCAAAGCATTCTTCGATAAGCGGTACACCCGCAGCGAGCCCGGCCCGGCCATGGACGGCCTGACCTATTGGCGTGAGCGCATCCTGTTCTCGGTGCTCGCCGTCAGCACGGCCTTCTGCCTGATCGCCCTGGCGCCCGCTCTCTACATGGCTATCGGCGAGGGCCTGTGGTTATTGGCCATTTTCGATATTATCGCATGTCTGGGCTGCAGCGGCCTGCTGTTCTTTTACCGAATCCGGCTTGCCATCCGCGCGGCCCTCACCCTGCTGATCACGTTTCTGGTAGGAATTTTTATCATCGCCCAGGCTGGGTTTCTGAGCGGAGGGCCGGCCTGGCTGTTTTGTTTCGCGGTGTTGTCCGGCATATTGCTCGGGCTGCGGGGGGCTCTATCGGCAACTTTTTTAAACGCCGCCGCCATCGTTATCCTGGCCTGGCTGTCCTCGCAGGGATACGTGGCAGCCCCGCCGGCGTCGATCAACCTTTTACGCGGGCTGACCGCCAGCATCAATTTCATCTTTTTAAATGGAGTTTCCGCCGTTTCAGTTGCCGTTCTGGTCAACGGTCTGCAGGCGCTGAATCGTAAAACCGAGGCGGCGACCGCCGCCCTGCAGCAGGAACGGGAGAACCTGATCGAAGCCAAGGACCAGCTGAAACAAGAAGTCCAGGTGCGGCGCCAATCGGAGAAGGACCTTCAGCAAAGCGAGCGGAAGTATCGCCTGTTGGCCGAGAATATCCAGGACGTCATCTGGACAATGGATCTGAAGCTGTGCTTCACCTATCTCAGTCCGGCGATCGAACGACTGCTGGGCTGGAGTTCGGATGAATACATGCAGTTCAAGCTGGAAGAACTGCTGGCCCCCGAATCGGCGATCAGGGTGCTGAATGAGTTCAAAGAGCAATACCGCCGTGCTCAGCATTCGGGCTCCTTTCAGCGCTCCACCACCCTCCAGCTGGACATGCTCCGCAAGGACGGCGCCCGCGTTAAAGTCGAGGTCACGGCGTCTTTTCTCTTGGACGACACCGGCCATCCCATCGGTATCCTCGGAGTCACCCGTGACATCACCGAGCGATACAAGGCCGAACAGGAAAAGGCGGAACTGCGTGAGAGCCTGGCCCGATCCAAGAAAATGGAGGCCCTGGGCACCCTGGCCGGAGGGGTGGCTCACGACCTGAACAACGTGCTGTCCGGGATCGTCAGCTATCCGGACCTCCTGCTGATGGACATACCCAAAGAGAGCCCTTTGCGAAGGCCCATCGAAGTCATTCAGGAATCCGGAAAAAAGGCGGCCGCCATCGTTCAGGATCTGCTGACGCTGGCCCGCCGCGGGGTTCCGGTTGAAGAAATCGTGAACCTGAACGATCTGGTGTCCGAATACCTGCTGAGCCCTGAATATAAGCGCCTAAAAACCTTTCACCCGTTCGTTGACCTCGAAAGCCGTCTGGCCCCGGACCTGTTGAACGTCAAGGGATCCCCGATCCATCTTTCGAAAACCATCATGAACCTGGTGTCCAACGCCGCCGAAGCCATGTCGGAAGGCGGAACCATCAAAATCGTCACCGAGAACCGCTACCAGGATGCGGCCATGAAGAGGCCCCTTGAGAACGGGCCGGATGAAAGCGTGGTGTTGCAGGTTTCGGATTCAGGCGTCGGCATTCCTCCCGAAGACCTGCAGCGGATTTTCGAACCCTTCTTCACGAAGAAGAAAATGGGACGCAGCGGCACCGGCCTGGGCATGGCGGTGGTATGGGGCACGGTGCAGGACCACAAGGGACGCATCGATGTCCGCAGCGTCGAAGGCCGCGGCACCGAAGTCACGGCCTTTTTCCCGGCCACGCGCGAGTCATTCTCCAAGGCGGCGATGGAGCCGTCCCTGGATGCGTACAAAGGCGCCGGTGAAACGATTCTGGTGGTGGACGATATGAACGAGCAGCGTGAAATCGCAGCCAAGATCATCACCCAGCTCGGTTATGTCGCCAAGTCCGTTGACAGCGGCGAGCAGGCGGTCGAGTTTCTCAAGCGCGAAAAGGCGGACCTGTTGATTTTGGATATGATCATGGACCCCGGCATCGACGGTCTTGAGACCTATCACCGCGTCAAGGTATCCAATCCTCGCCAAAAGGCCATCATCACCAGCGGCTATGCGGAAACCGAACGGGTTCGAACCGCCCAGCGACTCGGCGCGGGCGGCTACCTCCGAAAGCCTTACACGGTTCAGAACCTGGCGGTGGCCATCAAAGCCGAACTGAACCGAAGCTGATCAGCCATCTCCTGTCGCAATGCCCGCTCACCGTCAAGGAAGAAGGAGGAGACCCATGAAGTATCGATTTTTGGGCAAGTCCGGACTGCTGGTTTCACGAATCGCATTGGGAACCATGACTTTTGGAACGGACAACTGGGGCTGCAGCGAATCGGAAGCCCATGATATCCTCAGGGCCTACCTGGACGCCGGCGGCAACTTCATCGACTGTGCGGACGTTTACGCGGGTGGGCGATCGGAGGAGATCGTCGGGTTCTTCCTGCCGCATGTGAACCGGGACGACCTGGTCATCGCCTCGAAGTGCTACTTTCCCATGGGCCCGAAGCCCAACCAGTCCGGTCTGTCGCGCAAGCACGTCATGGCCTCCTGCGAGGCCAGCCTCAAACGGCTGAGGACCGACTATCTGGATCTTTATTATATCCACGGTCCGGATCCGGTCACTTCCTATGAGGAAACCCTGCGGGCCATGGACGACCTGGTGCGGCAGGGCAAGGTCCGCTACCTGGGGTGCAGCAACCTCTTCGGCTGGCAGGTTGCAAAGGCGGCCGGTGTGGCCGACCGGATGGGACTGGAGCCATTGGCGGCCGGTCAGTACATTTACAGTCTGATCCACCGCGAGCTGGAGCGCGAGCTCATTCCGGCGGCGGTGGACCATGGGATCGGCCTGACCGCCTACAGCCCGCTGGGGGCCGGGCTGTTGACCGGAAAATACAAGGGCATGAGCGATCCGGCACCGGGCACGCGGCATTTCTTTCGCACCCAGGTCGACGGCCCGCGCTTCTGGAATGCCCAGGGCTTCCGCATCGCCGAACTCCTGGAGCAAGTGGCTCTGGAGTCCGGGGTTCCCATGACCCGGCTGGCCATCGGCTGGCCGCTGGGCCGCAAATTCGTCAGCGCGGTGATCATCGGCGTCAAGAGCGTCGACCAGCTCAAAGCGAACCTGGAAAACGCAGATTGGGACATGCCGGCGGGCGTCTGGAAAGTGCTCGAAGAGCGCACGCGGCCGGACGATGATTACCTGGGCTGGTTCAACCGTCGAAACTACGAGCGTTTCTTTGCGGCTGCGGAGTTCCACGGCGAGCGGACGGAGCCGCTGTAGCGCAGCGCCCGTTCCCGGCAGAAAACGGAAAAAAGCATGTCATCGCGTCAAAAATACAAGGCCTTGATACCCGTCACGCCGCAGGAGCAGCTGATCCAGGAACTGTACGGTCGCATCGATGCCGCCGCGGACCGCGAACTCGGCCGTCTGCGGCGTGAGGCGGGCGTCGTTTCCAGCTGCAAACGGGGCTGCTGCAGCTGTTGCGGGCAGCATATTCAAACGAACCCTGCCGAGGCCCACGCCCTGGGACAATACATCAAGCGCACGTTCTCCGTGCAGCAGATCGGCGGCCTCCAGCGACGGACCCGGCAGTGGTTTGCATGGGATAGCGGGCGGCGGAAGGAAGACCCTCCGGCCGACCGTTCCAGCGGCCTTGAGCTTTTCGGCTACGAGCCCTGCTGCCCTCTGCTGGTGGACCGCGCCTGCAGCGCCTATCCGGTCAGGCCGGTCATCTGCCGGACGCACTACGTCAGCTCGGATCCTGCCGCCTGCCGTCCCTCACATGATCATCGGCCGGTCGAGCATGCGCCCGTGGCGCTCACATCCATTTTGGACGCGACCCAGCCGCTGTCGCAGCTTCTCAGAGCCGAGATCGAAGGCGCCGGACTTGATTTTTGCAGGTCCATCATGCTCCTGCCGCACTGGCTGGCGGTTGAAATGGGCTGGGAGTTTGCCGAAGACGAATAGCGCTTCGCGAGTTCTATGCCAGCAGCCGGGAGGCCTCGGCCATGAGATCGGCGATGGCCAGACCCTGCGGGCAGGCTTTTTCAGCCTTGGAGTAATCCAATTCGGATAGCTGGGACCGCGCCGCCGCCGGCAGCCCGGCAAAGACATCCCGGGCCATCTCGCGGTCGCCGTAGTCCCGATAATACATCAGGCAGCGCATGACATCGTTTACCGGCACCTTCCCGCCCACGGCCGTCTGGCAGATGCGGCCGCAGCCGGCGCAATAGCCGGACCGGGTTTCATGGGCGAAACGCTCGAGCATCTCGCGATCGGTTTCTGAGAGCGTCGTCAGGTCGCGGGCTGCCGCCACGTTGGCCGAAAGATAGGCCAGGTTGGGCATCTGCGAGCAGATGCCGGCGATGTGCGGGTTTTCCCACACGGCTTTGAGCTTGGCCTGCTTGTCGGTGAAGCCTCTATCGAGGAATTTCTGGAGCAGCTTGAATTCGGTTTCGCTGTCCGGCTTGACCTGTCCGCCGGCCTGGGTCTTAAAGGAGGTCAGGCCGATTCCCGCCTGTGCGCACGCATCCACGGCCTCCTTCATCTTCGGAGCGTTCATGAGCCGGAAGTTGTAAGTGAACATGATCGAGTCGATCCACCCGGACGTTGCGGCGGCCAGCAGGCAGTCCTCCATGTTCGTGTGCGTGCTGAATCCGAACCACTTGATTTTGCCGGCCTTCTTCATCTGCTCCGCCCAGCCGCGGACCCCTGCGATCTGGCTGAAATCGCTGATGCCGTGGGTGAAAAACGCGTCCACGTAGTCCGTGCACAGCCGCTTCAGCCCCTTGTCCAGAGCTTCGCTCAGTTTGTCGGGCGGCGAGGTGCGGAACTTGGTCACGAGGAAGATGTTCTTGCGGGTTTCCGGATAACGGGTGAAAAAGCGGCCGAACCCCTCCTCGCTGAGGCCGTTGCCGTAGCCCTCGGCCGTGTCCCAGTAGGTCACCCCCCAGTTGTAGGCCTGCCGCAACAGCAATTGGTTGTTGATCGTGTCGAACATGCCGCCCAGGCACAGGATCGACACCTCGGCCCCCGTTTTTCCAAGCTTGCGCCTGGGCATGGCTGCAGCCTGTGCGGCGGCCGGCGCTTGGGCGTCAACGCCTCCCGGGATGCCCAGGGCGGCGGCCGCTCCGCCGAATCCGACGGTTCTGATAAACCCGCGGCGCGTCAATCCATTTTGTTTCGTGGTCTGATCCATCACGATTTCCTCCAGCAATAAAAGGGCCAACGTCCGGCTCGTTTCGGGTTACTTGGCCAACGCCTGGTTGTTTTTGAGATCGTAGATCGGCTTGAATTTCAGATCGCCGACCAGAATGTTCTCCGGTCGTTTCAGCAGCAGGTCGCCGTTGAGCGCCACAAAACGCAGCTCCGCCTCGACCGTAAAACCGTTCTGGGCGGCCTGATCCAGGCTGGCCTTGGCCGCCTGGTAGTGAGGTTCGGCTTTTGTTCGATGGAACGGCCGGCGCCATTCCAGCCATTGGTCGGGATTGAAAGAGCGGTCGACGAAGATGTAGTAGGCAACCTTGCCCGGGCAGTCCGCCTCCAGGTAGATGGAATACTCGACCGGGCCCGGCTGCTGGGTCCGGGCCTCGATGCGCTTGCGCTCGGCCCCTTCGATCAGCCAGGTAACCGGGCAGGAGAGCGATCTGGCGAAATCCCTGACGTTGCCGAAGATGTAAGCCGGATCGGTCTCGTCTGCCAGGAAATTGCCGGCCAGGAACCTCTCCGGGGGAGTGAACTCGGACAACTCGTTCTGACTGCGGAGCTTAATGGCCTGTTCGCTGCCCGCGGCGGCGGCTCCGCATAGAGCCCATAGAAGAATGACTCCCCATAGTGTGGAACGAAAGCAGTGCATGGCTCCCCTCCTTTCTCTGATAGGTCAATGGAATCGCTTCTCAGTTTTTCAGCGAGAACGGGAAAAGAGAGAGGATCTGCCGCAGCCAATCTCCGTTGCGCTGATTCTTGGGCGTGCCCACTAGCAGATTCTCCTGGACCGTGAGCGAAGGAAAGACATTGGCCACCTGCGGGACATAGGTGATGCCGGCCTCCCGCAACGCTTCCGTCGATCTTCTGCTTGTGTTCCACCACGACCAGTGAAAGCCCGCGCTGTTTCAACTCGAACCGGCGAGCGATGATCTGAACCATTGCCGAAAATTCCGGCGGGGATTCTGCCGCCCCGAAAACCTGCGGTCGCTGGAAGCTCATCCGATGGCCAGCGCCACCACCCCGCAGACGATAGCGACGGCCGCTGGGATGCGGCGGCGGGCGTCGCCCTCGGAGAGCCAGCGGGTGCCCATGACCGTTCCGATGAGGATGCTCACTTCGCGGGCCGGGGCGATGTAGCTGACCGGGGTGCTGACCAGCGCCGTGAGGACCAGGATGTAGGACAGCGGGCAGAGGATTCCGATGGCGACGATCTGCCGTCGATGGCGACACCACTCCCGCTGCGCCTCATTCCAGCGGCGCCATGCGATCGGCGCGAGCAGGAGGACGCGGCCGACGTCGATGGCATAGACCAGCAGCAGCGGCGGGATCCGATAGGTGCTGACGCCCAGCTTGTCGACCAGGGTGTAGGTGGCGATGGCCACTCCGGTCAGCAGGCCGTAGCCGACCGCTTTGCGGTTGCGCAGAGGGGATGCTGAGCCGCCCGCCAGCGCGAAAACCCCGCTGGCGACGAGCAAGCCGCCGACGATGGCCAGCATCGTGGGCCGCTCCTGGAACAGCACGATCGCCAGCACCATCGACAACGCGGGGCCGGTGCCGCGCGCCAAGGGATAAACCAGGGACAGGTCGCCCACCCGGTAGCCCCGTTGCAGCAGCAGAAAATAGATCAGATGAACGACGATGGTCGCGACGACGACCCCCAGCTCGGGCAGTCCGATGCTCGGCTGGGACCCATAGAAGACCATAACCGCCAACGGCGCATAAGCCAGCGAAGAAACTCCGGCAAAGAGCCAGACGAACACCGGCCCGCCCCCGGCCTGTTTGGCCAGGTAGTTCCAGCCGGCATGGACGAAGCCGGCCGCCAGCAGCAGGGACAGGGCAAAGGCGGTCATGTTGAAAATTCCCTTGCGGCCATGCGTGTTGCCATTACGGAGTCATTTCTTCGAAGCCAGCTTGAGGTAGTTGGCATAAAGCCGGGGGTGGACCCGGGAGTGGCGATCGAAATCGGCCAGGATTTCCATACCCGGCACGATCGCACGCACCACCGGCAGCCCGATGTCGCTGCGGGTGAGATCGGCGTAGATCAGGCGGAATCCGTTGGCGAGCAGAAGCGTTTCCATCGTCCGCAGATCCTCTTCGGGGGCACCGCAGGCATAATTGGGCAAGGCTTCGACCGGCACGCGTACCAGCCCCTCCATGGCCGGCTGCGACGACGGTCCGCCGGGATATGGAAAAGGGGTTTCGGTGAGCGCTGCGAGCAGGGCCCGCCGAGCGTCCAGGTGTGCGCCCGTGCCCTTGGCGATCCGGCCGTCGGCGGCCGCTACGAAACATTTGCAGCAGGGCATCCCCATGGCGGGCGTCAGGTCCTGGAACTGGAGGTGGATCCCGTTGGTGCGATAGCTCTCCAGCAGGGCCGCCAAACGCTCATCCCGGGTTTCGATTTCAAAACAAAGCGCACGGTCGAAGGGGGTCGTTCCCTCGCAGTCCCTCTCGACAACCTCGCTCAGCGCGCTGAGCCTGGCCCCTGCCATCGTCACGCCGGCGCCCAATCCGGTGGAACCCAGGGCCGAGAAAAGCTTGATCTCGTCCAGGTTGCAGAAAAGAAACACGCACTGGGCCGGGATGAATACCGATCGGGATCCGGCCAGGGTCTGCTCCTGGGCTTCCAGCCAGTAAAGCGGCTCGTCCCGGTATGGCGCCTCCAGGGCCAGGCCGTTGGGGTCGAGCGCCGCCACCTGATCCCTGCGCAGGTCCGAGAGGCGGCCGTGAACCACGTTCGGGGGATCGGCGTATCCGGACGGGCCCCGGCCATCGAAGCTGGCGAAGGATGAGCAGCGCTCGACCACCTCCATGGCACAGGCCGCCCGCGCCGCCTCGAAATCGATCCCCCGGCCGTAGGCCGTGAGCTCTCCCGAGAGCGCCAAATCATGCCGGCCGCTGCTGACCGCGGTTTTCATCTGCCAGCGTCTCAGCAGAGCGATCGGACTGAGCGAAGCGGTGTGGCGCATCTCGTTTCCGACGGTTACACCGGCCTGGCGCAGCCGCTCCAGGGCCAGGGCGTGCACTTGCTCCGGGCCGAGCGCCGGCGCAACGGCCTTCTCCGAAAGCGGCCGGGATTGCTCAAAGAGCTGCTTCAACGTCGCACGCGGTTCCAGGAGCTTTTTGATGCTGGTTTCGGAGACCGGCGCCGCCCATCCGATGGCCGCCGAGTCCGGCAGCGGCCGGTGTTCAAGAATGTTTTCGCGGAAAAGCGCGATCCAGTTTCGGTGTCGGCCGCGATCCCTGAGGAGATGCGATTTGAGGTCAATCAGGGGAGTGTGCGCTGCAAGCGACTTGAGCTTTTTCAGGGGAAAATTCCGCTGATATTTCTTCGGATGGGGGAGGACCTGGGACGCCTCCCACAGCAGCGCCTGGAGAAACCCGTCCTCCGGGTCGAGCTCTGCAACGCACTGTTTCAAACGAAGCTCGTCCCATCCCCGAATGATGCGCAAAAGATGCCTGCGCATGAACTCGTCGTTGGGGCGGCGGCGAGCGTAAGCCAGGAAGTTCTCATAACCGAGATCCATCCCGGGGATGCACCCAAAATACCCCGTTGCCGACTCCGTGGTCAGCAGGCGCAGCTCATAAGTTATTTTTTGGGGACCGGGTTGTACCATATCAGCCGGAAGCAATTTTGGGCGTGTTGCGCCGCATTATCGGAAACGAAGTCGATCGGCGCCATTCCTCCCTTTTCCGCCCTTTGAAAAAGGGGGCCGGGGGATGTTGAAATCGGCCTTTTCGGAAATTAGCAGACTCAATCCATTAAAGCCAATTCTTTCAACACCTCGCAAACAGGTCCGGCTGCATTGGCGCGTCCCGGTTGGATGGTTATCTTCGATCCGAATCGGCTTTGTTTCATCTCGACCCAGGAGGAATACCATGAAGAACCGATCCGCAGTTTTCCTGTTGGCATTGCTGGGAGTTCTTGGCTCCGGCCGGCTGGCGGATGCCCAGCCGGGAGCGCTTTCATCGGGCGCTCCCCTGCCACCCGAGAAGGGGGTGCCGCCCATCGACGCCGTCGTGCCGGATCATCTGGCGACGGCCACGTTTGCTCTGGGCTGATTTTGGGGCCCGGACTCCAGGTTCGGAGTCCTGGACGGCGTGGTCCGGACGCGGGTCGGGTACGCGGGCGGAACCCGCGAGAACCCGACTTACCATCATCTGGGCGACCACGCCGAAACCCTTCAGATCGATTATGATCCCGAGCGCATCAGTTTCGAAAGACTGCTTGAGTACTTTTGGAGCGAGCACGATCCGACGAGCAGGGCCTGGTCCACGCAGTACAAGGCGGTCGTCTTTTACCACAGCGACGATCAGAAACGCCTGGCCGAGGAATCCCGGGACCGCCTGGCGGCGAAGCTCAAACGGCGCGTGTTCACCGAGGTGACCCCCTTCAGCCGGTTCTATCCGGCCGAGGCCTATCACCAGAAGTACTACCTGCGCCAGAACAGGCGACTGCTGCAGGAAATGCAGCGCTACTATATGCAAGACGCCAAGCTGATGAACTCCACCGCCGCCGCCCGCGTCAACGGATATCTCGGCCGCTTCGGAACGGCCGAGGGGCTCAAGGTCGAGATCGATCGGTTGGGCCTCTCCGAAGACGCCAGGCGGGAATTGCAGGAAACGGTTGGGGCCGGAAGCTAATTGCCGTGCGGAATGTGCTCGGGATTGGACGAAGGATTTGTTTTCGCAAGGTCGATCCGGCCGGTTCGGCGTCGGTGCCTCTGCTGGCCCGAACCTCCGGCAGAGCGACTCAGGGACTCGCGGCGAATAGCGGATAGGCATCGATAGGCGTCATGTCCCTCGCCCGGAGCAGCATGAAATGCAGGTGGGTGGGGGATCGGGCCGGGTAGGCATTGGTTCCGGTGCGGCCCAGGGCTGCGATCAACGAACCGCCGCGCACGTTTTCGCCCAAGCCGACGCGGATGTCCTGAAGATGGGCGTAGTAGGAGAATATCTCGAGGGCGGGGTGATAGATCCAGACATAGTTGCCGCCCCGGATATGCCGGTGCGCTTCATCCGGCGCCCACTCCTCGAAAACCGAGAGGACCACGCCGTCCGCCAGGGCCAGGACCTCTGCCGGCCGGCCGGTGCGGTCGTCCAGCCCGTCCTGATTGCGGTCACGAATGAAAATGTCCTGGGCCGGGTGGCCCTTGTGGCGGTTGCCGCCTAAAAACTCATAGCCCCCCGGCTGGTAACCTTCCCCGTTTTTGCCTCCGATCGACGGAACCCCATGGCCTCTTAGCGGGAAAAAGATCCGTCGGCCAAACCGTTCGGAGTCGTAGAGTTGCTCCAGGGCCTCGGCCCAGTGCGAGATTTGGGCTCGGCCATCAGCCAGGCTCATCTCGCCGTCCCGCACGCGCCGCTCGAACTGCTGCCAGCCGCCGCTGCCATGAGTATCGTCGGCGAGGCAACGGCCGTGAGTGATCAGTAAAAGGCAGAGCACTGCCAGCCGGCACATCCGGCGTTGGTTCCAGGAACAGCGCTTCAAGCGAAGATGCTTTCAGCCAGTTCCCGGCGCAGCCGCCGGGAGTGTTCTTCGATGGTGGCGAGGATCGCCGCAGCGCCCTCGGTGGCGGCCATTCGGGGTTTCAAGGCGGTGTAGAAGTCTTTTTCGACCGTATTCAGCCGATTGAGGGTCAGCAGCAGGTTGGTGCGGTTGCGGTAGGCCGAGCGCACCAGGGTTTCAAAGCTGTCGCCGTTTGCGGCCAACAGGTCCGTGTAGTGGTCGACCAGCGCCTTCAGCCAGCAGGCGTAGGGCCGTTCCAAGTCATCCGCCAGGCCGGATTGCCGGGCGATTTGATCGATGTTCGGCTTGACCTCCGCCGTCAAGGCCTCGACCGCCAAGTCCACGGCTTTCCGACGGGTGGTCATGAACTCCCGGTCGAAGTTCATGCGGCCGGTCTTGTACCTCTGCATACGGTAAACGAAGTATAGGAACAGCAGCGGGACGAGCACCATCCAGAAATTGACCTTGGGTTTCTCGAACACTGCGGCGCCAATGGCGTTGGCGAACAGCAGCTCGTGCTGGAGGATCCACTCTTTTTTGCGTTCCAGGCCCTTCATGGGTATCCGGTGATGGTTAAGAATCGGGTGCGATCGGGCGACCAACCGGGGTTCGCAAGACGGCGTCTATTTTCCACGAGGCGCGTAATCGAGGCTGTCGCGGATGCGTTCCGATCCTTCGGCCGGCTCTTCGAAGTCCGTATAATAAACGGCGGTGGCCCGCAGGCCGCGTTCGTCGATCACCCGGGCCATGTGCCTGGCGCCGGGCAGGAGCTGGGCGAGCGACCCGCCTACGAATATCAGCGCCCAGATCAGGACAAATCCGACGATCAGTTTAAGCCAGGGCGAAAACATCGGCTGCGGAGCCGAGGCCCCGCAGCCGATGTTTTCAGCGGTTGCGCATTTTACGCTCATGCCGTTAGATGGCGGCGGTGATCTCCGGGAACACGATATAGAACATGATATAGCCGACCAGCAGCGTGAAGGCGAGCTGGAAGGTCTGCCCGAAGACGTAGAGGGTGATGGGCTTGCCGCCCTTGAAGTACTGGCCGAACTCCCTGAAGTTGGTCTCGAGACCGATGCAGGTGAAAGCCAGGGCGAAGAACCACTCGCGCGCAATGCGCGTGAAGCCGCGCAGCACGCCGTGGTCGATCATGACATTGCTCATATCCTTGCCCACGCTCTGGTCGATGATGGAGAAGACGATCGAAGCGATGATGAAGCCGATCACGAACTTCGGGAAGCGGTACCAGATTTCCCACCAGCTCACGGTGGCGCCGGCTTTGCAGTCCACTTTGGTGCACCAGTACACGGCTACGCAGAAAGCCACGACACCGATCAACACGTTCTGGATCATCTTGATGGTCGCCGCGACGTAGAGGGCCTTGGGGCCCAAGAAGGCACCGGCCGCAGCCACGGCGCCCGTCGAGTCGATGGTGCTGCCCATCCAGGAGCCGGCCAGGATCTCGGGCATTCCGACCGCCTTGGCGAAGGCCGGCTGGCCCACCATGCAGATGGCCGTGAAGACCATGGACAAGCCGATGGCCAGCGTCAGCTCCTCCTTCTTGGCCCGGCAGGCCGCGGCGGTGGCGATGGCCGCCGAAACGCCGCAGACCGACATGTCGGAGGAGATGGTGATGTTCAGAGTCTTGGAAGGCATCTTGACGATCTTCTGGCCGAACCAGTAGGTCAGGATCAGGGTGACCGGCGTGCAAATCCAGGCGATGAAGATGCCCGGTTTGCCGATGGCCAAAATCTTGTTGAAAAGGATCTCGGCTCCGAGCAGAACGAGGCCGGTCTTGATGTAGAACTCGGTGCAGACCGCGGGCTGGATCCATTTGGGGGTGCCGATCGTGTTGCTGATGAGCAGGCCGAAGGCGATGGCCCACAGCGGGAAGCCGAAGCCCCAGTACTTCATCAAGGCCTGGGTTTCGGCCATGTAGGCCAGGATGGCCAGAATGAAAACCGCCGGGAACCCGACGACGAACTGGCCGAACGGGGTGCCCATGATGGCTTTGCCGATGCCGAAGAAAACGGCCAGGATGACACATAATCCGATCAGGTAGGGGATTCGGTTGTAGGCTTTTACTTTGAACTTGCCCTCGGCCTTGGAGGCGGCGTCCTTGGCCTTCTGCCAGGCATTGACCTCTTTTTCGGCCGCCGCGTTGAGGGTTGCGTCCTTGAACCCGGCGGCCGCGGCTGCGGCCTGGGCGGTCTTGGCGCTCGCCAGGGCAGCGTCTGAAGCGGCTTTGGTCTTGTCCGCCGCCTCTTTGAACGGCGCGCCCATGGCCTTGGCGGTTTCCTCGCTGCGATAGAGTGCGTCGATCGGGTTGGTATCCCAATCGCTGGGCGCGGACAGGAAGTTCTGGATGGTCTTGGCAAAATCCTGATTGGTGGCCCGGACGCCGCGTTTGGCGGACGAGGCGTTATGCCACTCGATGGTCTTGAACGGCGCCTTGGCGGCTTCCTCCTTCATGGTGGCGTTGTATTTTGGAATTTCGGCCGCTTTTTCCGGCGGCCGCGGCAGGTAGATGAGCAGTCCTACGATGAGAAGGAAGAAGCCCATCCACACGGCCATCCAGTCTTCTTTCTTGTAGAGGTCGCGAAGCGTGGTCTTGCCGCTTTCAATGACCACGTAATCCGGTTCCGCTTGCGGCTGCGTCTTGATTTCAGCCATGAGAATCCTCCTTTGTTCTATTTGTGCGTTCTTGATTTGCCGCTGATTCGTTATGCAGTGCAATTGAAGGATGACGCATCAATTTCATCCTGAGACGTTCGCAAATAATCGATGGCATGTCAAGCTTTTAAGAGCCTACGCTGTGGCAACTGCCGGCGCTGAAACCCCAGGGGTTTTCAAGAGAGGGTGTAAATCATGATGAACTCGTAAAAAGCCATCAATCATGATTCCGGCATGATTCCGGCAATAAGTCTGATACGGGAAGCTCCACCCGAAAGAGCGCGCCGGATGAAGGGGCGTTTTCAACGGTGATGTCTCCTCCGTGGGCACGGGCCACGGCGCGGGCAAAGCTCAGGCCCAGGCCGGCGCCGGTCTGAGAGCGGCTGGGATCGCCGCGGTAGAAGCGCTCGAAAATGCGGGGTCGATCCGTTTCGGAAACGCCTGCGCCGGAGTCCCGGACGGCAATGCAAACGGAGCGGTCCGGATTCGGCTGAAGCGACACGCTCACCGCGCCGCCTTCAGGGGTGTACTTGATGGCGTTGTCCAGGAGGTTTCCCAGCATGCGCTGGATGAGACGGACATCTCCGGAGATCTCAAGCCGCGCCGGGGCTTCCCAGGTCAATGCGATCTGTTTGTCTTCCGCCAGGGACTGGAAAAGCCCGCAGGCGTCCCGAACCACCGCGGCCAGGTCCAACTGCTTGGACTCCGGCCGGGTCACTCCGGCCTCGCTGCGCGAGATGAACAGCATGGTGTTGATCATTTCAAGCAGGCGGTCGCACTCCTCGATGGCGCTAGCCGCCATGGTCTCGTATTCATCGGCCGTCCCGCGGGAGGTGAGTGCGACCTCGGCCTGGCCGCGGATGCGCGTGATGGAGCTTTTCAGGTCATGGGCGATGTTGTCGGTCATCTCCTTAACGCCGTTCACCAGGGCCTGGATGCGGTCCAGCATGCGGTTGAAGGTCGCGGCCAAGCGGTCGATTTCATCCCCGCCCCTGCCGGCCGGCACGCGTTCGGCCAGGCGGCCGTCGGCGGCGATCCGCCGTGCCGTCCGGGTGACGGTTTCGACTCCGGCCAACGCCCGCCGCGCCATGAACCAACCGAACGCCACCGCCAAGGCGAACAGGCCGGCCATGGTCAAGACGAAGATCCGTTGAAAGGCCTCGATGAAGCGGGTCAAGTCGTCCATGGACTGGCCGAGATGGATGATCAGCCCCGGTCCGAGCAGCGCATAGACCACGCGGATCTCGTGGCGGTGGTCGGGGGAACTGACCGTAGCGAAAAAAGGCTCTTTCTGCTCGAGCATGCGGCCGATGGCTTCGATCGAAACCGGGATGTTGTGAAAATAGGACATGTTGGACGATGAAAACAAGCGGCCGTCAGGGTATAGCAGCTGCACGAATATCTTTTTCTCGCCTGCTGCGCGGGATTCGAGCAGGGCCTGCCGTTTGGCCGCTTCGACCCCCTGCAGGGCCATCACCGAGGAAAAGGTGCGGACTTCAGCCAGGAGGTCCTGGTCGGCGCGGCCGCGGATGGTTTCGGTGATGAGATAATAGAAAAAGGCGAAGGCGACCGCAGCGGAAAAAAGAAAAATGCCCGCATACCAGAGGGTCAAGCGGAAAGCCAGCGTGCGGCGGATTTCAATCAGACGCTTTAAGAACATATCCCACTCCGCGCACGGTGTGGATCAACTTGACCGGGTGGTCCTTGTCGATTTTCTCCCGCAGTTTGTAGATCCGGGACTCCACCACATTGGTCTGGGGGTCGAAATGGTAGTCCCATACGTTTTCCATGATCATGGTTTTCGAGACCACCCGGCCGGCGTTCCGCAGCAGGTACTCTAACAGCGAGAATTCCAGAGGTTGCAGTTCGATCCGGCGGTCCTCCCGAAAAACCTCGCGGGTGAGCAGGTTCATGGAAAGGTCGGCCAGGGAAAGCCTTGTGGGTTCGGGCGCTTCGGTGTGGCGTCGGATCAGGGCCTGAATCCGGGCCAGCAACTCGGAAAAAGCGAAGGGCTTGGCCAGGTAGTCGTCCGCTCCGGTCTGAAGCCCCTTCACCCGGTCTTCCACCGTTCCCCTGGCACTCAGAACAATCACCGGCGTATTCACCTTCTCCCGTCGCAGGGTCTGGATCAGATCGAGACCGTTCAACTTGGGCAGCATGACGTCCACAACGACGGCCGCGTAGGGCTCGGTCAAGGCGAGGTCCAGGCCCTGCTCGCCGTCGGCGGAATGGTCTACGGCAAAACCCTCGGCCCTCAGGCCCTTCAGGATAAACGAGGCGATCTTGGGGTCGTCCTCGACGAGGAGAATGCGCATGGTCCTTGGTGGTTGGGTAGTAGGTTTTTAGGTGTTTGTGTCTGGTGTTGAGCTTTTTGCTTCGGCGACAAGATGCTGGATACGAGATACGGGATGCTTGATGAAAAACCATGCCCCCTTATTTTTTATCCAGTATCGCGCATCCAGTATCCCGTATCGCTTCATCCGTTGCATCGCCCGGCCATCGCCACCCAGCCCTCTTTCTGCCGGATTTCGAGAATATCAAAACCCTTGCCCATCATATGGTCGATGACGAGGTCCTTGCCTTGTTCGATGATCCCCGAGCAGATGAATATGCCGCCGGGTTTGAGCAGGCGCGCGACGTCGCCGAGCAGTTCGATGACGACATGGGTGAGGATGTTGGCGGCCACCAGATCGAACCGGCCCCGGAACGGTGCGGCCAAGGATCCCTGGGCCAGGCAGACCCGGCGCCGTTCGATCCCGTTGCGCCGCAGGTTTTCGGCCGCAACGCGCACGGCCATCTCGTCGCGGTCTCCGCCGCACAGCTGCCCTGCTCCGAGCTTGGCCGCGGCCAGCAGGAGGATGCCCGAACCGGTGCCGATGTCCAGAAACGAGTCGCCGGTTTTCAGGTGGCGCTCGATCAACTGCACGCAGAGGGCGGTTGTCGGGTGCGTACCGGTGCCGAACGCCATGCCGGGGTCGAGTTCCAGCACGATCTCCCCCGGGCGGCTGCGATAATCCCTCCAGGACGGCTTGACCACGATACGCTCGCCGATCTTCTGCGGCCAGAAAAACGCCTTCCAGGACTCGGCCCAGTCCTGCTCGTCGACCTGCCGGTAACTCAAGCGGTAAATAAGGCTGATATGGTTTCCCAGGCGGGCGATTTCCGCTTCCAGCACCGAGCGGCGTGCGTCCAGGCGCTCATCTTCGGGCAGATAGCCGACCACGGCATGGACCGCCGGCCTGGCTACGGCGTTCTCGGCCCACTCCTCCTCGGGATCGAGCGACGGGTCCTCCACCACCACCCCCTGGAGTTCGAAGTCGAAGAACACCCCGGCGATGAGGTCCCCCGCCAAATCCGCGTCGGGATGGTCGAAAGTCACTTTGGCTTCGATGTAGTTCATCAGTTTATTGTTTTAGGTGTTACGTTTTAAGATTTTAGTAAAAGACGTGGATCCATTTCGAATGACAGCATTCCATCGCTTAACACTTGAAACTTAAAACCAATGCGCTGAGAGCCGTTGGAGCATGAAAACTCTATTTAAGCAGAAAGTTGGGTCGACAGCCTGAATTTTTCCTTCGGCGGATTGAAATAGCCGAACTTGAGATTGGGATAGCTGTCGCGGATGCCACGGATCAACGCCGCCATGCCGATCGGTTCGCCGAGGGGTGCAGCGGCGTCCATGGCCTTCCAGTAACGGATCGGGTCGTAATTGAGGTTGCGCCACTGGATCATGTGGATGGGGTGGTCCTCCATGAAGGTCAGAAACGCCTCGGCCTCTTCGGGTGTGTCCGTGAAACCCGGTGAGTTCAAATAATTGATCGATACGAATTTGCCTTTTTCAAGCGCGGTGTCGATGCTGCGCAGCACATCCTCGAACGCGTACCGTTTTGGCCGAAAGTACGCCTCGTAGCACTCCGGCCGCACGCTGTTCAGGCTGACGCGGATGCTGTCCAGGCCCGCCTCGCACAGCCGGCCGATCACGTCCGGAAGGCTGGCGTTGGTGTTCAGGTTGACCGTGCCGTGCCGGGTCTCGGAGCGAATCAGGCGGATGGCGGGTTCGATGGACCGGGCGGCGGACAACGGCTCGCCCTCGCAGCCCTGGCCGAAACTGACCACGGCCCTTTTCACCCGCCCGATGTGAAAGAGCGCCACCTCCGCGATCTCTTCAGGAGACGGCGTGAAGGCGATGCGCTCCTGGGTGCAGCTGATCCCGCTGCCCTTCTGCAGCGACAGGCAGCCGAGGCAGCGGGCGTTGCAGGTGACGGCGGTCGGCAGCGGAGCTTCGTAGCGGCCCAGGAAAAAATTTTTTCCGGCCGGGCAGCCATGGGTAAGGGCGCAGGTTTCCAGGTGCAGCCGCAGGCGGTTTTCCGGCATGCGCCGGCGCAATTCCTTGACGCCGGCGCGGACACTGGCGGGCGGCATGCGCCGCAGATCCTGGCGTGGCTCCCGGTCCACCACCAGAGCCGCCGACCGGAACTTGCCGCGCTGCCAGCCCACCGCGCCGTAGGAGAAAAGCGGCAGGGACCGCGCGCGGGGCCGCTCCCGGTAGGCGCTGACGCGGGTGATGACATGCCCCGGCGAATTGAACAGCGCCACGGGGTATATGGGTTCTTCGGGGGCGTGAGGGTTATCGGGAACTTCCTCCAGGTCGCCGCTGGCAAGGTTGAAGAGCACGGGTACGCGGTCCGGAAGGTACATCAGCTCGCTGCCGTAGGGCATGCCGATGGTCTGCTCCGGTGCGAGCGGTGCCAAGTCCTCTCCCGACATGCCCACGGCGGCGTACCCGGGAAGGTCGAAGATGCGGCCGCCGGAGTCGGCCACCACGGCTGTCAACAGATTGGGATCGTCAGTTCGTGTCAAAGGTTCCCGCCTTAAGCCAGGTACTGGATACCGGAAAGGCGCTTCGCGCGATGCTGGATACTCGATGCTCGATGGAGGCCCGATTCTTTGGTTTCATTTTCATCCAGCATTCAGTATCCCGTATCGTTCCGCAAAGGCTTTTGCCAACCAAACCCATTCCAGTTTATCGGATGAACATCACACATCTTGAATTACGCCCATCCGCCTTGATCACAAACGGCTGCGGCAACCGGACATGAGCCACGTGGCGGGTTTCCGCCTCTCGCGGCAGGGATTCGAGCCAGGCCCAGTCCAGCCGGTCGCCCTTTTCGGGGTCCACCGTGCAGTAGGTGATGTCCAGCGTGGTGATGTTGTGGAAGAAATGCGATCCCTGGGAGGGGTCGGCGCGGAGCTCCGCGGCGGTAGTCTCCACCATGGCGCCCACACCGCAGATCTCCGCCCAACTCACCGGGATCCCCAGCCAGCGGTCGGCCGAACCCCAGCGGCCGGGTCCGATCAGCAGGTACTTGCGCTGCGCGCCCATCAGGGCGGCATTGATCTGCCCGATCTCGCGGGCCATCTCCGGGGTGCGGCGCACATCGAAGGCGCCCGGCTTGACGAAGACGAGGTCGGCGATTTCCATTTTCTCGCCGTTTCCGAGCGCCTGGGAGGACACGCAGAAGGCCCGGCGGACCTCCTCCTCGCGAATGGCCACCTGCACGAGCTCGGCCCGAGCCGTCATGGGACGCAGCTGGAGCAGAACGAACTCCGGCGGGCCGCCGCTGCATTGCCTCAGGTTCACGGAGAACTCGATTTCGACCGGGCTGCCGATGCCCTCCCGCCCCAAGGCGAGCACGTCGGCCAGCATGGGCGCCAGCGGGAACAGGTCGTACTTCAGGACCGGAGAAAACGTCAGCACGGGGTGGCCGTGGGGGTCGTAACTTTCGCGGATGCGGTTTTCGCCGTGCAGAAAATAGCCTGAGAGCGCGCGCACCGGCGGATCATCGGCGGCATCCTCCAGCTCACGCTTTTCGAGATTGGCATCCTCGTTGGTCCCGAGTGCGGCCGGATAAGGGCTTCCGAGCCGGAGGCTGTAGAAGAACCGCTGGGAGTTGTCCAGGATGTCGGCGACGGTCGAACGCTGCGGCAGGACCTGCGGATGCCGAGGGCAGAACCGCAGGGCCTTCTCGCCTTCCATGACGGTCTTGCCCAGGCCGAGCGCGATGGTGGCGATTCCCTCCTCGGGTTTCATCGGGCCGAAGGGGTAGTAGTTGTAGGACTGGGCCGCTCCCGAGATCGCCGGATAGAAGTTCCGGCCGCAGGTTTCGCCCACGAGCCGTTGGACGATGACGGCCATCTTTTCTTCTTCGGTGCGGTGGCCGACCCGCCGCGAGAAAGCCTTGGGGCTTTGAAAATAGGTGGAGGCGTAGACCAGCTTGATGGCGGCGATGAGCTGCTTCAGGCGCAGGTCCAGGCTGGGATGGTCGTTGGGCAGCATATAGGTGCGGTAAAGCCCGGCGTAGGCCCGGAACTTGGCGTCCTCGAGCAGGCTCGACGAGCGCACGGCCAGCGGATATTTCACGCGGGCCAGGTAGGCGCGCAGATCATCGGCGATTGGCTGGGGGAACGCTGCGCTGCGGAATGCTTCGGCCACCACCTCGTCCGGGGCATCGCGGGTGGCGAAGCGTTTGAGGTCGTTTTCTGCGACGAAGGCGTCGAAACCTTCGGTGGTGACGACGAGCGACTGGGGGATACCGATCGTGATGCCGGGATAGGCGTCGTGGATGGCGCTGACGCGCTGCAGCAGGTTCGCCATGAAGGCCAGGCCCCGGGCTTTGCCGCCGAGGCTGCCCTGGCCGGTCTTGAAAAACTCGGCGTCCAGGTCGAAGTCGCCGGCCTCGAAATTAACGACGATGCCTTTCTGGCGCCGGCTGCGCCGGGCTCGAATGATGGAAATCAGATACTCGCGGTGGCTGGCGACGCTCTGGAAATCGGCTTCCCGCAGCGGCCGCACCTTGCTCGCGAGGGTGATTTCGGTGCGGGCGAAAAGCCAGCGGGAAAAATCGTTGCGGTTGCAGTGGTGGACGAAGCAATCCTCCGGGATCTCGGCCATCCTTTTCTCAAGGGCGCGCATGTTCGCGGCGCGGGCGATTTCTTCGCCGCCCGGCCGGCGGAAGACAAAATCGCCGAAGCCGAGATGGTCCCGGAAAAAGGCATGGACTTCCTCGTGCAGGGTGGGCGAGAGCTTGTGCGCAAAACTCGCCGGGATGGCGACGGCGTGATCCGCGTTGGACGGGTCCGAGCTGGTCAGCAGCAGGGGAATGTCAAAGCGCTCGCGTTTGACATGTTTGAGGAAATCCACTCCGGCGGCGGCGTCGAGCCGGCCGCCGCGCGGGTAGCGCACGTCGGAAATGACGCCCAGGATGTAAGGCTGGAAGGTGTCGAAGATCCGCGAGGCCTCCTCGTAGTCCTCAGCCACCAGGATCTTGGGCCGGGCGCGCATGGTCAGCAGGCGGTGCTCCTCGTTCAGACCTTCCTCCATGACCGCCTGGATCTGCGAGACTACCTCCTTGTAGAGCAGCGGCAGAAGCGACGAGCGATAGACCGGCGAGTCCTCGACCAGCAGAATGACCCGGATCCCGGCCGCGGATGCATCGTGTTCGACGTTCCAGCGGTCTTCGGTGCTCTTGACCATGGCCAGCAGCAGGTCCGTGTTGCCGGACCACAAGAAGGTTCGATCCACGCCCGGGGATTTGGGAAACTCCGCGCCGGCTTCGGTGGAAGACGCCAACGACTGGTGGCTCAGGTGGAATACGGGCAGGTCCGGGTTGTGCTCCTTGATCTTCCGGCCGAGAACGCCGGCGTCGGCGTCGGCCGGGTGCAGCATGCTGAGCACCAGATCGAAGTGCTTCCCGGCCAGGGCGGAGAGCGCGGCGGCCGCCGTCGGCACCCAGGTGATGCGCGGTGGGTTGCTCAGGTTCAATCCGCGGTATTCGTTGATGATCCGCTCGGAAAGCCGGCAGTCCTCCTCCATGATCCAGGCATCGTAGGGGGTTGAGACGAGCAGCACATCGCGCACTTTGCGGGCCATGAGCTCATGAAAGATCTTGAACTTCGGATCGAAATCCGCGGCGAAGCTTTCGATGGGCAGGGTCATGGGGTTCTTTCCTAAAAAAGAAGCGTCAATGACAAATTTGTAAAGTGTTCCGGAGGGGTTGTCAAATGGTGTCCGGCCTTGACACCCATGGCCGGCCGTTTCTATAGTGGTTTTCACCGTTCGGACGAGGACTGCGCTTGCACGCCTCAACCTTGGAACGGCCGATCAACGGTCATGCATTTCTGTGCGGCGTCCCGGCAGAGGCGCTGAAAACCAAAAGGAGGTTGCATGAAGATGAAAAGGCTTCTTGGTTCTTTTTCGGTGCTGGTCCTTGTGTTTTTTCTCGCTGCCAGCGCATCGGCTAAGGTGGTGATCAAACTATCCAATGCCGGCCCGAACAACCCGGACAACCGGACGGTCAAAGCCGTCGAGATCTTCAAGGCCATGGTGGAAAAGGGCACCCAAGGCGAGGTGGAGGTTCAGGCCTTCCATGCCTCGGCCCTGGGCAACGAGCGGGAGTCCCTGGAAGGGATCAAGATGGGGACCATCCAGATGGGCACCCTTTCCTCGGGGCCCGTGGCCGGTTTCTTTTCGCCCGTCATGGTCATGGGCATTCCGTATCTCTTTTCGAGCGCCCCCGCTGCCTGGAACGCTTACAACGGCGAATTCGGCCAGGCCTTTGCCGAGGCGTTCCTGAAGCAGACCGGCGTGCGCATCCTCGGGATGACCGAAAACGGCTACCGCCACTTCACCAACAACTCCCGGGAGATCAAGGCGCCCAAGGACATGAAGGGCCTCAAGATCCGCACCATGGAAAACCCGGTTCACATGGAGATGGTGAAGAGCCTGGGCGGCGCGCCGACGCCCATTGCATTCGGGGAGCTTTACACCGCGCTCCAGCAGAAGGTGGTTGACGGAATGGAGTGCCCCATCGTGCTCATCCACGACATGAAGTTCTACGAGGTGCAGAAATACATGTCGCTGGACGGCCATCTCTACGACCCGCTGATCATTTTCATCAACGAGGAACTCTATCAGAAAAAACTGACCCCCGAGCAGCAGAAGCGGGTGGTCGAAGCGGCCAAAGCCCTCGCCGCCTCCCACAACGGTTTCTCCCAGCAGGCCAATATCGAGGGGCTCCAAAAGCTCAAAGACAAGGGGATGGTCGTCTACCAGCCCACCAAAGAGGATATGGCCCAGTACCGGGAGCTCGCCCAGCCGGCGGCCCTGGCCTATCTGAAGGGGCAGGTGGGGCAGGAGTGGGTGGACAAGGCCCTTGCCGCCGCCCAGAAGGGCGAGCAGGCGGTCGGAGGCCAGGCTGACCAGATCGTCAAGGACCACATCAAGCTGGCCAACGATAAATACGCCGAATGGGTCAAGAAATAGGGCGAACCGGGGGATTTATTACTCCGGCAATAAAATATGCTCAATGCGGCCATGTCATTCATCGGCGGGGCGGGCCAGACGCTCCGCTTTTTTGTGCGAAGGGACGGGATGACCAGATTCATCCGATGGTTGAACCGGTTGTGCGATTGCCTGCGGCGGGCGGCCATGGCGCTTCTCGTGGTGTTCGGGGCGGTCATGTCCGTCGTCGTGATGCTTCAGATTCTTTTTCGGTTTGTAATTTACATCCCCCTGCCCTGGTCGGAGGAGCTGGCCCGGTACCTCATGATCTGGACCGGGATGGTGGGCTCCTTCGTCGCCCTGCGGGAGGGCCGGCACATCGGCGTGACGCTGGTCGTGAACCGGCTGCCGCCCAGGGCCGCGGCCGGGGTGGCTGTTTTCGTTCAAGTGCTGACAATCCTGTTTCTCTTCATCCTGGCCAAACAGGGCCTGGCCCTCGCCCTGGTCAATCTTAATCAGCTATCCCCCGCCATGCGGATCCCCATGTTTTTCCCGTATCTCGCCGTTCCCGTGGGGGCGGCGCTGATGATCATCGAGCTGGCGGCGGGGGTTTTGCAGGACATCTATCCCGCCGAGTCCGGCCCCCGCAGGAAGATCTCCGCGGCTACGTTGGACGGTTGAGGCATCCATGATCACCCTGATGGCCACCGTCTTCGCCCTGACCCTGATCCTGGGGTTCCCCATCGCGTTTTGCCTGGGGATCACCTCGCTGGTCGTGCTCGTCGCCATGGATGTGCCGCTCAATCTGATCGCCCAGCGGATCTTCACCGGGATCGACTCGTTTCCGCTCATGGCGGTCCCTTTCTTCGTTCTGGCCGGGGACATCATGAACGTGGGGGGGACCACCACGCGGCTCATTGCGTTCGCCAACGTGCTGGTGGGGAAAGTCCGTGGGGGGCTGGCGCACACGACGGTGGTGTCCGCCATGTTCCTGAGCGGCATCTCCGGATCAGCGGTGGCGGATGCGTCAGCGCTCGGGAGCGTGCTCATTCCGGGCATGGTGAAGCAGGGCTACGGCAAAGGGTTTGCGTCCGCCCTCGTTGCCGCCGCCGCGGTCATGGGCCCCATCATCCCTCCTTCGATCTTCATGGTGATCATGGGAGTGACCACGGGCGTTTCGATCGGCGGCCTTTTCGCCGCCGGCGTGATCCCGGGCATCCTGCAGTGCCTGGCCATGATGGCGATGGCGTACTATTTCGCGGTGAAGCACGACTACCCGCGCGATCCCGTGCCTCTGACCTGGCGCCGGGTCTGGAAGGAGTTCGTGTCCGCGGGGCCCGCTCTGGTGGCGCCCGTGATCATCATCGGCGGGATCCTCGCGGGGGTGTTCACTCCCACCGAATCCGCCGTGGTGGCGGTTTTCTATGGGCTCATCCTGGGCCTGTGGGTGTACAAGGAGCTGCGGGTTAAGGACCTGGCCAGGATCTTGGTGAACAGCGGCATCACCACGGCCGTCCTGCTTCTCATCATCGGGATGGCCAACATCTTCGCGTGGGTCCTGACCGCCGAGCAGATCCCCCAGAAGATCGCCGCCGTTCTGCTCGGGCTCACCCGGGACCCCTACCTCATCCTGCTGCTCATCAACGTCGTGTTGATTATCGTGGGCATGTTCATGGAAGGTGGGGCCGCCATCATCATTCTCTCTCCCACGCTCCTGGCCGTGGCGCAGGCCGTGGGGATCCATCCGCTCCATTTCGGGCTGGTCATGGTGCTGAACCTCTCTATCGGGCTCATCACGCCGCCGGTGGGGGTGCTGCTGTTCGTGGTCTGCGGAATTACGGGGTACCCCTTCTCGCTGGTCACGCGCTGGACCCTGCCGTTTCTGGCTGCGCATGGCTTCACGCTCGTCGTGGCGTCCTATTTCCCCATCGTGGTCATGTGGGTGCCTGAGCTTTTCGGGTACGTGTGACCCCCGCCAATCATTGATTCCGTTTGGTTTTCTTGCGACACCGGCCCGGCGCGCAGACAGCCGCAAGCCGCCTCGCTATTGACACGTGCCGTATTTCTGCCTAAAATGACCATAGTCATATGACCATAATCATAAGGAGCCCCCATGATGTCGTTGTCTGTTTCGGAATTCAAGGCCACGTGCCTGGCTGTGCTGCAGGATGTCAAGAAGCACAAGAAGCGGGTCCTGATCACCAAACGCGGCAAGCCCATCGCCGAAATCGTTCCCTACGAAAGCACTCAAACACGAGCCCCGCTGAAAGCAACGGTGCAATTCGTTGGTGATATTGTTTCGCCGGTGGCGGAAGCGGAGTGGGAGGCATCCCGGTGAACGAACTGCTGTTGGACACGCACGTATGGATCTGGTTGAGCATCGAAGACAGGAAATCGCTTTCAACCAAAGCCTCAAAGGCCTTGCATCAGCCATCGCTTAAATTTATTTCAGCGATTTCCTGCTGGGAACTGGCCAAGCTGGTCGAAAAAGGCAGGATCGGGTTCAGCATCCCTACGTTGACCTGGATCCAGCGGTCGCTGCATGAGTATGGTATTCGGCTGGTCGAGTTGACCGCCGAAATCGCGGTGGAGAGTACCCTGCTCAAGGGCTTGCATGCGGACCCCGCGGATCAGATCATCGCCGCCACCTCCCGCGTGAGCGGCATGCCGCTGGTAACGTCGGACCAGCGCCTGAGGCAGCTTCAGGGGGTTGAAACCATCTGGTGATTGAGCCTTTCTCTGCATCACTTCCTGGCCGAAAACAAAATTGCCAGGGGCCGGATCACATCACCCCAATTTCCCCGAACCTCGCTAATTTAAATTATTACTCCGGCAAGTAAACAGGTTCAACTTGAGCCGAGGTCCGCCGATGACGGATATGGCCGCATTGAACCTATTTTATTGCCGGAGTAATAAGCTTTCGAAGATTCCCTCGGCAACAGGCTTTACTTGCTTATTTGGAGAGTTCCGCCAACCCCTGCTCAAGGATCGACAGGCCCTTTTCCAGCTGCGCGTCGGTGATCACGAACGGCACGAGCACCCGCACGACGTTGCTGTAGGTGCCGCAGACCAGGATGATGAGGCCCCGCTCGAGGCAGAGGGCGGCGAGCTTCTTGGCCTCGTCCGCGGCCGGCTCGCGCAGGTCGCCTTTCACGAGGGCCAGGCCCAGCATGGCGCCCAGGCCGCGGATTTCACCCACGATCGGGTATTTCTTCCGGTAGGTCTCGAAGCGTTCGAAGAGTTTCTTCCCGAGGGCCCTGGACTTCCCGAGCATGTCTTCCTCTTCGAAGGCCTCCAGGACCGCCAGGGCGGCTGCGGAAGCCACCGGGTTGCTGCCGTAGGTTCCGCCGAGCCCCCACGGGTGGACCGAATCCATGACCTCCTTGCGGCCGACGACCGCGGCGATCGGCATGCCCGCCGCCAGGCTCTTGGCGACCGTGATCAGGTCGGGCTCAACCCCCCAATGTTCGATGGCGAACATCTTCCCGGTGCGGCCCATGCCGCTCTGGATCTCGTCCGAAACGAACAGAATGCCGTTTTCGCGGCAGATCTTCACCAGTTCTTGAAAGTAGCCGGGCGGTGGAGCGATGAAACCGCCTTCGCCCTGGACCGGTTCGGCCACGACGCAGGCGACCGCCTCGGGGTTCACGTGCTTGAGGAAAACGTCCTTCAGCTTCTCCGGTCCGGCCACGTCGCCGAACGGCATGCGGTAGATTTCCGGCGCAAAGGGGCCGAAGCCGAACTTGTAAGGTTTGACCTTGCTCGTCATGGTCATGGTGAGCAGGGTGCGGCCATGGTAGGCATTGTCGAAAACGATGACGGCCGGTCGCTTGGTGTAGTAGCGCGCGATCTTGACCGCATTTTCGACGGCTTCGGCGCCGCTGTTCACGAAAATGGCTTTTTTGGGAAATTGACCCGGCGTTACGGCGCAAAGCCGCTCGGCCAGCTTAATGGCCACCTCGTATGGGCTTACCATGAAACAGGTGTGATGGAACTTTTCCGCCTGGGCTTTGATGGCCGCCACTACCTTGGGGTGGCAGTGGCCGATGTTCATGACGCCGATGCCGCCGCCGAAATCGATGTATTCCCGACCCTCCACGTCGCGCACGATGGCGCCCCGGGCGGATTCTACATGAACGGGCGTGACACTCGTCACCCCCGCGGAGATGACCTGTGTTCTCAGTTGCTGCAATGCTTCGTTAGTGACGGTGCTCATGCGTAGGCTCCTTTGGTCGAACTTGAAAAGATAGTTGATACTGGATACGGGATGCTCGATAAAAACCTTTGCAGGGATTGGCGCTTATGAAGAATCGCTAGAACCCCAGGTATGCTTCCTTGACTTTGGGGTTGTCGGCCAGATCCCGGCCCTTGCCCTCCATGATGATCCGGCCGTTTTCAATAACGTATGCGTAGTCGACCAGCTGAAGCGTCTGGCTCACGTTCTGCTCCACCAGGAGGGTGGTCAGTCCGCGGTCGTGGAAGTCTTTGATGATGCGAAAGATATCCTGTACCAGGACCGGCGACAGCCCCAGGCTGGGTTCGTCCAGAATGAGGAATTTAGGCTCCTGCATCAGGGCGCGGCCGATGGCCAGCATCTGCTGTTCGCCGCCGCTCATGGTCTCAGCCAGCTGCCGCCGCCGTTCGGACAGCCTCGGGAAAAGCTCGTAGACCCAGTCGAGGTTCCTGTTGCGGTTGGCCTTGGTGCGGCGCAGGTACGAGCCGATGGTCAGGTTCTCCTCGACGGTCATCTTGGGAAAGAGCTGGCGGCCCTCGGGCACCAGGGAGACGCCCAGGTCCATGATCTCGTGGACCGGGAGCCCGCTGATCTCGCGGCCGTCCCAGGCGATGCGGCCGGCCTTGGCTTCGATGAGGCCGCAGATGGCGCGGAGCGTCGTGGTCTTGCCGGCGCCGTTGGTTCCCACCAGCGACACGAGCTGCCCCTTCGCCACCTCGAAGGAAACCCCCCAGAGGGCCTGAGCGGGTCCGTAGAAGACGTCGATCCCCTCGACCTTGAGCAAGGTGCTCATTTGGACTCCCCCAGATAGGCCTCGATGACCTGCGGGTTGCGGGCCACCTCCTCAGGGGCGCCCTGGGCGATGAGGCTTCCGTAATTGAGCACCACCACCCGGTGGCTGATCCCCATGATGACTCGCATGATGTGCTCCACGATGAGGGTCGTTACCCCTGATTTGCGGATGCTCAGGATCAGCTGCACGGTCTGGTCGGCCTCGGTGGGGTTGAGGCCGGCCACCACCTCGTCCAGAAGGATGAGCTTGGGCTCGAGGGCCAGGGCCTTGCCGATCTCCAGCCGTTTGCGGCCGGCCAGGGTGAGGCCCGCCGCGGGCATATCGGCCCGGTCGCCCATGCCGATGAACTCCAGGACCTCGCGGGCTTTCCGGCGCGCATCCCGTTGGGCGGGGTAGCGAAGGTAGGATGCCACGGTGACGTTATCGAGGACCGACAGGCCGGCAAACGGCTTCACGATCTGGAACGTTCGACCGATGCCGACCGCAGCCAGTTCATAGGGCTTCCGGCCGCTGATTTCGCAGCCGTTGAAAGAGATGCTTCCCTCGGTGGGCGGATCGTATCCGCTGATGAGATTGAAAACCGTTGTCTTCCCGGCTCCGTTGGGGCCGATGAGCCCCACGATTTCCCCTTCGGACACGTCGAAGGAAACCTGGTTCACGGCCTTCAATCCGCCAAAGGCCTTGCTCACGTTCTCGAGGCGCAGGATGGGCTCCGCCACCTATTCCTCCTCCCCGTCCCTGGGCCGCACCGATGGGCGCACGCTAGTCCCCGCGGCGGACGGATGAGCCGGCGGTGCCGCCGCTCTCTGATTCAGGGACAGCCCCTTGCGCAGGGCCCGGCGGCCCTCCTGCCGGCGGGTCACGGCACCCCAGATGCCGTCCGGGAGAAAGACCACGCAGGCGGCGATGGCAACCCCCAGAATGATGAGGTACAGGACCTGGAAGTCCGAAAGATACGCCCAGAAGTAGGTCTTGAACGTCAGGAAAAAGACCGCTCCGATGGCCGGGCCGATAAGGGTGCCCAACCCGCCGAACACGGCCATGACCACGGCTTGATCCGTCACCAGATCGCCGAAGACCGAGGATGGATCGATGAAGGTGATCCAATAGGCGTACACGCCGCCGATGAGCCCCGCCGGTGCGGCGGACAAGACTAAGGCCTGGAGCTTCAGCTTGGCGGGGTTGAGTCCGATGGCCAGGGACCCGGACTCGTCCTCGCGAATGGCCTTGAGCTTAAGGCCGAAAGGGGCCCGCTCCAGGAGCACCCACAGGACAATGTACGTGGCGCCCACCAGGGCGAGCATCACGTAGGCGAAAAAATGCGGGTTCAGAAAGGGCGGAAGCCGCATTCCGTCGGGGCCGCCCGTGACATCGAGGACCAGGGCCAGCTGCATGATGGCCCTGCCGAAGGCCCAAGTGGCAATGGCGAAATAGGCCCCGCGCAGCCTCAAAACCGGCCACCCGATGATGAGGGCGGCCAGGGCGGCCACCCCGCCGCCGATGGCCAGAGACAGCGCGAAGGGGAGGTTCGCCTTGGTGAAGAGGATCGTCGTCGTGTACGCCCCGAAGCCGAAAAAGACCCCGTGCCCGAAGTTGAGATAGCCGATGTAGCCCGCTATCAGGTCCCACGTGATGGCCAGCCCGATCCACATGAGGGCCTCGGTGAAAAGCCTCAGGAGGAAGGCATCCCGCACCAGTAGCGGAAAGCTCAGGAGAAAGACCGCCAGGCCGGCCACCACGACGCACTTTTTCCAGACGGTGTCGGGCATGGGGTCAGACTCCTTTCCGGAAAAGCCCCGTGGGGGACACGAGCAGGATGAGGAAGAGCACGGTGAACACGGCCAGCAGGGTCCAACTCGGGTTGAAGAAGATGAGGAAAAAGGACTGGATGAGCCCCAGGAGGAAGGATGCCCAGGGTACTCCGGGAAGGTAGCCCATCCCCGCCAGCACCACCACGAAGAAGGCGAAGAGGCTCAGGTCCGGCCCCATTCCCGAGTTCAGCGAAATGATGGCGCCGATGAACACCCCGGTCATGGCGCTGATCCCCACGTAAAGGCTGTACACCACCGCGTTGGTCCGCTGGATGTTCACGCCCATGAGGCCCGCGGCATCCTTGTGCTGGGCCACTGCCCGGATGGCGAGCCCCAGGTCCGTGCGTTTAAGCAGGTAGGTCAATCCCACCGTGATGGCCAAGGCGTAGACCAGTCCGGCCAGACGGACCAGCGGGACGGTCATCATGAACGGCCCCAGCTCCCAGTACCAGGAGCCCGCTGCGAGTTCCGTCGGAAGGGAGTGGGTGAAGATGCCGAAAACGGTCTGCGCGGCTCCCCGAAACGTAAGGGCGAGGCCGAAGGTGAAGACCAGGGCCATGAGCACGGGCCGCCCCTTGGCCCCGCTGGTGACCCGCTGGATCAGGGGCTGGGTGAACCATCCCACCACGGCGAAGACGACGAAGACCGCCGGCAGGAATAACATGGCATCCCAGCCCGTCCATGCCGTGAGATAGAGACCGAGGAAGGCCCCCAGCATGATCCACTCGCCCACGGCGAAATCGATGATGTGCAGCACCCCATAGGCCAGCGAGAAGCCGATGGACACCGTGAGGTAAATCCCTCCCAGGAGGAGTCCGTCGATGATGGCTTGGGGGAGCAGAGTCAGCATGGATCCTAAGCCTCAGGGCATGGTTTCACTAATACAGTCACATGCGTTGCACCCTCCCCTCCCCAACCCCCCCCCGCTAGGGGGAGGCCGGGTGGGGGTGAGAGGATGCGTGTTCCCCTTATCTTTGCTTCCAGGGTTTCAACGGATAGAGGAGCTTGGCCTGAGCCAGGCCGACGGGCGCAACCACCATCTCCTTGCCATCGAGGATCTGCACCGTGAACGGCGTCAAACCGGCGTTGGAGTGGTAGAATTCGCCTTCTTCGGCGAATTTGACCCGTCCGTAAAAGGTCTGGATGTCGATCTTCTCCAGGATCGACACCAGTTTGGTCCGGGCGGCCTCGTCGAGCGGCGGCGGCACCGCCAGCTGCTTCAGGGCCGCTTCGAAGGCGAGGCCCGCTGCCGAGCATCCCGCCTGGGTGTAGTCGGAGGGGACCTTGTACTCGGCCATGGCCGCATCCGCGTACGCCTTGGCCGTGGGCCAGCCGATCTGCCCCTTGATGTCCATGTTCACGTTCCAGACCGATCCACCCAGGACCCCGTCGGCGTTCTTCTTGAGGGCTTCTATGAAAGCGGGCTCGGTTACGCCGTAGTGCATGAGGAGGAACCTGGGCGTGAAGTCGATCTGAACCAACGCCTTCACCAGGTTGATGAGTTCCTCGTCATGGCCGCCGAAGGCAATGAGGTCGGGGTTGAGGGCCTTGGCTGCGGACATGAGCGGCGTCATGTCCTGTTTGACCGGGATGATGTTGAACTTGAGGACTTTGATTCCCTCTTTCTCCGCGGTGGCCTGGAACGCCTCGGCCGTGGCCTTGGAAAAGGCGTCGTTGGTTCCGTAGATGACGGCGGTCTTGGGGCCGTCCGGAAGGGCCTTGAGGCTCTTGATGACCCCTGACCCGGTGAAGTTCACCGGCGGGATGGTTCCAAACGTGTACTTGAAAGGCGGGTTCTGCCGCCAGATCAGCGGAGATTCGGCCGAGCCGGTGATCATGGGGATCTTGTACTTTTCAAGCACCGGGGCGGCGGCCAGGGTGACGCCCGAGGCATAGGGCCCGAGCACGCAGTCGACCTTCTCCTGCACGGACAAACGCTCGGCCGCGGACGCGGCCTGGGCCGCCTGGGATTGATCATCGCCATAGACGAGCCGGACCGGGTATTTCTTGCCCTGGATCTCGATGCCTCCGCGGGCGTTCACGTCCTTGGCCCAGAGGTCGTATCCGCGCTTGGTCACGTTGCCGCCCGTGGCCAGATCGCCAGACAACGAGGTGACCACACCGATCTTGAAAGCATCTTGAGCCAACGCGACGCCGGGCAGCACCATGCCCAGCACCAGCACGCCGATTAGGAAAATGCGTTTCATGTCCTTCTCCTTCCTTGATTGTAGGTTCGTGACGGTCCGACGATCGGGAGACCCGGCGGTCCTGGTACACAAGACATCAGCGCCGGACATGTGCAACTGAGATTACTGCTGGAGTAAGAAAAAAAGTTGCTTAACATAATTTGCCTCGTGTGGACGTGTCAACAGTAAATATGCAGCGCCGGATGAAATCAGGCAGCGATGAAGGGCCGGGAGGCGACCGGCGCTTCAAGCTGTTCTTGACTCCCCAAAGCCTTTTTGCAATATAGGGCCAGTCTTTGCCGCATCATTGAAATCAACTCTTATTTGAGGAGAACGTCCATGAACACGAGATCCCGTCTGTTTTGGTCCATCCTGATCCTCGGCGTCGCGGCCTTGGTTTCCCAGCCGGCGCTGGCGGCTGAAAAGACGCTCAAGGTCGGCGTCTACGGCGGCTATTTCAAGGACTCCTTCGACAAGCACATCTTTCCGGATTTCACCAAGGAGACCGGCATCAAGGTCGAGTCGGTGGCCGAGCCCACCGGTGAGGCCTGGCTGGTGCAGCTGGAACAGGCCTCCAAGGCGGGAGTTGCTCCGGCGGACGTCAATATGATCGCCCAGGTCGCCATGTTGAAGGGCCAGAAGACCAGCCTGTGGATGCCGCTCGATCTTGCCAAGATCCCCAACCACAAAAACCTGCTGCCGGTCTTCGTTCACAAATATCCGGACGGCAAGGTGGACGGGATCGGGGCGGTATCCTGGTACATCACGCTCGTCTCCAACACCAAGGTCTTTCCTGCGGCCCCCGCGTCCTGGGGCGACATGTGGAGCGCGGATAAAAAGGACAAGCTGGGCCTGCTGGCGCTGGCTTCCAACTCCTTTCTGCTGGAGGTGACCGCCACGACCTTCTTCGGCGGCACCCAGGTGCTGGACACCAAGGAAGGCGTCCAGAAGGTCCTGGACAAGCTCGCCGCTGTTAAGCCGAACGTGAAGCTGTGGTACCGCGACGAGGCCCAGTTCGAGCAGGCCCTGAAGTCGGGCGAGATCCCCATGGGCCAGTACTACCATGACGTGGCGACCCTTGCGAGCAAGGAACACCCGGTGCGCTCGACCTTCCCCAAGGAGGGCGGCATTCTCGATTCGGGTTCCTGGGCGGTTACCAAGGCTTGCAAGAAAGCAGAGGAAGCCCACGTGTTCATCGACTACATGTGCCGCCCGGACATCCAGAAGAAGCTCTCGCTCAAGGTCGGCACCTCTCCGACCGTGAAAAAAGAGCTCACGGGCCTGACGGACGCGGATTTCGCCGCGGTGTCGAGCGACATCAAGCCCATCATCCCCCGTTACGACATCTACACCGGCGATATGAGCGATTGGATCAACCAGAAGTGGACGGAAATGATTACGAAGTAAACGAACAAAGGGTTCGAGCGGTCAAGGGATCCAGGGTTCGAGAAAAAAGACTCGTCCTCCTCCCACTTGAACCCTCGGCCCCTCGAACCCTTGACCCCTAAAGCCATCCCGGGAAATTTGCGGGATGGCTCATTTTCTTACATGGCCGGTTTAGACCTAAAAGACATTCACAAGCGTTTCGGTTCGGTTGTCGCCGTCCAGAACGTCGACCTGCACATTCCCCACGGCCGGTTTGTCTGTTTTCTCGGTCCTTCGGGCTGCGGCAAGACCACGCTGCTGCGCCTTATCGCCGGACTGGAGCAGCCCACCGCCGGCCGGGTTCTGCTCGAAGACCAGGACATTACGGACCGGCCCGCCCATCAGCGCAATTTCGGCATGGTGTTTCAATCGCTGGCCCTTTTCCCGCACCTCACGGTGGGGGAGAACATCGCTTACAGCCTGAGGATCCGAAAAAAGGCCGCCGCCGACTGCCGCCGCCACGTGGATGAGCTGCTCGAACTGGTGCGGCTGCCCGGCTATGCCGCGCGTCACATCTCCCAGCTCTCCGGCGGCCAGCGCCAGCGCGTGGCCATCGCGCGCGCGCTGGCGATCGAGCCGCGGTTGTTTCTTCTGGACGAGCCGCTCTCGGCCCTGGACGCCAAACTGCGCGAGGACATGCAGCTCGAGCTGCGCATGCTGCAGCAGCGCCTGGGAATCACCACCATCCTGGTGACTCATGACCAGCGCGAAGCCATGACCATGTCGGACCTGATCGTGGTCATGGGCACCGACAACCAGGTTCATCAGATGGGCAGCCCGCTTGAGATCTACCGCCACCCGGCCGATACGTTCGTGGCGGATTTCATCGGGACGAGCAATCTGCTGAAGGGAGTTTGCCGCAGCGGCCGGCAAGTGGTGATTTCCGGCAAAACCCTGAGCGTCGAGGCCCTGCCGGCCGGTGTCTCCGCCGGAAGCGAGGTCAGCATCTCCGTGCGGCCGGAGGATATCAATGTACTATCCGGCGCCCACGAGGGGGAGAACCACCTTCAGGGCCAGGTGGCGTTTGTGCGCGACACCGGTTCGAGCGTTGAGATCTACCTCGACTGCAACGGCTTTCAAATCATCAGCCAGTCCACCCCCAAGAGCCGCCCGGCGGTCCGGCAGGGAGATGCGGCTACGGCGGTGCTGCCACCGTCCGCCTGCGTGGTGCTGAGCACATGATCGGGGGACCGCCCAAAGGTCTGCGCGCCCGCCTGCCGATCCTGTACCCGGCGGCGATGCTGGTGGTCTTTTTCGTCATTCCCTTCGGGATCATGCTGGCCGTCAGCTTTTTCAAGCGCGAGCCGGGCGGGTTTTACACCACGGATTTTTCCATCGGCAATTACGCCAACCTCTTCACCGTTCTGTTCGGCCGGGTGTTGGTATTTTCGATTTTGATTTCGGCCTTTTGTGCGGCACTGTGTGTCGCCGTGGGGTTCCCCTTCACCTATTTCATCACGCGCATGCGGCGCAAAGCCCAGGTCGTGTGGCTGGTCGTGCTGGTCTCGGTGCTCTCGCTTTCGGCGGTGATCGTAGCCTTTGCCTGGTCGATCATGCTGTCCCAGACGGCCGGGGTGTCCAATCTGCTGGTCTGGCTGGGGCTCATGGAAAAGGCGGTGAGCTGGTCGCCCGGGTTCTGGGCGCTGACCTGCGGCATGTGCTACATCGCCTTCCCGTACACCGTGCTGGTGCTCTATCCGCCCATGTCGCGGCTGGATCCGCACCTGCCGGAGGCCGCTCAGACCCTGGGCGCTTCGCCCGTGACGACGTTCTTCACGGTGGTGGTGGGGTCGCTGCGCAGCTCCATTGTCGCCACGCTGATCATGGTGTTCGCCTTCACGCTGGGCACCTATCTCATCCCGCAGATCCTGGGTCGGCCGCAGCACTGGACCCTGTCGGTCCTGATCACCGACGAGGCCATCTACCGTTCGAATCTGCCCTTCGCATCGGCCATGGCGGTGTTCTTCATGGTGGTGAGCCTGGCGCTGGTGGGGCTGACCATGCTGGCCGGAAAGGCAAAGGAGCCGTCACCGCGATGAACCGGGCGCTCCGCCAGATCTTTCTGTCGCTCGTGATGCTTTTTCTGTTGAGCCCGATCGTGGTGGTCGGCGGCGTGTCGCTCAACGCGAAAAAAGCGCTGTATTTTCCGCCGCAGGGGATTTCGCTGGCCTGGTACGTCGAGCTCTTCACCGAAAGCGCCTGGCTCGTGCCGGTGGAGAACAGCCTGGTTATCGCCACCCTCTCCAGCCTGACGGCGGTCTCCATCGCCCTGCCCCTGGCCTATTTCCTCTGGCGCTACGGGGTGTTCTACGCCCGCGTCCTGTTCATGCTCGGGGTCGCGCCTTTCATGCTCCCGCCGGTCATCACCGCCCTGGGGTTTCTGGCGTTCTGGGCGACCGTGGGCCTTTACGGGCAGATGGCGGCGACCATCGTCTCCCACGCGATTTTTTTCGTGACGCTGCCGCTCGTCACCATCTCGCTGGGATTCGAATCGATCGACCGCGAGATCGTCGAGGCCGCCGAAACCATGGGCGCTGATTCCAAACTGGTGTTCCGCACGGTGGTCTTTCCGATGATCCGTTCTTACCTGGTCTCGGGCCTGGCTTTCTGCTTCGTGCTCAGCCTGAACGAGTACATCGTGGCTTACATGGTGGCGGGATTCACGGTGGAGACGCTGCCCATCAAGATTTTCAATGCCCTGCGCTACGGCTACACGCCGGTCATGGCCGCGGTGACGATCTTCTTCGTGGTGCTGGCCGCGCTGATCTTCGGGTTCATCGGCCGCTTCGGCGACCTGCCGCGGCTGATGGGGGCACTGGCGCCGGAGAGCCG
>JAUQXK010000090.1 GCA_030834695.1 Desulfobacterales bacterium
GCTCACCTTGCTGCCGATCCAGGACTTGAAGGACCTGCGGGACAACGGACCTTTTCCCATCCAGATGCGTTGTCACAACTGCAACACACCCTACGAATTCAGCCGGGAAGAGATTCAAGAGATATATGGCAGCCGGTATCCAAACAACTGATAGGGTCCAAGGGTTCCAGGGGTCAAGGATTCCAGGGTTACAAGCTTCAGTTCTTCGTTTGTCAGTCCTTGGGCTAAGAACTTAATTGCCGGGGCGATCCAGCAAAAAAAGCTGTGCTCTCAATGAACGCTCAAGCCTTTACAAGGTTTGAGCGGCACTACTCCACTTGAACCCTTGACCCCTCGAACCCTGGAACCCTTTGTTTCTCACTTCTTCTCAGGCGGTGCAAGCGGCTGCTTTTTCAGGCTCTGGACCATCTGGTCGACCGAAACCCCGCCCGGAGCCATCGCCGTCGGATTGATTTCCAGCAAGCCCTCCCAGGCACGCAGGGCTCCCGCGGCGTCCTGCAGGTCGTGGAACAGGACGATGCCCTTGTTGAGCCGCGACACCTCGTGCTTCGGGTTGACGGCGATGGCCTGGTCGAAGGCCTTGACGGCGTCCTGAGGACGCCCGGCCTTGCGCTGCATGACCCCCATGTCCGTCCACACATCGGCATTGTCCGGTTTTAGATCGAGTGCTTTGCGATAGGCCTGGATGGACTTCTCGTACTGGTCGCTGTCGAAATAGGCGTTGCCCAGCTCAACCCATGCCGCAACGTTCGACGGATTCTGCTGGGATTCTTTTTCCAGGGCGGCAATCTGATCCTGGAGTTCTTTCTGAGCAGCGGGTGAGCCACCGGCCGGCGTCCCTTGGAGGCCGGATCCCGATTTGTAGACTCCCAGAAACACTCCGCCGAAAAAGCCCACCGCCAGCGCCAGCAGGCTGATCAGCAGGGCGGTCTCCTTGCGCATGTAATTTTTAAGTTCTGGCGCTGCAGCTTTTGCCATCTTTTGGTTCGCTTCCTTGTGAAGGGATTTGAGAAAAAGTACAATCCTGTCGGAAGGATAGTGGCCCTCTCAGTGCAGGTCAAGAGAACCTTCAGCGGAATAGGATTTTCGATGCGAAAGCCGCTGATATACGGCAGCCCGGCGACTTCGTCCGAAGGCCAAGATCAAGGCGCGCGAATTCCGCGATGCGAGGCGTACGCCGGGTACGCCGCAGCAGTCGCGGGATGAAGCGCAACGCCGAGCTTGGCCCTCCGACGAAGCCGTTCCCCTTAGCGCTGGACGGTGCGGGTCGAGACCCCCTTTGCGTCTAGTTCGCGCCGATGGATTTCAGCGGCTTGCTGGCTAGGAAAGGCGCCGGCCATGAGCTGAAATGAAGGCCCCGGCCCCTTCACCATGTATGGAAAAACGTCTTTCTGAGTAACCCGATTAGCGGCCTCGGCGGCCTCGGTCTCGGATCCATACTGCCCGATCAGGTTGGCATAGGGAGTCTTTACCACCACGGCATCGGGAACTTTAAGCGCATTCTTTGCCTGGGTGGCCTCCGCAAGGGTTCGATAGTGGCCCGTGAGCGTCCGCCACCATATGCCCTTGCCGCCCAGATCCGTCCGGACGATGTAGGGTGTCAATCCGGTCTGCCGGTACCCGGAAAGAGCGGCCAAGGCATTCTCCTTTTCTTTGCAGCTCGAAAGCAAAATGGAAAAGGGGTAGGCCGCACGCGTGACGCTGACGGGCGTGGGTTCGGGTTTCGGCGTTTCGATCTTGGCCGGAGCCGGAGGTGCAACTGCAACCGGCGGGGGCGGAACGGGAACCACCTCGGGCAGCGGTGCGGCAGCCGGCGGAGTCGGCTCGGAAGCTGCGGTCTCCTTGGGTTTCTCTTGCTCCGCCGTCGGAGGTCGGACGGCTGATGCCGTTGGAGCCGGTTGGGGTTCGGCGCTGGGGGATGTTGCCGGCACCAGTTCCGGCAGTTTCTTGCGCACGAGAGCCGGCTGGCTGGATTCGGCGGCATGCGCTTCACCGGGGCCGAACACTGCGATCCTACGGTCGCCCACGGCCCGGTCGAACGCGCCCTCGCTCCGGCCTTGATGTCGGACGGCGCTCATCTCTGCCATGAACTGCCCCACATCCCAAAGCAAACCGGGCATGAAAACGAACATCAGTCCCACCGTCAGGCAGCGTCTGGTTTTCCTTTTCAAAGAGGTCATGAGTTGAAAAATCCTCCGATTGGAGTTGGGGTTTGAGGGACAACTCAGATACTATTTATATAGCAATCTAGTCTAAAAATAAAGCACGAGCGCTTTGCGGCCGGATGCTGCGGCGGATGGCGAGGCGGGCCTCACTCAACGCCGTCGGAAAATGTGGACTGTTTTTGACAAACGGAATATGGTAATTAAAATCGAGCCTTAATACCATGCGCGATTATCCGGACAGAAAACACAATGCTCCCATGCCGATCCCCGCGATCGCTATTTGTGCTTGGGTGGCCGCCCTCCTGATTTCGGGCGTGGCCCGGCCGCCGGCAGGCGCCGCCGCCCTTCAGGTGACTCACGACCTTTCCATCGAGCTGGCTCCCTCCGCCCACATGTTGATGGGCCATGACCGGATGAGCATCCGTGTCGACGACCGGCACAAATTGATGTTTACGCTTTCCGAACGGGTGACCCAGATTCGGGTTGAAACGGACGGCAATCCTCGGACGTTCAAGTTTTCGAACTCGGAGCTGGAAATTCCGCTCGAATCGGACGAGCGTCGCCGCACGATTGAAGTCGTCGTTGCGTATGAAGCCGTATTCAACGATCCCGTGCCGGTCCAGCCGCTCAACACCGACAACCCCGGTTTCGGCGTCACTGCTTCCATTTCGTCGGCCGGGACCTTTCTGCTGCCCGGTGCCGGCTGGTACCCCGACCTGGTCGACGGCCAGGATTCATTCATGCTGAGGGTCAAAGCCCCCGACGGCGTCATCGCCGTCACGGCCGGGCAATGCCTCGGCCATGTCACCCGTGACGGCCGGACGCTGTCCGAGTGGCGCATCGACCACGCCGCACGCGGGCTAGCCCTATCGGCCGCAGCCTACCAGGTGCAGGAGCGAAAAGTCGGCGACGTCACGGCCGCCACCTATTTTCTGGCTCCCAATCAGGATTTGGCCCCGGCCTACCTGGAAGCCGTCGCCCGGTATCTGCAACTCTATTCGGACCTTTTCGGTCCCTATCCGTTTCCCAAGTTCGCGGTGGTGGAAAATTTTTTCCCCACCGGCTTCGGCTTCCCTTCCTACACGTTGCTCGGAAGCAGCGTGCTGCGCCTGCCCTTCATCCTTTCGACCAGCCTGGGCCATGAAATTGCGCACTGCTGGTGGGGCAACGGCGTTTATGTCGAATTCGAATCCGGCAACTGGAGCGAGGCGCTGACCACTTACGTCTCCGATTACCTCTACCGGGAAATGGAATCGCCGGCCGAAGCCAAAGATTACCGACTCCAGGCCCTGCGCAACTACTCGACCCTGGTGCCGCCGTCGAAGGATTTTCCGCTCTCGCGCTTTTCGGGCCGCACCGACACGGCCACCAAAGCCGTGGGCTACGACAAAGGCGTCATGGTGTTCCACATGCTGCGTCGATTGGTCGGTGAGGACGCCTTCTGGGGGGCGCTGCGGGACATCTACCGCGAAAGGCTGTTCCAGCCGGCGTCCTGGGATGACCTGCGCTACGCATTTGAGCGCCGGTCGGGGCAATCCTTAAACGAGTACTTCGACCAATGGGTCAGACGCAAGGGTGCGCCGCGGGTCCACTTGGAGGAAATCAGGGACGAAACGGCCTCCGGCGCGGGGCCCGTCACGGGCCGACTGGTTCAGGAGAAGCCTTTCTTCACGGCCGAAATGGAGCTGGTCCTCGAAGCCCGCGACCGTCGCATGGATCAGGTCATCCGCCTTTCCGAGGCATTCAGCCGGTTTGAATTCACGGGGGTTTCGGAGCCGAAGCGGATGGCGGTTGATCCGGACTGCCATACGCTGCGCCGCCTGGATCCGGCTGAAATCCCGCCGACCGTCAATTCCTTGAAAAGCTCGCCGTCCACCATAATCGTGATCGGCGCCCAAGCTACTGGCACCGGCCAGCGGCTGGCCGAACTCATCGCCCGCTCGCTGGGGATGCGCCATCCTGCGATCGTTCATGAAGATGAGCTCGGTTCCGACCGCCTCGATGACCGGGACGTCATTTGGGTGGGCCTGCCGCGCGACCGAAGCTTTTTGCGCACCGCACCCGCCGGCCTGCGGTTCACCGAGGACGGCTTCTCCCTGGAGGGCTCGATCATGCCGGCGGACGCCGACACGTTTTTCGGCGTGATGCCGCATCCCAGCGACCCCTTGCGCGCCATGGGGGTCTTCCTGCCGGGTCCGCCGGCGGCGGCGGAAAGCGCCGCCGCCAAGATCACCCATTACGGCCGCTACAGCTACCTCACGTTCAAAGACGGTCAAATCCGGGACAAGGGTGCCTGGGCGGTGACTCATTCGCCGGTTATCCATCGGTGGGATTAATTCTATGACGACCCTTCTTTTGGCATGCATGACCTTGCTGGCGATCCATGCCGGACCGGCGGCCGCGGGCGGCGTGCAACCGGTCTTCGACCTGCGCGCGACGCGCCACACCACCCTCGTGGAGCTGATCCCGGAACTACTCAAGAGCCGGATCATCATTGTCGGCGAGCAGCACGCCGATGCCGGCCACCACGGCGCCCAGCTGCGGGTGATTCAGGCCCTGCACGAAGCCGGGGCCCGGGTGGCGGTCGGTCTCGAAATGTTCCGGAAAAACAGCCAAGATGCCCTTGACCGTTGGGTCTCCGGGGATATTCGGCCGCAGGCGTTCGAAACGATCTTCCACGATAATTGGGGCTATCCCTGGTCCGCCTACCGACCTATTTTTGAATACGCCCGCGCTGCGAAGATCCCCATGATCGGGCTCAACGTCCCCCGGGAAATCACCCGGCAGGTGGCGCGGGGCGGATTCCAATCGCTGACCGAAGACCAGAGAGGCCAGCTCGCGGACGTGGCCTGCCGCATCGATGAAGAGTACATGCGTTACATCCGCGGCGTTTACGGCGCCCACGCCCACGGCAACATGAATTTCACCTTTTTCTGCGAAGCCCAGATGGTCTGGGACAACGCCATGGCGGTCCACGCGCTGGAGTTTCTCGCGACCCGCCCGGAAACCACGCTGGTCATTCTCACCGGTGTCGGCCACGCTCAAAAAGGAGCGGTGCCGCGCCAGATCGGCCTGCGTTCGCCGCTGCCCGTTACGGTTTTTCTGCCCGAAGTTTCAGGCAGCATCGACCCGCAAACGGTCGACCGCCAGGATGCGGATTTTCTCTTGATGGGTGTCCAATGAAATTCTGCAGCGATTGCGGCAGCCTTTTAAAATTCGCGACACCGGTCGGCGACGACCGCGGGAGGTTTCTTTGCCCGGCCTGCGGCAGCATCCACTATCAAAACCCGCGGATGGTGGCCGGATGCATCCCGGAGTTCGAGGGGCGGATTCTGCTGTGCCGCCGGGCGATTGATCCGTGCTATGGGAAATGGACCTTGCCGGCCGGCTATCTTGAAAACGGCGAAACCGTATCCGCCTGCGCCGAGCGCGAGACTCGGGAAGAAACCGGGGCTCGCGTCGCCGATCTGGCCCCGTATCGGCTGTTTAATATTTGTCACATCAACCAGATCTACTTCATGTTCAGAGGCCGGGTGATGGATGTGGGGGAGGGGCCGGGCAAAGAAAGTCTGGAAGTGATGCTTTGTACGGAGGCTGAGATCCCCTGGGATCAGATCGCGTTCCGCGTCATCACCGAAACCTTACAAACCTACCTCCGCGATCGCCGGGCCGGGTCCTTTCCGTTCAGCATCGGCGATATCGGGCCGGGGATCAGACAGGAGGATCTTCGAAAACGATGATTGACGTCACGCTGCTGCCGATCGATAGACGCGCCATGCCGGAAACGCTCCGGCGGAGGAACGGTTTCACCGCGGCGGCGCTCGCCCTGATTCTTTTCTCCCTCTTGGCGTGCAGCGACAATGCACCCGGACCGGAACGACCGGCGCCGGCGGGACCGGAAAGCTTCACGTTTCTCGATATCGGACGCCATTCCCGTTTCTCGGACTCGCTCCGCAAGGAGCTTGCACAGAAGCTGGGCAACGATGCCTTCGAGCGGCGCGGCATCATCGACCTGGAATGCAACTACAAGGGCTTTTTGGCAGCCCACTTGCCGGATCTGGAAACCCTCAACCGCCAACTGAACCACCCGCCCGGGGAGCGGGTGGAACACGACCAAATCAAACTCAACTACCGCTACGCCCGTCAGAAAAATGCCCCCTTCGACTATGTCGAGCTGGTTTTTGACGCACATGACCGAACCCCGCTGGTCTTCCGCATCCGATTCAGGACGGATGAGACCGGACTGGTCGAGGCATTGCGCGCCAAGCACGGCCCCCCGCAGGTCGTGGCATGGGAAATGGAAAACGGCCGGTCCCTCATCTGGCGCAAGGAGCAGGATGTCCTCGTGGTGTCGCTGGTGCCGAACGTCTACGGCGGCAACGACCACCACGTCTTCATCTATTTCACAGAGAACCTGAGCCGCTGGGCCGAGTTTGAGCAGACGATGAAGCGAAACAAAACCACAGATACATCGCCCGCCGGAAAGACTGCCTTCTGAAAAAACGAAGGCCTGCCGCAACGCCCGTGCTTTGCAGTCTGCCGGAAATGTGTTATTAATCCGGCAATAAAATTAGGTTCAACGCAGCCATATCCGCAGTCGGCGGGCCGGACCTCTGCTGGAAGTGCTCCTGTCTAATTGCCGGAGTATCAACCTCAACGAAAGGTTTTCCATAAAAAGCATGGGAGGCCGGCAAGATGCAACCCTCGATACGGCAGGGCTATTTTCCCGGGGTGGTCGGACGGGTCACGGAAGCCCATGCCGCCTATTACTACCGGAACTGGGGATTCGACGCCAGTTTCGAGGCCCAGGTCGCCGCTGAACTTTCCGCATTCGTCGTCGCGTTGGAACCGAACCGTGACGGATTGTGGTCGGCGAACTGCGATGACCGCGTCGTGGGATCCATCGCCATCGACGGCCGCGAGGCCTCGGCCGCAGGCGCCCGCCTGCGATGGTTTCTCGTCCTGCCCGAATTCCAGGGCGCCGGGATCGGGACCCAACTGGTCCGGGCGGCCATCGGGTTTTGCCGGCAACGGGGCTACCCCCGGGTCTTCCTGTGGACCTTTCAAGGCTTGACGGCCGCCCGCCGGATTTACGAAAAATGCGGATTTGTATTGTGCGAAGAGCATGACGTGGCCCAGTGGGGGCAACGCCTTCGTGAACAGAAATTCGAATTGAACCTGGGGGACTGACGTAACCCAATTAACGCCGAGCATTGCGCTCAAAAGAAGGGAGTATCGGATGAGATATGTTTACGGATGGGTGGTAGTGGTTGCGGCTTTTCTTCCATTTTTGTCCTGGTCCGCGGACAAGGCCGCAACCCCGCCGCCGGAGCTTAAAACCTCCCAGGACAAGCTCAGCTATGTCCTCGGCCGGGAGATCGGCCAGGGGCTCAGCGAATCCCCTTCGAAAATCGACCTGGATCTCTTCATGCGCGGCATTCAGGATACCCTGAACAACCGCAAGTCGCTGGTGTCGCCTGAGGAAGAGGAGCAGGTCAAGACCGACTTTTCCACTCAGATGCGGGAGGCCCAGGCCAAGAAACTGGCGGCCATGGCCGAGCAGAATGCCAAGGCCGAGGAGTCCTTTCTGTCCAAGAATAAATCCCAGAAAGGCGTGGTCACCACCGCCAGCGGCCTGCAGTACCAGGTGCTCAAAGAGGGCACGGGGGCCGGCATCAAGGAGAGCGACCGGGTGAAAGTCCATTACCGCGGCACCTTGATCGATGGAACCGAGTTCGACAGCTCCTACGCCCGCAACCAGCCGGCGGTCTTCGACGTCGCCGGCGTTATTCCGGGATGGACGGAGGGCTTGAAGCTCATGAAATTCGGCGGCAAGTATCGCCTCTGGGTGCCCTCCAAGCTGGCCTACGGCCCCCGCGGAGCCGGCCAGGTCATCGGCCCGAACAGCCTCTTGATCTTCGAGGTCGAGCCCATTGAAATCGCGAATTGACCTTGAGCTTGCATTGTGCCAAAGAGTGACTACGATTTTGCCATCATCGCGCCTGAAAGATCGGCAAAAAAGGAGGTCTATCCATGAAGGAAAAGCGCAATTTGCACTTGAAGGTTCAGGAACTGTGTGACTGTTACGCCACCACGGACCCTCTCAAGGAGATGTCCGCCCTGGGGCAGGACAAGGACAAGGAGGAGGCCGCTCTCAAGTGGCTGGCGCTGGCGGCGCTGCACGGTGTGAACCACAACGCCGAAGACATCACCGTCAGCCGCAATTCGAAAGGGCTGGTCACGGTCGTCGCCCGATACCGCGAAACCGAGCTGCCGTCGCCGGGCGCCGAGGTTGGGCAGAAGATCATGTCCGCTGTTCGTGAGATCACTCACATTGAGGGGGACAAGGGCAAAACGGTTCTGGCCTTAGGGATGCGCAACGACAGCCTTGAGCTGAAGGTTAAGATCAAGGTTAAGGGCGAAAAGGAAGAAGTCGCGATCGAGTTTCCCAAGTCAGCCTAAATGCGGTTGGGATGAATAGGGCCGCATGCCGTGCGGCCCTATTTTTATTGAGGAGAGTTTAGCGAAATGGGTGAACCAGGCAACAAAATCATCTACTCGATGATCGGAGTCAGCAAATACTACGATAAGCGTCCGGTGCTGCAGGACATATCGCTTTCCTATTTCTACGGCGCCAAAATCGGTGTGCTGGGCCTGAACGGATCCGGCAAAAGCTCGTTGCTGCGCATCCTGGCCGGAGTGGACAAGGAGTTTGTCGGCCAGACCGTTATATCCCCCGGCCTGACCGTGGGCTTGTTGGAGCAGGAACCTCAACTGGATGACACCAAGACCGTGCGGGCGGTGGTGGAGGAGGCCGTCCAGGAAACAGTCCGCCTTGTCGAGGAGTTCAACCGCATCAACGAGAAGCTGGCCGAGCCCCTGTCGGATGAAGAGATGGACCGGACCCTCGCGCGCCAGAGCGCCGTCCAGGAGAAACTCGAGGCACTGGATGCCTGGGATCTCGACTCGCGCCTTGAAATGGCCATGGACGCTTTGCGCTGCCCGCCGGGAGACACCCCGGTCAAGGTCATCTCCGGGGGCGAGCGACGGCGGGTGGCGCTCTGTCGCCTGTTGCTGCGCAAGCCGGACATCCTGCTCCTGGACGAGCCCACCAACCATCTCGATGCCGAAACCGTCGCCTGGCTCGAGCATCATCTCCAGGACTACTCCGGAACGGTGATCGCCGTGACGCACGACCGCTACTTCCTGGACAATGTCGCCGGCTGGATCCTGGAGCTGGACCGCGGCCGGGGCATCCCCTGGAAGGGAAACTATTCCTCCTGGCTGGAGCAGAAACAAGCCCGACTGCGGCTGGAGGAAAAGACCGAGGGCAAGCGCCAGAAAACCCTCGAGCGCGAGCTGGAATGGATCCGCATGAGCCCCAAGGCGCGCCAGACCAAATCCAAGGCGCGGATCACGGCTTATGAAAAACTGCTCTCCCAGGACAGCGCCAAACGCCAGGAGGACCTCGAGATCTACATCCCCCCCGGCCCGCGCCTGGGCAACCTGGTGGTGGAGGCAAAGGGCGTCTCCAAGGTTTTCAACGATCGGCTGCTGGTGGACCAAGTGACGTTCGCTTTGCCGCCCGGCGGCATCGTGGGCGTCATCGGGCCGAACGGTGCCGGCAAGACCACCTTGTTCCGGATGATCACCGGCCAAGAGCAGCCGGATTCCGGCACCATCCGCATCGGCGACACCGTGCGTCTGGCGTATGTCGACCAAAGTCGGGACAGCCTCAACCCCGACCAGGCGGTCTGGGAGGTGATCTCGGACGGCAAGGACGTCATCGAGCTCGGAAAGATTCAGGTGAAGTCCAGGGCCTACGCGGCGCGCTTCAACTTCTCCGGGTCCGATCAGCAGAAAAAGGTGGGCATGCTCTCCGGGGGCGAGCGCAACCGCGTGCACCTGGCCCGGATGCTGAAGTCGGGGGCCAATGTCCTGCTGCTCGACGAGCCGACCAACGACCTGGACGTCAACACTCTGCGGGCGCTCGAGGAAGCTCTGGAGGATTTCGCCGGCTGTGCGGCCGTTATCAGCCACGACCGCTGGTTCCTGGACCGGATCGCCACCCACATTCTCGCCTTCGAGGGCGACAGCCAGGTGGTTTGGTTCGAGGGCAACTACTCGGATTACGAGGCCGACCGCCGGAAGCGTCTCGGTGCGGAAGCCGACCAGCCGCACCGGATCAAGTATCGTCAGTTGACGAGATAGAGATGGTTTTAAGTGTTATGTTTTAAGTGTTAAGCGGGTCATGGCGGCAGGGCGGCGCCATCCTATCGGCAAATAAGTTCTGTTCCTGTGGGAGCGGCTTCCAGTCGCGATTCGGTCGCGGCAAGATGCCGCTCCCACTATAAAAATGGGGTAACTTACTTGGAAGAATAAAGTTTTCATTTCAGCCCAACAAAGACTTTCATTCATCCATTGCCTTTGACTTAAAACTTAAAACGACCCCGCAGGGATTGCATAATCCTCCCAATTCCATAATGGCGCATTCGTTGGAATGATTGCGGCCGGCCAGGGCCAGCCGGTTGGAAACGCACAGACGAAAGACATCATCTCGCGGCGCGTGGGGTGCTCCAGCGTGATCCCCGAGGCCAGCAGTGCGATCTGGCGGGCCGGCAGCGCAGTGCGAGCGCCGTAGCGTACGTCGCCTACGATCGGGCAGCCGAGGTGTGCCAATTGGAGACGGATCTGATGTTTGCGGCCGGTTTCCAAATCTACTTCTACGAGGCTCCGGTCATCGGCCGCCTCCAGCACCTGGTAGGACAGCCGGGCTTCGCGGCTGGAGGAAGTCGGCTGCGGCGCAATGCGGCTGAGCCGGTCCTGGCGCTCGATGTGATTCGTCAGTTTTCCGCGATCCGACGGCAGCCGCCCTTCGACCACCGCGAGATAGACCTTGCGGGTTTGACGGGTGCGCAGCTGGGCGCTCAGCCGCGCGGCGGCTTTGGACGTGCGCGCGAACAGCATGACGCCGGCCACCGGGCGGTCGAGGCGCTGCACGAGCCCGAGAAAGACGCGGCCCGGCTTGTGGTGACGCTGCTTGATCCACGCTTTGGCCAGGTCCAGCAGATTGGCGGCTCCGGTTTCGTCCCCCTGGGCCAGGAGCCCGGCCGGCTTGTACAGGACCAGCAGGTGGTTGTCTTCATGGAACACGGGCCAGCGTTCATGTAAAAACGGAATCATGTTATAACTCCGGCAAATAAGCAGGTTTGCCTTGGGCCGGGTTCCCCGCCAATGGATGAGGTGATCGCATTCGACATGATTGGGTGCCGGAACCATAACGCCCGGGCGTTCGCATGATGCTCAAAAAGCAGCCGTCGTCTTCCTTAAATCGCATCTCGCCGGACATGGCGCAGATGGATGCTGTTTTGCGGCCTTGCGGCATTCGCCTTTCCCAGGTTCAACTCCGCCAGCTTTGGGCCTATCACAGCCTGCTGCGTGAACGCAATGCCGACTTGAACCTCACGCGGGTCCACAACTTCGCCAACATGGTTCTCAAACTTTATGCGGACGCGATGCTGCCGGCGGACCTCCTGGAGCTGCCCTCGCCACTGCTCGATCTCGGCACAGGCCCCGGCATGCCGGGGATACCCCTCAAGATCTATCGGCCGTCACTGGAGGTCATCCTGGCGGAAAGCCGCGGCAAGCGGGTGGACTTCTTGCAGGAGGCGGTCGCCCGGCTCGGTCTTCCCGGCTTGAGCGTGGAGCGGGGCCGAATCACCGAGCGCTTCGAGACGCCGGTCGCCGGCGTGATCACCCGAGCCGTCGAGACCATCGAAAAGACCATGGAGCGCGTCACCGGCTGCCTGGCTCTGAACGGGCTGGTGATTCTGATGAAGGGCCCGCACTGCGACGAGGAGATCGCCAGGGCGCAGGAGCGCTTCTCCGACACCTTCACCAAAGTATCCGATCGACCGTACCGCATCCCCCACACCCGCCACGCCCGGCGGCTGGTCGTGTACCGAAGAATGGACGAGCCGCTTTACAGCCGTCGAGCAAGAGCGATGGAAGGACGAGACGTGCGCACCATCACCAGTGACCAAAATCCCGTTTTCAAGGACCTGAAAAAGACGCTGACCGGCCGGGGAATCCAGAAAAGCGGGCAGGCGCTGGTGTCCGGCGAAAAACTGGTTGGCGAGATTTTGGCCGCCCATCCCGACTGCTGTCGGGCCTGGGTGAGCCGGCAGGATCAACCGCCACCGGACACGGCCGCCTACCTGTCCTGGTACCAGCTGGCCCCCGAGTTGCTTCGGGATCTGGACATCTTCGGCACCCGCGCTCCATTGCTGCTTATCCGGCTTCCGGACATGCCGCCCTGGACGCCGTCGGAAGGCTTCCCGGCCGGCGCCAGCGTGATGATTCCGTTTCAGGATCCGGAAAACGTGGGGGCCGCCATCCGGTCGGCCGCGGCGCTCGGTGCCGTCCAGGTAATTCTGCTGGCGGAAAGCGCCAATCCGTTTCATCCCAAGGCCCTGCGCGCCTCGGGCGGTGCGGTGCTGAGCCTGCCGCTGCGCTCCGGCCCGGCCCTGGGGGCCGTCCCGCCGGAGTTGCCGATCGTGGCCCTGTCGGCCGACGGAACCGATATCCGGCAGGCGGAGTTTCCGGAGGCGTTCGGCCTGCTGGTCGGCCTGGAAGGCCGGGGCCTGCCGGAGCACTGGCGTCCTCGCGCCGTCCGCATCCCCATCCGACCGGAGGTGGAGTCGCTCAATGCCGCAGCCGCGATGGCGGTGACGCTGTATGAATGGAAAAGGAGAGGGCTATGAATTCGGAAGGCGGAAGGTGGAAGGCGGAAAAGAAGGATGAGGGCTGAGATTGGAAAAAAGGAAGAAGCGGATGGCCAGCGCATCGCAGCGGCTGCGCCGGACGCATCGCATGCGGCGGTGCCTGGCGGCGTTTACCTCTGCCAGGTGGGAGATGAGGTCTCCTGCGGTGCCTGCTGCGGCTTGTACAACTGCGCCGATGCTTCGCGCGGATGCCTTGAGGATCTGATTGCCGGTCGCACCGAGGCCTTTCGGCGGATTCCGCGTGACGCGGATGCCATCACCGACTTCCAGATGCGCGCGGAACGGCGGGATCCGGGGCCGCGTCCCTATCCCGATTTCTACCATTGCCCGTTCCTGGGGTTTATCGACCCGGACCGCCGCCGAGTGGGATGCCTGCTGCATCCCATGGCCGACGGCAACGACGGCATCGATTATCGCGGGCTCAGCTTCTATGGGGGGCTGGCCTGCCGCGATTATTTCTGCCCCTCCTACCGCAATCTGGCCGCGCCCCACAAAGAGATCGTAAAGTCGGTTGGCGCCGACTGGTACCTCTACGGCCTCGTGATCACCGAGGATCGGCTGCTGAGCGCTTTTTTCGGGGAGATCGAAAAGCGCTTGAACCGCCCCTTGACGATGGCCGACGTTCTGCCGCACGCCGATTCGCGACAGGCCGTGCTTGAATTTCTGACGCTCAAACTGAATTGGCCCTACCGGATTCCGGGCGCCAAAGGGCCTGGCAACTACTTCTTCAACGATGGCCTGTACCCGAAACCGCCGGTCGACTATACGCGGCTGGGGATGGCCCCGTCCGCTCTCGACCCAATCCTGCACGAGCTGTCATCCGGCTTCAGCCGGCCGGAGGTGATCCATGAGGCCGAGGCCCGGATCGAACGCCTTCTGGATCGGATCCTGCGGCCGGCGGTGCATCCGGGGGCGGGGGGGCTATTGAATTGCGAGCAGGGCTTGTGATATAAGCGCTGCCAAACGAAGTAAATCAACCAACGTCAACCAACGGCCAAGGAGGAACACGATGGGCAAAGGCGATCCACGTTCGAAAAAAGGCAAGATCTGGCGGGGCACGCATGGCAAGGTCCGGCCCAAAAAGAAAAAGGTGAAGGAAGCGGCATGAACGCCAAGCCGTCGAATGCCCGGACGCCCGATTGGGATATCGACAGCATGTTTACCGACCGGTGGTCGCCTCGGGCGTTTTTGAGCGACCCTCTCACGGAGCGTGAAATCCAGACGCTCTTTGAGGCCGCGCGTTGGGCGCCTTCCTGCTTCAACGAGCAACCGTGGCTTTTCGTCTATGCCACCGCGCCGGAGCAACGGCAGAAGCTGGTGGCCTGCCTCGTTGCCAAGAACCAGCTTTGGGCCGGGCGGGCACCGCTGGTGCTGTTCGTACTGTCCCGGCGCTGCTTTCAAAAAACCGGCAAGGAAAACCGCCACGCACCTTTCGATGCCGGCGCCGCCTGGATGGCGCTGGCGCTCCAGGCCCGCAAGCTCGGGCTGTATGCGCACGCCATGGCCGGTTTCAATTTGGACAAGGCGTATGAGACGTTGGGGGCTCCGAGAGACGAATTTCACATCATGGCGGCGATCGCCGTCGGCCGCTTGGGCGACGCCTCCGAGCTGCCCGACGATCTGCGCGCCATGGAGTCTCCCAACAGCCGCAAGCCGCACGCGGAAGTGGCCACGGACGTTTTTCCGGTTTTGCGTGCCGTTTAAATCGTAGCCGGCCGTGCGCCACTATCAGAACCGGCCGCGGAACGCGCAAAGGCTGTCATGCCGGACGTAATCCGGCATCCATTCTTGGCGCCATTTGCGGCCGAGGCAATAAACACTCCCCGCCCGGTTTTTCCCGTGGTTTTTCCCTTCTCCATGCGGGAGGGGCTGGGGAGGGAAAATTCGTTTGAATGGGTTCAAACCTCCTCTCCCTGATCGACACCCACGCTCACCTGTGCGCTCCTGAGTTCACTCATGACCTGAGCGCGGTGTTGTCCCGCGCCCAGGCCGCGGGCGTCGCTGCGGTCATCGCGGTCGGCGAAACCCTGGCAGATGCCGACCGCAACATAGAACTCTCCGGACAGCACCCGATGATCCGGCCGGCGGCCGGCCTTTACCCCACGGTCTTGGAACCCGATCAGGCCGAAGACCTGCATCGCTTCATTCGACGGAACCGGCCAGTGCTGGCTGCAATCGGAGAAGTCGGCCTGGACTTCTGGATGGTCAAAAGCGAAAAAGACCGGGAGCTGCAGCAGGAGATCTTCAATGGATTCATCGCGCTGGCGCTTGAGATGGACCTGCCCCTCAACGTGCATTCGCGTTCGGCCGGCCGACCGGCGATCGACCTGTTGCTGAAATCCGGTGCGATCCGGGTTCAATTGCATGCCTTCGACGGCCGCGCATCGACCGCGCTGCCGGCGGTGGAAGCCGGGTACTTCTTTTCCATTCCGCCCTCGGTGGTCCGCTCCCGCCAGAAGCAGAAGCTGGTCAAGCAGCTGCCATTGACATGCCTGCTGGTTGAAACCGACAGCCCGGTGCTCGGACCCGAGCCCGCGGTCCGCAATGAACCGGCCAATCTCGCGCTGGCCGTCCAGGCCATCGCCGAAATCAAATCGCTGCCGATTCAGGCCGTGGCCGAAGCTCTGGCGGCAAACACCGCCAGACTGTACGCCCGACTCCACGGCCGTGCGCTATGACTGCGACAGCGAAATCAGATCCGGCTCGTCCCTGTCAGCCATCGGCGCCATTTCTGCCGTTTCCCCTTCGGCGAAGGGGGCAGGGGGATGCTGCAATCGACTTGCCCAGAGATGCATGAAATTCCCGCCACGGGCGGCACATATGCCCTTCTGCTGGCCTGCCCGCGTTCAAGGAAGTTGCGGATCGGACGTCTCGGCGCCCGCAGGATCCCCAAGGGCTGGTATATCTATGTCGGCAGCGCCTTCGGCCCTGGCGGTCTGAGGTCCCGCTGCCTCCGCCACCTCCGCCCGTTGCGCCGGTTGCACTGGCATATCGACTATCTGCGATCAGCGGCCTCCCTGCAGGACATCTGGCTCACCACGGATCCCGTCCCACGGGAGCACCTGTGGGCGGAGATGATCGGCCGCCTGCCGGGAGCAAGCATTCCCATCCCGTGCTTCGGCTCTAGCGACTGCCGCTGCCGAAGCCACCTCTTTCACTTTTCGTCCAAGCCCGCTTTCTCGATCTTCCGGCGCAGGGCGCTGCAACGAGTACCTGCCTCCGTTTCGGTCAGGGCTTTTTCAGCGGCAGTGCCTCGCCAAACGCGCCGCGATGCATTATAGTGCTGCCACTCGATCGAACCCCTCAGTGAGGAGAAAAACCATGATCGCTTACTTCGTTCACGATCAACGCAAAAAGTCCGACACCATTTATCTGCCGGATACGACATGCTTTATCCCCGTCGACAAGGCGGCCATGGAGCGTTTCATTTCCGTCAAACCGGATTTCGCCAGCTGGACCGGTCTCGCCTGTGCGTTCGTGAAACCTGAAGAGTTCGGTATCGTCGTCGCGACCCGCGACGACCAGGGCGATGTCTGCATCGCCCAACAGGACCTCTGGCGCGAGCGGATGTTCGCCAATCTGGGGAGCCCGATGGACCCGCGCTGATGCCTGGCCCGCCAGGAGTTGCAAGGCCATTCATTGACCCTGCGGCCTGCCCTGGCTGAAAGGGAGTGAAGAGATTATGACGTCGTCCCGCTTGCACGAATACCTTGATTTTGCGATCCAGACCGCCCATGAAGCCGGACGCTTGACCCTCGGCTATTTTCAAACCGGACTCAAGCCAGACATGAAGCCCGATGACACGCCCGTCACCGCCGCCGACCGCAATGCGGAGAAGTTGATCCGAGCGCGCATCGAGAGCCGCTATCCCGGGCATCGCATCGTCGGGGAGGAGTTCGGCGCTCAGGGCGCCGACACCGCTGCGCCCTGCTGGTGGATCGATCCGATTGACGGCACCAAAGCCTTTGTTCGCGGCGTCCCGCTCTTCGCGGTGCTCCTCGGCCTTGAGATCGAGGGCCGGGTCGCGGTGGGCGCGGCTTATTTCCCGGCCCTCGATGAAATGCTGTGCGCCGCCGACGGACTCGGCTGCCGTCTGAACGGACGGCCCTGCCGCGTCAGCTCCACCCCAACCCTCGCGCGCGGCATCGTTTCCTTCACCAACGCCGCCAGCTTCAAAGCCGCCGGACGGGAACCCGCCTGGCAGCGGATCCTGGCCGCCGCCTATCACAGCGTCGGGTGGTCGGATGCCTACGGCCATGCCCTGGTCGCCTCCGGTCGACTGGAACTCATGCTGGATCCGGTGATGAATCCTTATGACTGCGGACCGTTTCCAGTCATCCTCCGGGAGGCCGGCGGGTATTTCGGCGACTGGTCCGGAAATGAAACCATCTTCGGCAATGAGGCCATCAGCACCACACGCGAACTGCTGCCGGAAGTACTGCAGTTGATTCGCGGGGATTGAGACTTGTCAGAGGCTCGCGAGAGTATTAAGGTACCATACGGTAATCGAGGGGGATAAACACGAGCATTATTCAACCATCAACCCAAAAAGGAGGAAAACATGGGATTGGGAAAAGGGGTCGAAAAATTGGGTTCGCTGGATCCGACCAAAAAAGCCTTTTCGTTGCTTGAAGAGTTCAAGGCGTTTGCCTTCAAGGGCAACGTGATCGACCTGGCGGTCGGCGTGATCATCGGCGCCGCCTTCGGGAAAATCGTCGATTCATTGGTCAAGCACATCATCATGCCGCTCATCGGCTTGGTCATGCCGGGCGAACAGGGTTATTTAGGATGGAAACTGGTTTTCGACGGCAAAGAGATTCCTTACGGCCTCTTTCTCGGCGAGATCGTCAATTTCATAGTAGTGGCGCTCGCGCTCTTTATCTTCATCGTGAAATTCCTCGGGTGGATCATGAAATCCAAGCAGGAGGAAGCCACTGCTCCGCCTCCGCCGCCTCCCCCAACCCGGGACCAGGAGCTGTTGTCCGAAATTCGGGATCTGCTGAAGAAATAGGCCGACACGAGTTGACACGATGGCTGTGGTCATAGCGTTCCTGCAGGTCAGACTCGCGGCTGGATTCATCGAGGGGAACGCTCTCGAATGACCGGGACGGGAAAAGAAGAAAACGGCTCAGGGCAGAGGGCGCACGGCGCACGGGGATGGATGGCGGCCGATCTTCGGATGGCCCTTGCCGTGAAGCCTGTAGCGTGCGCCGTGCACCGTTTCATATTGACATCGCTCCGTGCTGACTTACGGTAAATCAGGCGTTCCGATCGCGGTCGCCTTCATGACCACAAAATAAGGAGCGATACCATGGCTACCAGCGATAAAAACCGACTCACGTTTTATTTCCCCAACGCTCGGGCCTTGAGCGGCGGCGAGGTCGCGAGCCTGCCGGACGACAAACGGAAATCGGCCGAAGCAGGGGGCAAACTGGGCGTCTGGCTGGAGGTCCATTGCCCGGACGGATCTTGCGTGGGCAAGGACGGCAAAGTAACTCTGCAAGCGGCGGGAATCGAAGCTCAAAAAGACAAGGGGCTCTGGCTCAACGTGTTCTGCCCCGAAGACAGCTGCCTGTGGAAAGGCGGGACCGATCTCCCCTGATCGATTCAGAGGGGCAGCATTTTCTCAGAAAAACCCGGTGGTTCCCGCCGGGTTTTTCAATTTCGGTACTCATCCGCCCGGATGCCATAGCGGCGCATGATCTGCTGGAGAGCCTGACGCTCCAGACCGCACATACGGGCGGCCTGGGAGACATTTCCCTTACAGCTCGACAGCAGATCCCCGAGGTAGTCCTGATTGAATTTTTCGAGGTAGTGCTGCTTGGCCTGCTTGTATCCCAGGCCTCCGAAGTCCGACCGGTCGGCGTGCGGCTGCGTCTCGCCGGCGGCCCATCCCACATCCTCGACCCGGATATCGGCGCCGGCTGAAAACGAAATACCCCGCATAATGAGGTTTTCGAGCTCGCGGACGTTCCCACGCCACTCCAGTCCCATGAAGAGATTCATCAGCTCGGGAGAAATCCGCTTGAGCGGCCGATGCATGAGCGTACAGTGCTTTTCGAGCAGATAGGTCGCAATCACGGGGATGTCCTCGCGATGCTCCCGCAGACTCGGCTGGTGAATGGGCAGGACGTTCAGGCGGTAGAAGAAGTCCTCCCGGAACTGGCCCGCCTCGATTTTCGCGCGCAGATCCTGGTTGGTGGACGCCACGATGCGTACGTCCACGACGATCGAGCGCGTATCTCCCAGCGGCTTGATTTCCTTCTCCTGCAGCACCCGCAATAGTTTGGTCTGGATGCTGGGGCTGATGTCACCGATCTCGTCCAGGAAAATGGTGCCGCCATGAGCTTCCTGAAAGAGGCCGGGCCGATTTTCGGTGGCGTGGGTGAAGGCGCCCTTGCGGTAGCCGAACAGCTCGCTCTCCAGGATGTTCTCCGGCACGGTCGGACAGTTGACAGCCACAAAAGGGCCCCGGCTGCGGGCGCTCAACGCGTGGACCGCGCGGGCGCTCAAGTCCTTGCCGGTACCCGATTCGCCGGTGATCAGGACCGTCAGCTCGGTCTTGGCCGCCATCTGGATGGTCTCATACAGCCGTTGCATGACGGCGCTTTTACCGACCAGGTCTTGAAAAACCGCCAGCGGGCCGCAGGCCTGCTGCAACCGCCGATTCTCCTGGATGAGAACGCTGCGCTCCAGGGCCTTCTCCAGCCGCAGCACCAGCGCGTCATACTCGAAGGGCTTGGTGATGAAGTCGTAGGCGCCGCTGCGCATGGCGTTGACGGCAGTGTCGATCTGACCGAAGGCCGTCATCATCACCACCGTCTGCTGCGGATTGTTGCGCTTGACGATCTCGAGCAACTCGAGTCCGTCCATCCCCGGCATCTTGATGTCCGCCAGCACCAGGTCGAATGCGCCCGTGGACAGACGCTTCAGTGCATCTTCCCCGGACGTCGCCGTGACGACTTGGCAGTCCAGATCCGGCTCGAGGCTGCGCTTGAGTAGGTCGAGCATGTCCTGTTCGTCGTCGACGATTAAAATCGAGCGCTTCATTCGATTTCACCCGCATTCTTTTCGCGGGCGGGCAAAACGACCGTGAAGGTCGAGCCCTCGCCCGGCTTGCTTTTTACGCGGATCTCTCCGCCGTGCTTCTTGACGATGCCGTAGCTCACCGAAAGGCCCAGACCGGTGCCTTCACCGGTCGGCTTGGTCGTAAAAAATGGATCGAAGATGTGCTTTAAATGCTTTTCCTCGATGCCGTAGCCGTCGTCGGTCACCTGAATTTCCAGCTGCCCCTCTGCAGCCCGCCGGGCGGTGGAGACCCGAATGGTCCCCCTGGTGCCGACGGCATGCCGGGCGTTCATCAGGAGATTGATCAACACTTGCTTGATTTTTTTGTCATCCACCACCACGGGTGGGATGCTCCGGTCGAAGTCCGTCTGGAAATCGATGCGGCTGGAGCCGATATTCTGGCCGATGAAACCCAGTACTTCTTCGATGGTTTTATGGATGTCGACTTTTTCTTTTTTCGGCTCGGAACGCCGCGCGAAGTTCAGCAGGTCTTCGACGATGGACTTGCAATGCCGCACATGCTTCTCGATGGTCTTCAAGTCCTTGAAGCGCTCCGACTCGCTCGGCTCGGAGCGCAGCATCAGTTGCGTGTAACCGAGAATGACTCCCAACGGATTGTTGATTTCGTGTGCGACGCCGGAGGAGAGTTGGCCGATGGATGCCAGCCGGTCGGCCTGGGCCATCTGCTCCTGCATCTGGTGACGCTCCTGGATGTCGCGGACCTGAAGATGGATCGAAAAGGCAAAGCCGTGGGGCTCCTTGTCCAGGCCGGCGCTGATCAGCGCGTGCATGCCGGCCCCGTTACGCCGCCGCAACACCACTTCCGAGTTCAGCACGAACCCCTGCCGGAGGATGGAGGTCATCAGTTCTTCCCAGTCCGCCGTCCGTTCGAAGAACGTCTGAAACGGTTCGCCCTTGGGCGTTTCTGAAGCGCCTTCGAAGCCCAGCATGCGGCCGCCGGCCGGGTTGATGTCAACAATGTGCCCCCTTGAATCCACCACCAGGATCATGTCCCGCGAAACCTCGAAGATCCGCCGGTACTGCCGCTCCGAGACCGCCAGGGCCTGCGACCGCTCGGTCACGATGTGTTCGAGGTTCTGGTTCAGGTTCAGCAGCTCCGCATGGGCCCGCTCCAGTGCCGTCTTGTCGGTCGTAACCTGTTCGTAAATCTTCCAAACCCGCTCGAAAAAGAGAGTCACAGCCGCCAGAAAAACGAACATGAAGGTGTTGATGGCTCCGCTGAACGGCCGGATCTCGGCCCAAATCTCCTTCTGGCCGGAAAGGACGAGGGCCTGCTTTACGATGTGGCCGGCGGAACGCGAGACGGCAAACCCGGCCAATCCCATGCACAGCCAGAACAGATACGTCCAGATGACGTTCTGAGGGTCCACCCTTCGCAGCCGATGGGCCAGCCCGATGCAGAGAAAGGACAGGACGATCATCAGCATCGAACCGCCGACATCGACGATAACGATGGGCCAGAAGGAGACGATCATGGCGACCCCGTCCCCGTCCGCCGCTGACCGGCATCCTTCAGCAACCGTCGCAGGCCGGCATAGAGAAACGCCATGGCGGGGACGCACAACAAGTGGTCCAGCTTGGCGAAGTAGTAAAACCAAGCCAGCGCGGGGAGGTTTTCCTCCACGTCGATCCTGATTTTTCCGGGTGCCGCCAACGCGGTATCCAGGATCCCCGACTGTTCGTCCAGGAAGTGGGCGGTGAATGCATCCGCGTTCCACAGGATAAAAAAGAACGCCGCATACTGGATGTAACGCCAGCCGGCTTCGCGCACCAACCGCCGCTGGCGCAGCCAGTAGACCAGAAGCACCATGGACGCGATGAAAAACAGATGCGCACCCTGGTGGGAATAGATACCCTCCGGCGCCCCGTGCTCCTGAACGGCCGGCACGGATTCCGGCAGCAGCCAGTTGCAGAGGACCGCCAACACGATCAGGGAGAACACCCGCAGGATGAGACGTCGTTTGCGCATGCTTAAATGGCGAAGCTGGATAACCTCGCAAAAGATTGTGCTAAGCAAGCCATGGTACGCGGCGCCACTTTATCGGCAAGAAAGTTTTTTGGTGGGAGCGGCCTTCAGCCTCGATCATCGCGGCGGGAAAGCCGCTCCCACAGAAAATGACCCAACTTACTTGAAAGTACATCTGCCATTTCGACCACCGGGAGAAATCAATTTCTTAGGGCATTGCATCCGAAAGATTTCTCGCTGAGCTCGAAACGGCATGTTCGGTGAGGCGTTCCATAGGCCGGCGGGCTATGTTCGGCCGATCTGCTTGCAGCGATAAGGCCGGCTCCAACCCTCGGCGACAGCCGCGCAGTCGCTCTTTGTGCCCAAATACCAGCTCAGGCGGCCGGATCGTGGGGCGGTGATTCTTTCGGTGAAGCAGTTCGACCCCCGTCGTAGGATTGAAGCATCCGATACTGGCTCTTGAAATAAGGCAGGTGCCTTTTCAGCCTGCCGAATACGATTCGCGCCAGGATGTAGCAGAGCAGAAAAACGACTACGTAATTTACGCCGGAAGAATATCCGGGGATGGCGACCCCGGTTTCCGCAAAATGCGGCTGCATCCAATCCAGGGCGAAAAAGGCCGGCCACAGCGCAGCCGCGGACAGGCCGAACTTGTTGAAAAAAACGTGGCCGTAGGCATCGTTGGCCTGCTTGTTGAGGGCCTTGTAGCTGGCTTCGTCGCCCAAACGCAGGGCTTCCTGCGACAGATCGCTGAACTTTTTAAGTTGTTGGTTCAGCTTGTCGAGATGTTTGCGGTTTGCCAGGAAAACCAACGAGATGGTGAACTCGCCGATGACGACCACGATCAAGGCGAGCACAAATGTCCCGATCACGCCGTCCAGGTCGTGGATGCCCGTCAGCTGGTAGAAAGGCAAAATGCCGGAGTCAAGGTAATGCTGCATGGCGGATCCGACTCACGCGCCCATCAGGGAAAAAAGCCCGGGCCTTGAGCCAGGCCCGGGCTTAACCTTACGGTTCTCCAACCGGTTTAGATCACATCGGTACCCAGGATGTTCCGAAGAACCCCTTGCTGAAGTATCCGATGCCGACGTACAGCGCCAGGACGATGAAAAGCAGCTTGAGCCACTTGTCCGGGATGAATTTGGCCGTGCGCGGCCCGATCATGGAGCCGATGAAGACCCCGATCAGCTGCGTTCCAACGAGGGCCCAGTCCATACCGGCGCCGGCCACGTTGATGTAGGTCGTGATGCTGGTGATCATACTAATAAAGACAGCCAGCGCCGAGGTGCCGGCCACCACGAACATGGGCAGGCCGACGATGCTGGTCAGGTACGGCACGTACAGGAATCCGCCGCCCACGCCGATGAAGGCCGAAATCGCCGCGATGACGACGCCGCCGCAGAAGGCTGCGATCGGGTTGAACGAAAATTCGGTACCGAAAAAACTCATGGTGGCCTTGGTGGCGCCGAAGGATTTGATGGTTACGCCGGCAGATGCAATGTCCACCTTTTCCTTCACGGTCTTCTCGAATGCCTGGGCTGCGGCCTTGGCCGCTTTCTTGCCGGCCTGGCCCATCGGAGTGAGTTCGTAGATTAAAACGAATCCCACTACCAGGACGAAGACGCCGAACCAGCCCTGGTATTGGCTGAAACTGACCTTGCCACCCGTGAGCGATGCGGCCAGGTAGGCCCCCGCGATCGAACCGATTCCCAGGGCAAGCCCCAGCGGCCAGGACATGCGCTTGGACTTGAGGTAGTTGATGACGCTGAGAACCGAGGACAGGCCGACCAGGAACTGGTTGGATGTCCGGATGCTGTCGGTCAGAGTTTTGTTAAGGCCGGGGGCCGAGTCCTTGAACGTCCGCACATAGTCCCCAAGGCCATAGACGGTCATGTGCCCTACGCCGGCCATGATGCCGCCGAAGGCGCCCACGGTCGAGAAGATCCACCCCACCCAGGTGGCCCACAAGAAGGCGAGCACGACCCCGACCTGCGGTGCGCCCGGAATACCGAACACCCCCCGTGGAGCGCTGGGATCGATCTGCCCTTTGCCCTTGCCTTCGGGCGCCTTGGCAATTTCCTGGCCCAGTTTCCCAGGAAGGCCGAGGTTGTTGCCCACGGCCTTGGGCTTGGCCTCCGCCGCTTTCTGCTCGGCCGCTGCGGGTTGCTGAGCCGGTGCGGCCGGCTGGGTTTGTGCCCACATGTTGTTTGCACCGACAAGGGCAAACGCCGCTGCCACTGCCAAAAGCAAACTCCATTTTCTGAACGAACCGATTTGCTTCATCATCCCTCCTGCCTGGTGACCAGCCCAAGGGCTGGATATTGAGTTACAACCTAAGCTGCCGGTTGCGAGATCATCGAGTCTGAAAATAAGTCTTTCAGGACATTCTTAAAGAAACAGCCTACAAACCCCGTAGGGAATAGCAAGTGGTATGCCATCAACATCGGCGAATCTTCGGAGGTCGAGGTTAATTAGAATTTTGTGACCTTCGCCAAAGGTTCTTTGGCGTTGGTGCACGATAACTAATCGTGAGCAATAGAGATTCAACCGAAATAGGCGACCGTCTTCGGCAAATTCAAGCCACCGGCAAACCGACAAACGAGGTGGCGGCGCCAGGCCTGAGCTTTTTTGATGAAAGCCATGTCGCATGGATAATTGCAAAAAAAAATATTCACTGCAATATTTTTATTTCATATTTTCCTTATAATAAGGCTTTCTGTTTCAGGCTCATCAATAGATGTTACCGGGCATCGTTTCTATCCTATTTAAAATTCTTCGAAAAAATGCTATTAAAATATTGTTCCGGCCGGCCGGAAAGACTATTTAGTGGTACGGTTATTGCTGGTAATTCCTAGGGCTTCTTCCGACAAAACCTAAATGGCTTTCCGGCTGGAAGAGACTCGCCGACATCCATCAGCGAAAATATCCATATAGAATCAGGTTGGAGGTTTTTAAGAAAATGGAAAAAACCGTTTACAGCATGTGCTTCATGTGTTCGATCCGATGTCCGATAAAAGTCACGGTCAAAGACGGCCAGGTGACTTTTATCGAGGGCAATCCCAAGGTCGCCGGGATCGAAGGTAGTCTGTGCCCGCGCGGATCAGCCGGCATCTCCCTGCTTTACGACTCCCAGCGCGTGCAGTCGCCGATGATCCGCGCGGGCGAACGCGGCTCGGGCCAGTGGCGCAAGGCCACCTGGGACGAAGCCCTGGACTACATCGCCGACAAGCTCAAAACCGTTATCAAGAAACATGGCGGGCACAGCGTCGCCCTGACCGAGCGAACCAACCTGTCCACCCACGTCAGCAAGACGTTTCTCAAGGCCATCGGTTCGCCCAACCACTTCACCCACGACGCCCTGTGCAAGGGCTCGGTCAACACGGCCTGCCGCTCGCTTTTCGGGTACACCGACGCCCAGATCGGGATCGACTACAAGAACACCAAGCACATCGTCATGTACGGCCGCAACCTGTTCGAAGCCATCGCGGTCAAAGAGGTCAACGGCCTCATGGACGCCATTTCCGCAGGCGCCAAGGTGACATACATCGACCCGCGCGTCTCCATCACCGCTACCAAGGCCCATCGCTACTGGATGATTCGCCCCGGAACCGACCTGGCCCTGAACTACGCCCTCATGCATGTGATCCTCAAGGAGCGGCTCTACGACGCCGCTTACGTGGAGAAGTGGGTGCTCGGCCTGAACGAGCTGCAGGATTTCGTGCAGTCCTACACGCCCGAATGGGCTGAGAAGGAGACCGGCATCCCGGCCGCCGAAATCGTGACCCTGGCCCGTGAGATGAGCAAGGACAAACCTTCGGTTATTTTCCACTTCGGCTACCGCGGCGCCCATCACGCCAACGAGATCTACCTGCGCCGGTCCATCCTGATTCTGAACGTTCTCATGGGCAGCGTCGAGGCCAAAGGCGGAATTTTTTTCAAGAAGGGCCCCGGCGAGGTCGGCGGCAAGCCGGCCCGCAAGCTGACCGAGCAGAAGTTCCCGGCCATCAAGGTGTCCCGGGTCGACAAGGTCGGCACCAAGGACTTCCCGCTGCCGGACCCGGACCACGGGGTGCCGCAGATGCTGCCGAACGCCATTCTGAACGAGGACCCCTATCCGGTCAAGGCCCTGTTCGTCTACCGCTTCGAGCCGCTCATGTCCATGCCGGACAGCAACCTCACCAAGAAAGCGCTCGACAAGCTCGACCTGATCGTCACCATCGACATCAACTACAGCGACATCGCCTGGCATTCGGACGTGATCCTGCCCGAATCCATTTACCTGGAACGCACCGACTGCGTCCAGCAGGCCAACGGCCAGAAGCCGCAGATGTTCCTGCGGCGCCAGGCCGTTCCGCCGCGCTACGACACCCGCGACTGGGCCGTCATCGCCAAGCAGATCGGCGAACGCATCGGGATCGGCGAGTTCTTCCCGTACCAGGACAGCGAGGAACTCGTCCGCTGGCAGCTGGAGGGTACGGGATTCACCCTGGAGGATTTCGACAAATCCGGATTCGTGGCTTACACCGACAAGCAGATCCTGTGGGACCGCCAGGAGGGCTTGAAGCTCAAAACCCCTTCAAAGAAGATCGAGCTGAAATCTTCGCTGCTCGAGAACGCGGGATTCCCGTCATTTCCGCCGTATGCGGCGATTCCGAGTTGCAAGGACAATCAGTTCCGGCTGATCACCGGCCGCAACGCACTGCACACCCACGTGTCCACCCAGAACAACGCCTATCTGAGCGAGCTGATGCCGGAAAACGTGCTGTGGATCAACTCCAAACGGGCATCGGCGCTGGGCATCAAGAACGGCGGGCTCGTGACGGTGGCTTCCAAGAACGGCTCCGGCCAGATCAAGGCCCTGGTCACGGATTTCATCCACCCGGATTCGGTCTTCATGCTGCACGGGTTCGGCCACCAGGCCCAGCTCGCAGCCCGCTCCTATAACAGAGGCGTTTCGGATGCCATGCTGGAGGAGAACATCACCGACAAGGTCGGCGGCAGCCCGGCGCTGCATGACACCATCGTGACGGTTCAGGCGGCGTGAAATTAAGATGCGGCCGTTGAGCCATCGAAGAAAGACGCCGATTCGAAAAATCCCCCAACCCCCTTTGACAAAGGGGGAGAAAGGGGATTTCATCCAAACATGAAGATGGCGTCTCGCGCCATATCTGGTTTCCAAGTAGTTTTCAGGAGGATATACGAATGAGCCAGTACTACCTGTTCCAGGATACCAAAAATTGCATCGGTTGCCATTCCTGCGAGATCGTGTGCAAGAGCAACAAAGCCCTGCCGGTCGGCCCCAAGCCCTGCCAGGTCATCCATGTAGCTCCCAAGATGGTCAACGGCCTGCCGCGGGCCTCTTACGTATTCATGCCGTGTTTCCATTGCGAGAACCCATGGTGCGTGGCGGCCTGCCCCACCGGTGCGATGCGCAAACGGCCCCAGGACGGCATCGTCTACGTCGAGCAAAGCTTGTGCGTCGGCTGCAAGACCTGCGTCACCGCCTGCCCGTGGGGGGCGCCCCAATGGAACCCCGAAACCGGCAAAGTGGTCAAATGCGACTACTGCAAGGATCGGCTCGACGCCGGCCTGAAACCGGCCTGCGCCACTATCTGCACCACCCACTGCCTGCATTTCGGCAAGGTGGAGGACATGACGCAGATCCGCCGCGAGCGCCATGCGAAAGTCATCGCCAGTCTGGAAAATCAAATAGCATAGAAAGCAGTTTTAAGTGTTACGTGTTAGGTTTTAAGTGAATGAAATCGTTTCTATCAAATTAGACATCTTCCTTTGCTTAACCACTTAACACTTAAAACTTAAATCGATAATGACATACGGCGCAAGACGGCAAGATTTCGCGCCAGCCGTGATAAAGTATAAAGCAGGCAGCAATGTCCGAAAAACTTTGCCCGGTTAATCAAACCATCTCCGGCCTCCGGCAGGCCATCGAGTCCGGTGGGTTTTCCAACCCCCGCAGCCGGCGGATTGCAGAGGAAATCCTGGATCTGCTGACGGATGTCGCCTGGGGGCGCGCCGGGGGAGACCACCTGGGGGCGATCGCCTCCCTGGCGGATGAGCTTTCCTATGACAAGGCTTCGTCAGGCGCCATTGCGGCGGCCAAGATGATTTTGGATGCGATCGGCCAACACCGCGAGGTGTTCCAGAGCCACATCGACACCCACAATTGCGCCACCGGAGACTGCGTTCGGCTGGTTCCGGCCCCCTGCCAGATGACCTGCCCGGCGGGGATCGACATCCCCACCTATGTGAACCTCATCGGCCGAGGACACGATGCCGAAGCCATCGAGGTGATCCGCCAAGACAACCCGTTTCCGTGGGTATGCGGCCTGGTGTGCACGCGGCCCTGCGAGCTCATGTGCGTGCGCGGCCGGGTGGACAAGCCCATTTCGATCAAATTCCTCAAAGCCTTTGCCGCCGAACGGGCGCTCTCCGACCGCCATTATCACAACCCGGCCAAAGAGCCCGAAAAAGGGAAGCGCGCCGCCGTCATCGGCGCCGGTCCTGGCGGGATGACGGCAGCCTATTATCTGGCGTTGAAGGGCTATGGCGTCGTCGTCTTCGAAGCCCTGCCGGTGGCGGGCGGGATGATGATGCTCGGGATTCCGCGCTACCGGCTCCCGCGGGAAGTGATCGACCGCGAAGTGGCCATGCTGGAGGATCTGGGAGTCGAGTTCCGCTTCAACTCGCGCTACGGCAAAGACATCGCTCTCGACGGCCTCAAAGCGGACGGGTTCGATGCGGTTTTCCTCGCCATCGGAGCCCACCACTCCTTCAAGCTCAACATCCCCGGCGAAGCCGACTTTCCCCAGGTGATCGAGTCCATCGACTTGCTGCGCCGCGTCGCGCTCGGCGATCGCCGGATCCCCGGAAAGCATGCGGTCATCGTCGGCGGCGGCAACGTAGCCATCGATGCGGCCCGGACTTGCCTGCGTCTGGGATCCGAGGATGTGACCATCGCCTACCGCCGCACGCGGGCGGAGATGCCGGCCGACATCGAGGAAGTGGAACAGGCTGAGGATGAAGGCATCCACATGTCGTTTCTGACGATCCCAAAGGCCATCGTCGGAAAAGACGGTCGGCTGACCGGAATCGAGTGCATCCGCGCCAAACTGATCAAGAAGGACGACAGCGAACGTCTGTTTCCGGTGCCGATGGAGGGCAGCGAATTTATCATTGAAGCCGACACGGTCATCTCGGCGATCGGCCAGCGCATCGACCTGGAGGCCCTGAGCGATCTGAAAGGGCTGAAGTGGACTCGACGCCAGACCATTCAGGCCAGCACCGTCAGCATGGAAACCTCCATCCCCGGGGTATTCGCCGGGGGGGATGCCGTCACGGGCCCGGCCACGGTCGTTGAGGCCATCGGTGCGGGCAAACGCGCCGCCGAAGCCATCGACCGCTATCTTTCCGGCATCCCTCAACCCAAGATGCCGCCCGTGCCGGTGCGCCGCCGGCGGGTGGAGTGGATGGACGTTCCGGCCAGCACCAAGATGACCCTGCGGCGCCCGGATATGCCGCTGCTCAACCTCGAGCGCCGGCGCACCACTTTCCAACAGGTGGAGCTCGGCTACACCGAGAATGTCGTCCGCGAGGAAGCCCGGCGCTGCCTGCGATGCGACATCTGCCTGCGCTGCGGCAAGTGCGTTGAGGTCTGCCGCGACATGATGGGCATCAACGCGCTGGAGTTCGGATTCCTCAATTTTGACCATCCGCAGCCGACCGACTTCCGGGTAACAGCGGAGCGCTGCATCCTGTGCGGGGCCTGTGCTGCCAATTGCCCCAATCATGCCATTCGTATCATCGATCGCGGAGACGAACGAACCCTGTCCTACTGCGGGACGATCCTAAACCGCCAGAAGCTTGAGCATTGCCGCGAATGCGGAGCCGT
>JAUQXK010000091.1 GCA_030834695.1 Desulfobacterales bacterium
CCAGCCACCGGTACATCATGGCATAGAGCTCATCGCCGATGCCGGTGAACTTGAGCTGGTTGGCCATGAAGATGAACAGGGGCACCGCGATCAGCAAAAAATTGGTGGACTCGCCATAGGCGGTGTTGAAGAGCAGCAGCAGCCCCTTGGGGCCGAGCTTGTAGAGAATGCCGCCCGTCGCCAGCCCGCAGAGGGTGAAGGCGATGGGAACCCCCAGGCAGAGAAGCGCGAGCATGACCGCCAGGATGATGAGCGCCAATACACTGGTTTCCATGGCTCACTCCTTTCCCGGCAGCCCTTGAGAGGGGCCGATCAGCCCATCCAAGGCTCTGAGCGCGCGCCCCAGGCTCTGGAGCAGCAGCAGCGCGGCCCCGATGGGGACGAGCACCATCGATGGAAAAAGTGGGAATTCCAGAATGGTCATGGAGCGTTTGTCGTGGATCCAGGCCTCGTAGCTGGTCTCGGCGCCCTGCCAGATCATGGCAAACGTGAAGCACAGCACGACCAGGAACGTCAGGATTTCAACGAGCTTTTGGGCTCCGGGCTTGAATTGGCCGTGCAGAATGTCCACCCGCACGTGCCCGTCGCTGACCAGGCAATAGCCGCCGCCCAACAGCACGGCCCCGGCCTGCAGATACTGGCTGATCTCGCTGCACCACCGGGTGGGGGCATTGAAGAGATACCGGCTCACGACCTCATACATGACGGTGGCGATCAGAGCCAGGATAATGAAGGACGCGACCTGCCCCGCCCATATATTGATGCGATCGATGGCATCGGCCAACTTCTTCATAACGGCAGTTCCCTCCGTGATGCGTAATGGCCGCAGCAGCTCGATCGCCGTCGCGGCCCTCGCAGACCCAACCTACCGATCCAATCGAACTCAATCCAGCTTGATGCCCTTGCCCTTGAGGTAAGCCTTCAGGCTCGCCACCAGCTTGCCGCTGATCTCGGTGCGCTTGCCCACCTGGTCCCAGAGCGGCAGGGTGGCCTTCCGGAACTCCGTTACGACCTCGGGCTTCAAGTCGACGATCGTGACGTTCTTCTCCTTGCAGAACTTGTAGGCCTCCTCGTCCCAAACCGGGCTCAACTCCACCGTGCGCAGGAACGCGTCCCATCCCGCCTGGTCGACCGCCTTGCGATAGGCCTCGGGCAGTCCGTCATACACTTTTTGGTTGATCAACAGTTCGATGATCCCGGGCGTGTGCAGCGCCGGCCGGATGATGTATTCGCACACTTCGTAGAACTTGTATTCGCCGATGGTGTAGAAAGGGTAGTCCGTGCCCTGGACGGTGCCGCGCTGCAAAGCCATGTACTGCTCGGCCCCGGAGATGGAGACCGGCGCCGCGCCCAGCGCGTCGATGATTTTGGCTTCCATGCCGACCGCCCGGATCATGCGGCCCTTCATGTCCTGCAGGCTGTTCACCGGAAATTTGGTGATCAGCCCCATCGAGGCCACGCTGAGTGGAGCCACGTAGCGGACGCCGTGCTTCAGCGTCGCCTGGCGCATCAGCTCGAGCCAGCCGTGATTCTGATAAATGTCCAGCGCCTCCTTGGGGTCGGCCCAGCCGAAAGGAATCCACTCGCAGTTCACCTCGGGGATGGTGCCGGCGAAGTAGAGCATGCTGCCGGAATAGACGTCGATCAGCCCCTTGCCGAGGGCATCGAACGCCTCCGCCGTCTTGACGAGCTGGTCCGGCCAGAATACCGTGATCTCGAGGTTGCCGCCGGTCAGTTCAGCGACGCGCTGCACGAAAAACTTGGTCGCCTGCCCCATCTGGGCGGATTCCGGGTAGACGCATTGGAGTCTCAACTTCACCTTCTCGGCCGCCATGAGCGGGGGACAAAACCCCGCGGCCAAAAATACGATCAAGACGGCCCAACCGATGAATCGTTTCATGGAGATCCCTCCTCTGGTTGATGGGTTTGGGGTTGCGACCACTCCCTGCGAAGCTCGCGCTTCAGCACCTTGCCGGTATGACTCTTGGGCAACTCATTCACCAGGCGGATGATCCGCGGATATTTATAGGGCGCCAGCCTGGACCGAACGAAGTCGCGCAGTTCCTGCGCTCCGATTTCCGAACCGGGCTGCAGCACCACATTGGCTGCCACCTCTTCGCCCAGGTCGGCATGCGGAATCCCGTACACTCCCGCCTCGAACACCGCCGGATGCTGAAACAGCACCTCTTCGACTTCGCGCGGGTAGACATTGTAGCCGCCGCGGATGATCATGTCCTTCTTGCGGTCCACGATGGTGATGTAGCCCTCCGCGTCCATCCGTGCCATGTCGCCGGTATGCAGCCATCCGTCGACCACGGCTTCGGCGGTCGCCTCCGGCCGGTTGAGATACCCCTTCATCACGCCCGGCCCCTTGACGAGCAACTCGCCGACCTCGCCGGCCGGCACATCGCTCCGGAACGGCGACACGACTCGCGCCTCGAACCCGGGAATGGGGATACCGATGGAGCCGGGTTTGGTCTTTTTCCCGAAGGGATTTTCCACACAGACCGGCGAACACTCCGTCAGCCCATAGCCTTCGTATATCCTTACCTGAAATCGGTCTTCGAACTTCCGCAGAATCTCGACCGGCAGCGAAGCGCCGCCGGAAACACAGTACCGCAGCGAGGAACGCCGCAACCCGGTGCGCTCGGCCTCCGCCAGCAGCCGGTTCAGGATGGTCGGCACCGCGATCAGGATGGTGCTCGTCTGGGTCTCGATCAAATCGAGGACCGGTCGCGGCTCGAAGGCCCGGAAGACATGAAAGGTCAGGCCCAAGTAGATGGAGGCGTTCATCGCGCTGGTCTGTCCGTAGATGTGATACAGCGGGAGGACCCCGATGACGACATCTTCCGGCCCGTTCTGGCGCATGTCCGCCACGGTCATGGCGTTGCTGGAGAGGTTCTTATGCGTGAGCATGGCGCCCTTGGGCGCACCCGTGGTCCCGGAGGTGTAAAGAATCGCGAGGGTATCCGAGTCGTCCATCTCCTCGGAGCGGAAATCCTCCGAGCCGTTCAGCGCCGAGAGCGGCTGAAAATCGGGATCGTCCGCAGCATCGGCCGCAAACCTCAGCCGGATCTGCGGCAGATCAACGAGCACCTTGCGGGCCTCGTCCAGATAAGACGCCGTGCCGATAAAGGCCCTGGCGCCGGAGTCGCGGAAGATGTGCGCCAGCTCGTGGACGCGGTAGAGGAAATTGACGGGGATGATCGCCGCCCCCAGCTTGGCCAGTGCGTAGTAGCTGCAGATGAAATCGATGCCCGACGGCATCATGAGGATGCAGCGGTCGCCGCGTTTGAGGCCCGCCGACCTCAACCCGTTGGCCAAACGGTTGGCCTGGCGGTTCAAGGCCTCGAAGGAGTTGTCCCGGCCCTCGAAGCGGACGGCAATCCGATCCGGAAAGCGCTCGGCTGAATTTTCAAGGAGTTTTGATAGATTCATGGTCCGTCTTTTGGCTCCGGCCCGTGCATCGCTGTGCGACGCGCCCTGCCGGCTAAACGCGCGTGATGTTTTCCCATATCATGGCGTACCCCTGACCCCGGCCGACGCACATGGCCGTAAGCCCGTAGCGCGCCGACGGCCGTTCACGGAAAAGCCCCAGGAGAAACGCCAGCAGCCGCGGGCCGGATGCGGCCAGCGGGTGCCCGTAGGCGATCGACCCGCCCCAGACGTTGACCCGCGGATCGTCGGCCTGAAGCCCCAGCCGGCTGAGGTTGTGCAGCACCTGCACGGCAAAGGCCTCGTTGAGTTCAATCAGGTCGACATCCGCAATGGTCAACCCGGCCTGGTGCAGGGCTTTTTCGATCGCCGGCACCGGTGCGGTCCCCATCAGACGCGGATCGACTGCCGCCGTGCCGGTCGCCACCCAGCGCATGGCCGGAACCAGCCCGAGCCGGTCGGCCTGGCTCCGGCTCATCAACAGCGCGGCGGCCGCACCGTCGTTGAGGCCGGAGGCATTTCCGGCCGTCACCCGGCCGTTCTCGCGGAAGGGCGTCTTCAGATTGGCCAGCGCGTCGAGCGTGGTCCCGAAGCGGGGCTGCTGATCGCTGTCGGCCACCCCGCGCGTCCCCTCCGGAAGTTCGACTTCAACCGGAACGATCATCGCCTGCATCCGTCCCGCTCGAATGGCCTGTTCGGCCCTGGCCTGGCATGCCGCCGCGTACCGGTCGGCCGCTTCCCGGGAGAATTCCGGAAAGCGGTCATGAATGTTTTCGGCGGTCTGGCCCATGTTGAAAGCCGAAGCATCGCCCATCGCCTCGGCGGCGCGCGGGTGCGGATCGCGCATGAATCCCATGGGCAGGTGGCCCAGGTGCTCGACGCCGCCGGCGACCAGGCAGTCCGCCGCGCCGCATGCGATCTGGGCAGCGGCAAAGCCGATCGCGGTCAGGCCGCCCGCGCACATCCGGTCGATGCTGCAGCCCGGCACGCTCCAGCCCCAGTCGGCCAGCATGGAGATCATGCGCCCCAGGGTTCCGCCCTGCTCCTTGACCTGGTTGGTCACCCCCCAGACGATGTCTTCGACGTGGCCGGGGGTGATCGGCGGATTGCGTTCGATCAGCGCCTTCAGCAGGGGCACGCACAGATCCTCCGACCGCGTCTTCCAGAAAATCCCCTTTTCCCCCGCGCGCCCGAATGCCGTGCGCACGGCGTCCACCACTACGACCTCCTGAAGTTCTCTCGTCATTGAACGCCCCTCGCCGGTTGAATACCGCTCGAACCCTATATGCGTTGACATAAGTCAGGTCTTTTTCTGTGGGAGCGGCTTTCCAGCCGAGACGATCGAGGCTGAAAGCCTATCCCACAAATAAAAACTTTCTTGCTGATAAAGCGGCGCCGCGCCCCATGGCTTGCTTGAAACGGGATGCTTAAAACGCTCCTTCGGGGATGTCGATGATCTCCCGGCCGGGCCGCAGACAGGTCTCGATGGTGGCCAGCGTGTGCGGCAGGGTCGTGTCCACCAGATAGGCCGCCTGGTAGATCTTGCCGGCGTAATAATCGGACTTCTTCTTTTGCAGGGCGTCGGCCGCGATGACCGCCATGTCGATCAGACGCCAGCAAATCGTCGCTTCGCCGAAAGCCGTCAGCGCCGGGTAACAATATGAGGCCCATTGCAGCGGGTCGGTCTGCTGGCGCACGGTCAGTTCCGCCACCGCCTCCCATAGCCGCCGGGCCACCCCCTCCAAGGCCCTGACCCGGTCCCCGAGCATCGCGTGCTCGCGGTGCCGCTGGCAGAACGATTCGATTTCTTCTCGAAAGGCTTTCAGGCAGGCGCCGCTGCGCTGGGTCACCTTGCGCCCCAATAAATCCAAGGCCTGGATGCCGTTGGTGCCCTCGTACAGGGACATGATCTTGGCATCCCGCAGGTATTGCTCCAGCGGGTAGTCCCGGCAATAGCCGTACCCCCCCAGGCACTGGACGGCAGTCTCGCACACGCGGAAACCCATTTCGGAGCAATAGGCTTTAATGATGGGGGTCATGAAATCAACGAGGTTCTGGCAGTGGCTCTTTTCTGCCCCGTCCGGAAGCTCCAGCGCCAGATCGGACCAGAGTGCGCCCGTGTAGATCATGGAGCGCATGCCGTCCACCATCGCTTTCATCCACAGCAGCATGCGCCGCACATCCGGATGCCGGATAATGGGAACGTCCGCGGCCTGGCGGCGGGCGAGGTCTTTGCCCTGGACGCGCTGCTTGCAGTATGCCAGGGCATTCTGATAGGCCGTGCTGGCGAGGGTCATTCCGCTCACACCGGTGTTGATGCGGGCCTGGTTCATCATCTGAAACATGTGCGCCAGGCCCTGGTTCTCCTGGCCGCACAGGTAGCCGTGACAGTCGTCATGGCTGCCGAAGCTCAGAGCGGCGGTGGGCGATCCGTGCAGCCCGAGCTTTTCCTCGATCCCCGTACAGGCCACGTCGTTCGGCCCGGCCAGCGAGCCGTCGGCGCGGACCCGGATCTTGGGCACCACGAAGAGGGAAATCCCCCGGATCCCTCCCGGGGCGCCCTCGATGCGCGCCAGCACGAGGTGGATGATGTTCTCGGTCAGATCGTGCTCGCCCCAGGATATGAAAATCTTGGATCCTTTGATTTTGAAGTGGTCACCGGCCCGGCAGGCCGTCGTTTCAAGAGCGGCGAGGTTGGAGCCAGCATTCGGCTCGGTGAGGCACATCGTTCCCGACCATGTTCCGTCGAACATCTTGGCGACATAGGTTTTCTTGAGTGCCTCCGACCCGAAGCTTTCGATCAGATGGGCGGCGCCGTGCGTCAGACTGGGGGCCATGTTGAAGGACTGGCAGGCGCCGTACATGAGGTCGTTGATCACGATCCGCAGCATGTGGGGAAATCCCTGGCCGCCGTATTCCGGGTCGCGGACCGCAGCCGTCCAGCCGTCCTGCCCGTACTGGCGGAACGCGGAGCGAAACTCGGGAGGACAGGCCACCCGCCCGTTCTCAAACTTCAATGGAACCGTTTCGGAGACGGCATTGAGCGGGTCGAGCACCCCGCGGGCGAATTCGACGGCCTCCTTGACCAGGAGATCGAAAGTGGCCTCTTTGAGATCGCGATAGCGCGGCAGGGCGCACAGCCGCCCGTAATTCAGCTGCTCCTTGAGAATGAAAAACAGGTCCCTGGGATTGACTTGAAAATGTGCCATGATCTTCTCCGTCCGGCGCAATCATTCAGCCGGCGCTGGGCTTCCGGTTGCCTTTCTCGTCGTACTCGTACCAGCCCTTACCGGTCTTGCGCCCCAGCTGGCCGGCCCGCACCTTGCGGCGCAGCAGCAGCGGCGGGTAGAAGCGGGGATCGCCGGTCTCCTTGTAGATGGCCATGAGCGCGCCGTAGGTGACGTCCAGGCCCACCATGTCGCCGGTTTCGAAGATGCCCATCTTGCGGCCGGAGGCCAGGCGCAACCCTTTGTCGATATCCTCGACCGTGGCGACCCCTTCCTCGACCAGCCGCATGGCCTCGATCGTCGAAGGAAAGTTGATGCGGTTGATGACGAATCCGGCGACATCCCGGAGGACCATGATGGGCTCCTTGCCGATCCGGGTCACAAAGGCCTTCCCGGCCGCCGCGGTCTGCTCGCTGGTGCCGATGCCTTTGATGACCTCCACAGCCTGCATCATCGGGACCGGGCTGAAAAAATGAAGGCCGAGGACTTTTTCCGGCCGTTGCGTGACTGCGGCGAGTTCCGTGATCGGGATCGCGGAGGTATTGCTGGCGATCAGGGTTTCGGGGCCGCAGACCCCGTCCAACTGCTTGAAAATCGCTTGCTTGATCGCGAGGTCTTCGAAAGCCGCCTCGACGGCCAGTCCCACATCGGCTTTCTCGGGCAGGCGATCGACGGTGGTGATCCGCTCAAGAATGGCTTCCCGGCTCTCTTTCAGCTGGCCTTTTTCAACGAACTTGCCGACGGACCAATCGATGCTTTTAACGGCCCGTGCCAGCGCCTGCTCGGAGACATCATGCAGAATGACCTGAACGCCCGATTGGGCACACACCTGGGCGATTCCGCTGCCCATCAAGCCGGATCCGACTACCAGAACTCGTTCAATCTCCATCGCAACCTCCCCTGTTCCTCTGCGCGTTTGCAGATAGAGCTTCTTTTGCGTTGAGCAAGAAGTCTGCCATGCAGCCCCGACCGATCACCTTTTTAACACGCTGTTATTTTTACTATTTTATATCTATTTCCGAGCGTCGGCATTTTGGCAGCCGCCCGGTGTATAGAATCATCTACATTACCGTATTGGGTTGATGGACCGATATGGCTTTGCTGCAAATGTATAAATTTATCTACATGTATAGAAATTTATACATTTCGGCAGCTCAGATCATTCCATACTTTTTCAGTTTTTGATAAAGCCCCGTACGGTGTATTCCTAGCATGTCGGCCGCCTTGACCTTGTTTTGCTGGCAATAGCTGAGAGCCTCCTCGACCAGGCGGCGTTCAGCCGCCTCCATGGCATTCTTGAGCATGATGGGCTTGGCCTGGCGCGGGTGCCTGGCCTTGACATCGCTGACCAGCCCGGCGGGCAGGTCCTGGATCTCGATGCAGTTTTTGGTGCAGACGATCATGGCTCGTTCCGCCACGTTGCGCAGCTCGCGGATATTGCCAGGCCACCGGTAGTTCATGAGCACGTCGATGGCCGGCGGCGAGACCGATTCGATGGGGATGCGGCGATCCCGGCCGAGCTTTTTCAGGATCGATTCGAAAATCAACGGAATGTCTTCCGGGATTTCCCGCAGGCAAGGCAGATGGATGACCATCACGTTCAGGCGGTAGAACAAGTCCAGGCGGAAGCTGCCTTTGCGGATCATGCCCTCCAGCTCGCGGTTGGTGGCGCTGATGATCCTGAAATCGATCCGACGCGGCTTGCCGCCGCCGATGTGCTCGATCTCCTTGTCCTGAAGGACCCGCATCAGCTTGACCTGCATGCTGAGCGGCATTTCGCCGATCTCGTCCAGGAAGACGGTGCCGCCGTGAGCCAGCTCGAACTTCCCGGCCCGGCCCTGCCGGCTCGCACCCGTGAACGCCCCCGGATCGTAGCCGAAAAGCTCGGACTCGACGAGCTCGGCCGGGATGGCGGAGCAATTGATGCGGATGAAATTGTTCGCGCTGCGGCGGCTCGCCTGGTGGATGGCGTGCGCGAACATCTCCTTGCCGGTACCGGATTCCCCCAAAATGATGACCGGCGAATCGTTCTCGGCCGCCTGGCGGGCCAGCGTTTTGGCTGCCTCCATTTTGGCGGATTGACCGATAATGTTGTCGAACGAGAACCGGATTCCGTAGATCTGCTGAACCTCCTGCCTGTAGAAATCCAGCTGCTTTTCGAGGCTCTCAATCCGGTGAATGAGCCGCTTGAGCTTCCTTGGGCTGGAGAACATGAGCTTTCCGGCGGCGCCCACCACCCGGCCGTCCGCCACCAGCGGGATCCGGGCGATGATCCGCTCCTTATCTTTGACCAGCATGCTCCGCCCGATTTCGGCTTTGCCGGTCTGCATGATCTTTGGAAGACGAGTTTCCGGATTAACCTCGGCGATATGCTTCCCGACGGCCTCGCCGAGCGGCACGGCATAACTCCCGTCGGTCGAACTGCTCATGAATCGCACGATTCCGTCGGCATCCACCAGGATGAGGCTTTCATAGGGGTTGTCCAGCAGCGCCAGCAAAAGTTCAGCAGGGACGGCCTCGAGTCTGTTATCCACGCACGGCCTCCTATCGCAGTCCGGCAGCACCTTTCATCTCAAAGGGAATTGTAGAAAATTTTCTACATCGAAAGATCACAAGGCTGCGCATAAGTCAACGCCGCCGGTCGGTTTTTCTTGGAGGGGGAGCAGTGGCTGATCGAAGGAAGGATCCGGACGATGCGGAGCTTTTCAATGCCCCGCCTCAAATCCGGCGATGTCGACGATGACGAACGTCTGCGGCGCGTCGTAGAGCATATAGGCTTCCCGTGTCCACAGCGTAGTGATTCGCTAAACAGCCGGAATAATCGCCCGCCGCCGCATTCTTTCAGGGCAATGGCGGCGGGCTGCCGACGCGCCAAAGCCGATCAACCCAGCGGGATGCGGATTTTCTGGCCCGGGAATATTTTGTCCGGGTCCTTGATAACTTCCCGGTTGGCCTCGAATATCCTGGGGTAATCGTTGGCCTTTCCGTAGAACTGCTTGGCAATGGCCGACAGCGTGTCCCTCTTCTTGATGTCGCGTGTCGTCGCTGTTTTCATTCCCGTTCTCCATTGAAACCATCAAAAGGACAGGTCTAAAGCGGGGACCAGGAAATCGCGGAAAACGCCGCCGGCAGCCAGCAGGATCGCGTCCTCCACATCCAGCTATGGTGCGGTGCAGGACTCCTGGCCGTAGTAATCTGTGAAGGACAGTCCCTCCTTCGCGATCCGGTCGATGTTGGGAGTCATGTAGCCCATCATGCCGCGGTTGTTGTGGTTGATGTTCCACAAGCCGATGTCGTCCCCCCAGATGACCAGGATGTTGGGCTTCTTGTCGACTGCCTGCGCGATTCCGGTCACATATAAAAATAGGGTGCAAACGAACACCATTGACATCCAAGGCTTCATTTTCATGTCTTGCCTCCTCTCTTGTGAATAGCCCGAATCCATAAAGATATGTCCGCCATGCGCCCTTTGACGTCGAAGACGAATCCGATGACCGGATCTTTCATCCTGGCCATCGAAGTATCCTCCTTGTTCATGAGATGGGTAAAAAGGATGTCAAGATGAGTTGAGAGATGGGCATGGCGCTTCCTCTCGAGGTCCGGATAATTCAGTCGGCTGGTTGCGCCCCCTCACGGAATTA
>JAUQXK010000092.1 GCA_030834695.1 Desulfobacterales bacterium
AATTCTAAAGGTGGAGGACGGCATCCCTGATTTTTAGCCAAGGATATGCAAAATAAATCTGAAATGATTTTGCTTTGTTGGCCATCTGACAGATCATCCGACGTATCACCGAACCACCCTTTCTGAGATTGTTTCAATGAATCACAGCAGCCTGTTGCCTCCAGAGCCCACAAGCGTCTGAACAAATCTGCAATTCGCTGAATTGATACCTTTGATCAGGTAATCTCAACCCAGTTTCCCCACAGGCAAGGTTTGGACTGAGGCATGCAGTTCACCAAAATACTCAGGTCCAATTTCATTTGATTTTTTGCCCCGGACTGAGGTATATTTCCGAGCAACACTGGTATCGCCCCCATTCTAACGAACCTGACGCGGAATCTAGTTTCGTTAAGCGGTTCAGACATCTCCTTTCAGCTCTCACTCTTTCTGGCACCATTTCTGGCTGGTCTCGACATTTTGACTCTTCGCTACCAGTAGGACATTGCCCATATGAAGCTTTCAGGATCAAATTGGGAGTCCTCGGTAGTTTCTCCCGAGGTCGTGCTGAATAAGATCAGACCCGGGATGAGCATTTTTTTGACCACCGGCGTTGCGGAGCCACGGACCATGGTTCGGCAGATCATGGGGTCTAAAGCCAAGAACTTGGAAGATCTCGAATTGGTACAGCTTGTCAGTTTTGGCGAAGCGATTTCCCTGGAAGCGCTCAAATCGAAAAACTTCCGCTTGAAAACCTTTTTTTCCGGTTGGGCAGCTGATAAGGCCATAGAAGAAGGCCTGGTTGACTTGGTTCCGAGCCGGTTTCAGAAAATTCCCGAACTGATTTCAGCCGGTCAAATCCCCCTGGATATGGCGATCATCCAAATTACCCCTCCCAACGACGCTGGTTACTGCAGCCTCGGGGTTGCCGTGGATGTGGCGTGGGAAGCCATGGAAAAGGCTGCCATCAAGGTGGGTGAGATAAATCTAAAAATCCCAAGAACCTTTGGCGACACCTTCGTACCGGTCTCCGAGTTTGACTATCTGGTTTTATCTGAAGATCTTCCCATATACTTTGACCGTTGGCCGGTGGATGAGGTGTTGGATAAAGTGGCGCGCAATGTGGCGGCGTTAATTGAGGATGGAAGCTGCCTTGCCTTCTCCATCGGGCCCCTGTTCGAAGCTTTAGGCAGGCATCTGAAAAGCAAACTCAACCTTGGGATTCATTCCCCGTATTTCACTGACCCTTTGATGGATTTGATTCAAAGCGGTGCCGTGACCAATCGGCGCAAAGAAAGCTATCGAGGAAAATCACTAACCTCGTATGCGTTCGGGACGCCTGAGTTGTTCACCTGGTTGCACAATAACCCTCTGGTCGAGTTCCAGCGCATCGATAAAGTTTTTAATCCGCAAATTATTGGGCGTAATACCAATTTTATTACAATAATCGCAGCCCGGAAAATCGACTTATACGGGCGGGTCGGGCTTTATGTGGGCAAGGGCAACGTTGCCACAGGTCCTTCAGAAGTCTTGGATTTTTTTAATGGTGCTGAACTATCCGAGAAGGGCCGTTCTATTTTTGCGCTCACCAGCCGGGACCCAAAAGGTGCGCCTAACATTATGCCCAAGATTGTGGATTGGCCTAATCAGTTCAGCATGGTCGAATCCGTGGGTACCGTCGTAACCGAGCATGGTGTAGCCTATTTGGAAGGCCGTACGGTCAGAGAACGCGCCCAGGCTCTTATTGAAGTGGCGCACCCGGATGATAGGGCGATGCTCGTAGAGCAAGCCAAGAAAAGTAAAATAGTCTACCCCGATCAGATTTTCCTATCGGAAAGTGCTCGATTATATCCGATGGAAATCAGTGCCACCCAAATCTTCAAGGGTGGTGTAAGCGTACGATTCCGGGCCATCAAACCCTCCGATGAAGAGGGCATGCGGCACCTGTTTTACCGTTTTTCGGATGAAGCCAGCTATTATCGGTACTTTCATTCGGTAAGAAGTATGCCGCATCCTAAAATGCAGGAATATGTCAATGTGGATTGGAGCCGGGATCTGTCGATCGTAGCCTTGGTCGGCGAGGAGGGGAAGGGACGCATCATTGCAGAAGGCCGTTACCTCGGTATTCTGGGCAGCTTGCTTGCCGAATTGGTCTTTGTGGTGGATGAAAATTTTCAGTCGACAGGGATAGCCACCTACCTTTACGGCATGCTCATCCGTTTGGCCAAGGAAAAAGGCCTAAAAGGATTTACGGCCGACGTGCTGTTTGACAACCAGGCTATGATGAAAGTTTTCCATAAAGGAGAGTTGCCCGTTCGCGCCCAGCTTGAAAGCGGAGTGTACCACCTGACCATGCCTTTCGAGTCGAAATAATAAAAGGGGGAGGAGGGAAATCTTATGCTGATCGATCAGGGGGAACTTCTGTGGGGAATGGACTTCCTTTTCACAAAGGACTTCATGGCTGTCTCGGCCAAAGTCCACTTTGAAAAAGGAACTGTAATTTTTCGGGAAGGAGACAAAGCTGATTATTTTTACACGCTGGTCGAGGGACGGGTAGGATTAACCATCGGCGAACCAGCAAAGGAAATTTACATCTTTGATAAAGCCGGTGAAGCTTTCGGATGGTCGAGCCTTGTAGATCGCAACTACTATTCTGCTTCTTCGGAATGCTTGGAACCGAGCGACCTGCTGCAATTTGAAAAAAAAAGCCTTAACGAATTCCTGCTTAAAAATGTTGATAGTGCATTAATTTTTTATAAGAGGCTTGCAGGGATGCTCGGAAATAGACTGATTCAATGTTATAAACTGATCTATCCTTTGAACTGGCTTCAAACTGGCGCAAGGTAAAAATCTGACAAACCAGATGGGAAAACGCTCGATAGGCCGTAATCACCCGATGCAAGCGTACGACCAATCGCCGGATATTGCCCAGCCAGAAAAATGCTCTCTTCTATTCACCGGTGGCTATATCGCTGCAGTTTTCTAACTTTTTTCAGTTTTGCCCAAAGAAACAAATTTCTCTAAAATTGCCGATTGACAGCCGCCTGCGTAAAAGACTGGCAGGCCTAAAACGACAGATATCAAACTATCTCAGAACCTATTTAAAGATAGACGGTATCCGTTGATTTCATCCGACTAATCACCGAGCGGCCATTTCTGAGATACTTTCAACCAATCTCATGAGCTTTAAAGCCCCCTGAGCCCCCAGAAATCGCAACAAATCTGCAATTCCCTTAACCGATATTTTTGATCAGGCAATATCAATCCTCTTTTGAAGCAGATAGAATTCGACAAGGCAGATAACCTAACCCATGAGCAATTTTCAAATACCCTGTTGATGCGTATTCAATTGGAGCGGTTAGCACTATACTTTAAAATGATGCTACGTTATATCTCGCAGCAACTGTCTGGGGTAAGATTCAAGCCATCCGCCAAGCCCTGGCAGATTGGCCAGAAAGAGAGCAAGACTGCCAATGCTACGCGTATTCCAGAATGACATCTTGGACCCTAAGCGTTTCGTTATCACAATGGAACTCGTGCCAGGAAGGGAGCCAGCAGGCAGGTCGGTTGATGTGATCAAGGTAATGGCAGCAGACGCCTTTGCTGATGGCCGGATTTCTGCTGTGTCCATCACTGACAACCCGGGCGGCAACCCCGCGCTCAGTCCTGATGTGATCGGCAGCGAGATTTTCAAGGTTGGAATGGACGTCATTGTCCATTTCACCTGCCGCGACACTAACCGGATCGGCATGGAAAGCCGGGCTCTGCAACTGTCCATGATGGGCATGAAGAATATCTTGGCCCTGACTGGCGATTACATGGGAAGAGGCTTCGCAGGTCAAGGGGCACCCGTTTTCGACCTTGATTCGGTGACCTTGTTGGTCATGCTTCGGCTGTTGGGTGAGCGCATTCAACAGGCCGGCGATCCCGACGTGTTCTTTGCGGGATGCGCCGTGTCGCCGTTTAAAAGCCGTGCGGGCGAGGCTTTCGCGCAGTACGCCAAACTCTGTCGAAAGAAGACCGCCGGCGCTAAATTCGCCATCACTCAGCTTGGATACGACGTTGGGAAGTTCAAGGAGCTGCTGGAAGTGCAGCGCCGGTTCAGGATTGATTTGCCCACCCTGGGTTCGGTTTATGTATTGACGCCGGGGTCTGCTCGAATCATGAACGCCGGCAAAGTCCCCGGGGCCGAGGTTTCAGATGAGTTGCTGAATCAGGTCATCCGGGAATGGCAGGACAAGAAGCACGGACGGGCTCTGGCCATCGAGCGTGCAGCACGTTTAGGCGCTGTTCTGAAGGGATTGGGCTACCGTGGCATACATATTGCCGGCGTCCACCGTGGTTTCGAACTTGTCGGCCAAATCTTGGACCGGATGGCGCAAATCGGGGATCATTGGCAAGATTTAATAGATGATATCGCGCCAACCCAGTATATGGATCGCCGCCCAGCGGGAGGCAAAACCGCGGACAGTTCAGCCGGACGCTCTCGAGATGGGAACATTTCTTTTTTAGGTAGGGCGCACTTCTGTTTTCTCAAGGCTGCCCACGATCGTTTCTTCAATTCCGACGCGGCGTTGGCTCCGGTCCTTCGCTTGATTGCTCGCCGGGTTTCTAAGTGGCCCGCCGGCCGGCTTTTGGTGCAATCGCTGGAAGACCCGATTAAAGCCCTTTTGCTAGATTGCAAGCGCTGCGGAGACTGCGCTATCCAGCATGTGGCGTTTCTATGCCCCGAATCCCAGTGTCCGAAACACATTCGCAACGGCGCTTGCGGCGGCAGCCGAAACGGCTTCTGTGAAGTGTTCCCTGAGCGGAAGTGCGTGTGGTTTAGAGCCTGGGAGCGATGGTCCGATGCGGGGAGCTTGGAAGAGATGGCTTCCCAGTGCATTCCTCCCAGGCTATGGGAGCTTGATGGCACATCGTCTTGGCTGAACTATCACCTGCAACGCGACCATCAGAGTGCCTCTGGAGAGGTTCTCCAGGCCTGCCGTGCAACCGACTGCCGGATTGATCCAGACATCCCACTGTGACCGGTTTCCACCGAGCGGATACATAACAATCACGTAAATTTTTGACACCATTTGATCTCGGCGATTGAGTTGAAGGGAAGGCTTTTCGGATGCCCGCAGAGGGGATCCGTCCATCGAAGGGCGTAAAGCTGAACTGCTGCCCACATAAAAATTCATTCCTGCCAAAGCCCAGCCTAAAAATACATTATGGACCCCATATAAATATGCCTTTCGCTGTGGTATCAAAACATCCGATTCGAAGGTTCCCCATTTGCATATACCTTCTCTCCAATTTCTGCAGAAGGCTTCATAGGCTTAGGCCTGAATATTCGAAAAGGCCATAGCTTCGGCGGGCCTGTAATAAGAGTCGCTCATTGGGGGTGATAGTCCAACAGATACCGTATCTTCTCTTATGAGAATAAACCTCGTGAGCGACCAATTGATATTCGGCATCTTTTCAATTCATTTTTTTGTGCCCTTCGTTGGTTTCCGATCTCCATCCGGTGCTTTTTTGATTCAGGTCCGTTGGTTTCCAATAGTTGCAGATCCTCAACCCTAATCCAAGGAGGATGCCATGAAGGGAAAAGCTTCGGCAGCCATCATGCTGGGTCTGTTTGCATTGGCAGTGATCGGCTGCGGCGGAGAACAGGCGGTCGATGTCAAGAAGCTCATGGCGCAGTCGAAAGCCTACGTGGGGTCGGACACCTGCAAGATGTGCCACCTGGAGCACTTCGATTCATGGATGATGACGCTGCACAGCCGCATGACCCAGGACCCCCAGAAAAACCGGGATGTAATCATCGCAGACTTTGATGAGAAGAGAATCCGCGAAGACCTCGCCAAACTCGGCGACAAGTTGAAGGTCCCGGCCGATCAAATTTTCATCCCCAAAATCGAAGACATAAAATACACCATCGGCAGCCAGTGGAAGCAGCGTTACATCGTCGAAAAGAACGGCATACTCTATATCGCGCCGATTCAGTATTTTGCCGACACGGATCGGTGGGTGAACTACAACGAGGCCACCTGGGATAAGAACCCCTGGCTGCTCAAGTGCGGCGGCTGCCACGCTACCGGGGTTGACCTCGACAAGCAGAAATTCTCTGAACCCGCTGTCACTTGCGAAGCCTGCCATGGGAAAGGCTCATGGCATGCGGCGCTGCCCAAGACGGCGGTCTTCGAAAAACGCCAGACCATCGTCAACCCCTCCAAGCTCACCTCGGGAGTGGCCGCGGAGATCTGCGGCTCCTGTCACAACCGCGGCAAGGCCACCAAATACAAGGACGCGGAGTGGGCCGTGGGCTACGAGCCCGGCAAAGCACTGGAAATCTTTTTCAAGTCCACCTCCTTTGCGGGCGGCGACGCAACTCATCTTTACGGCAACGAGTTTTCGAAAGCCCACCATCAGCAATACATCGACTGGAAGCAGTCCAAACACTTTAAAGAAGGCGTGAGTTGCGTGTCATGCCACTACGTGCACCAGATCGGGGTGCCACCGACCCGCTCCCAGACCCAGGCAGCAGGCTCCAAGCAGTGTTTTCAGTGCCATATTCAAGTCAACCAAAACATGGCCCACTCAATCCACTCCTTTGCCAACTGCGTGGGCTGTCATATGCCGCGGATCGTAACCAGTGCCGAGTCGGGCGACTTGCACAGCCATGTGTTCGCCACCCTCCTGCCCGCAGAGACTTTAAAGGATAAAAGCATGCCCAACTCCTGCCAGACCTGCCACAAGCATAAGAATGAAGATTTGAAAGAGCTGCAGGCGGAATGGGAAGCTCTGGCTAAAATCCCTAAGCCGGTCGGAGTTCCGGTGGAGCCGATCAAATACAAACAGGCCCCCGCGAAGAAATAGCTGGGCAGGAGGCAAAGATGGCAAGGGAACCTGCGGTTCTGAGAATCTTTGTCATACTGGTCGCCTTGGCGGCGGGGGCAATTCTGCTCCTGCCGCCTCCGGCCTCCGCCCAAGAGGAGGTGGCTTCCGCCATCCGACGCTACAAGGAGAAAGAGGCCAGCACGGGTTATTATGAGGAGTACGAGGTGCGGCCCAGGCGTCAGCGACCCTTCGTTGAAATCCCCGGGGTTCAGGTCGGTTTGTTCCCCTACAGCCCGTCAGCGGCCGAGGTGCGGGTGCGCACCCGCCTGGCCGACTCTCACATGGGGATCGCGTTTTACACAGATAAAACCTGTGTGGCCTGCCATCCTCAAGAGGCCAAAGACATCCACACGGTGCGCGCCAACCTGACCTGCCGCCAGTGTCATGGCGGGGAACCCATTGCCAGCATCCAATACTTCAACTCGCCCATGAACCCGATCCGGAAGCATGCGTACGTATGCGCCAAGTGTCATGAGGGTTCCAGCGCCTCGTTTGCAAGCTACATCATACACGAACCCGCGCCTGGCTCGATGGCTGCGCTAAAGAGTTTTCCCCTCCTTTATATTGTTTATTGGTTCATGACGGTTCTGCTGGTGGGAACCCTGGCCTTCTTCATCCCGCATAGTTTTCTAACGGGGGTGAGAGAGCTGTTCACGCGAAAGAAAGAAGCCAAAAATGACGCCGACACCACGCATTAAACGATTCAGTGTCATCGAACGGCTATTTCACCTGTCGCTGATGATCACCTTCCTGCTGCAAACGGCAACCGGTTTCAGCCGCCTGTACATCACCACCGCTTGGGGGAAAAAGATCAATGCCGTTTTCGGCGGGTACGACAACTCGCTGTTGATTCACAAATGGGTGGGGGTGGTGATGATGGTTGGGTTCGTCATCCACACGGTTTACTTGTTTACCCGGATCAATTGGCGCACCCCGGTGAAAAGCGTCTTTGGGGAGGATTCTCTGGTTCCCAATATCGCTGATCTGAAGCACTTCGGACAGAGGATCCTCTGGTTTTTTGGCCTGGGGTCGCGTCCTCGATTCAGCCGGTGGACCTACTGGGAAAAGTTTGACTACTGGGCGGTTTACTGGGGCCTTCCCTTGTTGGCGATAACCGGAGTGATGTTGATGTATCCGATGGTGACCAGTCGTTTCCTGCCCGGATGGTCGCTGAATATTGCCGCCTTGCTTCACCGGGCGGAGGCTATTTTGGCAGTAACGTACATCTTTATCGTCCATTTTTTTATCGGACACCTCAGGCCATCCAGTTTTCCCATGAATGAAGCGATGTTCTCGGGTAGCGTTCCATTAGAAGAAGCGAACGAGGAAAAACCGGCATGGGTGGAAAGCCTGCAAAACTCAGGCAGACTGAAGATGGTAAGCGCGGCCGCTCCGGTGCTCTGGTATCGGGTTGTTTATTTCGTGTTCGGTTATGCCGTTCTGCTTTTTGGAGTATATTTGTTGATAAACGGAATCATGTATGCCCGGCAGGTCGGTCTGCATTAGTCTAAATTACAAAGCAGGCAGAAAGGAAGTCACAGGCGCTGGAGCTAATAGCGTCTGAAGTTAAATCAAACATGGAGCAGGGCTGTTTTCAGGCCTGCCTCTTTTAGCTTCATTCTTCCTCTTTATTCATCCTTCGCTTGGTCATCGAAGTCCTTTGTAAAAGGGAGCGTTTTGACATCGGCGATGAATCCAATCTCAAGAAGCTTTTCAGGTTTCGATGGTGTTGTTCAGGTAATCGCAAGCAAATCGCTCTTCAAAAAAGTGTGGATATGATCTTGGCAGGGAGAATCTTGGATAGATTGTGTCCCGATGATATATCCTGCAGAAATTGATTGCCGTCGTCTTGGCGAAAGTGACAGCGACCTGCACCATATCAGTTTTCTTGCATAAGTGAGGTAGAGTCCATCTATCACCGCCAAAAAGGGCGTAATGTGGTTCACCTCCCAGACGGCATTACTTTAAACACTTTCCATAGTCATTGCGGTGTATGGAAAGCTAACCAAACGCCGGGAGACATTATTACTGCCAGGGTTTTGAACCAGAAGACGTTAAGGGGGATCACATGTGCATGCAGATGACCGGCTTGAGGCCGTATCAGAAGTGGCATTGGGCAGGTGACGAAATCGTCTACGACGCGGTGATCCCAGCTGCCCGCCGTATCCCCAACACGAACCGGAAAAGCTACCCCATCGACATTCGGGAGTTCCTTTCGATTGAAAGCAATGCCGTGCTGCGCCATGCGCTGCACCGGTTGATCGAAAGGCTCTCAGCAGAAGATGCCCGGCGCTTTTCTTCCCGCACTGCAGGCAGCTTCGATTTTCGGGCGCACAGCATCCAGAAATTGCTCTCCGAAGAGGTTCGATACATCCGCTCGATGCGTGGCTTCGACGAATGGCTTTTCCCGGAAGAGACGCTCGCTCGCGGCGGTGGTGATTGCGAAGACCTGGCGTTCCTGCTTGCGGCACTCCTCGAGGAAAGCGGAATTTCGCGCACTTGCATCCGCGTGGCCTTGGGACGCCTGATCGACCACCAAAGCGGCGATGGAGGCTATCACGCGTGGGTCGTCTATCAATGCGAAGACGGCGGCTGGGAAATTCTGGAGCCGGTGGTTCTGAACCGCGCGGGCCGTGCAGCCCGGAACGCCCGTCACAAGAAGCTTGAGCGGGGGCCCACCAAGGGCAAGCTCATGCCCGGGGCTTCCGCCATGAGAGATATCGAGTATGTGCCGCATTTTGTCTTCAACCGCGACCACCTATGGCGCATTCGCAGCCGCGATCAGCAGGCGGCCATGGTTCTCAAAGACTACCTGGGGTTCCGCATAGACCGCTTCTGGACGAAGTTTGATCCGGCTTTCGCCGTCAAGGCCCACGAGCACATTTTTGACCAGGCTCTGGCCGGCATCCTGTCTCAGGAGGATATCGGCCAGGTAAAGCACCAGAGCTTTATTGTCGATGTGAACGTGCTGGACTATGATCCGCGCGATCACTTTGATTTTGCATATATTTCCAAGGGGTGGAAACGCGTGCAGAAGCGCGTTGCCAACGGCTCGATAGCAGATTTCGGTTTGGCAATGCATGCAATCGGCGACTTTTATGCCCACTCATTCTATGCTCACTTTGTGCCTCCGGGAGCGGACGGTCTCCTGCCGCTCTTCGATCCCGGTCACCCGCCCGACCTGAGCGACGTTGTTTATGATTTTTCAAACTTGCCCATTCCGGGCTGCGCCCAAGACCCCCAGCCGGCAGCTGCTCTGTGGAAAGGGCGACTCATCAGCGGTCAGTGGTGGCGCTGGTACTCGACCTATCCCGACGAGCTTCAGACCCAAGCGCAGCTGGCGTTGCGGCGATGCCTGCCCGATCATGACGCAGTGGCTGTGGATAGCAGCAGCTGCCCGGACAGCCACAAACTGTACACCACCGTGCGGCAATACAAGCGCCAGTTCCAGCTGCGCCTTGATGCGGCCATCCGGCACGTGCGGCAAGAGGCGCAGGCCTGGGCGTCGCGTCGCCAATAATCAACCTTGGAGATTCACGATGGCGGTTCCTACAGATAGAGGGACATTAATTTGACTATCAAATTTGGAACTCCCACCGCAGATTTGCTTTCCAATAAAACTTCATTACTGACAACGGCACGCACCACATCAGGCCTCTCAAATCGTGAAATTGACGATGGTAATCAGTTATTTTTCAAGAATTGGACACCTGAAATTTTCATCCGACGATATCCACAGCCAGCTAGTTTTGTGATAGCTTTCGCTCATAAAAAATGGCAGATACTCCTCCATTAGCGAATCCAATTGCGCCCGGGAATGGGAAAATGATGAAGAGCTCATCAGTAAATCGGCGGAAAGTTGTCGTTGTTGGTGCGGGCGCTGTAGGTGCAACGTTCGCATATTCGCTTGCCCAAAGTGGTCTGGCCGAGGAGATTGCAATTATCGACAAGAACGATAGCCTCGCTCAGGGGCAGGTCATGGATTTGGTCCATGGACAGCCATATTTCCCTTCCGTGTCCATCCATGTTGGCAATTCGTCCGACTACGCGAACGCCCAGCTGATAGTTATCACCGCAGGCGCTGCCCAACGTCCTGGTGAGACTCGCCTCCAACTGCTTAAAAAAAACGCGGCCGTCGTTCGCGCTGTGGTTGCGGAAGTTATGGACCAGCAATCATTTGCAGTGATTCTGGTCGTCACCAATCCTGTGGACGTTATGACCTACGTCGCGCTTAAGTTTACAGGGTGGGACAGGCACCGCATTGTGGGGTCGGGTACGGTATTGGACAGTGCCCGACTCCGCTATCTTCTCAGCGTGCATTGCGGGGTGGACGTTCACAACGTGCACGGCTACATTCTCGGCGAACATGGTGACACGGAATTTGCCGCATGGTCGATGACTCACGTTGGTGGAATTAAGTTCGACGCATTCTGCCCTGCTTGTGGCCGTTGTGCCGACTGGGAGGCGGAGCGCAGCCTAATTGCACAGAAAGTGCGGGACTCTGCCTACCATATCATCGACTATAAGGGAGCCACCTGCTTTGCGGTGGGCCTTGCCCTGGTTCGAATTACGAGCGCGATTTTGCGTTCGCAAAACAGCTTGCTCACGGTGTCAACTATGCTTAACGGCGAATACGGCCTTCAGGATGTCTGCCTTAGCGTTCCATGTATCGTTTCGGCTAAAGGAATAGAGAAGATTGTCGAGAGCCGCCTCCCAGATAATGAGATTGCAGCGCTTCATGATTCGGCCGCCGCGTTGAAGCAGGCGACTATCCAACTGCTCGCAGAATAACGAACCGGGCAAAGAGGGTGGTTTTCCGGCAAGAGAGATCTGAAGAGCTTTTAAAGGCAAGAAGAGGCTATGCGGAACCAATCTGCAATAAATCTAAATTGTTGGATAGCTGACAGAAATCCGACTAATCGCAGACTCAATAGTTTTGTAGTGTTTAGAAAATCATGGGAAGCATTTTGACGTATTTGTCAGAAAAGCAACGCCTCTACATTTAAAATTTATAGCTTGACACGAGTCTAAAGACTGATATAGGGTACTGATATCTGATATATCAGATGGCAACGTTGCAAAATCGCATTGATTTTTAGGCTGTTTTAAGATCGTTTTCGACTCCTTTCTTCTCCACTTGGCAAGTCTTGGATGATACGATGAGCCGAAACTTCATCTTAACAGAAGCCTCCAAGGAATAATCCTTGGAGGCTTTTTTATTGGTAGCGGAAGATCTATTGAAATTTAATTTCGAACAAAATACGAAGATTTAGTTCCCGAAAGGAGGTGAGATGCTGTTCGTGTAATAGCAGTTTGGCTGAAATCGTTATCGTGGAGCGGGATGTACCAGTTGACTTCAGAGCAGTAGCCAAACGACATACAGGGAGAAAATGAAATGAAAAAGCTATCAGCCATTGCAATTAGATTATTCCTCACTGCTACCCTGATATTAGGAGTCACCCTCTCTATAGCAGCCGCGCATGACAACAAAGTAAAACGCGAAATAGCCACGTCCATTTATTTCAATGGAACCGTTGTCACTGTGGATAAACATATGCGGTATGCTGAGGCTGTCGCAGTTCAGAATGATACTATTATAGGTGTTGGCCACGTGTGGGAGATGCTGCGCTTCCTTGGAAAGGGAACAAAACTCATTGATTTAAAGAGAAAAATTATGGTCCCTGGCTTCTATGATGCGCACAGCCATTTTTCGCCCACGAAGGACTTGTACAAGGTTAATCTCAATAGCCCGCCTATTGGGACGATGACAAGCATAACAGATATTCTTGATGCTCTCAGTAAAACGACTCCTTTGAACAATTGGATACAAGGCACCGGCTACGATGATACCCTGTTGGCCGAGGTGCGGCATCCAAACCGTTACGATCTTGATAAGGTATCAACAACCGTTCCAATTTACATCACTCATATCTCTGGCCACCTTGCGGCCTGCAATACCGCCGCCCTTATTACCGCCGGAATTAATCCCGACAATCCTCCCGTTGACCCACCTGGTGGTCACATTCAAGTCCAAGACGGGAAAGTACTTGGCGTTTTTGAAGAACCATCAGCAATGGGCCTAATTTCAAAATTTATCCCTGGAATGACGGACTTTCAAAGGATTGCGGCAATCGAATATGCCTCACAGGTATATGCATCCAAGGGCGTGACAACCGCAAACCAAGGTGCATCCGTAGAACTGCCAATGGCGGGTTACTACAACATCAGTGACCTTAAGAATGCTCTGGATGCAGGGAAGTTAAAGGTTCGCGTTGTTACCTGGCCGTATATTACGACTTACCTTGAGTCTCATTTAGATTACATCAATGCCGTGGTCAAACCGAGCTTTAGTACTAACAAAATGATTACAATTGGTGGAGCCAAGATCATCGCAGACGGATCTATTCAAGGGTATACCGGCTACCTTCATGACCCCTATTGGGTCATACCTGCTGGTTACCCTGCTGGGTACCGCGGCTATCCCGCATACACTCCAACCGAACTCCAGCGCCTCGTAAAATACGCCCACGATAGAGGATTTCAGGTTTTCGTTCATGGGAATGGAGACGAAGCAATTGAAGATATTCTCGATGCATTTGAGATCGCTCAAGGCGGGGTAGATAATGATTACCGAAATACAGTTATTCACTCCCAGATGGCACGCGAAGACCAACTTGATAGGATGGAAGAGCTTGGTGTATTACCCAGCTTTTACGTCCTGCATACTTACTACTATGGTGACCGCCATCGGGACATTTTTATGGGGCCGGACAGGGCATTGCGCATGAGCCCTACCAAATCTGCACTGAATCGTGGAATCCCTTTTACCATCCACTGTGACACACCAGTAGTGCCGATTGACCCACTTCTCCTTATGTGGGCTGCTGTTAACCGTATTTCCACGAGTGGGGCACCGATTTACTTTAAGAATATAAAGGACGACCCAAACAAAATTGATCAACGGATTTCGCCTCTTGAAGCATTGCGTGCAACCACCATCAGTGCAGCATATCAGAATTTCGAAGAAGACATAAAGGGTAGCATTGAGGTTGGTAAATTGGCCGACTTCACGATTCTCTCTGATAATCCATTGAAAGTTCCTCATATGAAGATTCGCGACATAAAGGTTATTGAAACAATAGTTGGAGGAAATTCGGTTTATAAAGCTGAATAGAATTTATGGGTAAGCACCAAAAAGAGGCGCCCTCCAGAAGTCAGGAGGGCGCCCTTCTTCGGTACCTCACTAATCCTTATAAACCAGCCCCCTCCATCAAGTAATCTATCACTGAAGAGATGACTGACCTGAACGGGCTATATTGACAGCGAAGGGCACCGTATCTGAATCCCGGAAACGTGAGGTTGAAGATCATAATCTGTTATGATTATAGATTGATGGGCAATTGACAAATCATCCGACGTATCACCAATCCGTGCAGTTTGTGATAGGTCCCAGCTGCC
>JAUQXK010000093.1 GCA_030834695.1 Desulfobacterales bacterium
CGGCTCGCCTTCGGTTGCTGCTTTCGCATCGCTGCCCTCAGCCGTCGCCAGCGCCGCCCCGGCGCCAAATCCACCCGCTTCATGCCGCGCGGGTCTCAAAACAGTGCTTCTGGCAGTGGTCAGTGAATTGACCGGCTATCCCGCTGGGATGCTCGGGCTGGACATGGACATCGAGGCCGACCTCGGCATCGACTCCATCAAGCGCGTGGAAATCCTCTCCGCCCTCGAAGAGAAGATGCCCGGCCTGCCGGCCGTCGCCCCCGAGGATATGGGCCGGCTCAAGACCCTCGGCCGAATCATCGAGCACCTGACCGGCGCACCGAGAGCTGCCGATGCGGATCAAACAGCCCAGCTGCCGCCGGATGCAGTGGCGGCGCCCGCCTGCGCTTTAGCCGCAGAACTTCCCGCCGCCCGACTCGCCGTGCGCCGGGTTGTGACGATGCAGCCGGCCCGGGCGATTGAGGCTGAGCCCGTCTCCCTCCCCAAAGGCCGCAAGGTATTCGTCACCGACGACCGCACGGGGCTCTCCCAGGCGGTGCTGGCCGAATTCGGGAATCTGGGAATCAACGCAGTCCTGGTGTCGACCGACATACTGAAATTCAAGAAAGACCTGCCGCCGGCCGCCGGGCTCATCATCATCCAGAACCCGGCTTCGCAAACCATGGAGGCGGATCTCAAGAATGCTTTTGAATTGACCCGCGCCGTCGCCGCCGATCTGCAGGAATCGGCTAAACAGCAGGCCGCTTTCTTCACCACGGTCACCCGCTTGGACGGCGCTTTCGGCTTCGACGCGCAGCCGGTGGCGAATCCCGTTCAGGGAGCGTTGGCCGGATTGGCTAAAACCGCGGCGACGGAATGGCCGGGGGTGATCTGCCATGCCGTGGATCTATCCCCGACCTGGAGGGGCCCGCGTGAGATCGCCCGGGAGTTGATCCGGGAGGTCATGAACCGCGGTCCGATTGAAATCGGACTGACCGAGACCTCCCGCCGCACGCCGGTGCTCGTCCCCCAGGACTACCCCGACGGCGACCTCAACCTGCAGCCAGGCGACGCGGTCGTAATCAGTGGCGGCGCGCGCGGCATCACGGCCGTTTGCGCGCTGGAGCTAGCCCGCCGGGTGCGCCCGGCTCTCATTCTTTTAGGCCGCTCACCCGAGCCGATCCCCGAACCGGAGTGGATGCGCGGCATGGAGAGTGACGCCGACATCAAGAAAACCCTGCTGCAAACCGAGTTCGCCGCGGCATCCGCCAAGCCGGCTGAAGTCGAACGCCGCCTGAAACAGCTTCTGGCCAGCCGGGAGGTGGCGCGCACGCTCGACGCCATTCGCTTGGCCGGTGCTCCGGTCGCCTATTACGCGGTCGACGTGCGCGATGCCGGGCAGGTCCGCTCCGCGCTCGAACAGGCGCGCTCCCAGTTCGGGCCGATCCGCGGGCTGATCCACGGTGCCGGCGTCATCGAGGACCGCCTCATCGCCGACAAGAGCATGGAGCAGTTCGAACGCGTGTTCGACACCAAGCTCAATGGATTCCGGGCGCTGATGGATGCCGCGGGCGCCGACGAGTTGAAAGCGATCGCCATCTTCTCATCGGTCACGGCCCGCATCGGAAACCGAGGCCAAGCGGATTACGCCATGGCGAACGAAGCCCTCAACAAGCTGGCCTGGGCGGAGTCGCAACGCCGGCCCGACTGCCGGGTCGTGTCCATCAACTGGGGCCCGTGGGAATGCGGCATGGTCACCCCTTCCATCAAGCGCGAGTTCGAACGCCAGGGGGTGACCCTCCTGCCGGCTTCCGATGGCGCCCATTCCCTGCTGCGCGAACTCAGCCGGGCGAGCGACGCCCCGGCCGAGGTGGTGATCGGCGGGACCTTGAACCCCGTTCCGGCGGAGGCCGTCATGCAGAAGAGCCGGTCGGAGTTGACTCCCCTTTTCGAACGCGCAATCGACGTCGAAAACCACCCCGTGCTCCGGTCGCACGTCATCGACGGCAAGGCCGTCGTTCCCATGGCGCTCATGGCCGAGTGGTTCGGCCACGGCGCGCTGCACGAAAACCCCGGAATGCTGCTGCACGGCATCGAAGACCTACGCATTCTAAACGGCATCCGCCTAGGCGCCGAACCCAAGCTGATCCGCGTCCTGGCCGGAAAAGCCAGAAGGAAAAACGGTTTTTCAGAGGTGGATCTCGAACTGCGCAACGGCGCCGGCCAGGGAAAGGACATCCTGCACTCGCGGGCACGGGCCATCTTGACCGAGGACTATTCCCGTCCCCCGTCCTACCGGCTGCCGGCGGCATTGTCCTGCAACCATTATCCGCGCTCGGCGTCCGAGATCTACGAAAAAATCCTGTTTCACGGCAGCCATCTCCAGGGGCTTCGCTGGGTTCAATGCTGTACGGCGGACGGCATGGTGGCGGACGTAACCGGCGCCCCCGCACCGATGCAATGGATCGTTGCTCCGCTGCGAAACTCCTGGCTGTGCGATCCGCTCGTGCTGGACTCGGCCTTCCAGATGGCAAGCCTCTGGTGCTATGAGCAGCACGGCTGCGTCTCGCTGCCCAGCCACGCCGCCTCCTACCGTCAGTTCCGGACGGCTTTCCCGGCGGAGGGGGTCAAGGTGGTGCTGGAGGTCCACGAAGCCACTTCGAAAAAGATGCGCGGCGACTTCACGTTTTTGGATGCCGAGAGCCAAGTCATTGCCAGACTGGTCGGGTACGAAGCCGTTATGGACCCACTCCTCAACCGGGCATTCAAGCCCGATATGAAACCGTAACGATTCACATCGCCAGCGTTTACCGTGATTCGAAAGCCGTATGCGCTGCCCGCATGCGGCTTTTGAGTTGCCAGGGATCAAGGGGGTGTTTCTTGAACGGAGCCAGGTTGGTTAGATCGTTTAAAATGCATCTCACATCAGCGCCGACCGGAGTTTTCCCGCTGCTCTGCCCCACTCGCGAATACGACTGGATCGACACTTGGAAATGCCGAATGGTGTATTCGGCGTCCGGCCATGCCGAGCTGGACTGCATCTTCCAAACCGATTTCCCCTCAGACGGGCCGGAGGACACCTGGGTCGTCAGCCGCTATGAACCGCCGCTCTTGGTTGAATTCGTGCGCGTAAATCCGCTCAGGGCCATCCGCTACACGATCAGCCTGCGTGAAACCGCTGCCGGAGAGACCGAAGCGGATTGGCGCCAAATTGTCACCGGGCTGAACGATGAAGGCGACGCCTTTGTTCGCAGCTTGGATGAAACCGGCTTCAGCCGGCGCATGGGGGAGCTTGAAAAAATGCTCAACCACTATCTGACCACCGGCCGGATGCTGGGCCGTGGATGACCGGTTCCCCGAAATTTACAGCGAACGCCCACCGACGCTGCCCGAAGATGCCTGGGAGCAAACTTATCGCGGCAAGGTGTCTCTCCCACCGACTTCTAACAAAAAAATCCCATTGGAATGGGAATGAGGATGGTTGAATGCTGAAAACCCGAATCACCGAATTCTTCGGCGTCGAACGGCCCATCGTCCAGGGCGGACTCATGTGGGTGGCCGCCGCCGAACTCGTATCGGCCGTATCCAACGCGGGCGGCATGGGCTTCATGACGGCCCTCACCTTTCCCGAACCCGAGCGATTCCGGGCCGAAATCCGCAAGTGCAAGACGATGACCGACAAACCGTTCGGGGTCAACCTGACGTTTCTGCCGACATTGCGGCCGCCGGATTACCCGAGGCTCATCAACGTATGCATCGAGGAGGGCATCCGCTTCATCGAGACCGCCGGCCGCAATCCGGAGCCTTACATGCCCCAGATCAAGTCCGGAGGCATCCAGGTCATTCACAAATGCACGTCGGTGCGCCACGCCCTCAAGGCGGAAAAGATCGGCTGCGACGCCATCAGCATTGACGGGTTCGAGGCCGCCGGCCACCCGGGAGAGGACGACGTCACGACGCTGATCCTCGTCCCGCTGGTCCGCGATGCGGTGAAGGTTCCCATCATCGCCTCCGGCGGATTTGCCGACGGCCGCGGATTGGTTGCGGCCTTGGCGCTGGGAGCGGATGGCATGAACATGGGCACGCGCTTCGTCGCCACCCGCGAGGCACCGGTGCACGAAAACCTCAAACGGGTGTTGGTGCGGAGCAGCGAGACAGATACCCGCCTGATCATGCGCAGCCTGCGCAACACCGAGCGCGTATTGCACAACCGGGCCGCCGACAAAGTCCTCGAGATCGAAGGGCGCGGCAACACCCAAATTCAGGACCTCATCCCTTATGTCTCCGGCCTCGTCGGAAAAGAGATGTTGGAAGGGGGGGAAGTGGACGGGGGAACCATAGCCGCCGGCCAATGCATCGGCCTGATCCGCGATATCCCCACCTGCCGGGAGTTGCTGGACCGCATCATGGACGAAGCCGAAGGGATCATCCAAACCCGCTTCGCCCGCATGCTGGGAGACGGATAAACTGAACAAGCGCAGAAGTTATTCCTTAGAGAAGGCGCCCCACAGCAAAATCCCCCCATCCCCCTTTGACAAAGGGGTCGAAGAGGGATTTCCTTTCGCACCGGCTCGCTTCGATGAATAAGAGAGGAAAAACCATGCGGCCCATCGCATTCCAGGATCAGATTCCCGACAATCTCTGCTACGGCTGCGGACCGCACAACCACGGCGGACTGCGGATCAAGAGCTTCTGGGAAGGGGAAGAATCGGTCTGCACCTACCAGCCCGAACGCCACCATTCTGCGGGCCCGCCCCAATTCCTGAATGGCGGCATCATCGCCACCCTGATTGACTGTCACAGCGTCTGCACCGCCATCGCGCACGCCTACCGGATGGAAAAGCGCCCTATCGGGTCCGCCCCCCACATTTGGTGCGTCACGGCCAACCTGAACGTGACCTATCTGCGCCCGACCTCGCTCGAAATGCCGGTAACGCTGCGCGCCCGCATAGCGGAAGCCGGTCCTAAAAAGACCCTTCTGGAGTGTCGGATGTATTCGAATTCAGATGAGTGCGCCCGCGGAGAGGTTTTGGCGGTGCGGGTGCCGGACATCTGGCGAAACGCGCAGGCGTGAGCAATTACTCTATTGCTTTATCCAATGGTAGCCTCACGTCAATATGAGTCCAGGCAGGATTCAAGCCGGTTCAAGTAAGCCGCTTGCAGTTTCTGAAGTTTATTCTTGATTGTCCCCAACCGACTGAGATATAGATAAATTCAAGAAAGTCTCCTTCTCTCCCTTTCGAGCTGAGTTCCATTTTGATTTTTCATCGGGTCCCGTTCTTTTCGCCTCGCGGTGAACCTTCCAAGAAATGGAGGTGCCGCCATGCAACCGAAAGGCTTCCACCGCAAACTCACCGCCATCCTCAGCGCCGATGTCGCCGGCTACAGCCGCCTCATGCAGGGCGACGAAGCGGCCACGGTAGCCACCCTCGAGACCTATAAACAAGCCTTCTTCGATCTCATCAGGCAGCACCGCGGCCGGGTGGTGGATTCGCCCGGGGACAATCTGCTGGCAGAGTTCGCCAGCGTGGTGGACGCGGTGCAGGGCACCGTTGCGGTGCAGAGGGAGTTCAGTGCGCACAACACCGAGCTGCCGGAAAACCGTCGCATGCGGTTTCACATCGGCATGAATCTATGTGGCACGATCGAGGGCCGGCGAAGCGGGCCGGCTATTGGCCGGTTTCGTGTCATGGCGATGCACTGCACCAGCCGGATCTGAAGTAAAACTATGGACAAAACCGTTGAGTTGAAAGCCAAGATCGAAAGACTGAGAAGGAAAAAGACGGCGCTGCTGACCCAAAGCCGGCTGCTACAAGATTTCGTGTCACTGGCGAAATCGTCAGCCAAGGAACAGATGCTGGCCGCCATTCTGCAAAAGACGCTCGATCTTACGGCCGAGTTGGCCCAGGCCGAGACCGGCAGCCTCTTTCTCCTGGATCGGGACGGGGTGGTCCGGGACTGTATTCTGACCCGCGGACCGCGGCAGGCAAAAGAGTGCCTCGACCTCACCGGCACCGTCTTGAAGGACGGACTCGCCGGGTGGGTGATGCGCAGCCGCCGGATCGGGCTGATCAGCGACACCGAAAAAGACCGGCGCTGGATCAACCTTCCCGACCAGCCCTACACCGTGCGCTCCGCCATGGCCGTACCGATCATCCGCGGCGATGAACTGTTGGGCATCCTGACCCTGCTGCATTCTCAGCCCGGTATCTTCCACCAGGGCACGGTTGATGTGATGGAAGTTACGGCCGGTCAACTCGGCGTGGCTCTCGAGAGCGCCAAACTCTATTCAAAACTCGACGAATATTCCCGGGCTCTTGATGCGGAGCTCGAAAAAGGCAGGCAAATCCAAAGGGATTTTCTGCCCCGTGAGCTTCCCCGCCTGCCGGGCTGGGATATCGCAGCTTGCTTTCATCCGGCACGCCAGGTTTCCGGAGACTTCTACGATGGGTTCTTGCTGCCAAACGGCTGGCTGGCCGTCGTGATCGGCGACGTCTGCGACAAGGGGATCGGCTCGGCCCTGTTCATGGCGCTGATCCGCAGCCTGTTGCGGGTTTTTACCGGAAAAATCAGCCTGAGCGGAGTTTCCATTTCCTCCGGGGGCCGGGCGGCTTCAGGAGAAATCGATTCAGGGGTTGAAACCGCTCTGGGAGCGGTCACATCGACCAACGAATACATCGCCCATGAACACGGCGACCAAGGGATGTTCGCGACTCTTTGCCTGGGGATCATCAACCCGCAGACCGGCCTGCTGGCGTACGTCAACGCCGGGCATCTCCCGCTGGCGATCATCGGGAATGCGGGGGTTCGCTCAATGTTGAACGTTACAGGGCCTTCGGTGGGAATTGATTCGTTATCCAAATACCGAAGCGCCATCGCCCGGATCGAACCGGGCGAGGTGCTGGTCGGCTATACGGACGGAGTCACGGAAGCCATGTCACCGGATGACGTTCTTTTTACCAGGGAGCGCTTCTTTTCTCTCATGGAGAAGCCAGCCTCGTCTGCACCCGAGTTGATCGAACGCGTCAAGGCCGACCTGTCCACTCACATCCGGCACGCGCCCCAGTCGGACGACATTACCATGATCGCCGTACACCGCCAGAGAAAGGCAGGAAATTGAATGCCGGAAGCCGATGGTTCATCCAACGATACGGTTGATGGACACGGTTGTGCACGGCAACTCAACCGTCTCAAGGGTGGCAATATACATCTTGCAGGCCTGGCAGAATTTTTTGGGCCTGCCCCTCCCCGCCCAAAGGATTTTCATGCGGTGGGTAACGCCGCATTTGGGACAGGTGCATTCCATGGTGATGCCGTCTCCGCTTTGAAATTGCGGCAGATCCTCAAACTCATCGACCTCCTCGTACACCCTCATTTTTTTGGCCCGCATCCGTAACCCTCCTGGTTCACTTTCTGGGTTTGGAGTACTTCCGGAGCAGCTCCGCGATGGCCTCCTCAAGGAGCTCGCCGATCGATTTGTCGGAATCGACCGCAAGGTGTTTCAGCGCCTTGAGAAGATCGTCGTCGATGCGTGTGGAAAAAGTCTTCTTCTGCCCCATAATTTAAATATTATATTAATTTTTAATTTAATGCAATATAAATTGTAATAAATTATTAAAGCTAAACATTTTTATTTATTTCTTATATTAATACTGAAAAATCGATTTTGAACGAGGATGGGTTTCGGATTGGATTTCAGAACGGCTTGAGCTCAGGAAAATCTAGAAAACCACTTGGCGAAGGTCAGAAAACAATGCGGTTCTCGCCGCAGACCACTATCAATTCAGGTCCTTTGTCGGCGCAGGCCAGGGTCAGGTTGAGCGCCTTCCCCATTTCGACGGACAGGGCGGTCGGTCTTGACATGCTGATCAAGATCGGCAGATGCGCCCGGGCCGTTTTTTGGACAAGTTCATAGCTGATTCTTGAGGACAGGACAACGATGGCGGCCCGGGGCAGCTTTCGGGCGAGAAAGGCTTTCCCAATCGCCTTGTCAAGCGCGTTATGCCGCCCGACATCTTCAGCGAAGGCGATCATCTCCAACTGCTGGTCAACGATCAGAGCCGCATGCGAGCCCCTGGTTTGTTGGTAGTACTTTTGTTTTTCGGAGAGTTGGTCGATGCAGGCAAAGACCTGGTGGATGTCAATCCGTACGTCGTTTTCGGTCGGGGTTAATATCTGATAAAGGTCCTTGACCAGTTCCTTTCCGCAAATGCCGCAACTGGTCTGGCTGACAAAACCCCTTCTTTCAAGAAGGTCGCCAATTTTTTCCCGCCGTTCGGGCTTGAGACGGATGTCAATGACATTCGGATCCAGATCCTTGCAATACCCGAGGGTGAGAAAATCATCGGGAGAATCCGCAATCCCTTCCCCCAGACAAAACCCGGCCGCGTGGAACATCTCTTCGCCGGGCGTTCGCATCACCACAGAATAGGGCTTCCCTTCGATACGGATCAGAAGGGGCTCCTCGGCGATCAATTCGTGAGAACCGGTTCGGCACCCCTCTCGGTTGCACCGAATCACTTGATAGGAAGCACTGCTCAAAGACTTCGTTCCAGGCTGGTGGTCTCGTTGCCCCGCACGAGCGGGTCTTTATCAGCGGATGCGATCAATGGGTTCCTGATTTTTCCTTGCCGGTTCTGGCGATCTTTCGTTTCTCTTCGGGGATGGGAGGCGGGACCGGTCCTCCGATGATCTTCTGCACCGCTCCGAATCGGGAGGGGCAGGCCTCGAAGCAGGTCCCGCATTTTATGCATTTTTCCTGGTCGATGACATGGATCTGGTTCTTGGCGCCCACAATCGCCTCGACCGGGCACTTCTTGAAACAGATCATGCAGGCCTGGCACTTGTCCGGGGCGATATGGTACGAGACCACTTCGCGAAATAGTGCGTCGACCTCTGCACTCGTGAAAAACTCGCTGTACTCTTCCGTTTTATAAAGATGCTGCGCCAGCTTGTCGCTTTTGGCCATCTTGATGTAAGGAACCAGCTTGGCCGCTTCCTGGACCCTGGACTTCAAATCGGCCGGATCAATCCCCTCGTTTTTGCCGAGAGGACCCAGTTCCTTTATCTTCTTGCCAAAATCGTTCATGACCTCGGCGAACAGGATCCCTTCGCCGGCTGACATGAATTCGACCCTCAGCCGCTCGGGGTTCAGCCCGATGCGCTCCAGGATTTTCTTGCACAAGAGCACCATGTTCAGGGCGTGGTAGTTCCCGTGGGTCGTGTAATTGCATTCGTTCAGGCGGCAGCCGCCGATAAAAACCCCGTCGGCTCCGTTCGCGAAGGCTCTCAGCACAAATGACAGGTCGACCCGGCCCGAACACATGACCCGGATCAAGCGCATTTCGGTCGAATATTGTAGTCTGGAAACTCCAGCCATGTCGGCGGCGCCGTACGCTCACCAATGGCACACAAAACCCAGGATGTTCGGCTTGAACCCAAATTCCGCGCTCATTCGTCCTCGCCCCCCTTGTCAGGGATTCCGGTCTTATTGACGGGTGTGCTACTATGTTCCGTTTTCAAGCGCCGCATCGATCTCGCTCAAAAGCTCCTCGTCGGTAAAATGCTTCAGCACGATGGCCCCGGTCGGGCACTTGGCATTGCAGAGGCCGTCCCCCTTGCAGAGAACCGGATTGACCACGGCCTTCTGGCCTTGTTTCGTCCCCCGCAGCTCGATGGCACCGTAGGTACAGGCGGAGATGCAGGCCCCGCAGCCCATGCATTTTTTCTCGTTCACCTCGCAGACCGAACCGGAGGCGACGACCGTATCGTGCGAGAGCAGCGTCAGAACCCGGCCCGCAGCCCCATAAGCCTGGTTGATCGTCTCCGAGATGAACTTGGGGTAGTGCGCCGCACCGCAGAGATACACACCGTCCGTGCCGAACTCGACCGGCCTCAGTTTGACGTGGGCCTCCTTGAAAAATCCATCCGGGCTCAAATTCACCTTGAACAATCCGGCCACCTCCGCGGTGGAGGCCGCGGGGACAACAGCGGCGGCCAGCGCAACGATGTCGGCATCGATCGCCAGGCTCCGGCCGAGAATGTAATCCGGCAGGCTGACCCTTAGCACGCTCCGCCCGTCCTCGTTGACCGCGGCCACCTGCGGCTTCTCCTGCGGCTCATAGCGGATGAACTTGACGTCCCGATCCGCCGCCTGCCGGTAGTAGTCCTCCTTGAAGCCGAAGGTGCGCATGTCCCGGAAGAGGATGTAGATGTCGAGCTTGGGGTTGATCTCTCTGAGCTTCAACGCGTTCTTGACGGACTGGCTGCAGCAGATCCGGCTGCAGTAGTTGCGGTCCTCCTGCCGGCAGCCCACGCACTGGATCATCACGAGCCGCTCGGCGTTTAACACCTTCTGGTCCCCCTTGCCGATCAGCTCCTCCAGCTCGAGGTGGGTCACGACCCTCTCATCTGCGCCGTAGAGGTATTCGGTGGGCTTGTAGACATCGGCCCCGATGGCGATGACGGCAGCACCGTGCTGGATCTCGGTCTCCCCGCGGTCCGATCGCACCTTGGTCACGAAGTTGCCGACATAACCCGTCGCCTCGGTGATGGCGGCCTGCGTGTAGACGTGGATCGCAGGGTGCTGATACACTTTTCGGGTCAGGTCCCGGAGGTAGTCCTTAACATCCAGCCCTTCCAGCGTGTAGTGGATGTTGCGGGCGATGCCGCCGAGCTCTTTTTCCTTCTCCACCAGGTAGGTCTCATGACCCTGGTTGGCGATGGACAGCGCACAGTTCATGCCCGCGATGCCGCCGCCCACCACCAGCGCGGCTTTGTTCACCGGCAGGTCGAACTCCTGCAGCGGCTCCAGGTGGCAGGCCCGCGCGACCGACATCCGGATGATGTCCCGGGCCTTCTGCGTGGCTTCGTCCTTTTCCTTGGAGTGCACCCAGGAGTTGTGCTCGCGGATGTTCGCCATTTCAAAGTAATATTGATTGATCCCGGCTTCCCGCAGGGTGTCCCGGAACAACGGCTCGAGCGTCCGGGGCGAGCAGGCCGCAACCACCACCCGGTTGAGCCCCTTTTCCTTGGCGATGTCCGCTATTTCCTTGGCGGAATTCGTCGCACAGGAAAAAATCTGCTCCTTGGCATAGACCACATGGGGCAGCGTCAGGGCATAGTCGACCGTGGAGGGCACATTGACGATCCGGCCGATGTTCGCCCCGCAGTGGCACACAAAGACCCCGATTCTCGGCTCCTCCTTGGACACATCCCGCTCCGGCGGATAGATCCGCTCCTTGGCCAGGTTCCCCCGCCGGAAGCCCAAAAGCTCACCGCACTGCGAGCCGGCGCCGCTGGCGCTGAAAACCGACTCGGGAATATCGATGGGGCCCTGGAAAGCCCCGCTGACGAAAACCCCGGCCCGGCTGGTCGCCATCGGGTTGAACGGACTGATTTTACAGAAATCGTGCGGATTGAGTTCGATGCCGTACGTGCGGGCGATGCCCGCCACACCCGCCGGCGGGTTCAATCCGACGGACAGCACCACCATGTCGAACTCTTCCTCCTGGACGCCCTCCTCGGCGGTCGCATAGCGGATGGCGACATTCTTGGTTTCGGGGTTCTCCTTTACGATAGAGACGTAGCTGCGGATGAACCGGACCCCGGCAAGTTTCTCGGCCCTTTCGTAGAATCGCTCGAAATCCTTGCCGTGGGAGCGAATGTCGTTATGGAATATCGTGCACTCGGCCTCGGCATTATGGTCCTTGGTCAATATCACCTGTTTCTGGGTATAGGTGCAGCACACGCCCGAACAGTAGCTGTTGCCGCCGGGGATCACCTGCCGCGAGCCGACGCATTGAATCCAGGCGATTTTACGGGGATGCTTCCGGTCCGAGGTGCGCAGGATCTCCCCCTGGTACGGGCCGGTGGCGCAGAGCAGCCGCTCGAAGTCCATGCTGGTCACGACGTTGGCGAACTCCCCGTAGCGATATTCCGGACTCAGCTTGGGGTTAAACGGCTCAAGGCCCGGGGAGAGAATGATCGCCCCGACGTTGATTTCTTCCTTCTCCGGCGTCTGGCTGAAATCAATGGCGTTGGCCTTGCACACCCCCTCGCAGATCCGGCATTTCTTCTCCTTGAGATACAGGCAGCTCTCGTCGATGTAGGTGACCAGAGGCACGGCCTGTGAAAAATAGATGTGCACGGCCTTGTTCGGCGCCAGCTCCCGGTTGAAGGGGTCGGGGTAATTGACCGGGCAGTACTCGGCACAGACCGTGCACCCCGTGCACTGGTCCTCGATGATGTACCGGGGCTTCTTCACCAACGTGACCTTGAAGCTTCCCGCCTCCCCGTCCACGCGGTCAACTTCAGTATAAGTCAGGACTTCGATGTTTGGGTGCCGGCCGACCTCGACCAGTTTGGGCGCGAGGATTCACATGGAACAGTCGTTGGTCGGAAAGGTCTTGTCCAGCTGGGCCATGTGGCCGCCGATGCTGGGCGCCTTGTCGACCAGGTACACCTTGAAGCCGGCCGCGGCCAGATCAAGGGAGGTCTGAATGCCGCTGATCCCGCCCCCTACCACCATGACATCGCCGAAATTGCTGTTTTCAAGACGCTTACGAAGCTGTCCGATTGTTTCGTTTTGCACGTTCGATCACCTCTTCCGGGTACTTCGATTGCCTAAATGACTTCGTTGATGACTTCTGTGATGTCTTTAACTTCGAGCCTGTCAGCGACGTTCAACGTCAGCCGGCTGTCCTCGAAATTGGCAATGCAATAGGGGCAGGCGGTCACCAGCGTGTCGGCGCCGATCCCCATGGCCTGCTCCAGCCGCAGGTCGGAGAACCGCTCGCCCTTTATGGTCTCCATCCAGATCCGGCCCCCGCCGCCGCCGCAGCAGAGGCTGTCCACGCGCGACTCGGGCATTTCAGATAGCTCCAATCCGGGCACCCTCTTCAACGCCTCCCGGGGCTCATCATAGATCCCGTTGTGCCGACCCAGATAGCACGGGTCGTGGTAGGTCACCTTCTTGGTGTAGGCCTGGGTGAGTTGGAGCCTTCCCGAATTTATCAGCTCGAGCAGATACTGCGCGATGTGAACCACCTCAAAGTTCACCATGAACTCGGGATACTCGTTCTTGAAGGTGTGGTAGCAGTGCGGGGACGATACCAGGATGCGCTTAACACCGTTGTCGATAAAGGCCTTGATGTTCTCCCGCGCCAGGCGCTTGAACAGCTCCTCGTCGCCCGTCTTGCGGATGCTCTCCCCGCAGCAATTCTCGGCCGTGCCCAAAATCCCGAACTCCACCCCGGCCCGGTTGAGAATATTGGCCGTGGCCCGGGCAACTTTCTTCAACCGGGGGTCGTAGCTGAGATAGCAGCCGGGAAAATATAGGACCTCCATGCCTTCGGCGAAGGTGTTGACCGAAAGCCCCTCGGCCCAGTTGGCTCTGTTTTGCCGTTCTTCGTTCAGCGGGTTGCCGTGGCCGGCGAGGCTGGCGCTCACGGTGCGGATCGCACGCGCCGCTTTCGGAAATACCCCGTATTCCGTGGCCACCCGACGCAGGGCCACACCCGATTCGATCTGCCTAACGTCCCGGGGGCACTGCTGGGGGCATCGGCCGCAGGTGGTGCACCGCCAGATGTCTTCGCTCTCGATCTCGGTCAGCCCGAAGCTGGCCTCCCGCACGATCTTGCGCATGCTGAAGCGTCGAACCCGATTCCAGGGACAGACTGTGTCGCACTTGCCGCATTGATAACAATATTTGAAGGCTTCCCCGCCCTTCGCCTTGATGATATCAACGATTTCTTTGTAGTCGGCTACATTCTCCATTTTTTTATTGGCCTTTATTTTTCACCCGGTTGTTCCACCCCTTTTTGGGACATCCGGGCAAAGGTGTCCAGCACCTTCTGCAGTCCATGCTTGGCGACCAGCGAGTCCAACCCCGTCTCCACGTCGTCCAGTTTCACCTCCTCCTCGACCTCCTCTTCCCGCTCTTCGTAGGTCAGGGCATCCACCAGGCACCATTGGACGCACAAGGGTTTTTCCAGCGTCGGGTCGCTTTCGCACATGTCGCACTTGAGGGGCAGACCGGAGTCGGGCTCCTTGAAAATATCCCTGGACGGGCAAGACGCCCGGCAGAAGGCGCACTCGTCGTATTCCTTTCCGTCGATCACATACTTGTCACGGCCCATGCACTCGGCTTTGGCATTCTCGCCGGCGTATACGGGCACGTAAATGTCCTTCAGCGGCTCCCGGATCACACGGATGCGGGACCGTGCCGGATTGTTCCCGCTGTATTTGGGCACGGAGTGAAAGGCGGAGCAGATCATCTCGCAGGCCCGGCAACCGTTGCATTTATCAACATCGACCTTGATCGTTTTGATAATTTTCTTCTTTTTCTCGCCCATGACGGCTACCACCTTTTCGTATTATTTCTGCTATCGTTCCGCCGGTGCCCCCTGGGGAAGCTCGCCGGCTTGTTCCGTCAGGATTCCGCGTTTGACGAAGTCTTCGCTCACATAATCCAGCCCCAATTCATGCAGGGACTCTTGGGTGGGAATCCCATCGTTGTTCCACCCCTTGAATTTGTAGTACGTATCCAGGAGCTCCTTCTCAAGCTCTGGAAATCGCTTCTTCCAGTGGTTCTCCGGCGGCTTCTCGTCCTTTCTGCGCATGCCTCTGCGGATATTGATGGCCCTGACCAACGTTCGATACCTCTTGGCGGCCTGCGTCAGCCTGGCCTCATCCATGTCGATCCCGGCACCGGCGGAGATGAATTTCGGGTAATTGTGGATGTGATACGGCGGTTTGAGGGGAAATGACGACAGGCCGGCGCACATCCCGAGGCCGTCGTCGATGTAGTGCATTTTTTCCTGCCAGTCGACGATGTCGCAGCACATTTGGACGGTCGGGTAGAAGGGCATGGATTTTTCCCCGCGCGGCTCCCAATCCAGCAAATATTGCTTGAACTTTTCATCCGGGACCTGGAACCAATCCTTCACGAACTCTTCCCGCTCCTCGCGCGTTACAAAAGGCGCCTGGGGGAACTGCCCCTCGATTTGCGTGATGTTTATTTTCTCGCCGGTCGCATACATGAGAAAATAGATGGGATTCAGCATGGATAGCTTGAGAGGCAGCTGCTCATGCTTCTTGATGTTATTGTGCGCAAATGCGTCTGCACCCTTGCCGATCTGCTTGGCTGCCCAATAGGTCCCGTTGGCCAGGACATCTCCGATTCCCTCGCGCCGGACGATCCGATCCAGCAGCCAGTAAAACTTTTCCTCGTTGCCGGTCGGCAGTCCGGCCATGTCCTGGTCGGTCAAAATGCCCGCCTCGTGCAGCTCGAGCCCGAAGGCCATGACCTGCGGGGCCGAGAACCCATCCACCCCATACTCCGTAGCCTGCTGTGCGATTCTCAGGCCGAATTCCAGGTCGGACATGGCCGCCATCGTATAGGTGAGCTTGGAGAAGCATTTCATCATGTAAGTCGGAATGCCCGGAGCGGAAATAGTCGCCCCACACTTCATCGGACAGTTGTAACAACTGATCAACCGTGTCCGCATTTTATCCAGCGTCTCCGCCCAGTTCTGGGCAATGTCCTTGTTCCAGAAATCCTTTCTGCGCAGTCTCGAATTCCCCCACATGAAATTCTCAGTGTGCCACTTCTCGTCGTGCACGGCCATCTCTTGCGGAGACCCCAATCCCGCTAAAATAGGCATAACCCCCGGAATCGGATTTTCGTTTCGGTATTTTATGTATTTCAATACCTCGCTGCAGAGTTCCATGAATTCAGCGGGCCGCGCGAGATTGACGTCTTTTGTTCCCCGGACGGCGATCGCCTTTAAGCCCTTGTCCCCCATGACGGCGCCGATTCCACCTCGGCTGGCGCTGGAACGGCCCTGCTCGATGGATGCAAAATAGACCCGGTTTTCACCGGCCATGCCGATAGCCGCCACCTGGGCTTGCGGCTCCTTCAGTTCCTTTCGAATAAGTTCTGCAGTTTCGCCGGCGCCTTTCCCCCGCAGATGGGAAGCGTCGCGCAGCTCGACCTTGTCGTTGTGTATCCACAAATAAACCAGATCGGGGGATTTCCCGCGCAGGATCACTTTGTCATATCCGGCATACTTCAATTCCGGCGCCCAAAACCCTCCCATCATCGAAAAGGCCATCAACAACGTCTGAGGTGAAATGGTGGAGACGATGGTACGATTGCAGCCCGTGGCCGGTGTGCCGCAAAGAAGCCCGGCACTGAAAATCAACAGATTTTCGGGAGAAAAGGGTTCGACGTCGGGAGGCACCCTATCCCATAGCATCTTGGCGTTGGTGCCTAGGCCCCCCAGGTAGAGCTCGGTTAACCTTGGGTCGGTTTGCACTTTTTCGATGTTTCCTCGGGATAGATCGATTTCCAGATTAAACCCCGTCTCTGCGTACCTCATTTTTTTCCTCTTTTAGATTAGCTGGCTCCATGGAACATATTATTGTGATCCAGGTTTAAAAGTTATTTTTTAGCTACAACATAACTATTTATTAGCTGCATAGTAGTTATATTTGGTTATCCCGTAATTTGTCAAGAAAAAAACTTGCCGATAGCCAACAGCGGTGGCGGGCAAATTCAGAACGACTGCAACCCGATGTCAGAACTACCCATACCTGATCGATCGGACTTTGCATCTGCAGGGTCAGCCCGTGCCTTTTTGCAGAAATCCGGGAGGAGCTCATCGAAATTCGGCGATCCGATCTCCTGCAGGTTATAGTGAGCTCGTGTATGGGGCTTATCGACCTTGATTAATCGCCCAAGGTCGATCGGCATGGCCACCACGAGGCATCGCATATAGTTTTATTAATCGTAGTCTCCAGGTCTTTCAGTTGCTTGCTGCCATATCCGAAATCATCGGAATCCGCAGCCTTATCCCATCGCCGGTAACAGCACCCCGATGTTCGGATAGATTTTAAAGGCTTCCGAAATTCTGCCGACGGTGTAAGGGCGCGGATCGACCAAGCCGCCCGCTCCGTATTTCTGAACTGCCACGACGCCGGCGCCGATCTCATCTCGCCACCGGTCGGTGCCCATCATCTTAAAATTAGCCCCGGCCGCCATGCAGACCGCCTCAACCGTCATGACGTGTTGATGGGGCACATCGCTTTAGGAAAAGGCGCATTCATCGACATCGAGCGAGGCGATCAAGTTAGGAAGTTCCATCGTGGCTGTCATCACAAACAAGGCACTACGCATTCCGGAATATTTTTTCCAAAAAAAATGATTGAGCGGCTGCCGAAAAGCCTGTAAAGGTTGGAATTGTTATACGGAACGGGCGAAGCAGCGCAAAAAGTGGTCGGCCTTCGTATCCGGGCATAGCTTTATCGGCAACAAATAGACCGAAGCCATCCAGACTTTTTTGGGTGCGTTGCCTATATGTGTGGACAAACGATCTTTTCGACTGAAGGAGGACTTTGCATAGAATGACACTGGAAGAGAGAATTATTCAAGCCTTAAAGGAAAACCAAATTTCTTATGAGGAAATCGAGCACGTGCCGGTATACACGAACCCGACGATGGCCGAGGCCCTCAACGTCAGCGAAGCTGAGACCGTTAAGTCGCTCGTACTGGCCACAAAAGAAAACAAGCTCATCGTGCTAGTGCTTCCCGGAGATAAGAAGGTTAACTGGAAGATAACCGCTGAAGCTGCCAAGACCAAGAAGGTTTCTTTTGCCAAACCAGAGGTCGTCAAAGATGCCGTCGGTTGCGAGGTAGGCTGTGTACCGCCGTTCGGGCATATCATGCCGCTGCCGGTTTACATGGACCAGGATTTGACCAAGACCGAATATGTATACTTTAACCCAGGGGTGCATCACAAATCGATCCGAATCCGATCCTGGGATCTCAAGAAACTTTGCAACCCCGCGATGGTAAAGGCATGAACCTGGGAGAGGACCGGGTTTAAAAGAAGGAATTGTCGGACCATCAGAGCATTCAAAGAATCTCAAAGATTGCAGCCGCCGGATGCCAGGATAACCAAAACCGCCTCGATTTCCTGCAGCCGTCAGCAACCCAGACGCAACCAGACCAATCAGAAAAGCCGCACCCCGTTAGGATTACGGCTTTTCCAAAAATGTGGGCCAATACAAGGAGTTGAACCCGATGAGGGCAATCCTCAATAGACCCTGAACGATTTCTGTGCGCAACAAATTCAATGACTTAGAAAGGTTAGATTCTTGCTGCGTGTCCCAAAATCGCCCTGTTTCTGACTTTTCGCTATACGGTTTGTAGCACAGCCGTTGCTGGGCGTCTCACGCCTTTTAAAATTTTGATCATCCTGCCAAACCTGGTTTCAATCTATATCAGCCCCCTTGACCTATCAAGCTTTCAAGTAGGTCAGAACTTGTGCGATCGCGTGGCAACGAGCGAAGACTCTAAGGAAATTGAGACCCATGAAGCCGGAGATCTCAAGAGTCCCAAGCCCGCCTGAGCGCATGGCATGCTGAAGGTCTTTGACGCTGCCTATGCCTGTCCATTCTGGAATTCTCGGCACCCCTCCTCCGCTGTCGCTCCCAAAGCCAATATACCTCATCCCAAAATGAGACCTGAACAGCTTAATCTCCTCGACCCAGTCCTCAAGCGTCAGACGACCGTAGGCGTCATCTCTATAGGGGTATGTACAGACAACACCTCCAGTATCAACGATTGCTTCCGCGTCGCTGTATAGGCGTTGGCGACCATGTTCTCTCACGGTAGCCTCTGGAGGTAGCATGCTGGTGTGAGAATCGACGATCGGCGCGCGTGTGCATGAAGCGACGTCAAGCAAAGTCTGTGTGCTCGCGTGGGCCACATCGACAATCATGCCGAGCCGGTTCATCCGACGGACAACCTGGTAGCCGAATTCTGTCAGCCCTTCGTCATTGCCGTCCGCTGAGCTATGTCGTCTCATGTCGTTGCCGATCGGGTTGTCTCCGCTTCCGCCTTCGCCCGCCCTGCCATGCACGAGGGTGATCATTCGAACACCCAAGCCGTAGAACTCGTCTAAACGCCCAAGGTCTGTTCCTATTGCATCGCCGCCCTCTATAGCAAGGATTACCGGTATTGGCCCTGTAATGTTAGGCTGAGAAGGAATATCGCTTGGACGACGAACGATTTTTACACGCTTCTCTGTTTCCCACAGACGAACGCGGGCAATGCCGGCCTTTGCCTGCATGTATGTTGAGTCCGCCCCAACAGCAGTCTTGTCATCTCCTATGACAGCCATGGTAGTAGCGCACAGCTTCGCATTCCGGATCGCCTCAAACGTATATCCCGGCATGTCATCGGTATGTATTAAATAGGGATCACCTGGCACATGAGCGTGCGCGTCAATAATAGGAATTGTAAGCTGCGGATAGAATTCCTGCGCAAACAACCGCTCCACCGGCAAGGCGCTCAAGGCGCCAGCAGATAATCCGTATCGCACCAGTTTGGCTAAGAACTCTCTCCGGTTCATATGGTAGTCTCCTTTCGCGCACAGGGTGGGTTGAGGGTGTCAGGCATTGGATCCACAGATGCAATTTTAATGCAACCTGCGATGGTTAATTATATATGTAATAACAGAATGTTAAATTATATATAGGATAATCCACAGCGCAGAATGGGAAGCTTACTCATCAAAAGTTTCTATAAAGATACTTAGGTGCGAAAGTTTGATTGGAGCCTTCAGATGAAAAAAAGCCCGAGCGGAAAATGAGGTGCCAAGGCCGCTTGCGGTGGGAATCGGATAGTGGGAGGATACGATTGCAAAAGCCCATGATTATTTTCGCCTATCCGGGTCGCCGCCACAAACCTCCAAAAGATAAAATATTCTTTCAAACTCGGCCCAAAAGCCTATTTTGTCGATAGACTCTTCATTGCCTTTCGTGCCCTTAGTCGAATGCTTGTCAGCAGTCCGACTTTCTGCACCTTGCGTCTGGTAATCTAAAAAAAATCCGCCTCCGTCCTTCCACCACACACAAAAAAACTGGGGAAGCGAACTTATTCGCTACCCCAGCTATATTCAAATTTTGATGAATTTTAGTCTTTCAGATTTTGAAATGAAGCAACAGAATCAATAGAACTCATCGCCTCAGCAAACTCGATAGACAGATCGCTCCCCGACTCCTTAAGCCCCTTTACACCTGCATATGTGGCAGCCCCAGCTTCTTACGCTTGCCCTCTATGTGCGTGCGGATCAGAACGGCAGCCTTCTCCGGATCAGCCTCCACGGCAAAGGTCGCACCCACGGCGTCGTTTAACCCCTCGGTTAGGAGCTTCACAATGTTCATACTACCGGTGATGGGCGGCATTGGCCCTAGCACCGTGTAGACCCCGGAGGCCACGAAATAGACGCCGATCGTAGCGGCCTTTTCGGAATACCACTCAGGGGCGGCGCCTGCGATTGGCAGATCGCTGATGTCCACTCCAAGGGCATTGGCCAGCGCCGAGGCAAGGACCAGTATCCGTACATTGTCAACACAACTTCCCACGTGCAGCACCGGCGGCACTCCCAGCGCACCGCATACTTCCTTGAGGCCTGGCCCCGCCTTTTCAAGCGCCTTCGACTGTTTGAAGCCGGCCTTGGCGGTAGCCACCGACGCGCAGCCCGTGTCCACTACGAGAATGTCGTTTTCGATCAGCCGCTGGGTCAGTGTCACGTGACCGTAATCCTGCTTAATGCGCGGGTTGTTGCATCCAACAATTCCAACCGCCCCTCTGATCTTGCCCGCCGCGATGGCATCGATCAGCGGTTTCGGCGTCCCGCCGAGCGCACCGACGATCGCTTCCACGGAGAAGCCTCCCATGCACTCCACCGACTCCACTGGAATGAACACCTCACCTCGTCGGTCGAAGTTCGCGATGGCATCTTTGACAAGCGTTTTGGCTTTCGCGGCCGCGTTCTCGGGGTGAAACTCCTGGTGTTCCATCCCCGGGAAGCGCGCCTTGTCACTCGTGCTTACCATCTTTGTGTGGTAACAGGCAGCGACAGTGCCCAGCGAGGGCATGATGCACTGGTAGTCCACCACCATCATGTCCACTGCGCCGGTTGCCAGCACAAGCTCGGTTGTGAGATGGTTTCCCGCCATAGGGATCCCCGCCCGCATCAGAAGCTCATTGCCTGTGCAGCACACCCCGGCCAGATTGATCCCGTTAGCCCCCTTGTCTTTAGCCATTTTGAGGAGATCCGGGTCCTGGCAGGCGTGCAGCAGCATCTCCGAGACTACCGGGTTGTGGCCGTGGACAATTATATTCACCTGGTCTTTTTTTAGCACGCCAGCGTTGACCTTTGTCACCCCGGGCTTCGGAGTACCGAAGAGGATGTCGGAGACCTCGGTGGCGATCATAGACCCGCCCCAGCCGTCCGAAAGCGAATTGCGGATACCGTGCAGGAGCAAACTCTTCCAGTCGTTGTCAACTCCCATGTGGGTGCGGTGCATCATCTCCGAGGTTTCCCGATCGATCCCCCGAGGGGCGACACCGAGCTTGCGCCAGATCTCCTGGCGCTTAGCCGGGGCGCGTTTGACCAGAGTTAGCTCCTTCTTCCGGGTGCCGTACTCCTCTGCCATGGCATCGGAAAGCTCGGCGGCGATCTGGTTCGGTTTCTTGCCGTCGGCCGTGATCCCGAACTCGGCTGCCACGCGCTTGAGTTTCTCGACATCACGCAGCTGGTAGCCGGGCGCCTCGTTGACAGCGACTTTCCCGAGGACCTCCACGAGATCTCGGCCGTGGTCAGAATGTGACGCGGCACCAGCGGCAATCATCCTCCCTAAATTTCGAGCCACCATGATATCCGCATCCGCACCGCACACTCCTCGCTGGGGCCCTTCGCCAAACGGATCGATGCGGCACGGCCCCATGACACAGATGCGGCAGCTCAAACCCATCTCGCAATATCCGCAGTTGGGCAGTTGGGCCTGGAATCTGTCCCAGACGCTTTCCACTCCCTCCCGCTCCATCTTTTTCAGCAAAAGCCGGCCGTCTTCGGTGATCGTGCTGCTGGAATATTTGTCGTTCATGGCCGCCTCCTTATCTTGCAAGCTCGATTTGTTGGCGTTTTATGGCGTTAAGCAGCGTGAAACCCGGTGCCAAGTCGACTTGAGCGACCCCGGCTGAGACGGTACGGGCCACCTCGTCCGTTTTTCGTTTCATTGCATCGGCTTTTTCCTCAAAGCTCAAGGCCCCGCTCTTGCACACTTCCACGCAAGCGGGGATCAGCCCCGCAAGCTGGCGCTCGTAGCAATTGTCGCATTTCACTGCTACGGTTTTCCCGGGAGGTGCCGTGAAGTCCTCGTGATAGCGAATGACCCCGAACGGGCAAGCCATGGCGCAGGAGGCGCAGTTGATGCAGCGATTCGGGTCGATAAAGACCGTGTTCTTCTCCGCGTTGCGGGAGATGGCTCCGGGCAGGCATGCGAGCAAGCAAGGCGCCGGATCGCAGTGCCGGCATCGGTTGGGGAACCCCTCGTTGTAAAGCCCTACCCCCACGTGAACTCGGGCCCGGGGGCGCGGCGTCTCCAGCGAAGCCAGAAACAGGTTTTTAGACCTGGAATGCGCGGAGGCGCAGGCGGCCATGCACTGCATGCACCCCACGCATCGTTCCGGGTGAACCACGACCTCTTTCATAAGACCTCCTCATGGTTGGACGGCTCCCAATCTATAGAACTTCTCTGCGTCCTCCATTTCTCTTCGTCAGAATATCCAGTGTTTTGTCAAAGAGGCTACATCTGCATTAGTTGTTTGAAATTAAAACACGGTTTAAGCAATGCCTCTCGCGGCGCCCTGATAGGAGTCTCGCTTTGAATAAGCGACATCAGCACGCCTCCCTGCTCAATTGCATTCACCATCACCATCCCTACCAGCCGATCTCCCTTGAAGACCATTTTACGGTAGGTCTTGGCCCTTGAATCTGCGACTTTGAGGATGTCGAAGCCTTCCGCCTCGGGAGGTGTGATTAGGCCAGCAGTCATCACATCCATGCCGAAGATGCGGATGACGTTTCGGCTCAAGCTCCCTTTATATGCTGTCCGGCGCCCCGCCATGTTCATCCCTGCGATCCGGCCCTGAGCAACCGCTTCTGGCCAGATCGCATTGACCCAGGGGCTCTTGCGCGCAATATCTATGGACTCCGCCACGTCCCCGGCCGCGAACACCCCGGGTGCCGACGTTTCCATGTGCTCGTCAACGACAATTCCGGCATCGACCTTGATCTTCTCCTTCGGAACAAGCCCTCGTGCTGGGAAAACACCTTTTCCGATAACTACCATATCGCATGGAAGAAGGGTGCCATCAGAAAGATGCGCCTTGGTCACCGAGTCTTTCCCTTCGAAGGCCGTGGCTTCGACCCCGATTCGCACATCCAGGCCGTGGGCCTTGAGTTCGTCCCAAACCATGCGCCCGGCCTCAGAATCTACCTGCATCGACAAGGGGTATCCCGACCGGATGAGCATGGTCACCTGAATCCCGCGGCGCAGCAAGCCGTAAGAGGCCTTGAACCCCACCAGCCCTCCCCCAAGCACGAGTGCCTTTCGGACGGTAGGCAGGGTTGCCAGGATCTGCCGCACATGGGTTTCGGTGCGCATGAAGAAAATGTTCTTGAGTTCGAGCCCCTCGGCCTTGATACGCCTGGGATCAGCACCGGTTGCAATCAGTAGTTTGTCATAGGGGTATACTTTGCCGTTGACGGATACCGCTCGGTTGTCCACATCAACGGCTGAAACCCTGTTTCCGAGCACCGGCTCGATCTTAAACTCCTCATAGAAGCTCGATGAACGAATAGGGAGCTTTTCAGGTGGGACGGCCCCCTCAAGCACCATACTGATCATGGGACGGCAGTAAGGCGGGAAGACCTCGTCTGAGATCATGGTGATTGTGCCGTTAGGATCAAGCTGGCGGAGGGTTTCGGCCGCGTGGATGCCAGCCACGCCGTTTCCAATGATGACGTAATTCAAGTTAGCTTCCCTTTCCATCGCTCCTCATCCCTCCCCTTTTTGCAATTGGGGGTGTGGAATTTAATGAAGATGAAAAAACAAGGCGAAGCTATTAAACCGAAATGCAGAATTTCAGAGAGGACCCGATAATGGCAGCCTAACGTACCAAAGTCAAGTCAATCTGTTGAACTCAAAAAGCCGATTGGGAACCTATCAAATTAAAAAACGCTTACATAATTCTGCGTATCATACGGGAAGCTGACCCCAAAAAATTATTACACCTTTCGTGCCCTTAAACGAATCATTCCAAATTTGATAGGTTAGAAAATCAAATCCCACCCCTGCCCTGCTAATAGCGAACTGCCAAATTCGAGTATTTGATGATGATATGATAATGTCATCTCGAAGGCGAAGTTCGGCACCACCTATGGCAAGGCTTAGGAAGAAGTATTGTTCTACGCAAATTTTTTGACAAGGGTGGGCGAAGCGCTCGCCATGCGGTTGCGGCACTTGGACTTCAGCCGCATGCTCTACCATGTGACCGAAAGCTACAAGACCGAGGTCTTCCGGAAGCCCAAAGGGGCCAAGTCACGTTTTGTCTACGTTCCGGACTTTCTGGCTGAAGAGTTCAAGGCTCACGTGACCGATCTGCGCAGGCAATGCTTCAAACGCGGCGTATCCGCGCCGGTTGATCTCCTGGTGGTTGATCCAGAGCGAATCCACAATGCATCACCCTTTTCACAGCGTGAGATTCAGGCAGCGTTAAAGCGGGCGTACAAGGCCGCCGGGCTTGCTGTCCGCAATCCCCACGACCCCTGCGGCATACCTACGCCTCCATCCTTCTCATGGCGGGGGCAAGCCCAGCCTACGTTCAGAAGCAGCTTGGCCACAGCTCGATTTCGATGACGGTCGACATCTACGGGCATTGGATTCCGGGCGAGGGCCGGGCGGGTCTTGAAGCGGCACTGAAAGGTGGCGAAAACGCAGATTATACGCA
>JAUQXK010000094.1 GCA_030834695.1 Desulfobacterales bacterium
GGCGGGGAAGGGGTTTGCGGTGGTGGCCAACGAGATCAAGGAACTCGCGCAGCAGACGGCAACCGCCACCGAGGAGATCAAGGGACGGATATCGGGGATCCAGTCCTCGACGGGGGCGGCGATCGCCGACGTGGACAAGATTGCCGGTGTGATCCGGGAAGTGGGCGAGATTGTTTCGACGATTGCGACGGCGATCGAGGAGCAGGCGTCGGTGACGCGGGACATGGCGCGCAACATTGCCGAGGCGACGGGCGGGGTGAAGGATGCGAACCAGCGGGTGTCGCAGACGGCCGCGGTGTCGCATGAGATCGCGCGGGACATCACGGTGGTGAATACATCCTCGGGCGAGATGACCGCAGCGAGCCAGCAGGTGCAGGCGAGTGCGATGGATCTGTCGCAGCTGGCCGAACAGCTCAAGGCCATGGTCGGACGCTTCAAACTGGACGAAGGTAGCGTAACGTCGACGCCGACCGCCTCATCAGCTCAGGCCATGCATGAACAAAAGGCCGGGTCGAGGGGAGGAGGCGCATCCTTCAACTGGAGCGAAGCCTACTCGGTCGGCGTGACAACAATGGACGAGCAGCACAAGCGCTTCTTCGTCATGATCAACGAGCTGCACCAGGCCTTAAAGCAGGCGCGGGGTGCCGAGGTGCTGGGCGGGATCTTGAACGAACTCGCGCGCTACACCGAGTACCACTTCTCAGCCGAGGAAGCTGCTATGGAAGCAGGCCGCTATCCGGATCTGCCGCGGCACAAAGAGTATCACAACCAGTTCATCTCCAAGGTGGCGGAGTTCCAGCGCCGCTTCAATTCGGGCGACCGCTCCATCATCGTCGATGCCATGAACGCGGTCAAAGACTGGCTGGTTCACCACATCCAGAACGTGGACAAAAAGTACGGTCCCTATGTGAGCCAGGGAATGAGCAAGACGACCGGATCGGCTCCGAAACAGAAACCGTCGGCTCTGCCGGGGTGATGCTCGGTGAGCGATGCTGGATACTGGATGCCGGATGGTGGAAAGAGTGGATTCCGGCTAAATGCACGCCGGAATGACAAATGAGTGGAATCAGGCAAAAACCTGCCCCGAAAATTAGTAATCCGGGGCCTGCCCTGGAGATCATTGATCCAGGGACTGCCGGAATGACAATTTATTAATGTCACGAAATAGTTCCGTCATGCCGGACTTGATCCGGCATCCAGAATACCTCTGGATTCCTGATAGAGGCTTGGCGGAACGAAGTTGCAATGGATTCCGGCTGAGAGCATGCCGGAATGACATAGCAAGGAAGGAAGGACTCAGACCATGACCGAAGCCATTAAATTCGGCCAGGAGAACCAGCGGCTGGCGGTGTCGTGCTTCGTCGGCAGCGCCCTGTGCGGCGTCGACACCGAGCCGGTGCAGGAAATCGTCAAAGTCGGCCAGATCACGCCGGTTTACCATGCTCCCGATTACGTGGTGGGCATCATGAACCTGCGCGGCCGGGTGGTGACGGTGATCGACCTCGGGATGAAGCTCGACCTCGGGGCGACTCCGGTCGGTCAGGACAGCCGGATCCTGATCATCACCTGGCAGGGCGAGGCGCTTGGCCTGTTGATCGACAACGTGCTGGGCGTGGTTCCGATCGACCGCGCGGAGATGAAACCGGCACCCGAAAACGTGCGCGGCGTGCAAAGCGATATGGTCGAAGGCGTCTGCCAGGTGGACGGCCGGCTGATGGCGCTTTTGGATCTGCGATCGGTGCTCACCGTCGACGACGACCCCGCGAGGAATTGAACATGCGCGCCCTTGTGGTGGATGACTCGGTGGTCTTCCGGCGCGTGGTTTCCGAAGCGCTGGAGCGCATACCGGGAATTCAGGTGGTCGGCACGGCGTCGAACGGCCGCAAGGCCGTGCAGCAGGTTCTGGAGCTTCGGCCCGATCTGGTGACGCTGGATATCGAAATGCCCGAGCTGGACGGGCTGCAGGTGCTCGAAGCGCTGCGCGACGCTCAATGCGATGCCGGCATCATCGTCTTGAGCGGCTTGACGGCCCGCGCCAGCGCCCTCACGGTGAAGGCCCTGGAGCGCGGCGCTTTCGATTTCATCACCAAACCGGCCGCCGACAGCATCGAGCAGAGCAAGGAGTTGGTGCTCGAAGCGCTGCGGCCACGGGTGAACGCGCTCTCCCGGCGCCGCGAGATCCAGGCCCTCCTGCGGCAGCCGGGTGCACCCAAGCCGGTTGCAACGCGGCCGCCGGCGGTTGCGCCCCGGCCCCAGCCGGCAACGCGTGCAGCGGAGCCGGCTGCCAAACAATGGGTTTCGCGCAAGCCCGACATGGTGCTGATCGGCGTATCGACGGGGGGACCGAATGCGCTGGCGCAGCTGTTGCCGGGGATTCCCCGAGACGTCGGCGTGCCGATCCTGATTGTCCAGCACATGCCCCCGATTTTCACGGCATCCCTGGCCGACAGCCTGTCCACCAAATGCGGCATCCGGGTGCGGGAGGCGCGCGCCGGAGAGGCGCTGGAGCCGAACACCGCCTACATCGCGCCGGGCGGACGCCAGATGCGGATCGTCACCGGCGGGGGCGCCGGCGTCGTCCAGGTCACCGACGACCCGCCGGAGAACAACTGTCGGCCGGCCGTGGATTACCTTTTCCGCTCGGCGGCCAACCACTTTCCAGGCCGCTCCATGGCCGTGATCCTGACCGGAATGGGCAGCGATGGCGTCTTGGGCCTGCGGCTGCTGAAGCGTCACGGCTGCCACGTGATCGCCCAAGATGAAGCGAGCTGCGTCGTGTATGGTATGCCGCGCGCCGCCGTTGAGGCTGGTGTGGTCGACGCGGTCCTGCCGCTGGACCAGATCGCCGGGCGCATCGCAGCTCAGGTCCGGGGAGGAGTTTCCTGATGGCGGTTTCACTCGATGAACTCAGAGTCTGGGCGCGCTACATCTATTCGATCACCGGGATCAGCCTGGACGACACCAAGGGCTACCTGGTCGAAACCCGCCTGGCGGGCCTGATGCGGGAGACCGGCAGCGCCGGCTACTCAGAGCTGCTCCACAAGGTCAAGGCCGATGCCACGCAAACCCTGCGCCGCAAGGTTGTGGACGCGGTCACCACCAACGAGACGTCATTTTTCCGGGACACGTCCCCTTTCGACCTGCTCCAGCACAAGGTCCTGCCTGAACTCATCGACCGCCGCCGCAAGACGTTCGGCCCCGGCCGCACGCTGCCCATCCGTATCTGGAGCGCGGCCTGCTCCACCGGGCAGGAGTTATACAGCACTGCCATCACGCTCAAGGAGCTGCTGGGAGTGTTCGCGGGCTACGACATCCGGCTGCTCGGAACCGACATATCGGACAAGGCGGTGGCCGCTGCCAGCCGGGGATACTTCAACAAGCTCGAGCTGGAGCGCGGTATGCCGGCGGATAAGCTCGGCAAGTACTTCATCCCTGAAAACGGCATGTGGAAAATCCGCGACGAGTTGCGCGCGCTGGCCACTTTCCGGAATATCAACCTGCTGGAGCCGCTTTCCTTCCCGGTCAAGCACGACATCATCTTCTGCCGCAACGTGGCCATTTACTTCACGGAGCAGGACCGGGCCCGCTTGTTCACGAATCTGGCGAACGTCCTGGCGCCGGACGGCTGCCTGATCATCGGCTCCACCGAGTCTCTCACCGGGCTGTGCCCGCAGTTCGAGTCCAAACGTTATCTCCGGGCGGTCTTTTACCAGCTGAAGACCGACGCCGGAAGGATGGCATATGCCGCTTGAATGGGCCACGGCCCAGATGGACTACCTCCTGTTCGGAGCCGGCCTGCTGGTCCTGCTTCCGGCGACCCGGCACTGGTGGTGGCCCTCCGGCTCAAGGCGATTCGCGCGCTGGCTTCTTCCCCCAACACTATGCATAGCCTTTGCAGTGGGATGGGCGCTGGCCGAATGGCATGGCCGCAATGCCGAGGCGGACCTGCAAAAGGAAACCCTCCGCCAAGCCGGCGCTGTCGCAGCCACCATCGATCCCAATCTCGTCAAGTGGCTCTCCTTTTCGGATGCCGACAGGGGGCAGCCGGCATTCGAACGCCTTAGCAGGCAGCTGAGCGCCTACCGGCGTTTCGCCGGCTTGTGCAGCATATACACCATGGCCGTCCGCAACGGAGCCATTGTGTTCGGTCCGAAAAGTCTCGACGAGCACGGCCACTTGGCTTCCGAGCCCGGCCGGGTCTACGAAAAGCCGCACCCGTCCCTGCGCAGCGCCTTTTACTCGGCACAGCCGGGCTTCCTTGGACTTTACACCGACGAAAACGGAACCTTTGTGACCGGGTATGCGCCGGTGATCGAAGCGCGTTCCGGCGAGGTCCTAATGCTGGTCGGTGTGAACATGCCGGCCGGGCAGTGGGAGCAAGAGGTCCGTCAAGCACGCATTCCGCCAATGGCAGCTGTCCTGGTTGTCATCCTGATCCTGACCGGCGGATCGGCCGCATTGAACCGGCGGACAAATGCCGTGCCCGGGAAGGCAGGCATTTTGCGCTATGCGGAAGCCGGGTTGACGGCCGCCTTAGGATTGACCCTGGCCTTGATCATCGCTTTGGAAGCCAACGATCTGGACCACCGCAAGATTCGCGACGACTTTCGGCGGATCGGCGAATCCAAGGAACAGCTTCTCAGTGCAACCCTGCGGGAACTGCGGAACGATCTGGCCGGCCTTGCGCGTTTTTTTGAAAGCAGCGAAGATGTGACCGGCCGGGAGTTCGCGGCTTATGCCGGTCCCATCGGCCGGTCATCGGACGTGGTTCAGGCCTGGGAATGGGTGCCGGTCGTTCCGGCCGGCGATCGGCTCGCTTTCGAGACCACCATGCATTCCCAGGGATTTTCGAGCTTCCGGATTTTCGAGCGAAATTCGCTTGGGGAGAGCATTCCGGCTGCCGACCGCGAAGCTTACTATCCAGTGGCTTACGTGACCCCGCTGTACGGGAACCATCCTGCCGTAGGATTCGACCTGGGGTCCGAACCGGTCCGGAACGCCGCCGTCCAGGAGGCGATACGCACCGGTTTTTCAAGCGCCACCGCCCCGCTTACCCTGGTTCAGGAAACCGAGCAGCAGCAAGGTCTTCTGGCCTTTCAGCCGATTATGTCGGAAAGGCTGAATGGCGTCACCGGATTCGCATTGTGCGTTCTGCGGATGCAATCTTTTTTGGATCGGGTGCTGTCCGCCAATCGTCTCGATCCGGTGATGGAAGTCCTGCTGATGGACCTTTCGGCCGCGGGAGATCCTCTGCTGCTTGCAGCGCACCGCTCCCCAGATACTGCCAGGCGAGAACCGAAAGGGCGAGCCCATCGCGATCTTGGCGCCGCCCGCGAAAGTTTGTACCCGGTTTTCGTTTTCGGCCGGTCCTACGCGATCAGCATTCGCCCGACGGCGGCTTACCTATCTGCCCACCGCCCATGGGCGGGTCCGGCAGCCGGTTTGGCAGTTCTGCTGCTGACGCTGGCCGTAACCGCCATGGTGGGCTTTCTCAGCACCAAGCAGGAAGACCTGGATCGGAAAGTCCGGAAACGAACCAGAGAATTACGGCGCCAGAATGCCGAATTGGACGCCGTCCTCGAAAATGCACCGGTCATCATGCTGCTGGTGGACGAACAGGTCCGGGTGGTGCGCGCCAATCATGCCGCCGCGCGGCTGACGGATCGGGAGCCCGAGAACCTGATCGGGCTGCTGGGCGGGCAGGCCATCCAGTGCGTCAATGCCTGCAAGGGGGAAGGCTGCGGCCGCAACGCGGAATGTAAAACCTGCGGCATCCGGAATACGGTTGTAAAGGTGTTTCAGACCCATGCCAGCCTTAGCAACCAAAATGCCGAAATTTTCCTGTCGATAGGAGGCGAACCCGTCAAACGCGACATCCAGTTCTCGGTTTCGCCGATTCTGGTCGAGAACGCCTCATGGGCGCTTCTCACCATCGAAGATATTACTGACCGCAAGCAGGCGGAACAGGCGTTGATCGATTCCGAGGCCCGCTACCGGATCGTGGCCGACAACACGTACGACTGGGAATACTGGCTGAACCCCGAGGGAGATTTCCTTTACGTGTCGCCCTCGTGCCTGCGGATCACCGGTGTGCCGGCCCCCCAGTTCATTACCCGGCCGGAAACCCTTCGTGCCATCGTCCACCCGGCCGACCTGCCGGTTTGGGATGCGCACTACTGCAGGTCAACCGGGGGTCATGACTCCGGCGAGCTTAATTTCCGCATCCGGAGACCGGACGGTGAGGTTCGCTGGATCGGTCATGTCTGTCAACCGGTGTTTGACGCCGACGGTCGATTTTTGGGGACACGGGCCGGAAACCGGGACATCACCGAGCACAAACAGGCGGAGGCGGCGCTGCAGCAACAGCTCGGCTTCCTGCAACAGCTCATCGACGCCATACCGACTCCGGTATTTTTCAAGGATCGCAGCGGCAGGTTCGGCGGATGCAATAACGCGTACGAAGAATACAGAGGCCTCCGGAGAGAGGAGATCATCGGGAAAACGGTTTTCGACATATCTCCTCCGGATGTGGCGCAGGTCTATCACCAGAAGGACCAGGAGCTGTTCGAACATCCCGGGATACAGCGGTATGAGGCCCAAAACGCCGGGGTGGACGGCAGGCTGCGCCATGTCGTTTTCCACAAGGCCACCTATGCCGATGAGCGGGGGGAGATCGCCGGGCTGGTCGGAGTTAATTTAGATATCACCGAACGCAAGCAGATGGGGGAGAGACTCCAGCAACAATTGGATTTTCTCCAGGTTCTGATCGATACCATTCCGGCGCCGGTATTCTTCAAGGACAACGCAGGGGTCTACACCGGCTGCAACACGGCCTTTCAAAACTATATGGGGCGTGCACGCGAAGACATCATCGGCAAGACCGTGTACGACATGGCGTCGCCGGAGTTTGCACGGATTTACGAACAGCGGGACCGCGAGCTATTGGATACCGCCGGAACCCAACGCTACGAGTCCCAGGTCCGGTTTAGCGACGGCAGCCTGCACGATGTCCTCTTCAGTAAAGCGACTTACGTTGGGGCGGAAGGCCGGCCGGCGGGAATCGTCGGCGTGATGCTGGACATCACCGAAAGAAAACAAGCCGAGAACGAGATGCGCGCCCGACTGGAGAGAACCGCCAGGCAGCAGCGTGTGATTTCCCAGACCGCGGTCTCACAGGAGGTGGCCAGAGGCGACCTGCCCGGGTTGGCCAAGGAAGTGACGCAGACGGCGGCGCAGGCGCTGGGAGTAGAGCGGGCCGCCGTGTGGCTCTTCCAGGATGACCGCAGGATTCTTCAATGCGTGTCCTTGTTCGATACCAACCGAGGGAGCCACAGCTCAGGCCGGACTCTCGGCGGAGAGGCGTTTCGGCCGGAGTTCGAGGCACTCAAGACCGCTCGATATGTGGCCGCCCAGGATGCCTGGAGCGATCCGCGGATGTCCGGCTACCTGGAAACCTACCTCAAGCCGCTCAACATCACCTCGGTGCTGGACGCCGTCATCCGGGACTCCTCGGGCAACATCGGTCTGCTTTGCTTCGAACATATGGGTTCGCCGCGCCGCTGGGAGGAAGATGAAATCGCGTTTGCCTGCCAGCTGGCCGACCAGATCGCACTGGCGCAGGCCAATCATGAACGCTGGTGCGCGGAAACCGAACTGCTCGGAAGCAAGCAAACGCTGGAGGAAACCAACCGCCAGCTGGAGGAAGCCATCGCCCGCACCAACGAAATGGCGGTCGCGGCCGAGATGGCCAGCATGGCCAAGAGCCAGTTTCTGGCCAACATGAGCCACGAGATCCGCACGCCGATGAACGGCGTGATCGGCATGACCGGGATTCTGCTGGAGACAGACCTCGATCCCGAGCAGCGCGAAAGCGCCGAGCTGGTACGCTCGAGCGCTGAAGGACTGTTGACCATCATCAACGATATCCTGGACTACTCCAAGATCGAGGCCAAGAAACTCGAGCTTGAGCGAATCGAATTCGACCTTCGCGCGACCTTGGAGGATGCGGCCGACGTGGTCGCGGTCAAAGCGGCCGAAAAAGACCTGGAGCTGACGTTCCGGGTGGCTCCGGAAGTTCCGCACCGGCTGGTGGGCGATCCCGGCCGCCTGCGCCAGATCATCCTCAATTTGGCAGGCAACGCGGTCAAGTTCACGCACCAGGGCGAGGTCGACATCCGGGTGGAGACCGAGCGGATCGACGCCGCCGGCGCCGCGCTCCGGTTTGCCGTGCGTGATACCGGAATCGGCATTACGGCCGACCGGGTCCAGATGCTTTTTTCGGCCTTCACTCAGATGGACGGGTCCACCACGCGCAAATACGGGGGCACCGGCCTGGGGTTGGCCATATCCAAGGACCTGGTGGAATTGATGGGCGGCAGTTTTACTGTGGACAGCCAGGCCGGCCGGGGATCGACCTTTGCATTCACGGCTGTTTTCGGCATGCCTCCCGATGGGGGAACGACCACGGCGGCGGAGACCCGCGCCGACCTCGACGGACTGCGGGTGTTGGTCGTGGACGACCATGAAACGAACCGGCTATTGGTGAGCACGTTGCTGCAGTCCTGGGGCTGCCGTTGCGAAGAGGCGGCTGACGGGGCGTCGGCGCTGGCGGCCATGCGGCGTGCCGCTCGAGAGGGCGGGCCCTTCCAGGCGGCGCTGGTGGACATGCACATGCCGGGCATGAGCGGGGAGGAGCTCGGCCGAGAAATAAAGCAGAATGTCGACATCGCCTCCACGCGTCTGATCCTGATGACCTCTTTCGGCCAGCGCGGAGACGGCGCTCGAATGCAGCAGGCCGGCTTTTCCGGGTATCTGACCAAACCCCTGCGGCAGACTCAGCTGCACGCCTGCCTGGAGCTGGTCATGGGGCGTAAAGCACCGGCGGACGGCATGCTCGGACCGATCGTTACCCGCCACACGGTTTCCGAGTCGGCCCGCCGCTCGGGGCTCATCCTGCTCGTAGAAGACAATCCCACCAATCAGAAGGTGGCTCTGGCGATGCTGAAGAAACTCGGCTGGCGCGTCGACGTGGCCGCGAACGGCCTGGAGGCGGTGCGCGCGCTGAGAAGCGTTCCCTATGAGCTGGTGCTCATGGATTGCCAGATGCCGGAGATGGACGGCTTTGCTGCCACCCAACACATACGAGCCGAGTCCTCGGGCGTCCTCAACCGGCGGGTGCCAATCCTGGCCATGACCGCCAACGCCATGCAGGGGGACCGCGAGCGCTGTCTGAAAGCCGGTATGGACGACTACATCGCCAAGCCGATCCAGCAGAAAGAGCTCATCGAGAAGATCGAACACTGGCTCCGCACTGCAGAACCGGGCCATTCGACGAACGACCCCTCCGCCGAAGGCCAAACGAAACCGGCCGATCCGGAGCCGGAGGCGCAGGACGTATTCCGTTGGCCCGAGCTGATGGACCGGCTCATGGGCGACGCCGAACTGGGGCAGATCATCATCACAGGGTTTCTGGATGACATACCGGAACAGATCGTCAAATTGAAGGAGTTCGTGCAATCCGCAGACACGGCGGGCGCCACCCGGCAGGCGCACACGATCAAGGGGGCCTCGGCCAACGTCGGGGCCCCGGCGCTGCGCCGGGCGGCTGAGACACTGGAGGAGATGGGCCGCTCCGGCGATCTGCCGGGAGTCGCCGACGGCATACCTCAATTGGAAGCTGAATTTGAGCGGCTGAAAAGCGTGCTGACCCAGCTCGACGCTTATCACTGAAGGCTCAGGGAAAGGACCCAAATCATGAGAGCATTGATTGCGGAGGACGATTTCACCAGCCGGTTGATGCTGCAGAAGCTGCTGGCGCCCTATGGCGAGAGTCATGTGGCCATCAACGGCAAGGAGGCGTTGGATGTGTTCCGGGCGGCGAAGCAGAAGAAGCGGCCGTACGACCTGGTCTGCCTGGACATCATGATGCCGGAAATGGACGGACAGTCCGTGCTGAGAGAAATACGGACCCTCGAAGAAGGGGCGGGAATCCGCCCCGGCCAAGGGGTGAAGGTCCTGATGACGACCGCGCTCAAGGACCCGAAAAACGTCATGACGGCCTTCCGTGAGCTGTGCGACGGCTACCTGGTCAAGCCCATCGATAAAGCCAAGCTGCTGAAGTATCTGCGGGAATTCGGGCTGGTCGAAAACTAGGCCTCCGATTCGAACGGCCGATCGGGCTGACGAAGGCTCAGGAAACCGAGCAAAGATTGTTTTTGACCGCGTAGGCAACGAGCGCGGCGTTGGTGCTCATTTCCATCTTTTCCAGGATCCGGGTGCGGTAGGTGCCGATCGTCTTGATGCTGAGGCCCAGGTCGGATGCGATTTCCGTTAATGGTTTTCCGTTGACGATGCTGCAAAAAACCTGAAATTCTCGATCGGACAAGCGGTGATGGGGGGATGGAGCTGCGCCGTTGACCAGGTCGGCGGCCAACTTGGCCGCAAACTCCGGGCTGATGTATTTCCGGCCGGCCATGACCTGGCGGATCGCCCGGATCAGTTCCTCCGGAACGCTCGCCTTGTTGAGGTAGCCTGCAGCACCGGCCTTGAGGGCTCGGGACGCCAGCTGGTCTTCGGGATGGATGCTCAAAATCAAGACCGGAATTTGGGGCTTGATGGCCTTGATGCGTTTGAGCGTCTCAAAGCCCCCCATCCCCGGCATGGTCATGTCCATCACGGCAACGTCGTAGCTCTTTTTCTGGATTTCCCTCAGCAGACATTCTCCGCTGTCCGCCTCTCCGGCCACGCAGATGTCTCCGGACTGTGCCACGATTTTTGATACCCCTGCCCGGACAACCGGGTGGTCATCGGCAATAATGACGTGGATCATTCCGCTCCCGCCTCCCTTGGAATCGTGACGTTAATGGAGGTGCCTTCAACGGGGATCCCCTGGATGTCCACTTTGCCCTTCAGCGCCGAAATCCGTTCGCGGATCCCCTGAAGCCCAAACGAAGCAGCGCCGTTGGACTGAATGTCCGATATGCCGATTCCGTCATCGGTCACCATCAACGTAGTCGCATCCTCCGTCTGTTCAAGGTTTATCCGGACCCATGACGCGCGCGAATGGCGGGCGACGTTGGTGAGGCACTCCTGCAGAATTCGGAACAGATCGGTCGCGACGTTCGCACCGACCCGGATCTCTTCGGGCTCGATGCGGGACCGGCATTCGATGCGGGTGCGCTTCTCGAAATCGCCGGCCAGCCATTCCACCGCCGCCGCCAGGCCGAGACTGTCCAGGACACTCGGCCGCAGCTCGGTCGAGATGCGCTGGACGGACAAAAGCGTGGAGTTCACCAGCTGCTCCATGGAGGCGAGCCTTTCCGCCACCGGCGCCTGGTTCAGGTCCGCGGTGCATTTCAGCAGGGAGATTTCGATCTGCAGAGCCGTAAGGTTTTGCCCGAGGTCGTCGTGGATTTCGCGGGCCACCCGGCAGCGTTCACCCTCTCTGGCTCGTTGAAGCGCGTGATAGAGCTCACGCAGCCGTGCCTGGGCCGCGGAAAGATCCTGCTGGGTTTCCGCCAGCAGGGTTTCGGCACGCTTGCGGTTGGTAATGTCGTGTCCGATGATGAGCGTGGCCGGCCGGTTTTGGTAGAGGGTGGGTGCCGAGACCGACTCGACCAAAATGCGGGTGCCGTCCCGGCGGACCAATTCGAACTCCGCCGGCGGGTTGCCCCGGCCCTTTTCGGTTTCCTCCAGGCGCTCGGCTGCTTTAAAACGGTATTCGGGTGCAACCACATCCAGCATCGGTACGCCCAGGATTTCATCCGGTCGCTCGAACCCGAACATGCGCACACCGGCCGGATTGATGTAGACGAACCGGCCGTTTTGGACGACCTCGACCGAGCTGGGCGATGATTCGGCCAGGGTTCGATAGCGGTTTTCGCTCTCCCGAAGTTCCTTTTCCTTTCGGGCTTTGTATAAAGCCGTCTCGATCGTTGCCCGGAGTTCCTTGCTTGAATAGGGCTTGACGATATAGCCAAACGGTTCGCTCCGCTTGGCGCGCTCAAGCAACTCGCTGTCGGCATAGGCGGTGATGAAAATGACGGGAATGTCCAGCGTTTGATGGAGGCATCGGGCCGTTTCCAGGCCGTCTTTATCCCCGTTGAGCTTGATGTCCATCAGAGCGATGTCGGGCTCCTCCCGACCGGCCAGCTCCAGCGCGCGATTGCCCGTGGAGGCCAGCCCAACGACCTGATAGCCCATGGATTGCAGCTGGAACTCAAGATCGGCCGCAACCACGAACTCATCCTCGACAATCAGAATCCGGTTATTTTCCATTGCAACAGCCCTCATCCATCGTCAAGACGAGTGCAGGGGCAGCAGCATGCGGACATTGGTTCCGCGGCCCGGTGCCGTCTCAACGAAAATGGCTCCTCTGGCTTCGAGCTCGCCCTCCCAACTTCCACCCCGGGACAGCAGCGGCGCCACTTTATGATCGTGAATTTCGATCGATTCCGGCGAGTAGTGGTCCCGCCAGCTCGATGCCCGGGCCTCCTCGAGGGAACGGCCGAACAGCCTTTCATGCGCGGGGTTGACGTAGGCCAGCCGGCCGTCGGGCAGGCTGATGGCGATGGCCTCCTGGGACGCCTCGGCAAGGGCTTTGAAGAGCTGAAGCTCGGCCTGGCTTTCCCTCATGCGTTTATCGATCCGGGCTCGGTATAAGCCGACTTCGAGGGCCGCGCGCAGCTCTTCCTTGGAATAGGGCTTGAGCAGGTAGCTCAGCGGTTCGCAGTGTTTGGCCCGGTCGAGAAAGCTCTTGTCGGAATAGGCGGTAAGGAAAATGGCCGGGATGCCGTACTCGTTCTTCAAGCGCAGCGCCGCCTCCGTTCCGTCCATCTCTCCCTTGAGCCGGATGTCCATCACGGCCAGGTCCGGCGGGTCTTGGGCGGTGACCTCCAAGGCCTGCCGGCCGGAGGACGCCAGCCCGACCACGCGGTAGCCCATGGCTTTCAGATCGGCATCCAGGTTTGCCGCCAATACGTATTCGTCTTCGACCACCAGGATCTTATCTTCGGCCATATACCTACACCTTATCCGGTTGCAGCGGCCATCGGATCGCAAACGTGGTGCCGCCGTTCACATGAACCTCGCAGGTTCCTGCCAGCTGGTGTTCCACCAAGCCCCGCACCAGCTGCAATCCCAAGGAAGATACGCGGGACAGATCAAAACCAGAGGGAAGCCCCACACCGTTGTCGCATACCTCGAGCTCGGCGTGCGCGTCTTCGGCCAAGCGGGCGCTTATGTGGATCTTTCCGCCGGTGGCCTTCGGAAAGGCGTATTTCAGGGCGTTGGTCACCAGTTCGTTGATGATCAGTCCGCAGGCGATCGCCTGATCCATGCTCAGCAGGATTCCGTCCGCCAGGACCGTGATGCGGGTATCGGTCTGGCTATTGAAGACAGCGTAAAGCTGCTTCAGCAGGTTGGTCAGATAGCCGGAGAGCCGGATGGTGGATAGGTTCTGACTGGCATGCAGGGTCTCGTGAATGACGGCCATGGCGTGGATGCGCTGTTGGCTCACTTGCAGGGCCTCGGCGATCGCCGGGTTCTTCAGTTGGCCGACCTGGAGATTGATGAGGCTGATGACCACCTGCAGGTTGTTCTTGACCCGATGGTGGATCTCGCGAAGCAGAATCTCCTTCTCTTTCAGGGCTGCCAATATGATCCCTTCGGCCGTCTTGCGATCGGTGATATCCTGCAAAACTCCCGTCGCGCGAGATGGTTTCCCCTGTTCATCCCGCGCGATGACCTTGCCGGCGTCCGAAACCCATTTCCATTCCCCTGATTTGGCGCGCATTCGGATCTCTGCCTGAAAAAAATCCGTGCGCCCTTCCAAGTGGTCGTTCAGAATGGCTTTGACGCGCTCAGCGTCATCGGGATGGATCCGTTTTTCCCAGCTGGTCAGGTTGGGCTCGACTTCCGATAATTCGTACCCCAGGATTTCCGCCCATCGATGGTTGCGAACGATGCGGCCGGTTGAGAGATCCCAGTCCCAAAACCCCAAACTGGCCCCCTTAATAACCAGGTCCAGCCGTTCTTTATTGGCGCGCAGGTCATTCTCTATCAGCTTGCGTTCGGAGATTTCGGAAGCCAGGCTCTCCCACGAATGCTGCAGCCGGCCGGCCATCATGTTGAAGGACTGCGTCAGCTTGCTGATTTCAATTACGCCGGAATCATCGCGAACCGATTGGGCGCGCTGGCTATGGGACAACGCCTGCGTCGATGCATCGAGCTGCGTGATCGGCCGGGTAATCCATCGGGCGGAAAAAGCCGCAATGAACACGGCCGCCGCAAGAGCGCATCCGATCAGAAGGGCCGTGCTCTGATTGTTGGCGGCAATTTGGGCCATGAAATCCATCTCGGGTATGACGACCGCAATGAGCCAATCCAGACCGTACTCGTCGTCGATCGGTGACACCTGAAGGAAGTGACGCCGGCCCTCGATCGAAAAGTCCAGGTACTGAACCCCGTGGATCAGGCGGTAGTCGCCGAAGCGTTCGGTCAGGAATTCAGCCGTGGCCTGAATGAGTCGATTGCCGCTTTCTCCGGCATGAAGCCGCCTCGGCGGGTTGTTCTCGGCGGGTTTTATGTACGCTGGTTCGTTGCTCGAGGCGGCAACCAACCTTCCGGAGCGCTCCATGATGAACCCCTGGCCGGAATTGCCGATTTCAATGCTCTGCAGAAAGCTGTTGATGTGCGACAAAAAGAGGTCAACCGCAACCACCCCTAAAAAATTCTGCTGATGATCATACACCGGGAGGCTGGCTGCGATGGCCATATCCTGCCCTGTGAACAGGACGTAAATATCGCTCCAGGACGCTTTTCCCTTCTTGACCGCACTCGTGTACCATGGCCGGCTCCTCGCGTCATAATCGGGGATGGTCGCGACCAAGGCGGTCCGAATGCCCTGGTGGTCGGTCGCATATTTCTTGAACGGGCCTGCGATAAAACCGTCGGTAACGATCACGTAGCTGCCGCCGTACGGCCCATCACGGCCGGCATCCACCAACCCGCCGGCGGGGTTGCCGAAATAGATGCTGGTCACCGAATCGAAAATCTGGACTTGCTGCCAAAAGATATGTTCCAGCGTGGCCGCATCCCTGGGATCCAGCGCCCCTTGGCGCATGGCGATGGCGTTGGCCAGGTTTATATGTTGGGGCGCACTGATAACGTCTCTCACGTGCGCGTCAATGCTGGCGACCAGCCGGCTCCTGAGCTGGCCGACCACCTCGTTGACCGCGTTGGCTCCGTTTCGAAACGAGAGGAAGCCGGTAAGGGCGACCGCCGATACCAGCAGGGTGACATACGGCACGAGCAGCAGCACTCGCAGCCGGACTTTTCTGTGTGATCTATTTTGTGGGAATAACGCCATTTAAGCCGGTCGGTTTTCGATCAGCCCAAAGCTCTTCAAATAGCCCAGCAGCTTGCCCTTGTCGATCGGTTTTACCAGATAGCCGTCGCACAGCTCGCGAAACGCCCCGAACACGTTCTTCGCATCTCCCAATGCGGTGGTCATGAGGATCTTCACGCCGTTGCCCGGCAGTACGCCGGCGCTCTCTTCGAGGACCCGGATTTCTCTCAGCGCCGCTTGACCGTCCATCTCCGGCATCATGATGTCCAGGCAGATCAGGTCGAAGGGCTGTCTTTTCAGCGCCGCCCGTTTGAACGCCTCGACCGCATCGCGGCCGTTGGCGACGCTGTGAATGCTGCCATGCGGCGCCAGCAGGTTTTGAAGCAGCAGCCGGCTGGTCAGGTCATCCTCAGCAATTAATGCCTTCATGCGATCGGATCTCCAGTTGAATTATAGGAATTATCTTATAATTACCTTCGCTAATTTCCTACAATAGCTCTCACTAATTCTTACAGAAAACAGGTCGAGTTTCAACAGCTTTCACTCGAGTTTGTTCGATGATTTGATGTCGCAGGCGGTGCGGAAAGCGGCGGATGGGGCGGGCGGCCGATGCGAGCAGCGTAAGCCTCGGAAAACGTAACTCAAGCGGAATACAATCCGATCCGAGTCAACCCGTCTCTGAAAAAGATCAGCGCATAGATGATGAGCATAAGGCCGAGGGTGCGCATGATCCAGATGTATACGCCGCTGCTCAAAAAGGCGCGAGACCCGTTGACGAGCCGGGCCAGCAGCATTTTGGACCCTACGATGCAGAATAAGAAGGCGGCCATGAAAGTCGATGCATGGAGCCATGACCGGTCCAAAGCGCTCAGAAGGATGGGGGTGCCGACACCGATCCAGAAGACATAGGGATTGGGGTTTAGGAAGTTCGCGGTGACACCCCTGAGCAGCGACCGCGCTGCCGGCTGTCCGACTTGAACGGCGGCCTCGCGGTACCTCAGGCTGCCGATTCCCAGACGGAGCAGGAAGGCGCCGCCGAGCAGGGCGACCACTCCGAACGCCGCCGGGTAGGCGGACAACCGGCCGAGAAGCAGTACCGCCAGGGCGATGATCGGCAGGTCGGTGAGCACCGGGGCCAGCGAAACCCTTACACCGGCGCGCAGCCCGTAGCTCAGTGTTTCGGAAATCACCAAGACCGTAAGCGGCCCCGGTGAAAAACCGGCTGCCAGTCCCAGCACCGTGCCCTTGCTCAAGGCGTCGAAAAGGTGGACGTCCATGCCGAAAAATGCCTATCCCAGCGCCACGTCGAGGGTCATCATGACGGCGAACCCCAGCATGACGCCCACGGTGGAAAAATCGCTGTGCTCTCCTTCTCGCGCCGAAGGGATCAACTCTTCGGCAACGACATAGATCATGGCGCCGGCGGCGAACGCAAGCGCATAGGGTAAAATGGGCTTCATCAGCACCACGGCCATGGCGCCGGCGACTCCGGACAGCGGTTCGACCATTCCCGAAAGCTGACCGTACCAGAAGCTCCTCCGACGGGACAACCCCTCGCGTCGCAGGGGGACCGAAACCGCCGCACCCTCCGGGAAGTTCTGGATCCCGATGCCGAGCGCCAGCGCCATGGCGCCGGCCAGCGAGGCGGACGGGATGTCGGCGGCGAGGGCACCGAAGGCGACGCCCACGGCCAGCCCCTCGGGGATGTTGTGGATGGTGATGGCCAGTACCAGCAGAATGCTGCGACGCCAGGTCGTGCTGACGCCCTCGGCGGATTCCGTCGGCATGCCACGGTGCAGGTGGGGCAGGATGCGATCGACCAGCCAGATAAACAGGCCGCCGGCCAAAAACCCGGCGGCGGCCGGCACCCACGCGGGCCCCCCGTGTTCTTCGGCCATCTCGATGGCCGGCGCCAGCAGCGACCAGTAGCTGGCCGCGATCATGACGCCGGCCGCGAACCCGAGCATGCCGTCCAGCACCCGGCGGTTGATGGTCTTGAAGAAGAAAACCAGGCCGGCGCCCAGAGCGGTCAAAAACCAGGTGAAAAGCGTTCCGCAGAAAGCCTGGCCTACGGGACTCAACGCTGTGAATCCTTCTATCAGCATTTGGCGTGTACCCTTTCCTATGGAGGGCCGGAGATTGAATCGGAAATCTCATCCCGAGAAATGTTCAACCACCTGTCGGCATTAAAAATACGATGACTCTGGACACGCTCAGCGCATCGCCGATCTGGTTGCGACAGTCGGTTTGGGCCACTGCCGAATAACCTGCAAAAGCCTCCGCACCCATGCGCATTCGCATTGAGCCGGGCAGGCTGCGAGTTGTGATTTTTTCAGGCAGTACCCCGGGCAGTCCTCCTGCCCGGTCCGGCGCTCTTTGAAAACGGGTCCGAAATACATGTCTTTGAAGAGGCCGGCACGGATGGCCAAAGTCGTATTGCAGACGGTGTGGTTGAAGAGGAACAGGCCGAGGGCGACTTCCTCGAAGTCGACCTGGTAGCCGACGAGGACGAGTTGGTCATCCGACAGGAATGTCTCGCGGGATGGCCAGTCTTTCGAACAAAACGGGCATGTCTTGAATGGTTCGTTCATCCAATTGGGACCTTGTGGAGAGGCTGCGGTGCCGTGGCTGATCACGATACCTAATCGTTAAACATATTACACTTGACTTGGGGATGCAAACGTCCTTTTCGACGGTTGGCCATTATGGATGAACTCGCAAAAAGTCTGAAAAAGCCGTTTTTTGTCATTTCGGCGAAACCCGGAATCAAGCATTTGCAAGCAGTTGGAAATCCTTTGGACTCCGGCGCCCGCCCTGGATCCGATCCGGGGTTCGCCGGAATGACGACTTTTTACGGGCCCATCATTATTAGCTTGATTCCTTCCAAAATAAGAACTAATCTATTGTCAATCGCTAAAGGACCGTTCTTGATTGACGGGCCGGTTTCGCTTTGAAGGTTCGTTTCGTTCATCTGCCTGACAACCTCCAAATTGAGACCCTGAGAACAAATGAGAAAGGAGGATGCCACCATGGCGGATGGAACTGTAAAGTGGTTCAACAGCAGCAAAGGCTATGGGTTCATTGCCCAAGAAAATGGCCCGGATGTTTTCGTTCATCACTCAGGGATCAATGCATCGGGTTACAAGAGCCTTAACGAAGGCGACAAAGTTACCTTCGACATTCAGCAGGGCCCCAAAGGCCCGTCGGCTGTCAACGTCACTGTGAAGTAGCAGTTCGTTGGATCCAAGCGGGGCATTCCTTCTCATGGAGAGGGGATGCCCCTTTTGGTTTTGTCAACTGCAAAACGAGTCAGAGAGGTGATCCATTGGCCAGAACCAACTTTCAATTCACGAAACGGCAGAAAGAGTTGGAGCGCAAGCGGAAGACGGAGGAGAAGCGGCAACGCAAACTCGAAAAAAAGGGTGGGGCGGCCGAAACGGCGTCGGACGAGCTTCAACCTTCATCCGGCGAGGAAAATAAAAATCCCGCGGCCGATCCGGCCGAAGAGAAGAACAACCCGTGAACCTGACCCGAGGCCCCGGGACGAAGGAACCTCGGCCGGATCATCTCAACCAGCTGATCGGCGTATTAACCCGGCGGGAAGTCGAGGCGCGGCTGCTCGCCCCTCTTGTGGCGGCCCTGGGTGTTGAATTCGGCGAGGCGCGGGTGGCGCGCGTGATCCGGGAGGCCATCGTTTCGATCGCTCGCGCGCAGGGGGCTGAACTGGCACGGGCCATGGGCGGCTGCTCGCTTTCGAAATTTCGGGAATCCCTCGTGCACTGGACCCGGGGCGATGCGCTGGAGGTCGAGGTGGTCGAGGAGAGGGAAAGAATTTTCGCCTTCAACGTCACCCGTTGCCGCTATGCCGAGATGTACCGGGACCTGGGCATTCCGCAGCTCGGCCCCATCCTGTCCTGCGCGCGGGATTTTGCGCTGATCGAGGGCTTCAACCCTTCGATCCGCCTGAGTCGGACGCAGACGCTGATGGAGGGGGCGCCGTTTTGCGATTTCCGCTATCGGGTTGAGCCATAAATGGATGCCTCGTCTCAAGGCCGTGCGATGAAATCTGAGGATGAGTGATTGCCGCGCAACGGCACGATGAAAACCTGGCGGGCCTTCCCCTTGCCGGTTTTGCGTTTTTATCGGGAGATCCGGTAGGTGCCGTCCAGGCGTTCCACCATCCGGTCATAGCGGCGCTCCAGGTCCGCGAGCGCCGCCTCGAACTCGGCTTCGCTCCAGCCATCGGATCGCCGCCGCTGCTCCAGGAAGCCGCGCTCGTTTTCGTACCAACGCTCCGGGTCGAAGTTATAGGTCACAGTGCTCCGACGGCAGCCAGCGCCCGCCGGACTTCTTCAATGCCGTCCGGGGACAGCGGCGCCTGAGGCGGCAGGGGAGCGCCCACGGCGTAGCCCTGAAGCTCCAGTCCCCCCTTGATGCAGGCCGCGAGGTTGTGCTTGGCGAAGGCCTGGTTCAGGGCCCACAGCCGCCGCTGCAGGTCCATGGCGGCCGCCCAGGACCCGGCTCGGCAGAGGTTGTAAAGCTCCACGCTCTGCCGCGGAACCAGGCAGGCCGGGCCGGCCATCCAGCCGACTCCGCCGATCAGCATCACACAGGCCGGAATATGCGCAGAGGCAGAGAAAACCTTCATCCGGTCGCCCACCCGGTTGATGATCGACAGCAGCCGGCCCGTGTTGGCGGAGGCGTCCTTGAGGTAGCCGATGTTCGGGATGCGGCTCAACCGGTCGATGACGGGCAGGCTCAAATCCGAGCGTTGAAAGTTCGGGTTGGTGTAGAGCACCACCGGAACCGACACGGCTTCGGCCACTGCGCGGAAGTAGGCAAACACGCCATCGTCGGAAACGGGGAAATAGGATTCGAGGATGGCGAGGATCCCGTTGCAGCCGAGACGCTCGAACTCGCGGGCCTGCGCGACGGCATCGGCGATGGTGGTCGAGGCGACCCCGGCGACCACCGGGACCCGGCCGGCGGCCGTATGGATCACGATTTCCACGATCCGCCGGCGCTGCGTCCAGGAGAGATAGGCGAACTCCCCGGTCGAGCCCAGCGGCGTCAGGCCATGCACTCCTGCCCGGATGAGATCCTCGCAGAGCCGCGCCAGAACTTCCGCCCTGATTTCGCCGGAACCATCAACCGGGGAGACGAGATACGGAAAGACACCATGAAAATCAACGGCCGTCAATGTCAACCTCGCTTTCCGATCGGCGGTCGCGACGAGTTGCCGCCGGACCCGGCGGGCGTTGATCCGTCGCTTTTGGTTGCCGGCTCAAACTGCCAGACGTTTTCACCGCTGGGGGCCAAGCGGATCTGAAGGTGCCCGCGCCATTCTGCATCGTTCTGATCCGGGAAGTCTTCCCTGAAATGGGCTCCCCGGCTCTCTCGGCGTTTTGATGCGGCCTCCAGGATGACGGCCGCCACTGTTGCAGCGGAGCGAAGCTCGATCAGATCGAGCAGCTGGTTGCCGCTCAGCTCGGATGACGGAACAGAGGCTTCCTGCTGAATGTCTTTCACGGCATCCCGTGCCCGGGAGAGCCCCTTTTCCGCTCGGATAATTCCGCCGTCCTCCCACATGATCCGCCGGAGGCGTTCCTTGAGCTCGGCTCCGACAGGCGTGCCGATGGTCCATTTGCGGGCGCGGTCCGCCAGAGCAGGGATTAAGGCCTGCCGATCTTCATGTTTCGAACGACTGGCCCAGGCGGCCGCTGCGCTGCCGGCCCTGGCCCCGAAGACCAGCGTCTCGCTCAATGCATTTCCTCCCATCCGGTTGGCGCCGTGCAACCCGCCAACCGCCTCGCCGGCGGCAAAGAGCCCCGGCACCGAGGTGGCTCCGACGGCATCGATCCGCACACCGCCCATGGTGTGATGGGCCGCCGGCGCCACGCGCAGAGGATGGTCGGCCGCTCCATGGCGCTTGCAGAGGAACCCTTGCATGGAGGCGCCGAAAGGGTCGATCCGCCAATCCTCTGCGGACAGGCCGCGCAGGTCCAGCCAGACATGGCTGCCGTTCCGGTAGACCTCTTTGAAAAGCGCCTGAGCCAGGCGGTCTCTGGCCCGCTCGCCGGCCGGCCGTTCCGTAATTGCGTATTTTTGATAAATATCTTCCCCGTCGTCATTGAGGAGCGGGCCGCGGTCGGCCATGCGCGGCGGAATGACGAGCGGCGGCGCGCCCGGTTCGGACAGACAAAGCGGATAAAACTGGACGAATTCCATGTCCTGCAGCGCGGCCCCCGCTTCCAAGGCCAGGCGGTAGCCATCGCCGAGGATCCGGCCGGGGTTGTCGGTGCGCAGATACAGGCCGGCCGCACCGCCCGTTGCGATGATCACGGCCCCGGCCGTGAGGGCGACCCATCGGCCCGACGATTTCTCATAGGCACTGAGCCCGGCGACGCCGTCGCGAAATATAATATCCGTGACCAGCAGGTGGCCCCAATAGCGGGTGCCGAGCGTCTGGTTCCGGTGCAAGAGGCAATTCACGATTGCTTCGCCGAACACCGGCGGGCGGCCCTGGGCATAAAGATACCCGTCGATGAGGTCGGCCTGGATCCCCCAGCGCACGAGTTCATTCAGCCGAAGGGGCGCCTCTCCGACGAGGATGTCGACGAGCCCGCTGTCATTCAGCCCGCGGCCGGCCGTCAGGGTACGCTGCCGATGGGCGTCGGGTTGGTCGGCGACGGCGCTGCCGGCCATGACCCCGCCGCTGAACCAGGTGCAGGTCGATTTGCCGGGACTGCCCTTCGAAACCACACAGACCGAAAGCCCGGCCTCCGCCACCGACACGGCTGCACGTAAACCGGCCGCGCCACTTCCGATCACGATCACATCGAATGAAGCATGTTCCATTGGACTACCCCCTGCGGTATTTCAGCCGGCCCTCGCGGTAAAGGTCGTTGCCGTGGGCATCGACGACGACGATCGCCGGGAATGCCTCTACCTCGAGCCGGCGAATGGCCTCCGTGCCCAAATCCTCGTAGGCGACGACCTCGGCGCGTTGGATGGTTTTGGATATCAGTGCCCCGGCTCCGCCGGTGGCGGCAAAGTAGACGGCCTTGTGGCGCTTCATGGCCTCGATGACCGCATCCCCGCGGAGGCCTTTGCCGATCATCCCCTTCAGCCCTCGCTCGATCAGAATCGGAGCATACGGGTCCATGCGGTAGGATGTGGTCGGCCCGGCGGCACCGATCGGCATGCCGGGTTTCGGCGGAGTCGGCCCGACGTAATAGATGATCTGCCCGTCCAACTCCACCGGGAGGGGGCGGTTTTCGCGGATCTGCTCCACGAGACGCTGGTGCGCTGCGTCGCGCGCAGAGTAGATGATCCCGCTGATGAGAACCCGGTCGCCGGCCGCGAGCCGGACGACGGTATCGTCGGAAAGGGGAGGGCGGATGCGGATGCTTTCGGACATCGGCCGATTCCTCGCACGTTAAGGAGGTTTATTTCAAAATCCCCCTGGCCCGCCTGGTTAAAGGAGGAAACACAAGGCAGAGGAGAGGTTCTGATCGATAGGCCGGCGCGGACGCCATACGCTCCCTTTAAATGACAGCCTCCTTGTGCCGGGCGCAGTGGCATTGCAGGTTGACCGCTACGGGAATGCTGGCGATATGGGTCGGGTAGGTTTCGACATGAACATCCAGGGCCGTGATCCGGCCGCCCAGCCCCTGGGGGCCGATTCCCAGGTTGTTGATATCTTCGAGCAACTCCAACTCCAATCGGGCGACCGCCGGGTCCGGGTGGCGGCGGCCGAGATCGCGGAGGAGCGATTGTTTGGAAAGCAAGGCCGCTTTTTCCATCGTTCCACCGATGCCGACACCGACCACCACCGGCGGACACGGATTGGGGCCGGCGGCGTCGACGCGTCCCACCACGAATTTTTTGATGCCCTCGATTCCGTGCGACGGCGGGAACAGGGCTACTTGGCTCATGTTTTCGCTCCCGAACCCCTTCGGCGCCAGCGCCACCTTGACGCGGTCGCCGCGCACCAGGCGCGTGTGAATGACGGCGGGCGTGTTGTCGCCGAAGTTTTTCCGGGTCAGCGGGTCCAGCGTGGAGGCGCGCAGACAGCCGTCCCGATACCCCTGGCGCACGCCCTCGTTGACCGCCGCTTCGAGATCGCCTCCGGTCAGATGCACGTCCTGGCCGATTTCCAGAAAAACCACGACCACCCCCGTGTCCTGGCACAGGGGGATGCCTTCGGTCCGGGCAATTTCGGCATTGCGCAGCAGTTGTCGGAAAATATCCCGGCCGACCGGCGATTCTTCGACGGCCAGCGACGCTTCCAGCGCCGCCACGGCATCGTCGCCGAGAATAGTGTTGGCTTCGATGCAGAGGCGGCGCACGACTTCGGTGATTTTTGCGACAGGTATCTCACGCACGTCCATACACCCGCCTGGGTCGATAGGAGTCGTCATTTTGAGTCAATGGCCGCGATGGGGCCTGGCCTAATACGACCGTTCGTAAATAATACGGATATCCTTTTCGGTAAGTTTTCTCGGGCCGTTGGTGAGAAGGCGCTGCTGGTTGGCCACTACCGATTTGGCGAACGGTTCGATCAGACTCCGGTCCATGTTGATCGCGCTCAGTTTGTGGGGGATCTCGATGTAGTCCACGAGCTTGCGCATTTCTTCAACCGCCTGCTGCGCGGCCTGCCGTGGGCTCATGCTTTCGGTTTTGACGCCCATGACCTGAGCCATGCGGGTGAATTTAGGAATGTCCGCCATGGCGAAGTATTCCATCACCTCCAGAAAGGTCAGCATGCACCCGACCCCGTGGGGCACGTGGTATTCGGAGCCGATCGGGTAGGCCAGAGCGTGAGAGGCGCTGGCGCTGGCCAGATTCAGCACGATACCGCCCAGCATGCTCCCATACGCCATCTGGTAACGGGCGGGGATGTTCTGCCCGTCGGCAAAGGCCGCCGGCAGGCTTTCGTAGATGATGCGCACCGCTTCCAGGGCCAGCAGGTCCGACAGGGGGGTGGCTTTGGTGGAGACGTACCCCTCAACGGCATGGATGAAGGCATCGGCCCCCGTGGAGGCGGTTACGGAAGGCGGCATGGAGATCGTCAGTTCCGGGTCGACCACCGCCAGATCCGCGATGAGGTGGCTGCTCACCGCGCCCAACTTGGTCTTGGCCTGGCGGTTGTCGAAGATCGCAAATTTGCTGACTTCGGAGCCGGTGCCGGCTGTGGTGGGAACCAGGATGGTGGGAACCCCTCTGCCGGGGACTTTGTCGATGCCCAGGTAATCGCGAAGGCTGCCGCCATGCTTCAGCAGAACGGCGACCATCTTGGACACATCGATCGAGCTGCCGCCGCCAAGGCCGATGATGGTCTGGCCCGAAGCCGCGGATGCCTCTTTGAAGGCGCGCTCGACATTCTCCAGAGAGGGCTCTTTTTCGACCTGGTCGAAGACCGCGCAGGCGATGCCGCTTTTCTCGAAAATGCCGAGGACCCGGTTCAGGATTCCAGCGGCGGCAACCCCCTCGTCCGTGATGATCACCACCTTCGAAGCCCCGAGGGATTTAACGCGGTCACCAATCTCCTTGATCACCCCTAGCCCGAAGAGAATTTCGGGTACTGCCAACGTAATGTTTTTGAGTGCATTCATCATCCGCTTTCCTCCTATTCGTACTTCATGAGATGGTCTAACTCCTCAACGGGGACATCGAACACCGAATCCAGCTCCGGAAGCGGTCTTTCGGTGAAGCATTCCGGCAGGCGATGATGGACCCGGGTGAAACCGGCCAGTTCGTTAAACCGATATTCGTCCTTCAGGGTTTCCACGCTCATTTTTTCGAACCAGCTCGAGTCCAGGCTCCATCCGAACCGCGCATTCAGCAGATCCAGCAGGAGATCGAGCCGCGGGCCGAGCGCCCCGATGGTAAACAGGCAAAGGCCGGTGCAGTCCAATATGGGAAGCAGTTTCTGCATTTTCAGCGACACCGCGGCCTGGCCCTTGGGATCGCGATGATCCACCGGCGCACGGGCAGTGGGCCCGGCCGTGTGATCGGCGCCCATCGCCGACGTGGCGTAGGTGACCCCCATCCCTTTAACGGCCCGCGGATCGTAGGCGGCCATCGCCTGTCCCTTCACGACCGGAACGTTGGTGATCGCGAAGACCCGGCCGGTCACGACCGCTCCGTTGGCGATCACCCGGCCTAATACGCCTCCCTGACGGGCCTCCTCCAGAATCCGGGCGGCGCCGTCTCCATCGCCGAACGCCAGGACGCCGGCCTCCATGGCGACGCCGAGGGCCGCCCCCGTCTCGATGGTATCCAAGCCGATGTCGTTGCATAAGTAGTTGAGCCGGGCGATGACATCGAAGTCGGAGATACCGAGGTTGGACCCGAGCAGGCCGATGTTTTCATACTCGATGGGGGAAACGATGGCCCTCCCGTCCCGGTCGGCATAAATATTCGAGCATCCGATCACGCAGCCGGTCATGCAGGCGTGCGTGGTACGGCCTTCGCCGCCTCGCTGTCTGATGCGGGCATTCAGGGTGTCCGCGTTGATTTGCTCAGCTTCCTCGAACCGCCCCCGGCTGAAATTGTTCACCGGAAACCCGCAAAGCGCGTTGACGGTGGCCACCATGGCGGCGGTGCCATAGTCGCGGTAGGCCTTGCTGCTGGGGGCGTCATGCAGCAGCTGCGTATAGGCCTTGCGGGCCGTCTTGAACTTTTCGGCATCGGCGAGGGGGACCGCTCCCTTGCCTTCAATGACGAGCGCCTTGATCCGTTTGGAACCCATCAACGCCCCAAGCCCCCCCCGGCCGCTGTATCGGCCGGGCTTTCCGTCGGCGTCGATCGTGGCCACGCCGGCCGCGGCATAGAGCTTCTCGCCGGCCGGGCCGATGCAGGTGACGGCCGCCCCGGGAAATTGCGTTAGGATTTTTTCGCAGAAGGCATACGTGCCCATTCCCCGGTAGGCTTCGGCGGGCAGAAAATCGCATCCCTCGGCCGAGATCCGGAGCAGATACCACTGGTCGTCAGCCGGAGTTCCCTCGATGATGACCGCTTTGATCCCGAGCCGGGCTATCCGGTTGGCACTGATCCCGCCGGCGTTGCTTTCCTTGACGGTTCCGGTCAGCGGGCTTTTGCCGCCGATGGATATCCGGCCGGAACTCGATAAGCCCGTTCCCGCCAGCAACCCGGTGGCGACGATCAGTTTGTTGTGTTTTCCAAGCGGCTCGCAGGCGGGATCGACTTCGTCGAGAAGAAGTTTGGCGATCAGGCTCCTTCCGCCCACTTTCGCGTACCTTTCCGTTACCGATTCCCTGATGGCCGTTTTCCGGCCGACATCGACTCGCAAGAATGTTTCCATTTGGCATGTTCCTATTCAGAGTTGTTCCCATTCCAGCAGGAACGAGCGAACAAACACATTAATTGGGAAGGATCACCGCTCGGGTGACGGTTCGATTCTCGGCCTGCTCCAGTGCCTCCTGAACCTGGTCGAGGCTGAACGTCTTGTCGGTCAACCTCTCATAATCCACCTTTCGGAAGGTGCGCTTCAGAAATTCCAGCGACTTGAGCAGATACCATGGTTGGTAGCGCACAACACCGATAACGGTGATCGACTTGCGGGTGATCCAACCGGGCGCCAGGGCCACTTCAAACTCCTTGTCGATACTGACGTTTCCGATGGAAATCAACCTTCCGCAGGTCCGCACGAGCTGGATCCCCTCCGTGAAAGCGGCCGGAGCCCCGGCGACCTCCAGCACGACGTCGGCACCGCCTCGACCCGTGATCTCCGCCACCTTCTTGACCAGTGCTTCTCCGGAAACGGCTTTAAGGTCCAGGACAAAGTCCGCTCCGAAAGCTTTGGCTAACTCAAGGCGTGAGGGGATTCCATCCAGAACCGTGACGATGGCGCCCTTTTCCTTCGCCACAGCGGTCGCATAAAGCCCCAGGCCTCCTGCGCCTTGGATCACCAGGTGCTCGCCGGATGACAGGCCCGCCTTCTCCATGCCGAAGATGACCTGCGAAAGCCCGCAATTGGCCCCGGCGACAATGCTGCTGGGTAGCTCTTCGGGGACCTTGTAGAAATACTGCCCCGGCTGGATGTAGTAATGAGTTGCGAAAGTGCCGGTAAAGTGAGGCGGGGTGTCCGGAGACTGCGACCACCAACGGTAGGCGTTCTGGCACATGTTCAGGTCACCGCGGGCGCAGGCTGGGCATTTGAGGCATGTGAGATAGTAGGGGGCCACGACCCTATCGCCCGGCTTTATCGAAATCCCCGCATAATCGGTCTCAACGCCCTCGCCCAGGGTTTCCACCTGGGCGATCATTTCATGGCCCATCACGGCATTCTTGATCAGCGGGTGGGCCCAGCGCCAGATGTGCAACTCGCTGCCGCAAAGATTGCTGCGAAGCACCCGAGACAGAACAGCGCCCTTTTCCGCGGAAGGCAGGGGATATTCCCGGATCTCGATCTGCTTCGGGCCGACTAAAGCCGCTAAACGTCCTTTCATTGCGTTCCATCCTTTGTTTTTATGGTTAACTGCAACGCGTCCGCCAACCATCGTGCGCTCGTCAAAATGCGTTGATTTCTCAGTCGCTCGGAGCGGCCTCCGGCAGGCTCCCGCGCGGGCCACTTCCACCGCCGGCCACCGTCATCGCGCCGCGTTCGAGTGTCCACGTCACCGAGGGAATATCCTTGAGCAGGCTGCGGTTGGATTCCGTTATCAGGATGGTGAGGTCCGGTCGGGCCCCCTGCAGGCGCTTTAGCGCCTCGGTATACTGCAAGGCCAAAACCGGCGCCAGGCCCTGAAACGGCTCGTCAAGAAGCACCAGCCGTGTGCCGACCATCAGCGAGCGGCCCAGCACGGCCATTTTGGCCTGTCCGCCCGAGAGCACCGCCGCCGACCGGGCCAGCAACGGCGCCAATTCTGGCACGATCGCCAATACTTCATCCATGCGCCGGTCAACGGCCTTCGTCGGCATGCGGATCACTTCGCACGGAAAGCGCAGGTTCTCCTCGACGGTGAAGGAGGGGAACAAAACCCGGTCCTCAGGACCATAGCCGATGCCCAGCCGCGGCCGATCATGAGGCGACACCCGGGAGAGGTCCTTGCCGTCCAAGACCACACTGCCTTTGGCAGCAAAGGGGACGAACCCCATGATGATCCGTAAAAGGGTCGTCTTGCCGGCTCCGTTACGACCGACGATCGCGGCGGTTGAGGTTCGAGCAATCTCTGCGTTGATTGCCCGCAGAACCGGCACTCCGGCGATACGGGCCGAAACCTCTTTCAGCTCCAGCACATCAGCCTCCTATGACGTTGCGGATCACTTCCGGATCTTCCAGCACCTGCTTCGGCGGGCCGTCCGCCGCAATTTTGCCCGCTATCCATGCGGCGATCCGGGTCGCATAGCGCGCAACGATCTCGAAGTCGTGCTCGACGAAGATGCTGGTTACGTTTCGTTCGGACAGCGCCTGCATGAGGGTTTCCATCAGGCCGTGCTTCTCTTCGCTGGAGACCCCGCTGGTCGGCTCATCCATGATCAACAGCCGCGGGTTCAGGACCAGCGCCATGGCTACATCCAGGAGCTTGCGCTGCCCCTCCGGCAGCAATCTGGCTTGCAGATGCGAGCGCTGCGACAGCTGAACCAGCTTGAGCGTCTCATCGACGCTGGCGACATCCACCGACCGATCGATCGATCTGAAAAAGCCCAACTTGTCGCGTCGGGCCGAGGCGGCGATCAACAGGCATTCGCGCACGGTATGTTCGGCGAAAATTTGCGGAATCTGGAACGAGCGGGCGACTCCTCTGCGGGTGATCTTCCGCGGGGACAGTCCGGTAATGTCCTCGCCGTCAAAAAAGACCTGACCGGCGGAAGGCGTTAAATAGCCAGTGCAGATGTTGACAAAGGTCGTTTTACCGGCCCCGTTTTGCCCGACGATGGCCAGCCGCTCCCCCTCGGTCAGCTCGAAATCGATCCCGTCGCACGCGGTAACGCCTCCGAACGATAGAGAAAGGCCGGTGGTTTTCAGCAGAGTCTGGTTCATACTGATTATCCCCATTCGCCAATTGGCCGGTGCATTTGAAACCGCGGCAAGTTTTTCGCCAAGACAAAATCCGGCCGGATTTTACCTCCGAGCGGGCAGGCGAAACCGTGTCAGCATGCCGACCAGCCCTTCGGGAGCCAAGAATATGATCACGATCAACACGGTCCCGAGCGTGATTTGCCAGGCGCCCGTGAGCAGAGCGGCGGCGTAAAAACGGACGAACTCAAATATAAAAGCCCCGAGATAGGCGCCGATGGCATGCCCCGATCCTCCGAGAATGGCGATGAAGACAAACTCGCCGGAACGAACCCAATAACCGGCTTCAGGGGTCACCAAACCCTGGGCGATGGCAAAAAGACTACCACCCAAGCCCGCCAGAAAACCGGAAAAGAGATAGCCCATCCAGAAAACGTGTTTGGCGGAAATGCCTAAATACTCAAGGCGCGTCTCATTCGTCTTGATGGCCGCCAACGACTGTCCCGGAGCGGATTCAAAGTAGCGTTGAGCGAGAAGGCCGCAGATCAGCGCGCATGCCAGGACCACGTAAAGCAGCGCCGTTTCGAACGCATCGCGTTCGAGTACGAAGCCCGCGAGCGGCGGCCGGGTAAAGGATAGGCCGTCGGTGCCGCCCGTGATGGTGGTGAATTTGCTGATGATGGAGTACAGCACCATTGAAAAGGCCAAATTGAGCATTCCGAAAAAAATGCCGCGATAACGAACGATAAACAATCCCAGCAGGGCGCTGAACACTGTGGCAACCGATGTCGCCAGGCCGATCAGCAGCAAGCCGTCGAGTTGATACGCGCGGGCGAGAAACACGACCATGTAGCCGGCCGCGCAGCTGTACATGGCATGGCCGAAGGATACCTGGCCGGCCCGGATCAGCACAATGACCCCGAGAACGGCCAATCCGTTGCAGAGCGAAAATATGACCGGCGTTTTCAGCCACGGAAACGAATGTGAAATGATGATGGTCAGCACGATGAGTGCCACGGTGACCAGTCGAATGAACATCATATTCTCCTCATGCTGGTCGCAGCGAAAAGACCTTCGGGACGGACCAGCAGAACCAGCACCATAATGATGTAGGGAGTCAACACGGCCAGTTCAGGCATCAAATAGACAGCGAAAGACCGACTGAGACCGATCAGACATGCCGCCAAGGCCGCCCCGCCCAACTGGCCGAGGCCGGCGATGGCGATGACGGCAAAAGACTGAACAATCATGTCGGCGCCGACTCCCGGCAGCAGAGCGGTGCTCGGTGAGGCGAGGGCGCCGCCCAGCGTTCCCAGGCCGGCCCCGATGACAAATGTCAAAAGCGATACGAGTTTCGCGTTAACGCCCATCGCCGTCGCCACTTCCCGGTGAAAGGTCATCGCAATGACCTCCCGACCCAGCCAGGTCTTCGTCAGAAAGTAACGCAGGCCGTAGTAAGCTACGGCCGCAACCACGGGGAGCACGATCATCTGGTAGTTGGTGTAGGTGATGCCCAGGACGTCCGTATTGCCGAACTGGTTCATGACATTGGAGACAAAATAGGGCTGGGTGCCCCAGACCAGCCGCTGCACATCCTCAAGGATCATGAAGGCCGCAAAGGTCACCAGCAGCTGCAACACATGCTCTTTGCCGAGAATCCGGCGCAGCAGACCGACTTCCAGCAGGGTTCCCAGCAAGGGTCCGATCAGGATCGCCGCCAAGAAGAGCGCCGGCAGATAGAGCGCCGGCGACAGGCCGAACTTATCGATGGCCAGCCCGAGCGTCGCCGCCACATACCCTCCGATCGCATACAGGCTGCCGTGGGCGACGTTCAGAATTCCCATGACCCCGAAAATCAGCGTCAGGCCAAGGGCGACCATGAACAGCAAGGCGGCAGCGGAAAGCCCGTCGAGCGTCGCCAGTATGAACATTTCGGTGGTCATCAGACTACCTTCCGTTGAAATGGATCGGCCTCCGCTCTCTCCGGAGGCAGGCCCGGAGAGAGCGGAGCGTCCGTTATTTCGTATAGTTGTAGGTCTTGAATTCCTTTTTGAGGATCTCCGGGGAGATGGTTTTGACATACTCGGGAGATTTCTGACCCACTGGCGTCGTGACCAGTTCGGCCGGAATGAACATCATTTTGTCTAGAACCGGGAAGGGATATTCGGGCACCTTCTTGGTGATGCCGTACAATTGGTCCTCCATCCCCTGCCCATCCTCGCGGATTTTGATGGGACGGCCGAATCCCTTGAATTCAAGGCCTTTCATGGCGGCAGCGACCTGCTCGATCGTCGGCCATTTGCCACCGTTGGCCTTGATCGCTTTCTCGTAAGCGGCCTTGAGGGCAATGACGGACTGGACTGCATGATAGGACGGGTAGATCGGATACGCGCCGGTCTTCTCGCGGAATTTCTTGACAAAGGCCACATGGGCCGGGTCGTTCTTGGTCTCGGGGTGCAGGAAATAATGGTCGCCTCGGCCGGCTGCAATGACGCCGTCCGGCACGGCATCGCCGATTCGCTCCATCGAGCTTTCGAGCAAGGGCATGACGAAGGTGGAGCTTTTCAGCAGGCCGCGCTGGGCTGCCTGGCGCACGAAGGTGTCCAGATCCCCGCCCCAGGAGGTGTTCAAAATTACATCCGGTCGGAGCGCCTGCAGTCGGCTGATCTCGGCCGAGAAGTCGCTGGCGCCGAACTTGGGGAACAGTTCCGCCACCACCTTGACGTCGGGTTTCAGGGCCTTCAGCGTGTTGATGAAAATCTCCCATGAATCGCGGCCCCAGGCATAATCCTGGTTCACCACGGCAACCGTTTTAAAATCGGGTTTCGTGCGGAGAAGGTAAATGACGGCGGCGACCATCTCGATCGTCGCATTGGCCTGCGTGCGGAAAACGTAATTAAACTTCGCGTCTTCGAGGACCCGTTCCGTGCTGCAATCCCACATGACGTTCAAGATCTTGAGGTCTTCGGCGACCGGGGCGAGCGCCAAGCAATGGCCGCTGGAGATTGCCGCCAGCATCACCCGGATCCCCATCTCCTGGTTGGCGCGGCGGTATTCAGATAGAACGCCGCTGGTGCCGACGCCCTCATCAATGAAGAACGGGGCGATCTTCACGCCGTCGATACCCCCTTTGGCGTTGATTTCTTCGATCATGATGTCGAAAGCTGCTTTTGCCGGAACTCCGAAGACCGACGCCGGGCCGGTCACATAGGTGGTGATGCCGACCTTGAGTTCAGCCGGCTTTTCCTGGGCCAGACTGAGCTGCGCCCAGAGGGTGAGGACAACCATCATGCTGGCGATGAGCCCGAACTTCCTGTTGAACCGTTTCATGACTTCCTCCTTTTTTGTGACGTTGGACTACGGTTTGACTTCAACTTGACTTTTCCGTTCCCGCAAAACAGGATGGGTCCAGGAGGCGGGTGTTGGGAGACGATGGTTGCGAAGGCGGAACGGCACCGCCGTTCGCGTCTTCTACTTGGGCATCAGTTTTTCCGGAATCGACAGGCCTTTTTCCTTGTAGTACTTCAACGCGCCGGGATGCAGCGGAATCGGGCTGTGGACGATCGCCTCGGCTTGAACTTCCTGGGCGGATTTGTGCGCGGCGATCAGGATGTCGACGTTTTCATACGTCTTCCGCACGACTTCGTAAACGAAGTCATCGGGCGTGTCCTGGTGCACCACCATGAAGTTCCACACGGTCACCGTGGGCAGGTCGACGTCCTTGTTGGCTTTGTAAGTCCCCTTGGGAATCATGCCCGGCGACAGGTAGGGGTATTTGGCGACGCACTGTTCCATCTGCTCCTTGGACAGGGCGAAGACATACATCTCCTGCAGCACTTCCATCTCGGTGAGGCTGCCCCACGGCAGTCCGCTGATGGTGGCGACGACGTCGATCATCCCGTCCTTCATCTGGGCGGTGAGGTCCGACCACCCGGCGTTGACGGTGCGGCCGGGCTTGACGCCCACCACGTCGAACACGATCGGCCAGTAGACGGCCGGTGTGGTGCCGACCGCGCCGATGCCGATCGCTTTGCCGTTCAGGTCCTTGACCGATTGGATGCCCGTCTTCTTGGGGGCGTAGGCATGGGCATACGAGGTGAACATGGGAAAAATGACGCGGACGTTCTGGTAGGTCGCACCCTTGGCCCAGCCCTGTCCGACCCACCCCTCGTAGATGGGGGCTGCCGTTGCCAGGCCGAAGTCGAGCTGCTTGCCGGCCACCAGTTTGACATTGGCCACCGGTCCGGCGGTGACCTCCACGGAGGCCGGGACGCCGACCTTTTCGTGGAGCAGCTTGGCGAATCCTCCGCCCCATACAAAGTAGACGCCGCCGATCCCCGACGTGCCGATGGTCGCGCCTTTGGGCCAGCCGGCCTTGGGCTGCGCCTGCGCAGACCCAATTATAACGGCGATGCCGAATGCGATCGTGCAGAGTGCCAGGGCATAACGCTTCATTTTCGACCTCCTTTGGATGATCGGGTTGCGGGTCAGCTGAATTCCCCTTCCTTTGCCAGCGCGACGAAATGCGCCACGTCTATCTCCTTGGGGCAGACATGCGAACAGGCTTTTGAGGTATGGCAGCGGTAGACGCCCTCCTCGCTGTAAAGCTGCTGGAGGCGTTCGTCGGTCGCATCTTCGCGGGGGTCCATGATGCGCACCACGCTGGCCATGACGGCGTTGGGCCCCATGAAGCCCCGGTGAGAGCTCATGCAGGCGGTGGCGCAGCAGAAGCAGTTGATGCAGCGGGTGGCTTCCAGATAGCCCTCCATCGCCCGGGGGGAAATCCGGTACTCCTGTCCCTGATTCGGATTTTGGGAGGGCCGGATGATGAACGGGCGTATCCGGTGGACCCGATCATAGGCTTTTTCCAGATCCACCACCAGGTCGCGCAGGACCGGGGCCACGCCGATCGGTTCGATCGTGAAGACGGTCGTTCCAAACAATTCGACCGCGTTTTCCACCAACAACTCACAGGCCAGCATCGGCCGGCCATTGATCACCACCGAACAGGAGCCGCACTGGGCGTGCTCGCACGACGAATTCCAGGCGAGCGTCGGGTCGAGCTCCTTGTTGATTTTCCGCAGCACGTCGGTGAAGCGCAGGATGCGGCCCGCTTCGATCCGATAGGTCTGCATCCAGGATTTCCCTTTCTCCGGATCAAAGCGCTTGATGTTGAAAACCAGCGAATAGCTTTCCTTCATGATGTCGCTCCGTGTTGGGTCGCAGGAATCGGGTTCCGGGGCATCAATATTTCCGTTCGATCAGGCCGAATTTTTCATGGTTCTCGGCTTTGGCCTCAAACAGGCTCATGTCGACGGACCGGCTCGCAAAGCGGATCTTTCCGAATTCCGTCATATAGGCCAGGGTGTGCGAATTGAATTCGTCGCGGCGCTGCGGGAAATCGACCCGGGCGTGGCCGCCGCGCGATTCGCGGCGTCGGAGGGCTCCCTGAGCGATCACCATGGACACGCTCAGGAGATTGTCGAGTTCCCAGCGCTGCACCAACTCCTGGTTCATTTGCAGGCTTCGGCAGCGGAGGGCCGCGCTGCGGACGCGTTCAGCGGAGTCGGCCAAGGAGCGGATCGCCGTTTCCAGCCCTTCTTCCGTCCGGAAGACCCCCACATTTTCCGTCATCATGCGCCGCATGTCTTCGCGGATCTGGTCGATGTTCTCCTCATTGCCGTTTTCCAGATACCCGGCAAACCGGGCATAGGTACGGTCCCCGGCATCCGCGGGCAGGCGGCCCGCGGCCTCGCTCAGGGCCTGCAGCACGCGCTCCCCGACAAAGCGTCCCATGGTGATGAGCTCCAGGATGGAGTTCGTCCCCAGGCGGTTGAAGCCGTGAAAGCTGGCGCAGCCGCATTCGCCGGCCGCATAAAGCCCGGATACGACGGCGTCGGGAGACCGCTGCACCTCGCCGCATGCGTTGGTCGGGATTCCTCCCATCTGATAATGGTTGCTGGGCCGCACCGGGCAGAGCTGGGTGCGCGGGTCCAGATTCATGAACTGCTTGAAGAACCCGCTGACCTCGGGGATCTGGACGGAGTGCACGTAATCGGAGAGGTGACGCAGGTCGATCCAGACGTGCTCGATGCCGTGGTCCGGGTTCAGGATGCCGCGTCCCTCGCGGATTTCGGTTTCGATGGCACGGGCCACCAGATCCCGCGGGGCGAGTTCCTTCATTTTCGGGGCATACCGGGCCATGAACGGCTCCAGGTCCTTGTTCCTCAAAATGCCGCCCACCGAACGCAGGGTCTCGCTGGCCAGGATCCCCGGCCCCACGATCCCGGTGGGGTGAAACTGGACCGCCTCCATGTCCATCAGGGGCAGACCGGCCTGGAGGGCGACCGCGTGAGCGTCGCCGGTGTTCTGGCGGCAATTGGTCGTCACCCGGAAGACCTGGCCGCAGCCGCCCGTGGCCAGTACCGTGGCCCCGGCGGAAACGGCCACGAACTCGCCCGTTTTCTCCTTGAACAGCACGGCCCCGACGCAGCGGTCGTTTTGAATCAGCAATTCGGTCAGCAGGGCCTGGTCCAGGAAGGCCACGCCGCCCTTGAGCGCTTCCCCCCACACGTTGTCCATGATGCCTTTTCCCGTGCGGTCAGCTTCGAACACGGCCCGGAACGCCGACGCCTCGCCGAAACGCACCGTGTGGCCTCCGAAGGTCCGCTTGCTCAGGCGTCCTTCTTCGTCCCGGGTGAAGTGCATGCCCCGGTTTTCCAGCCAGACGATTTCCTCCCAGGCCGCGTCGACGATCTTCCGGACGACCGCCTGGTCCGCCATGCAATCCGAACCCTTCCAGGTGTCGAACATGTGATAGATCGGCTTGTCGACCCGGTCCTGGGGATCGACCGCCGCCAGCCCCCCCTGGGCGGTGCTGGTGTGGGATTTCTGCGGATGCGATACCTTGGTGACCGCAATGATCTTGGTCCCGGGCCGCTTCTCCAAAATGTGGGCGGCGCAGCGCAGGCCGGCGCCGCCGGCGCCCACGATCAGTACATCGCATTGGATCTTGGAAGACAGCTTGAACATTTTGGACATCGGACCATCTCCTGCAATTTAAAAAAACCATTCGCGCCGCCACCGGCCGGAATGATTTTATTAAATTGATACGATCAATCTAAGCCCGGCGACGGCCGCGATCGTCATAACGAAAATAATCGCACCGCTGCCGACCCACCGGAGTTCTTTCGAACCGACGTAATCATTCAGAATCGAGTTCAGTCCATAGGCGCCATGGTAAACGGCGGAAAGGACGAGCGCCGCGTCGACCAGCTTGATCCAGGGGTTCTGCATCCGCAGGGCCACCAGGCCGGCGTCCCTGGCCATCTGGGGGCCCAGGTGCATGAAAAGGAAATGAGCCGGGATCATCACCAGCAGGAAGGCGCCGGTGATCCGCTGCAGTTTCCAGCTCCAGGCATGGGCGGTGCGCCCGATGCGGGCGTAGAGGGCATAGGCCACGGCCGCTGCGGCCGAACCGGCGATCAGCCAGAAAAACACCGCCGATACGTTCTGATTTCCCAAAAGCATCAGCAGGGCCAGGAGACCCGCGTACAGAAGGGTCAGTCCGGCCGCCCAGTCCAACAGCACGTCGTCGCGACGGCATCGGAAGCTTTCGTACAGGATCAGGCGGCCGCCGTTCAAGGCGTGGAATAGAACCGGTATGGCCAGGGCCCACTCGATGAAGGCCAGCACCGGCAGTTGATACAGCTTCATTTTATCCGCGTAGGCCGCGGGCGTCGTCAAAGCGGACAAGGTGAAAATATGAAATCCGATAAAGACCACCAGCAATAATCCGGAGAGGCGGTGCGCCCAGCTGATCACAAACGGCACACCCCGGCTGCGGGTGAAGCGGGCGAGCGGAGGTATTCCATTCAGCAGTTTTGAAATCCTGGTATCGATTCCGGTTTGGGGGCTGCGGACGGCCATTCGATTCCCCTTTTCTATTTCGTTGAGGCCTTGAGTTTTTCCTGCTCGTCGAGGTAGCCCAAAAATTTACCGACCGCTTCCTCGATATGCGTTCGGACGATTGCTTCCAGCCGGTCCGGATCGGTATTTTTGCTTTTGAAAAGCCCCATGATCTTCTCATGCGTGCGGTAGGAGCTCTTGAAGTCCTCCTTGTAGTACTGGTAGGACAGCCGATACCACATGATCTGCATGCGCAGGGTTTTCAGAAGATTGATCAGCAGCTGGTTGCCGCACGCATCGATAAAAATCTCATGAAAAAGAATGTGCTGCTTCCAGTAGTTTTTGGTGTCTTCGTTTTCGGCAGCGGTCTTCATCCGCGCCAGTGCCCGTTCCATGGCTTCCAGCGGGGCCGGACTCATGTTCGCATAAGCCTGTTTGGCGGCCAGGCCCTCCAACACCGATCGGACCGGGAAATGTTCCTCGATGTCCCGGGGCGAAATGCGTTTGACGAAGGTGCCCTTGCGCGGGATGACCTCGACCAGGCCCCTTTTCTCCAGCACGCGGAAGGATTCGCGGATGGGAGAGCGGCTGATGCTGAACTGCTTCTGCAGGTCGAGCTCGGTCAGCTGGTCGCCTTCCTTGAAAATCCCCTCCAGGATGGCCTCGGTCATGGCCTCGGACAGCTTTTCCACCAGCCCGGTCGGCCGGAAGTCGATGGCCTTCAGCTTGGATGTCAACGTTTTCATTTCTTCAGGTCTCGTACAATTTTTTGATGGTGATGGCCCGCGGTTTACAGGCCTGCAGGCAAAGCTCGCACAGGATGCATTCATCTTCATTCTTGGCCACCACCGCCGGCGCATCTCCGTTTTTCTGGAAAATGCCGACCGGGCAGACCCGAACGCATCCCCCGCACTGGGTGATGCCGACGCAGGTGTTCATATTCACGTCCACACGAATGAATTCGCTTGTAGAACTCATGGTGCCTATCTTCCTTTCATGGCTCTTAACCGATGGTTGCGCCCAGCCGGAGGATTCGGCGCGAGCGTTCCACCACCGGGTAGTCGATGAATTTACCGTCCAGCTGCAGCGCCCCGACGCCTTCGCACTCACTCTTCTCGAAAGCCGCCACCACGCGGCGGGCATAAGCGAGCTCGTCAGCGGTCGGTGAAAAAATCTCGTTGCAGGGCCCGACCTGGTTCGGGTGAATGCAGAGTTTGCCCTGGTAGCCCAACTGCTTGGCGCGCAACGCATCCGCCCGGAGGCCGTCCAGATCCTTCAGGTCGATCATAAACGGCGTGTCGATCGGCGGCTCTTTCCCGGCGGCCCGGCAGGCCACGGCGATCCGCGAGCGGGGGTAGTGCAGCTCGACACCGTCGCGACTCAGGTTGATCCCCAAATCCAGGCTGTAGTCGGCGGCACCGAAGGCGGCCAGCCAGGCGCGTTCCGGCGCCAAGGTTTCGGAAAAGATCCGAAAGACGTTCTGGACCCCCCGGGCCGACTCGATCTGCGCCACCACTCCCGTCGCCCCCGGCGCCACGGCGCTGTTGCGTTCGACGTCGAGCAGGCGCTGGTGGATCTCCCGGATGTGCTCCTCGGATTCCACTTTGGGCAGCATGATGCTGGGCGGGCACGCGCCCACCAGCGATTCCAGGTCTTTGCGGTTGAGCCCGCTGCCCAGCGCATTGACCCGTACCATGAGGCTGCGCCCGGCATGCTCTTTGACTTTTTTCCGCGCGGCTTCGCGCGCCTCCGCCTTCAGGGCATGGGCCACGGCGTCTTCCAGGTCGACGATGACCACATCGGCGCCCGCGTTCAACGCCTTGTCGACGCGGTCGGGCCGTGTGGCCGGCACAAAGAGGGCGGTTCGCAGCGTACCGATCGTTTTCATGCCTGCTCCTTACACATAGCGTTTGGCGATCTCGGCGATGTCCGAGAAGGATTCGGCCACGTGGATCCCGGCCTTGCGGAACATTTCGATTTTGCTCTTGGTGCTGCCGCGATTGCCTTCGACGATCGTGGCGGCGTGGCCGAAACGGACCCCCGGCATGCCGTCGACGAATCGGCCGGCGATGAATCCGATGATCGGAATCGACAGCTTCTGCGCCAGAACCAGCTCGGAGAGCTTTTCCTCGACGACGCCGCCGGGTTCGCTGAACAGCACAACCGCCTTGGTTTCCGGGTCGCGGTCGAACAACGGGATCAGGTCCAGGAAATTGGATCCCACCACCGGGTCGCCGCCGATCCCGATGCAGGTGCTCTGTCCGATGCCGCGCGTGGTCAGCAGGTTGGCGATCTCGGTCGTCATGCCGCCGCTGCGCGAGGCGATCCCCACCGGACCGGGCATGTAGGCCTTGCGCACATCGGCGGCCGGCCCGCCGGCCATGCCCAAGCGGACCTTGCCGGGCGATATCAGTCCCAGGGTGTTGGGGCCGATGACGCGGGCGTTGCGGGCTTTGGCGACTTCCAGGAATTCGATGGTGTCCTTGCGCGGCACCCGCTCGGACACCACCACCGCCAACGTAATCCCGTTCTCGATGGCCTCCAGCACCGCGCCCTTGACCAGCGCCGGCGGCACGGAGATCACCGTGGCGTCGGCCGGATGCTCCCGCAGGGCCTGGCGGACCGTGTCGTAGACCGGAATGCCGTGCACGCGTTGCCCGCCCTTGCCGGGCGTGATGCCCGCGACGACCCGCGTGCCGTAATCGAGCATGTCCTTGGTGAAGGACGTCGCTTCGCGTCCGGTGATGCCTTGAACGATAACCCGGGTATTTTCATCGGCCAAAATAGCCACAGCCTGCTCCTCCCTCTTCGAAGTTGACGATCAGTTGGCTTTCGTGGCGGCGATTTTTGCAGCTTCGTCGATCGAAACCGTCCGCCCCTGAATGGGAATCCCGTATTTCGAGAGGATCTTGAACCCTTCTTCCTCCCAGGCGCCGGGGACCCGAAACACCGCCACCGTCTCGGCCGGGCTCCGACCGCATTCGAGAATGCCCTTGACGATCCCGCGGGCGACGAGATCGACCCGGGTGTTGCTGACCACGTTCATGATGACCGCGATTTTATCCACCCCCGGCTTGGAAAGAATCAGCCGGGTCAGCTCCCTGACCTTGAGCACGGATGGGTTGCCGCCGATTTCGCAATAGTTGGCGGGACGTCCGCCGTGGGACCGGATGGCATCGAAGGCCGTCAGCGAAGCGCCGCCGCCGCCGATGATCAGGCCCAGATTGCCGTCGAACTCGATCACCCGTCCGGCCACTCCGCGGTGGTCCAGGCTGTCGATTCCGGCCGCCTCGCGTTCGAAATCCGTTGTGCGCCGTTCGCCTTCCACGCGGCCGGTGTCCTTTTCCAGAGCGGCGATGTCGGCATGCCGGGACACCGCGTCGTCGTCGATTTCCAGATGGCAATCCAGGGCGACGAGGCGCCCGTCTTCCATCAGCCCCAAGGGATTGATCTCCGCCACGGTGGCGTCGTAGTCCAGAAATATCTCCGCCAGCGTGGACAGCACGGGCGAGAGCCCGAGGAGCAATTTCCCGGAGATGCCGGCATCGGCCACGATCTCCCGGGCGCGGTGGACCGGCAGGCGCGAGCCGACCGTGAAATGCTCCCGGCGGACCAGCGCCGGTTCGCGCTGCGCCAGTTCCTCGATGTCGACCCCTCCCGCCGCGGAGAAAATCGCCACCGGCGCCTTGGCGACCGTGTCGTAGGTGACGCCCAGGAAGAACTCCTGCTTCACGGCTTTCTTTTCTTCCATGTAGACGGATTTCGGAATGTATCCGCGCAAGTTGCTCTGCAGGAGAAGGGCGACCTTCTGCCGCGCCTCTTCGGCATCCTCGGCGGCGAGAATGCCGCCAGCCTTGCCGCGTCCGCCGATGGGGATCTGGGCCTTGAGCATGACCGGCCCATCGATCGCCAGGGGTTCGCCGGGGCCCACCAGCCTCCCCGCCGGCAGGGCGATCCGGTACTTCTCCAATATACGTTTGGACTCGTGCTCGAGCAGCCTCATTGCATTCTCCTCATTTATCGGTTGAAAAAGGTCGAAACATCGGAAAGCCGATCCAACGACAGGGCGCGTTCGCAAAGCGCGTCCGCCCATTCGGCGGCGATCAGCCCCCGGGTGAGCGACTTGAACTTCGCGACCACCTCGATTTCACTCAGAGGGTTTTCGGGATCGCCCTTCGGGTAGGTCACGGAGCCGGTCAGGCGCGCGCCGTTCGGCTTGACGATTTCGACGCGCGCCGGCCACTGGCGCGGGTACATGGCCGTCAACGCGGGGTCGGATCGAAGCTCGATCTTCTGCATCATTCGAACCATCCGGGGGTCGCGGATTCTTTCGGTTGAAAAATCCGCCAGATCGGCCTGTCCGAACATGAGCGCCGAGGCGATGCAGAACGGCAGGTTGAATTTGGCCAGATAGGGGTTCGTCGGTTCGACATCGGCCAGCAGGTCCAGCGCGCCCTGGTAGACGGCGACCGTAACTTTTTCGATGCCGTCCGGGTCGAGGGCGGCTCCCCCCGTGGCCTGCAGCGCTGCATCGATGGCGGAATGCGTGTGGCCGCAGGATGCATGGTATTTGAGCGAATTGCGCTCGAAAAAAAACGTCTTTCCCAAATCGGCCAGACATCGGGCGGGGTCAAAATCGGCGGAGGTGGCCTTGAAGAATCCTTTTTCGCCCTCCAGAATTTTGCGGGCGCCCGTAAATCCCTTCTGGGCCAACAGGGCGGAAAGCAGTCCGTTGAGGGCGGCCTTGCCCGGGTGCAGCTGTTTGCTCATGGCGTTGTTCGTCAAAAACTCCCACAAACCGCCGGCCTGGGTTCCCGCCGATCCGTAAGCGGAGATGGTCTGCTCCTCATTCAAACCGAGCAGCCGGCTGGCCCCGGCGGCCGCCCCGAACGTTCCGCAGGTGGCCGTGGTGTGCCAGTATCGGTAATGGCTGGGCCCGACGCCGACCGCCACGCGGATGGCCGCCTCGTAGCCGACGGCGATCGCCAGCAACAGGTCGGCGCCGCTGGCCTTTTCGCGCTCGGCCAACGCCAGCACGGCCGGCATGATGGCGGTCGCCGGATGCAAAATAGACTCGCGGTGCAGATCGTCCATTTCCACCATGTGGGACGAGGCGCCGTTGGCCAGCGCCGCCAGCAGGCAGTTGCCGTGCGATTGATTGGCGATGATCGTGGACTCCGGGCGGCCGCCCAGATCGCGGACGACCTCCAGGATGATTCGGACGGGTTCTCCGGATTGACCGGCGATCGCCGATCCGAGCCAGTCCAGAAAGTAGATCTTCAACTGGCGGATCTGCGTTTCGGAAAGATCGTTGAATGACAGTCGGGACAGGAAAACGCCGAGTTGGCTCGAAAGGGTCGGTTCGCTCATCACCAGGCCTCCTTGCGTCGATCGTGTGAGAGGGATTGGCGGATCAGGCCTTCGGGTTCGGGCGCCGCCCGGCGATGACCTCGGATCACGGCGCCACGTGATTGTCGACAATATTTAATCGGCAATCACCTGTCAAGCGAAAATTTCGGAGCGCATTCGGCCTTGACTATGCCGTCGCTTTCAGCGAAATAGGCGCTGAACGTCGCGGTCGGACGGGGCTCTGCCGCGACGATGAGCGGCATCCTGGAATGGCAGAAAATGGTAATCCGACCGGCAAACCATCACGGCGAACACCTGGCTTCCGGCGCCGGTGGGCCGCGTGAGACGAAACCGACACGGACCCCCCCGACGATATCCGGGGTGATCCTGCCGGTCGCGCTCACCCTGGCGGTGCAGGCGGCGGTTTCCATGAGTGCGGTCGCCATCCCGGTCCTGACGCCGGTGGCGGCCGGCGAACTGGGCGTTCCGGCGAGCTATGTGGGCATCTTCATGGCCCTGTTGTACCTGGGGGCGACAGTTGCCGCCCCGGTCAGCGGGTATTTTATCGATCGCTTCGGGCCGATCGGCGTCAGCCAGGCTTGCCTGATCCTGACGGCCCTCGGTTTGGGAGCCGTTTCGATACCATCCGTGCCCATGGTGGTCGTCGGAACGCTGTTGATGGGAGTCGGTTACGGACCCGTGACGCCGGCCAGCTCGCATTTGTTGGTCCGGGCCACACCGGCCTCCATGTTGTCCGTTGTCTTTTCGATCAAACAAACCGGGGTCCCCCTGGGGGGCGCCCTGGCCGGTGCGGTGGTCCCGCAGCTGGTTGTTTTTTTCGGCTGGAAAATGTCTGCCGTGTGGGTGGGGGCCGCGAGCCTTCTGCTGTGCGCCGGCCTGCATCCCTTTCGAAAGCGGTTCGACCGCGAGCGCTCCGATCGTTCGCGGCTTTCCTGGCAAAATGTCATCCGGGCCATCCAGATGACGATGTCCCGGCCCGAGCTGCGTCAGATCGTCATCGCCTCCTTTTTCTTTTCCACCATGCAATTGTGCCTGATTTCCTTTATTGTGACCTACCTGATCGGGGATATCGGCATGACGCTGGTCGAGGCCGGGATGATTCTTTCCGCGGCTCAGGTCAGCGGGGTTGTCGGACGGGTGGTATGGGGTGCGTTGGCCGACCGGTTTGTGAAACCCCGGCTCATGCTCGGTCTTTTAGGTCTCGGTATGACGGCCGGTGCGCTGTCGACGGCCGGCTTCTCGCCCCAATGGCCGTATTCGGCCATCCTGGTTGTCAGCGCGGCGTTCGGGGCCGCGGCCATCGGCTGGAACGGCGTCTATCTCGCCGAGGTCGCGCGGGTGGCAACGGCCGAGCATGCCGGAATGGCCACCGGCGGGTCGCTCTTTTTCACGTTTTGCGGAATTCTGCTCGGGCTGCCGGCGTTTTCGCTGATCATCGATACCACGGGCAGCTATGCCATCGGATTCGGCATCACGGCCATGGCCACCCTGATCTGCGGGGTGGTTTTGATGTTTTCGCGGGCCTCGCGCTGAATCGAACCGCCGACGGCCATTTTTCGTCCCCGGCACCTTCTCACACCCTGGCAAGCGTGTTATGTTATAACCCAACCCAAAAAACAGGTGCACCTTCAGCCGAGGCCCGCCGATGAGTGACATGGCTGAATTGGACCTATTTTATTGCCGGAGCAATCAAACCAGCCGCAACGGCAGCGCGGCGGTTCTGGTCGCTTCACCGGGAGGCTGCGGAATGCTTTGGATCACTCGTTCCCATGTTCACGTCGACCGGGTCGCCTGCCCTTGGCTGATCACCCGATTCGTCGATTCGGATGCCCAGTTTCTGTTCGTGCCCAAAAGCGAAGTCATGGCCGTGGCCGAGAGGGAAGGCGCCATCCCGTTCGACACGCCCGGGGCCGGATTGAATCATGACGGCGATTTGTGCACGTTCGATGTCATCATCCGCAATTACAACCTGACCGACCGGGCCCTGCTGCGGATGGCCCGGATCGTCAACGCCGCCGACACCGATCGGCTGGACAGCGATCCGCTGGCGGCCGGGCTGGAGGCCATCGCCGTGGGTTACAGCCTGCGCTACCCCGATGATCTGCAGAACCTCGAACGCCAATTCGAGGTCTACGATGCGTTGTATGCCTGGTGCCGGCTGGAAGTGGCCAAGGAAAAATTCCTGAACTGACCGGCCGTGAATCTCCGCCGGGACTGCCGACCACAAGCCGGCTCGAATTCAATGGCTGCAGACCCACCAACGCCCCTGCCTCGCCGAATCCTGCATTTTCTCGGCCTGCGGCGCAGCACCATCGGCGTGCTGAGCATGGTGGTGCTCGTCGGCATGGGCGAGCGCATGTCCGAGCGGTTCCTGCCGGTGTATCTGATGGCCCTGGGCGGCGGAGCCGTCTCCATCGGCCTCCTGAACGGGCTGGACAACCTCCTGTCCGCGCTCTACTCCTTCCCCGGAGGCTATTTGTCCGATCGGATCGGCACCAAGCGTGCCCTGCTGGTTTTCAATTTCATCGCCATGGCCGGGTTTCTCATCGTCATCGTTTTTCCGGCGTGGCAGGCGGTGATTGCGGGATCCGTGCTGTTCATTTCCTGGTCGTCGATTTCCCTGCCCGCCACCATGGGACTCATCTCGCGCGTGCTTCCGGCCAGCCAGCGCACCATGGGCGTGAGCATGCATTCATTGGTGAACCGGATTCCCATGGCATTGGGACCGGTATTAGGCGGCTTTTGCATCGCGGCCTGGGGTGAGCGGGACGGGGTGCGCTGGGCGTTCGGCTTTGCCCTCGCATTTGCGGTCCTGGCGATCGCGCTGCAGCAGAGGCTGCTCGATGAACCGGCGGAAGAGAGGCCCGCCGCTGCGCCGGCCGCCGCCGCCACCCCGCGGGCACTGTACCGCATGATGAGCCCGGCACTGAAAAATCTCCTGATCTCGGATATTCTCATCCGTTTCTGCGAGCAGATCACGCATGCCTTCGTGGTCGTCTGGTGCATGAAAGTGATTGCGCAGCCGGTCAGCGCGGTGCAGTTCGGCATGCTCACCACCATCGAAATGGCCACCGCCGTGCTCATCTACATCCCGGTGGCCTGGCTGGCCGATCGCGGCGGCAAGAAGCCGTTCGTCTTCACCACGTTTGTCCTCTTCACCTGCTTTCCGCTGCTGCTGATGTTCTGCCAGAGCCTGGAGTGGCTGGTTCCGGCCTTCGTCGTGCGGGGTCTCAAGGAGTTCGGCGAGCCGACCCGCAAGGCCCTCATCGTCGATTTCGCGCCGGCGGCGCACAAGGCGGGGATGTTCGGGCTGTATTACCTGATCCGGGACATCGTCGTGTCGGTCGCGGCCTTCGGCGGCGCGTTTCTGTGGGAGGCCAGCCCGCAGGCGAACTTCATCGGGGCGTTTGTCTTCGGCGTGCTGGGAACGGTCTATTACGCGGTTTGGGGCTCCGACGAGCGCAGCCTGACAGCGAAAGCGGAATGCGCTGAACCTAAACCGGATTGAGCCGGCCGCCGCGTCCGGGTCCTCTTGCGGGAGTTCAGCTTCGGCCGGAGTCAGGTTCGTCGTCGAGCGCTTTTCTCAGCCCGTCGGCCAGCTCGGCGATGATCAGCGGCTTGTACAGGAATGCGCGGATCCCGGCCGTGCGAGCGATGGACTCGTCGGCCTGGTCGCTGAACCCGGTGCATAGAACGATGGACAGACGGGGCCGAAGCGCCAGCGTCTCGCGCGCCAGCTGGAGGCCGGTCATCTGGGGCATCGTCATGTCGGTGACGATTGCGGCGAAGCGGTCCGGGTCGGCGCGGAAGAGCTCCAGTGCCTCTACCGGGCTCGTCCGGACCTCGACCGCGTAACCCAAAAACACCAGCATCCGCTTGGCCAGGTCGCCCAGCGCCGGCTCGTCATCGACGAACAATACCCGCTCGGTGCCTCTCGGCAGGGGGCGGAACTCCCGGGGAACGCCCTTTTCCGTCCCGTCGGTCCTTGGAAGGTAGACGTGAAAGGTCGTTCCCTTGCCCGGTTCGCTACGGACGTTGATCGCACCCCCATGCGATCTGACGATCCCGTGCACGACGGAGAGGCCCAGCCCGGTGCCCTTGCCGGGGCCCTTGGTCGTGAAGTAGGGGTCGAATACCCGCTCCCGGACCTGGTCCTCCATCCCGTGGCCCGTGTCCGACACGCTCAGCCTCACATAGCTGCCCGGATCGAGCCTTCCGGTCAAAGAACCGTCGGCTCCGGCGAGCACGGCGTTCTCGAGCTCGATCTTGAGAACCCCTCCGCCGTTTTCCATGGCATGCGCCGCGTTGGTGCAGAGGTTCATCAGGATCTGCTGCATTTGGGTGGGGTCGGCCAGGACGGTGCCCGCCTCCGGATGGGTGTAGTGGTTCAGCTGAATCGTGGCCGGCAGCGAAGCGCGCAGGAACTCGATGGTTTCCTTGATCACCGGTTTCAGGCTGATCAACAGCTTCTGCTGTTCGCCCTGGCGGCTGAAGGTGAGGATTTGGCCGACCAGCTTCTTCGCGCGGCCGGCGGCCGTCAGGATCGGGGCGACGTTTTCCCCCAGGGAGGCGGACGTCTCCTCGCCTAAACTCATCATCTCGGCGTTGCCGATGATGACGCTGAGGATGTTGTTGAAGTCGTGGGCGATGCCGCCGGCCAGCGTGCCGATGGCCTCCATCTTCTGCGCCTGCCTGAGCTGAGTCTCGAGTTTGGCTTTTTCCAGGTCGGCCTGCTTGCGCGCGGTGATGTCGCGGAAGACGCCGAAAACCTGAGTTCCCTCCGGGTGTTGGAACGGCACTCCGGTCGACTCGATATCCACCACCGCCCCGTCCAGAGCGATGATGCGGTGCTCGCGGGGCGGGGCGACCCAGCTATTTTCCATGTTCCTTCTAACCCGTTCGGCCGAGACGGCCCGGTCGTCCGGATGAACCAGGTCCAGATACCGCTTTCCGACCAGCTCTTCCATGGCCGTCGCCCGGAAAAGCCTCAACGCGGCGGGATTGGCGAAGGAGATGAAGTCCCCGCGGTGGACCAGGATCGCATCGGTCAGGCTTTCGACCAGCCGGCGGTTTCTCTCTTCGCTGGTGCGGAGCTCCTCCTCGGCCCGCTTGCGCTCGGTGATGTCCCGCCAGATGCACTGGTAGACCTGATTGCCCCGTACGTCCACCACTCGGGCGGATACGTGAACATTCCGAATTTTGCCCGAACGTGTGCGTTGGAGGGTCTCGAAATCGGCCTCGCCGTCGCGGATCACGGCCGCGATGCGGGTCCTCGTTTCCTCGGCCGTTTCCTGGATCTCCACATCGAATATGGTGAGCTCGGCGAATTCTTCGCGGCTGTACCCCAGCTGGCGGTGGGCCGCCGAGTTGAATTCCCGAAACCGGGCGGTCTGCGGGTCGATGATCACGATGCCGTCGGGCGACTGCTCGAAGAGCATGCGGCGGTAGGTGGCCTCTTCGGCATAGGCCAGTTCGGCCTGTTTTCGTTCGGTGATGTCGATGACGATCCCCAAATAGCGCGCGATCCGTCCTTGGCCGTTGCGCAGCGGCTGGCCGCGCGACATGAGCCAGCGCTCGGTGCCGTCGGCATGCTTCACCCGCCACTCGGCCTGCAGCGTGGCGCCCTGGCGGGCCGCGTCCCTCACGGCCCGCTCGGCCCGGTTGCGGTCCTCGGGGAGAATCGTCGCGAGCCAGGCGGCGTAGGAGGGCTCGCAGCTGTGCGGCGCCAGTCCGTAAAGGCTCCAGAGCTCTTCGGACCAGACGTTCCGGTCGGTTTCCAGATCCCATTCCCAGGTGCCGGAATTTGCTGCCTCGTGCGCCAGCCTCAGGCGTTCGATGGTCAGCGTCAGCTCCTCTTGGGCCCGCTTGCGTTCCTCGACTTCCGGAATCAGCCGGGCCGCTTCGCGCCGGGACGCCCAGGCCGAGCCGAGCACCAGGAGCAGCAGCGCGGTGAGCACGGCGGCGAACGCCCCCCCGAGGTAAACCGCCCAGCGGGTGCGCGCAAAGGGCTGCTCGACCGCTGCCGCCGGCGCAACGACCGCCACCCGCCACCCGTAGCCGCCGACCGGCGCCCAGGCCAGATAGTCGCCCCGGTCGGCGAGAAAGCCCTGGGCGCCGGCCGGAATCTCCCTGGGCCAGGGCTTGTCTTCCGCCGGCGAACCGGCGGTGGCCGCGATCGGTTTCCCGTCGCTGTCGATCACGGCTGCCGTCCACGGCTGGCTTTTAGCGCGCGCGCCGAGCTGGGCGCCGAAGAACTGCGGGTCGATCGGCACGGCAATGGTGTAAGCCGTGCGGCCATCGCGCACGACCGGCACCCGGATCCCCACAAATCCGTGCACGAGATCGCCCACAAACGGCTGTTGGGTGGCCCACACCTGCGCCAGGGATTCCGGGTCGCGCAAGGCGGGCAGCGGCTCGCCGGCGGGAAACCGCAAGTTGAGGAGCTGCCGGTCCGCATCGGTCACGATCACTGTGCGCCACTCCGGGTGCAGTTGCCACAGCCGCTGGGCCTCCTGCCGAGCGGCTTCCAAATCCTCGCGGTCGAAGGCAAACCAGGCGGCCATGCCCTTCATCGCCGCGAGCTGCTCCCCGATGGCACGATCCACCAAATTGGCGGCGCCGCCGGCCGCCACCCGAAGCATTTGCTCGACGGCATGCGCCTGCTGATGCCGGAAAACCGCAAGCATCAACATGCCGTACACAAACAAAGGCAGCAATCCGATCGCCACCCAGAACAGGCCTCTCTCGCTGCTGCCCGCAATCGATTTCAGGTCCGGCAACCCACTCAAGGCGCTCTCCGGCTTTTCTTCAAGACCTGGCTGCATATGACTCAAATATAGGCTTTTCAAATGCTCCACCCGCTATCGCTCCGATGGCGGTTCCGCGCCTTCTTCCTTCGGAAAGGCGATGATGACTCGAACCGGCTCGCGGACCACATCGGGCCCGAAGCCGCGCACCCGCTCCACAAACCCGCGCGTGACCTCATAGCCCCGGGCCGCGAGCAGTGCCCCGTTTCGCAGCCGCAGGCCCTCGGACAAGACCATCCCGACCTTGACGGCGCTGAGCCGGAGCTCGCGAATTTCCAGCAGTTCCGCGCTGGCGGCCCGCAGGGATATGAAGATTTCCAGCAGGACCGGATCGTAGGCGCCGTCGCGGCCCTTCATGGTGGACAGCGCCTCGGCTTCCGAAGCCCCGCCGGATTCCAGGTGGTCGAAGTCGACGGCGATCCGGAGAATTTCCGCGCCGAGTCCGACGATGTCGTCGGCTTTCAGGACCGCACCCCTCGTCCGCAGACGCGCGTGCGCCCGGATGATCCCCCGCACGGCCTCCAGCCGCGGGATGTCCTCGAGCAGTTGGTCGGCGATGTCCGCAAGGCGCGCCACCATTGACTGCTCTGCCGATTCTATTTCCGCCCCCCGGTAGAGCTTCTCCACGGTTTCGGGCGGCAGGGCCACGTACCCGATCTGCGCGAGCATCGCCGCTACTTCGAACGTCCACAGCTCGGCGACGTCGAGCCGGACGGCCAGGTCCCGCACGTGCTGCTTGATGCGGGTGGCGCGGCCGAAGGCCTGGGGATTGGAGAGCGACAGCACATCCATGAGCGCCTTGATGCTCCCCCGCAGCGTTTGTTCGAGCAGTATTTTCTCGGAGGTCAGCAGGTGGTGCTGCTCGACCGCACTCTGCACCGCGTTCAGCAGCTGCAGGGGGGGGCAGGGTTTGGTGAGAAAGCGGAAAACCTGGCCTTCGTTCACCGCTGCGGCGGCTGCGGCGATGTCGGCCTGGCCGGTCAGGAGCAGCCTCACGGTATCGGGGAATTCCCGGCGGACTTCCGCCAGAAACGCCGCCCCGTCCATCACCGGCATGCGCATATCGGAGAGCACCACCGCAAACGGACCTTGGTGCCGCAAGACGTCCAGGCCCTGCTTGCCATCCGGCGCCGTGAACACAGCGTATCTCCGCCGCAGGCCGGCCTGCAAACCTTCGAGCATGAGCGGCTCGTCGTCGACGCAGAGGATCTTGGGTCGTGTCGGGTTCATAAACGGCTATCCTTCAAAAGACGCGCCAAACCAAAGCGCTCTGGCCGTTCGCCGCCAGCCATCCAATTCGCCGGAGACGCCCAGCGCCGCCAGATGGTCTGAATCCAATGCGCAGGGCCCCTCAGCAGCATCGCCCGCCTCCACGGCGATCTCATGGGACAAGGTGTTCGCCACATGAACGCTGGCCAGGATGTCAAACCCATTTTGGGGGACGCGGCCCGGAAAATGGTGGTAGGCGACGGCCTCGACCACCGTGTACGGCAGCCCCCACAGGCCAAGGATGTATGCGCCGATCTCCGCATGGGTCACCCCGAACTGCTCCTGCTCGATTTCATGCAGCGGCCGGTTCGACGACAGCGCCGTATTCACCGCCCGGGCGAATTCATCCGGGAGCCCGACCCCCAGGACCAATTTGCCCAGATCGTGCAGCATTCCGGCCATGAAGGCATCCTCCGTCCGGCGCTTGTCGGCGTTGAGCATGCGCATGGCGAGCGCAGACACGAACACCGAATGCGTCTGCTGGGTTTGCAGAAAGGCAGCCCCCCGAACGGTCTTCGTAATCGGCTGGAAAATTCCGATCGAGAGCGTGAGGGTTTTGATCATGCTGAGTCCGAGATAGGCCACGGCGCCCTGAATGTTCGCAATTTGGCGGGATTGGCCGAAAAAAGAGCTGTTGACCAGCTGCAACAGCTTGGCGCACATCGCCGGGTCCTGCTCGATCACGCGAGCCACCTCGCGGGCGCCGGACTGCTCGTTGGAAAGCAGCTGCAGGAGCTGCGCGTAGGCCTTGGGCAGCGACGGCAGGTTCTGGAGCCTGCCGATAATGCCGCGGATTCGGTCGTCTCGAATCAACGCCTGCAGGTTGCAGGCGCGCTCGATCACGTTTTCGATAACCTCGGCACTGGTCGGTTTGGTCAGAAACTGGTGTGCGACCGGCACCGCCCGCAGGGTCGCATCCAGATCCGTATAGCCGGAGAGCATGATGCGCACGATGTGCGGCTGGCTCTCCTGCACGCGCCGGAGCAACTCGGCGCCGTCGAGCCCCGGCATGCGCATGTCCGACACCACCACATCGAAGTGCCGCCGGGCGATTTCGCCGAGGGCGGCTTCCGCGCTCTCGGCGAACACCATGTCCCACTTGCGGCGATAGCGCAGCAGGAGGTCCTGCAGACCTTCCAGGATCTTCGGTTCGTCATCCACAAACAGAATGCGGGTCCTGGCGCCTTGCGCGACGTTCATCCCTTCTCTCCCACCGGCAGGTCGACATGAAACGCCGACCCACGCCCGACCACCGTATCGAACGTCAGCCTGCCGCCGTGCTTGTCGACGACGATCGACCGCGAAATGGCCAGGCCCTGGCCGGTGCCCTTGCCCACGGGTTTGGTCGTGAAGAACGGATCGAAAATCCGCGGCTGGACGTCCTCCGGTATGCCGCAGCCGGTGTCTTCGATCGTGACATGCACGCTCTCGCCGTTGAAATAGGTGCGCACGCCGATGAGACCCTTTTGGTCGGTTCCCCTGACCAATTCCTCGATCGCATGCGCGGCATTGACGACGAGGTTCAGGAAGACCTGGCTGATTTCGCCCAGGTGGCACACGACCATCGGCAGCTCGTCGAACGCCGTTACGACCTCGGCCACATACTTGTACTCGTTGAGGCTGACCGTGAGCACGTTCTGGAGAGCGCGGTTGATATCCGCCGGGGCTTTTTCCTTCTGGTCCGGATGGGCAAACTCGCGCATGGCCCGCACGATGGAGCTCACCCGTTCGATGCCCTCCACCGTGCGGTCGAAGGCCCGCGGCGCCTGCTTGGTGAGGTAGGGCAGGTCGGCATCCTCCTGGGCGACTTCGAGCGCGTGAACCAGGTCCTCATGGCCGCCGGCCGCGGACAGGGCCTTGATGCAGGGCTGGAATTTGGAGAAGATGTTGAGCAGGTCGTCGAAGGCGAAGCGCAGAAACTGCACGCTGTCCCCGATGTACTGCATGGGCGTGTTGATTTCGTGGGCGATCCCGGCCGCGAGTTGCCCGACCGACTCCAGCTTCTGGGCCAACCGCAGCTCGGCCTCCATGCGCTCGCGGCGGTGGTGCTCCACCTTCAGGGCGACCGCCGCCGCCTTGCGGGCGGTGACATCCTGGCCGATGCCGATGGTCGTCCCGTCGGAAAGGCGCACGGCGGCCCAGCTGGTTTCAATCACTCGGCCGCTCTTGGTGTGGGCCCTGAAATCGGTCCACTCGCCGTTCGAATCGGCGACGAACTGCAGAACTCTCTGCCGGTACTGCGGATCGGGATAGCACTCGGCGAACACGTCCAGGCCGCATTGCCGGACTTCTTCCAGGGACCAGCCCAACCGGCGCTCCCACTCGCGGTTGACCAGCACGTGGCGTCCGTCCGCTCCGATGAACCCGATCATGACCGGTAGATTGTCGAACACCTTCTGCAGGATTTCGGTCTGCCGGATCAGGGTTTCCTCGGCCCGCTTGCGCTCGGTGATGTCGCGCACGAGGGCTTGGATGATGCCGTTCGCCGGGTCGGCCATTCGAACGGTCAGCTGTACCGGCACGTAGCCGCCGTCCCGGCGGCGGTAGCGGCGCTCCAGGACCAGGGTCTCGCCGTTTTCGCAGCGCCGGGCAACCTCCTCGACCGAGAAATGATCCAGGTCTGCGGGGTGGATGAGTGCCTCGTTATTAAGCAGCCGGAACTCGTCCAGACGGTACCCCAGCATGTCGAGGAGGCGCTGGTTCGCGTTGAGGTAGCTGCCCTGCCGGTCGCGGATGAGAATCCCGTCGCCGGCCTCTTTGAAGAGGGCGCGGTAGTGGGCCTCGCTGTCGAGCAGCCGTGCCTCCGTCTGGATGCGCTCGGTCACCGTTTCATGCGCGACCACCAGCCGAACCGCAGCGCCTTCGGCGAATCGGGTGATCTGTGCGTTGAACCAGCGCTGTTCGTCGGGGGAATGGCAGGGATACTCCAGCGAGAAGTCCTCCCGCTCGCCGCGTGCAACCGCCCGCAGCGCGGCCGCGAACTCGGCGGCCTGATCGGCGCCCGGGCCGGCGGCCGTGTCGCAGACACGCAGATAGTTGGCCCCCGTGCAAACGCTCCGGGGGCCGGGGTGATTCGCCTCCGCGAAGCGGCGCCAGGCGTGATTGACGGCCAAGATCGCGCCGGCGTCGTCCAAGACGGCGATGTGCGCAGACAGCGCGTCGAGCGCCGCGCTTTCGAGACAACCCGCGGCACAGCGCCGCGGCACGTTCGGCCGCGGATCTGGCGCTCTCTTATCCCTCGATTTCCTCAACGGGCCGGGCTCCCTCGGCTGGTCATGGCATCTCTCCAGTGTTGTGCTCCGTTAATGATACCACCAGCCTGGCGGACGCAACAATCGGGCGCCGGCTGAAAGTTTTGTAGGCTCAGGACTACAACGAGAGGCGGTCGGGCAAGGGAAAACGGAGAGGAGGGCTTATGTGAGTTGGTTCGTCAGCCGGCCCCGCGCCATTCCGTGTTCCAGCGCGTAGCGGACCATTTCGACATCGTTTTTGACGTGCAGCTTGCCCCAAATGCGAGAATGAAACGTGCTGATGGTCTTGGGGCTCAAGGACAGCTTGTCGGCGATCTCCCTGATCGACCGGCCTTCCACGAGCAGCTGCAGGACGGTGTACTCCCGATCCGAGAGCTTCTCGTGCAGCGGCCCGGTCGTGCGGCTGATGTCCGCCGCCATCTGCTCGGCGGCGGCTGCGCTCAGATACCTGCCGCCCGCGAGCAACTTTCTGACGGCATTGACGAGCTCCTCGGGCGCCGCCTGTTTGTTGAGATAGCCGAGAGCGCCGGCCTTCAGGACCCGCACCGCCAGCTGGTCTTCCGGCGCGCTGCTCAGCACCAGGACCGGCAGCCGGGGGCGGTGGCGGCGCACGTCGTACAGGATTTCCAGGCCCCCGCGGCCCGGCATGAAAATGTCCAGCACGAGCAGGTCCCACGGCTCCCGCGAGATGCACTCCAACGTTTCCTGCGTGCTGGAGGCTTCCCCGAACCGAGCTTCCGGAAACTCGTCGGCTAGGATTTGCCGCAAGCCCCTGCGCAGGATGGCATGGTCGTCGGCGATCAGAATTCTCATGGCGCGTCCTCGGAAGCGCCGGCACCCTGCCGCAGCGGAATGCGCACGGCGATGGTCGTTCCGGATTCGGGCCGGCTCCGGATGTCGAACTGCCCCCCTAACAGCTGCGCCCGCTCGCGCATGCCCGCCAAGCCGATCGACATGGGGTCGTGGATCGACTCCTGAGACATGCCGCAGCCGTTGTCGCTGACCCTGAGGAGGACCCGGCCGGTTTCAATCCGCAGACGGATGCGCACTTGGGTGGCCTTGGAATGCCGCGCCACGTTAGTGAGCGCCTCTTGCACAATTCTGAAGACGGCGGTGGCGGTGTCTCGATCCTTGACCCTTTCATCGGCCGGAACCTCCGCCTGGCATTGGATGCCGGTGCGCGACTGAAACTCCCGGGCCTGCCACTCCACGGCCGCACATAGGCCCAGGCTGTCGAGCACCACCGGCCGAAGCTCGGTCGCGATTTTCTGTACGCAGGCAATGGCCGTATCGACGGTATGCATCATTTCGGAAAGGCGGTCGGGCAGGGCCTCCCGAGGATCGATGTCCCGATGGGTCGTGACCTCCCGGCGGGTTCTGGCCAGATCGATTTTGAGCTGGGTCAATTCCTGGGCGAGCACGTCATGGAATTCACGGGCGATCCTACTGCGTTCCTCTTCCCGGCCGGCCTGGCAGCGGGCCGCCAGAGCCCGCATTTGCCTTTGCGAGGCACGCAGCTTGTCCTCGGCCCGCTTGCGGTCGCTCAAGTCCCGGATCACCGCCCACATCTGTTCGGGATTTCCCGTGCGGTCCCGGATCAGATAGGTGCGAAGCTCAACCGGCAGCGTGCTTCCATCCTCCCGCAGGTACTGCTTCTCGTAAAGGTCGGAATACCCCCGGGAGAAAACCTGGTCTGCGATAATGCGTGCCTCGGCAGCATGCCATTTCGCCGGCGTGATGTCTTGGTAGGTCAGCCGTTTCAACTCTTCGTCGCTATAGCCGAGCATGTTGCGGAAGGCCGTGTTGAACTCCTGAATGCGGCCGGTCATGTCCACGGCGGCGAAAGCATCCCGCATGCTTTCGTGGAGCCGGCGATACTTCAGCTCCGACTCGGCCAGGGATTGCTCAGCTTGCTTGCGTTCGGTGATGTCACGTCCGACCGACTGCGTTTCAACCAGGCTCCCTGTCTTGTCGAAAAACCCCCGGTTGATGAACTGGAACCAACCGATCTCACCGGATTCCCGGTAAGCCCGGTTCTCAATGACGACTACCGGATTGGCGGGCGACATGGTGGCCAAACGTGCCTCAATCATCGGAACGTCATCGGGGTAGGCGACCGGCTGCCACTTGTTTCCGATCAGCTCATTCGGGGTCTTTCCAAAATATTGGCAATAAACGTGATTGACGAAGGTGAAGGTGCCGTCCGACTTGAAACGGCTGATCAACTCGGTCTGGTCCTCCACGACGGCACGGTACAGCCGTTCACTGTGCCTCAACGCCATTTCGGTCAGCTTACGCTCCGTGACTGTTTCATGGGCCACCGCAAGCCTGAGATCGCCTCGACAGGTAAACCGGGTGACCTGAACGTTGAACCAGCGCTGCTCGTCGGGGGAGTGGCACGGGTATTCGAGCGCAAACTCGCTCTGCTCGCCGGCCAGGATCCGGCGGGCGGCTCGCAAGAATTCAGCGGCGCCTCCGGCACCCTCGCCGCGCGCCGCCTCGCATATGGAGAAATAGTCGGCGCCCTCGCAGACCGTCTCGGGCCGGCTGTGGTTGGCTTCCGCGAAGCGGCGCCAGGCGCCGTTGACGGCCAGGATGCGCCCGGCTTCGTCCAGAATGGCGATATGGGCGGAAAGCGCATCCAGAACGGACCGATTCAGATACCGGGCACCTGTCCTGCACCTGTGGGCCGGTTTGGGGCCGGAGGATTTCGGGGCGCGCTCTGTTTTCGATGGGATTGGAGTCTTCGAGGCCATCATGACCGCTCACGGGCGGAGTATCCGAACGGGCCGGGTCGAGCTCGTCGGAGTTAGATCCTGCCTGTTCGATAAGTTAGATCGCGGGCGGGCTGCAATCAAGGGCTTCTCGGACCGCCAGAGCCAAGCTTTCCATTGCCAGGGGCTTCAGAAGCAGCTTTCGAATCCCGATCGTCAGCACGGTCTGCTCGCTGGCCTGCTCGCTGAAACCCGTGCAAAGAATGATGGGCACGCCCGGCCGGATCTCCAATATCTTTCGCGCCAGATTCAACCCGGTCAGCTGCGGCATGGTCATGTCCGTGATCACCAGGTCGAATCTCCGCGAGTTCGCACGAAAGGCCTCCAACGCTTCGACCGGGCTTGTCCGGATCTCGACCTGGTAACCCAGCATGTTCAACATGCGCTTTTCGATATCGGCCAGCACCTTTTCGTCGTCGACCAGGAGCACTCTCTCGTTCCCGCGCGGGAGGTCGGGTGCGATTCGCCTTTCCGGACGGACTTGGCCCTCCATGGCCGGCAGAAAAACCTGGATGGAAGTTCCCTGGCCGATCTCGCTGGACACCTTGATGGTCCCGCCGTGCGCTTTGACGATCCCGTGCACGACGGCCAGTCCGAGGCCGGTCCCCTTGCCTTTTTCCTTCGTCGTGAAATAGGGGTCGAAAATCCGGTTGATGATGCCCGGGTCGATGCCATGGCCGGTGTCCGTCACCTCCAGTTTGACGAATTCGCCCGGTTCCAGGCCCGAATCGAATCGCACGTCCGCTTCGGTCAGCGTCGCATTCGAAAGTCTGACGTGAAGGGCGCCGCCGGTTTTTTCCATGGCATGGGCTGCGTTGGTGCATAAATTCAATAGAATCTGCTGCATCTGCGTGGGGTCGGCCATGATCATTCCCACTCGGGGTTCTATCTGTTGATGCAGTTGGATGGTGGTAGGAAGAGACGCGCGCAGAAACTCGAACGCTTCCTTGATGAGGGCCTTGAAATTGAGCAGGATCTTCTCTTGCTGGGCGTGGCGGCTGAAGGCCAGGATCTGGCGCACCAAGTCCCTGGCCCGCTGGGCGGCGGACAGGATGTTGCTCAAGGAACCTCTCGCAGATTCCTCGACGGCATCCGTGACGGCGAGCAATTCCGAGCTGCCGATGATGACGCCCAGAATATTGTTGAAATCGTGGGCGATGCCGCCGGCGAGCGTGCCCAGAGACTCCATCTTCTGGGCTTGTTGCAGCTGGGTTTCAAGCCTTTCCTTATCCTGTTGGGCGAGCACTCGTTTGGTGATGTTCTGAATTAGCGAGATAAAGTATTGGAACCGTCCCTTTTCGTCCCGCTGGACCGTCGCCCAGAGGAGGGTGTAGACGATGGAGCCGTCGCGATGAATGAAGCGGCGCTCGTGTTCCCCGGAGGTGAGCTTGCCTTCCAGCAGATCATCTATGAACCGGCCGCGGCGCTCCAAATCCTCCGGATGAGTGAAATCAGCCACCTTCCGGCCCACCAGTTCGGAGGTCGCGTAGCCGATCATCGCGGCCATGGCGGCATTGGTTTCGAGATAGACGCCGCCCGAATCGACCAGCGCCATGCCGACGGCGGCGTTCTCGAAGGCGGTGCGGAAGCGGGCTTCCGTCTCCCGGACAGCCTCCTGCGCCAGCCGCTGATCGGTGATGTCGCGGTTGCTTCCCCGGCGTCCGATGAAGGTGCCATCGTCCGTGTAGACAGATGTGCAAACATGGTTGATCCAGCGAAGACTCCCGTCTTTTCGGATGATTCTGAATTCCGACTCACATGGCCCGTGGTCGGTTCGATTGGATGTCGTTGTGTGGGAAATGAATCTCTCCCGGTCTTCCGGATGGACGATATGCAAGAGCGCCTGCGGATCGTTCAAAAAGAATGAAGGCGGATAACCCGACACCCGCTCGCAGGATGGGGAGACGTATTGGAAGGCGCCGGATGGATCGAGCCAGTATTCCCAGTCATAGGTGAAGTCCGCCACCAGCCGATAATGCTTCTGGCTCTCCCGCAATAGGGCTTCGGTCCTTTTGCGTTCGGTGATGTCCAGCATCACCCCGACCATCCCGTCAATGCCCCCGTCTGCACCCGAAAGCATGGCTTTATGGAAAAGGATATCCCGAGTCTCGCCATCCGCATTGACGCTCTGGCCCTCATAGATCTGCGGTTTTGCCTGGCTGTACAGCTCCCGGTCCTTATCCAGATAGAGGTGCGCCAAATGGGGCGGCGAGATGTCAAACGGGGTCTTGCCGATGATATCCTCTCTCCGAAGACCTTTGAACTCTTCGAAGGCGGCGTTGCAGCCGGTGTAGGCGCCCCCGATATCCTTAAAGAAAACCGGAGCCGGTATGGCGTTGATCAGTTGCTGCAGATATCCGAATTGATGCTGCAAGGCATCCTCGGCCTGTTTGCGTTCGGTGATGTCGCGAACGAACACGAGCGCTCCGTCTTGGCCCTTATAATTAAACGGCACCGCGTTGACTTCGACATCGACCGGCGTTCCATCCATCCTCTTGTAGACGTGCGCCCGGATGGGCACCGCCTTTTTTTCATCGTTCAAAACCCGCATGCGTTCTTCCACGAGTGAACGGTATGGGGGGGCGATCATCTCCAGCATGGATCGTCCCAGCAGTTGGTCGTCGGAAACGGCTTTGAACAGCTTCAGTGCGGCGCGGTTCAGGTAGGCGATCCGGCCGCCCGTCTGCACATAGATAGCATCCGGTGCGCTTTCAACCAACAGCTTGAAGTTGGCTTCACTGGCCTGCCGAGCTTCATGCGCTCTTAGAACCCGACGCATCTCCTGCCGCATCAGAAAAAAGATCAACACGCTGGTGGTTAAGACAAACATCCATCCCTTGACCATCTGCATCATGGTCAAGGCTTCGACGGTTGCCGCCGTCATCGATAGGAGTTGGTCGGAAAATAGGATCCACAGCACTGAAAGGAGGGCATAGAGCAGGGCGATCTTGGATGCGGCGAGCGTAGGATTCCGATTGGATGCCATATCGAATCCTTTCTGAGAATTATGGGGAAACTACTATTGTATGCTATCATGAAAAGGTAATGGATTGAAATTTTTGGATGTCGCCCGTGCTGCAGTTTTCCGGCACCCGATCCTGCTTTCCTGCCTGCGGGCGCGATCAAATTAATCTTCTCGAAATAGCACCGTCTTGCCGGACGTGATCAGCCTGCCCCGTACCACGATACGGGGGCATCCAGAACGGGTTGAATTCACTGGATTCCGGCTAAAAGCCGGTCCCGGAAATTGGTAATCCGGGGCAGGCCGGAATGACGACGTAAAGATAATCATGAGACCCTTAATCAAATGACCCACGCACGTATCGGTCTTCGCCCAATAACGGTGTTTCGCTTGCTATCGCCGCAAAGGATATTCTAAAATTCGAGAACAGTTGAGGCTGTTTTTCGGTTGCGACTGATTATTTTTTCGGAAGTCGATTTCCGGGTCCTCGCAGCTTTCCTCACTCAAAAGAGGAGGGGGCGATCGAATCCGAATTCTGATAGAAAATGGCTTCGCACGCCATGACACGTTTTCTGCGCCAGGGATAAACCGTAAAGGAGGTGCCGCGTGAATAAAGTCGGATGGAGAGAGTTGGGGGCAGTCTGTTGCGTTTTCGGGATCTTGGCATGCAGCGGAGCGGGGGATGAGTCGACTTCAAACCCGGCGGAGCCACCGGTGGTGACCAGCGTGTCACCCCCACCCGACGAAAGCGCTGTAAGCGCGGCGGCCGTCGTTTCGGCGACATTCGACCGGAACATGAACCCGGCGTCGGCGGCGAGTTTTACGGTGCAAGGGTCAATGTCGGGGAAGCTGTCCGGCACTTACTCCGGAGAGGGGACACCGATCCTGAGCTTCGAGCCGGGCAACGGTTTTAGACCGGGCGAGGGGATCGAAGTCGCCTTGACGCAGGCCCTGAGCTCCAGCGACGGCATCGGAGTGGCTCAACCTTACGTGTATCGCTTTGTGGTGGAGACGGGAGGCGGCACCGGCGTTTTCATCGATGACCAGACGATCAGCGGTCTGGCCAATCCGACCGCTGCCGTGGCAGGGGATTGGGATGGAGATGGCGATCTGGACCTGGCGATAGCCGATTTCGGCGCAGACGCGGTCATGTTGCTCACGAACGACGGAAGCGGGAACTTTTCGGTCACCGGCACGGTGGTCGGGCAGGTCGGCGCCAGGGACCTCGTGGCCGGGGATTGGGATGGGGATGGGAATCTGGACCTGGCCGTGGCGAACTCCGGCGCTAACAGCCTTGCCATCTTGCGGAATCTCGGTGGAGGTGCTTTCGCGGTGGCCGGCACGGTCGACGGCCAACAGGGGGTGCGGGCATTGAGCGCAGGGGATTGGGACGGCGACGGGTTCATGGATTTGGCGCTGGCTAATTTCGGCTCCAACTCGGTCGCCGTTTTCCGGAACGACGGTGCCGGTTTTTTTACGGTTGCCGGAACGCTGCCGGGCATGGAGGGGGCCAGCGCCCTGGTTTCCGGGGATTGGGATGGTGACGGCGACATCGATCTGGCTGTAGCGAATTTCGGCAGCAACACCGTGGCCATTATTCAAAATGACGGCACCGGGGACTTCGTGGTCCAGGGCACGGTGTCCGGTATGATCAATGCGAGGGCGCTCAGCGCAGGGGACTGGGACGGGGACGGAGACCCGGATCTGGCGGTCGGAAATTCCGGCGTCAACTCAGTGGCGGTTTTAAGGAATGACGGCTCCGGTACGTTCTCGCTGCTGCAAACCATCGACAGTCAGACGGGTGTCGCGGCGCTGGTTTCGGGGGACTGGGACGGCGACGGCGATTTGGATCTGGCGGTTGCCAATTTCAGTTCCAACAGTGTAGCCGTTCTGCGGAACGACGGCATCGGCAATTTTTCTGCGCTGAGCGGGATTGCCGGCCAGATAGGGGTCAGTGCACTGGCGGCAAGCGATTTCGACGGCGATGGTTTTCTGGATCTATCGGCTGCCGACAATGGATCCGGAAGCGTCCACATCCTGACCAATCAGCCCTGACTGGGTTCAGGGCTTCATCCATTTCAAGGCTTTCAAGGGGATGCCGCTCCCCTCCAGCCTTTCCACGATGAGGTAAGACAGCTTCTCGATATTGCCTTTATGAAACAGCCGCAGCGACATCTTTAAATCGGTCGTCTGGCTTTCGTAATTGCGCTCCATGGAGTAGGAGATGACCTTGACCTCATTGCTTTTCACCGTATTCATCAGGACTCGGATGTCGACTCCCATAGGCACCAAAACCGACAAGTCCCGGTAGACATCCCGCCGGTAAAGGCCTTCAAAATAGCGCAGGAAGGTCAAGGCGAACAACGCGACAGCCGTCGCGAACAGTGCAATTGCATAAAAACCGACACCCGAGGCCATTCCGATCGCCGCCGCAACCCACAGGCAAGCCGCCGTCGTGAGTCCGCGAATACTGAGCCCTTCCTTGATGATCACCCCGGCGCCTAAAAATCCGATCCCCGTGACGACCTGGGCGGCGATCCTCGCAGGATCCGTAACCCGGTTGAATTCGGCGGGGGCGAGCGCTACGCCAAAAGACTCGACGCGGATCGAAAGCACCATGAACACGCAGGCCCCGATGCTCACCAATAGATGCGTCCGCAACCCGGCGCCTCTGCCGTGGATGTCACGCTCGAAGCCCAAGAGCCCTCCCAGCAGAGCAGCAATCAGGATTCGCCCCAAAGGTGTCCATAGTTCCTGCAACTCGGTATAGTTCATCTTCGTTACCCTGATGCGGAAATGAGCGGCGATGCTTCAGATTGTTGAAAAACCGCTCCGCCTGATCCCGATCTTCCGGGGAAGCCCCCGCGGGCGGGCGGCGCGCCGGCGGAACGTGCCGCCCCATGCCGTCATTCATATTGAATCCAGGCCCATAATGCAATAAACTCGATAAATCGCCGCGGTCCCTGCCGGCGTGAACCCCTTCTGGTCGCGGCCGGAGGGCCAGACTCGCGCCCGGCAAGCCCACCGTTAGTTGGACCCATGCCTCCCATACAATCGAAAGGTCTTGAAATGACAGGATGCTCTGAACCCACCCGCCATCTCGTATGGCCGACCGCTTCCGGCGCTTCACCGTCGCATCCGGTCGAAACGCGATTCGCCGCCGGCGCAGCTTATGTCGATGGGCAGTTCTGCCCCATCGATGAGGCTCGCATTCCACTGCTCGATTGGGGCTTCCTGCGCTCGGACGCGTGCCAGGAGACCATCTCGGTTTGGGAGGGCGCCTTCTTCCGCCTGCAGGATCATCTCGAACGGTTTCAGCGGTCGATCGGCAGGCTGCGGATGACCTCGCCCGAGCCGCCCGATCACATCCGCAGCATCGTGCATGAGCTCGTGGTCCTGCCGGGTTTCAAAAACGCCTATGTGCAGATCATCATGACCCGCGGACGGCCGCCGATCGGAAGCCGGGACATCCGCCTCTGCCGGAACCGCTTTCAGGCGTTCGCGATGCCCTACATGTGGGTGGCGACTCCCGATGTGCAGGCCCGCGGGATGTCGCTGCACATCAGCGCGCGTATGCGGGTGCCGCCGCAGTCCGTCGACCCGATGGTGAAGCATTACCACTGGCTCGACTTCCAGATGGCTTTGTTCGACGCGTACGACGCCGGTGCGGAGACCGTCGTTTTGCTCGACGTCGACGGCCACGTGGCAGAGGGACCCGGCTTCAACATTTTCGCAGACATCGGCGGCCGGCTCGTAACACCCCGGCACGGAGTGCTCGACGGTATGACCCGGCGAACCGCATTCGAGCTTTGCCGGGACCTCGGCATCGAAGCAGCCGACGGTCAACTTGAACCCGGGCAACTGCGCGGCGCCAACGAGGTTTTTCTCACGACAACCGCCGGAGGAATCATTCCGGTTACGACGATCGATGGTTGTAAAGTTGCGGACGGAATGCCAGGACCGAAAACAGTGTGCTTGCACAGCGAATATTGGAAAAGACGCACGGCCGGCTGGTACGCCGAACCGGTCGCCTACCGGCAGAAACCGTAGCCTACTCTTTTTACATGATTTCTGCTTGATCGAATTTCACCTGCGCATATAGGGGGGCATCCCGCTCCCCGCCTCGGATCGGAGACGGATATCTGGCTGAACCTATAGGCTTCTCCGGCCATCCGAAGGCATGAGTATGTCGCTTTATTCGCAGGTCAGCTTTTCAAGCTTCTCTTGATGGGTTTTGCATCCGATACAAAGCTCGGTAACCGGCCGCAGCTTCAGGCGCTCGATATCGATTTCTTCACCGCAAACTTCGCAAATTCCGAAGCTCTCGTCCTCGATTTTCTTCAAGGCCTTCTTGATCTTCATTATCAGTTTGTTATCGCGGTCCAACATCCGAAGTGCAAAGTCCCGCTCCAATTGCTCGGAAGCCCGATCCATCGGATCGGCGGAGTGAATGGTTGAATCCAAAAGTCCCGCCAGGGCGATGTCGGATTTCCGGGTCAAATCTGCAATCTGCCGCTTCAGCATTTTATGGAAAAATTCACGTTCCCTTTTCTTCATGGCCGCACCTCCATCTCCCAGCGATTTCACGTCGCCCGCTGAACGGGCGCCGCCTCAGCGGACGGTCTCCCAGTTTTCCTCAAAGGTGTTGTCGTGCAGCGAGTAGGCGTAGCCGAGCATCTTGCCGATTCCAGGCTGCCGGCCATCGTGAACGCGCCAGTAGCAGAGATAGATGGCCGGGATCGCGCGATACTCACCCGTGGGGGGATCATCGCTGGCATTAAGCCAGACTTCCCGCTTTTCAATGACGCGCCACGGCGTGCCGTGTTTTCTGCTGCGCACCGTATCGCCGACCTTGGGCAAATGCTTTTCACGGATGACATCGTTATGGGTTTCGATCATGGCAACCCTCCTTTCTCGTGTAATGCAGCGGCGTGAAGAAAACCGGGTCACCCCGGCTGGCGGGAATCCCCGTGTTTTTTGGGTTTAGGCATTTTTCCAACAATTAAAGCCGGTTGTCCATAGAGGGCCGGCCTTATTTATCTGGGGAGAATGCTGAGGTGCGTGACTTTTTCCCGCTTGAGAGGGCCGGAAGCAATCCGGTTCGAGTGAAACGTCCTGGCGGCTGCCTCGGGGATCAGGAGGATGATGCCGAAATCGGCGGGCCGGTGAACCAACACCTTGCGCTTCCCCATTTCGGCTGCGCGAGATGGACGGCTATGCGGATACGAAGAGATCTATGGTCCTGCCGTCCTTAAGGTTCACCAGGCCTTCCTCGCAGATCCGCAGGTAAGGAATGGCCGCGCCCGTCAGGGTGATCAGCGACAGCAGCGGATCGGGGAACGCCACCCCCAGCTTTTCGATGGCCTGTTTGAATTCTCTTAGTTGAGCGGCGAGCGTTGGGACCGGCAGGTTGCTGGCGATTCCGAAGATGGGCATCGCGATTTCAGCCAGCACGCGGCCGTTCTCACAGAGCACGGCCCCGCCCTGCAGATCGGCGATGCGGTGGACGGCGCAGGCCATGTCCGCTTCATCGGCTCCGACCGCCACGATGTCCGACGTGTCCCAGGCCGCGCTGCAGGCCACGGCGCCGCGAGCGAGGCCGAAGCCCTTGATCAGGCCGGTGAAGAGCTTGCCGGGGCGCTGGGCACGGTCCACGGCAGCAATTTTGCACAGGCCGTTGGCCGGGTCTGGATGGAGTTCGCCGTTGGCGGTCGGCAGGTCGAGGTGGCGTTCGGCCGTGACGAGATCGGTGACCATCTCGATGATCCGCACCCGGGCGGAAGCGGCGTTTGACCGTGAGCGGATGCTGAAATCGGAAGGAGTCAGGCGGCGGGGCAGGCGGACCGTGTTCAGGCTCTCCGCGGAAAAGGCATGCGGCCGCGGCGCTTTAACGAGCCGGCCGGACTCCCAGATGATTTCGCCGTTGCAGACGACCGTTTCGGGTCTGAACTCGGATACATCCGGAACCAGCGCCATATCCGCCAGCCGGCCGGGCGCGATTCCGCCCAGGATGCCGTCCAGGTGGAAGTGCTCGGCCACGTTCAGCGTCGTCATTTGAAGGGCTTCGACGGGCGAGAAGCCGCAGGCGATGGCCTTGCGGACCACGAAGTCCATGTATTTTCCCTGCATCAGGTCCTGGGGCGAAACGCCGTCGCTGGCCAGAATCATCCGGCGCAGATCGACGCCGGTCGGCCGGATCCGGGATATGGCCTCGAGGTCCCGCCGGATGCTGCCCTCCCGCGCCATCACGTGCACCCCCAGGCGCAGACGCGCGAGCACCTGCTCGGCATCGATGGGTTCATGGCAGGAGGTCACCCCGGCGGCGACGTAGGCTGCGAGCTTTTTTTCGCTGGCTCCGGCGGTGTGACCTTCAAGGACCTTTCCAAATCGCTGGGGCCGTTGAAAGGCGGGCAGATAGGTCTCGGGCTCCTGCAGGACAGCCTGCCAGTAGGACTCGCCCAGGCCGAGAATGTCGTCCCGCTGCATCAGGCGGTCGAGGTCTTCGGTGGAGATCCCCTTGGCTTTGGAGCTGATGGACACCATGGCGGGCGCGGTAGCCAGGATGCGGATCGGCTGGTTCTGGAACGAATCGAGGAAGTCGTAAACGCCGGCCATCCCGGCCACCGGAAACGGCTCGAGGGTTTCGGTGACGACGGTGGTCACCCCGGCGGCGGCCGCGTAGGGAATGAAGGCGGCGGCGGTGTAGATCCAGGCCAGATGGGTGTGCCCGTCGATCAGTCCGGGCACGAGGGTTTTGCCGGAAGCGTCGAGCACGCGGGTGGCCGGGCCGATCGTATCCCTTACCTCGGCGGCGACGCGGGCGATCCAGCGCCCTTTCACCGCAACCCCCATATTTTTCTGAATCTCGCCGGTATAGACATTGACCAGCTCGGCGTTCAGCACCACCAGGTCGGCCGGCTGTTCGCCCAAGGCGACCTGCATGAGGGTTTGCATGTCTTCCACAGTTTTGAGTGGCATAGGGCTTTTCTGAGTCATTCGCCTTCCTCTAAACCCTCCACCTCCTTGGTGGACCCGAAAAGGTTATAGCGACAGCGATGGGGTTCAAAGGTTCAACGGTTGAAATGAATTCTCCGCATTTCCAACCATGAACCGGATCAGCAGATGAAGATCTCGACCGGCACTTTACTGATCAGGCGGCCTCCGGCCGGAGTGACCCGGAAGACGCTCTCGACACCGGCTGCAAACTCGTTTTCATAAACTATTTTCGGTTCTACGGCTAACACCATGCCGGTTTCCAACGGAGTTTCGCGGCCGCGTGCGATGATGGGGGGCTCGACCAGCTCAAGACCGATGCCGTGGCCGATGAACCTGACCTGATGCCCGCATGGCCCCAGGAACACATCCCTGAACCCCAGCCGGTCGGCCATGCTCGAGGCCAGTTCGAAGATTTCGGCCAGGGTCACGCCCGGCCGGGCCCGCTCGACGACGGCAGCCTGGATTTCGATGGCCGCCCGGCATGCCCGGTAAGCTTTTGCGGGCATGGACCCGATGGCGAACATGCGGGTTTCGTCCAGGTGATAGCCGTTCAGCACCGAGCCCAGATCCACCATGACGGGTTCGTCCCTGCGCAGCCGCCGGCCGCCGCCGCCGGCCGGAAAGGCGGCCGAGGTTCCCTGGCCGCTGGCCGGCGAATCCAGCACCCCCACCCGGCCGCCGTTTTCACCGCTCAGCACGTGCCAGGGATAGCCTTCGGCGTTGTAATGGCGGACGCGCAGTTTGCCGCCGTGGCCGATCGTACGCGCGTAGGTCTCGTACATCCCGGCAAACTGCATTTCGGTCAGCCCGGGAGCGATGATGGTCCGCATGTGGTCGAATGTGCTGCGGGTCATCTCCGCGGTTGCTTCCAGCTGGGCGATTTCCCAGTCGGACTTGATGCTGCGGACGCGCAAGATGAGCGGCGAGCCGTCCAGGCAGTCTTTTGGATTGAAAAGGCTTCGGTAAAACCGGAAGTCGTTGACCGGAAGGACATCGAGCTCCAGGCCCAGACGGTCCGGCATCCGGCCGTACGCATCGGCGATCAGGCCCGGAACGGCCTTGACGGAGTCGATCGGGGCAAGGGTTTCGATGGCCGACTCCGCCCGCGCGCGGGCGACCGACTGTTTGACGAAGAGCAGCGGGCGGCCCTCGGCCGGCAAGTAGAGAAAGCCGTTCTGGGCCGTGCCGCTGAAGTAGAACAGATCCGCCCGCTGGACGATGAACAGTCCGTCGACTCCGGCGCGGACGAGCTCCGCCTGGATCGCGGCGGTGCGGCGCTCGATTTCAGCGCGAGGGACCCTGAAAGGCTCCGACGTGAACTGGCTGTGTGTACCTGCCGCCTCCATCAATATCGATCCCGGGTGTAATGGGTCAGCGCGGTTGTCGAAAATTGTGGTCGATTCGTATCTATCACTCCGGCAGGGGATTTGAAAAGCCTAAAGAAATGATGGTAAGAGAAGGTCGGACCGCCGGGACTGTCGCGAGGCCGTCGCCGCCGGTAAGAACTTTGTAAGTCCCGTTGAAGTCTCTGCGGGCAGGAGAGGATGCAGCCATGCCGCTTTTGATCGGCGCCGTTGGGGATGACGTGACCGGGTCGACCGACCTGGCGCTGATGCTGAGCAAGCACGGCATGTCCGTGGTGCAGACCATCGGCCTGCCACCTTCCGATCTCGTGCTTCGCAATGCGCAGGCGGTGGTAGTGGCGCTAAAGAGCCGCACGGCGCCGACGACACAGGCGGTGGCCGATTCGCTCTCAGCCTGCGACTGGCTGCTCGCCCAGGGCGCTCGCCAGATCTTTTTCAAGTACTGCTCGACCTTCGATTCGACCGAGAAAGGCAACATCGGACCGGTGGCGGAGGCGTTGCTGGAGCGTCTCGATGGAGGGATCACCGTCTATTGCCCGGCCTTTCCGGAAAACGGCCGAACCGTCTACAACGGGCACCTGTTCGTCGGAACGGAATTGCTCTCGGACTCCAGCATGCAGCACCATCCGCTTACGCCGATGGCCGACTCCAACCTGGTCCGGTTTCTGGGCAGGCAGGTCCGGGATTCGCAAACGGTGGCCCTTGTCGACTATGCGACGGTGGACCGGGGATCGCAGGCCGTGCGCGCCCGTTTGCAGGAACTTGCCGGGCGGAAATGCCGCCACGTGGTGGTGGACGCGTTGACGAACCGGCACCTGGTCGCGATCGGGGAAGCCTGTGCCGGGTTGAAGCTGGTAACGGGAGGCTCCGGGGTGGCGATGGGGCTGCCGGCGAACTTTCGCCGGGCAGGCCTATTGGCGGATTCGACCGGCCCGGCGTCGCTGCCGAAGCTGACGGGCGGTACGGCGATTCTGGCCGGGAGCTGTTCGGCCGCCACCCAGCGCCAGGTCAAGCGGATGTCGGCCGCCGGCCCGTCCGTATGTATCGATCCGCGCGAGCTGGCCGCCGGGAAACTGATCATCGCGGACATCGCCCGATGGGCGGCGCGCCAGGTCGGGGAAGGCAGCGTTCTGATTTACTCCACGGCGGAACCCAAACAGGTGGCCGCCGTGCAGGCGCAGCTGGGGCGCGAGGCCGCGGGGTGTCTCGTCGAGCAGGCCATGGGCGAGCTGGCGCTGCGGCTGAGGCAGGCAGGGGTGCGCAACTTCATCGTCGCCGGCGGCGAGACGTCCGGGGCGGTGATGGCCGCCCTTCAGGTCCGCTCGCTGCGCATCGGTCCTGAAATCGCACCGGGCGTTCCTTGGACGATTACAGAGGAGGAGCCGCGTCTTTGTCTGGCCCTGAAGTCCGGCAATTTCGGCGATGACGATTTCTTCGAGAAAGCGGCGGCGATGCTGCCATGACCGAAAGCGAGACCCGTGAAAAGGGTTAGGATGAGATGGGTTGGTGGGGGCGGTTGGAAAATGGGGGAAGTGCACGGAGTGCCCAAATTGCCTAACATTCGAAGCTCTTTTCTAGTGCAAATATTCTAATCACTGGGTTGGGCAGATTCTCCTTCAAGATGACGCAAACGGCAAGGACGGAATCCGGCGGCCGGCTCGGTTCTTATGATGGAGGGAGGGATGGAGGTTGCCACGTTGAATATTTCAGCAAGATCGTGGGATAAGATCAATAAATCGCAATAAGATAGGAGTATGTGCTTTATCCGAC
>JAUQXK010000095.1 GCA_030834695.1 Desulfobacterales bacterium
CAGCTGATCATGAAGAGCATCCACACGGCGGCATCCGCGGCCGCGGAGCGCTACGGGATGAAGGGCAACTATGTGGCCGGCGCCAACATCGCCGCCTTCGTCAAGGTGGTGGACGCCATGATGGATCAGGGCGTCGTGTGACAAGGGCATCCTGTCGGCCCGATCATAATTACGGCGCGAGGCTGGCTGCGGCTGTTCCTGCAGGGACATGCCCCGTCTGATGTTCGAATAACGATAAACCACGATCGAGGAGATGGCATATGTCTGACAAGGTTCAAAAAGAAGGGCTTGATGCGGAGGCGATCCGAAAGTACGAGACCGAGTATGTTCTGACACCCTGGACCGCACAGAAGGGGTTGAACCCCTTTGTGGCGGCGAAAGCCAAGGGCTGTTGGGTTTACAACCCGGAGGGCAAAAAATACCTCGACTTCACTTCCCAGTTTGTCTTCACCAACCTGGGCCACTGCGACGACCGGGTGAACGCAGCCATCGCCAAGCAGGCCGCGCTGCTGCCGAGCGTCAACTCACAGTGGGCCACGGAGCCCAAGGCGCGACTCGGTAAGCTCCTGGCGGAGGTCACCCCCGGCGACTTAAAGAAGTCCTTCTTCTCCACCGGCGGGACGGAGGCCAACGAAGGAGCCCTCAAGATCGCGCGGTGGGCCACGGGCAAACAGAAGGTGCTCTCGCGCTGGCGGTCCTACCACGGGTCGACCATGGGGGCCATGGCCGTGTCGGCCGACTACCGCAACTGGTGCGCCGAGCCGTCCGTTCCGAACGCTCTGCACATTCTGCCGCCCTACTGCTACCGGTGCCACTTTGGTGCGACCTACCCGGCCTGCGACATCCAATGCGCCAAGCACGTGGAGGACGTGATCCGGCTCGAGGGCGGCGCCCGACGGGTGGCCGCGGTGATCGGCGAGCCGATCTTCGGGGCCGGCGGCGTGATCGTGCCGCCGGACGAGTACTGGCCGATGGTGCGGGCCATTTGCGACAAGTACGAGGTGGTGCTGATCGCCGACGAGGTCATGACGGCCTTCGGCCGGACGGGGAAGTGGTTCGGAATGGACAACTGGGGAGTGGTTCCGGACATCATGACCCTGGCGAAGGGGATCAACTCGGGCTCGGTGCCGCTGGGAGCAACCGTTGTTCGGCCGTGGCTCGCAGAGAAATTCGAAACCCAGCCGTACCTGCACGGGCACACCTATTCGGGCCATGCCCTGGCCATGGCGGCGGCGGTAGCGGCGATCGAAGCCTACCAGCAGGACAAGCTCATCGAAAAAGCTGCCAAAACCGGCGAATACCTGATGAAGAAACTGCATGAGCTCCAGGAGAAGCATCCCTGCGTCGGCGAGGTGCGGGGCAAGGGACTGTTCTGCGGGGTCGAGATCGTCAAGAACCGCCAGACCAAGGAGCCGATCCACGAGGCGCTGATGGAGCCGCCGCGGCCGGCCACCTCGAAAATGAAATTCCTGGGCAAGTGCATGGAAGAAGGGGTCTACATCATGGCCGGCGGGGCTTCCGTCATTATGATATGCCCGCCCCTGGCGATCACCACCGAGGAACTCGACTTCGGCTTGGACGTCATCGACCGGAATTTAGCGATCTGCGATGCCGATTACCAAAAATAGCATGCCTGCGGGTAGCCCCCACAGCCGAACCGTCCGGCGCGTGCGATCAACCGCCGTCCGAGCCGGGCTGCCGAAATCGTTGGATTGGCAAAGCGGAAGCGCACCATGAGCCTCCCGCGAAGCAGAGGGCGAGCCCCATCTGCTTCGCGGGCACGAACCGGGTGAGCCGATGATCATCAATCAGAAGTCTCTGCGGGAGCAGGTCTATGATTTCATCCGCGAGGAGCTCACCCGGGGCAAGCTTATACCGGGTGCGGCGATCAACCTGAACGCGATCAGCGAGGAACTGGGGATCAGCAAAACTCCGCTGCGCGATGCCATGCTGCAGCTGGACACGGAAGGGTTTGTCACCATTTCCCCGCGCCGCGGGGTCTTCGTCAACCGGCTGACCCTGGAGGACATTCGCAATTGCTACGAGATTATCGGGTCGCTTGAATCCACTGCGATCCTGGCGGTCTTCGACAGCATCCAGCCCTTGCACATCGAGAAGATGAAACTGCTGAACAGCGCCCTCCGAACCTCCATAAAGAACGAGGACTTCCAGGCTTATTACCAGCAGAACATCCTCTTTCACGACGTCTTTCTCGAGATGTCGCACAACCAGTCCCTCAAGCGCATCATCGCCCCGATGAAAAGACGACTCTACGATTTTCCTCGCCGCGGTTACATTAAAGAGTGGGAGCAGAGCAACTGCCGCGACCATGACCGATTGATTGAAGCGTTTGAGGCTGGAGACCGGGATGCGGCGGTTCGGGGTTGGCGGGAGGTCCACTGGTCGTTCGACGCCCAGGAAAAATACATTCGTCGTTTTTACTTTCCCGAGGCTCGGGAAGCCCGCGTTGCGAAAACCCCTCGCCGTTCGCCATCGCCGCGCGACCTAAAACGCCGGCGAGTTTTGCAGAACCGGTCCGCCCGGGGCGAAGACCCGACCACCTGAACAGAACGGATTCAGTTCCAATGGCCATTCTCGTAATCAACGCCGGCAGTTCATCGGTCAAGTTCACCCTTTTCAACGCTGACGGGAAAACCGTCCAGGCGGCCGGTATCGTCGAACGCATCGGTTTCGACGGAACCCGGCTGAAGTATCGCAACCGGGAGGGGCGGGCCTATGACCAACTGGTTTCCGTCGCCGATGCGGATCAAGCCGTAGGCACCATCCTCGCCGCCCTCACGCACCCGGCCCGCGGAGCGATCCGCAGCATTCAAGAGATTGTTGCCGTCGGCCACCGCGTGGTGCACGGCGGGGAATCTCTCAACCGCCCCACGGTGATCGACGATCAGGTCAAATCGATCATATCGGAATACTGCCGTCTGGCGCCTCTCCACAATCCGCCCAACCTCGCAGGCATCGAGGCCGGCGCACGGCACATCCCGAACGCCGTTCAAGTCGCCGTATTCGACACCGCCTTCCATGCCACCATTCCCCGGCATGCTTTTCTCTATGCGCTCCCGCTGCACTTCTACACGGAAGATCGCATCCGTCGCTACGGGTTCCACGGCATCAGTCACAAGTATGTTTCCGAAGAGGCCGCGCGCTTTCTGCGCCTTCCTGTCGATGGTCTGCGCATGATCACCTGCCACCTGGGAAACGGCTGCAGCATGACGGCCGTCAAGGAAGGACGCAGCATCGACACCAGCATGGGCTTCACGCCGCTGGAGGGACTGGTCATGGGGACCCGCTGTGGGGACATCGATCCGGCGGCGGTGCTGCACCTGATGGAACACCACCGCCTCAGCCCCGCGGTCATGAGCGACCTGCTCAACAAGCAGAGCGGGTTGCTGGCTCTCGCCGGTATTGGCAGCAACGACTTGCGGGATGTCATCGCCGCTGCGGAAGGCGGCAACCCGGCGGCCGGCGTGGCCCTGGACATTTTCTGCTACCGCATCCGCAAATACATCGGCGCCTTCACGGCGGCCATGGGAGGACTGGAAGTGCTGGTGTTCACCGCCGGGATCGGCGAGAACTCCCCAGAGGTGCGCCACCGGGTGTGCGCAGGACTGGACGCTTCGGATGGTTTCGGCATCGTGCTGGATTCGGGGAAAAACGCTCGGACCTCAGGTCAGACAAGGGCCATTCAGGCCGAAGCCAGCCGCGTCAAGATCCTGGTCGTCCCCACCAACGAAGAACTGGAAATCGCCCGGGAAACCTTGCAGATCTTGGCCGGCTAAACCGCGCCTCGGATCACCTCCACCGCTGAAACGACTTTCGATACCCCTGGCACTCGTCCGACAACCGTCTCGATTCTCTTTTTTTCTTCAACGTTGGGGCTCACCCCGGCGACGCTGGCCACACCGTTTTCAGAAACCTCGATGATGACGGCCCGGTCGTCAATGCGGTTCTCCAGCAAGGCCGCGCGAACTTTCTTTTCCAAGGCCAATCGTTCCATCGCCTCCAACGCATTCAGGCTGCAGGCGCGCATGTCATCCGAAGTGGCGGCGCGGATAACCAGACCGGCAGCGGTTTCGGTTTCGAGTTTGTGGGTGTTGATGATCAGGTCGTAAAGACCGAGGTCGTCCATATCGAGTTGAAAGGCAAACTTGAAAAATCCCGCCTGCTCCCTGTCGCGTTGACGAATCAGCCTTAGGGCCGCCTCGCGACTGATGCCCTGTTCGGCGACCAGCTGGTCGGCACGCCGGCCCTCCTGGGTCAAAATGCGGACATGAAAGGCACAGTCAAAGTCTTTTAGAAGCAATTGGCTGCCGTGCCCGATGATGACGCCGATCCCCCGGTGCGCCACTTCATAGACGACCGACTCCAGTACGTTCAGGAATATCTGCGGCCGGCTCTTGAAGAAAACGTCCCAATATCCAGGTGATTTTTCATCCAGCTGGCTGATTTCTTTCGCTGAAATCCCTTTTTGCTGGACCAGCTCTTTCAATTTCTGATCGTCGAACAGCTCCCAGCCGAGTCCTTCGGCAACCTTGCGCGCGATCGCAAGACCGTTGCTGCCAAAATTCTGTGTAACGGTGATAAGCGGCATGGTTTTTTCTCCTTGTCGAAAAGAGGCCTCCGTAAAACGGAAAGCCGGTGGGGATTAAGCCGATTCATCCCGCTTGAGCTTGCGGAAGATCGTCGAACGGTCGATTTTCAGAAGCTCGGCCACTTTGGCCATCGAGCCGTGAATTTCGAGAGCGCCTTGCAGGATCTCACGTTCGAGATCGCGCACAATCACTTTGAGGGATTTGTCTCGAATGTCAAGGCTCTCAAAGAGATTGCGCTTGCGGTCCCAACCTTCGGTAAGCATGCAGCTGCCCAGGTCGGCCGTCTCGACCACAGACCCGTCGCAGGTGACCACCATGCTTTCGATCAGATTTTCCATCTCGCGGATGTTGCCGGGCCAGCGATGCCGGACGAAAATGTCTTCGATGTCAGGTCCGAAGCTGCGCTCCTTGCGGTATTTGGTTGCATATTTTTCAAGAAAGTAATTGGCCAGCGGCATGATGTCCTCGCGCCGCTCGCGCAACGGCGGGATGCTCAGCACGGCCACCCGCAGCCGGTAATAAAGGTCGCTGCGGAAGCGGCCTTGCTCGATTTCCTTTTCGAGGTCGCGATTGGTGGCCGCGATGATGCGTACATCCACTTTTTTGACCCGGGTCGAGCCGACCGGGATGATCTCCTGATCCTGGAGCAGTCGAAGGAGCTTGACCTGCATGCCGATTGGCAGCTCGCCGATTTCGTCCAGAAAAAGGGTCCCCTGGTCGGCCATCTCGCAGAGGCCCGCCTTGCCTTTGAGGCTGGCTCCGGAAAAAGCGCCCGGGGCATAACCGAACAGCTCGGATTCGATCAGGTTTTCCGGGATGGTGGCGCAGTCCAGCTTGAAGAAGGTTTTGTCGTTTCGAAGGCTGGCGCGGTGGATGGAACGCGCGAAAAACTCCTTGCCCACCCCGGTTTCCCCCAGGATCAACACGGTCGCATCCGTTGCGGCGACCTTTTCGATGAGCTTGTTGAGGTGGGCCATCTCCCGGCTTTTGAAGCGTTTCACAGGGAATTTCTGAATGCTCTCCTCGTTGATGTGCTGAACGTTGGTCCGCAGCTGTTCGAGCAGTTTCTTCTGGGCGGCGATCTGGTCACGAAGCTGGCTCATGACGGTCACGTCACGCACAAAGGTGACCACCAGCGCCACCTGGCCCTCTTCGTCGAAAATGGGATGGCCGTTCAGGATCAGCTTCTGGCCTTTCTTGGTGGTCTGGACGAAGGTCGCGGGCTGGCCGGTCCTTACGATCTCCGGGTTGACGACGACATCGAAGACTCCCTCTCTGACGAGGTCCTGGACCTTGCGGCCGATCAGGGTTTCCCTCCTCAGTCCGATCAGCTTCTCGTACATCGTATTGACCTTGAGGGTGTTGCCCTCCCGGTCGGAGATGTAAATGCCGTCGCTCAGAACATCCAGGATGTGGTCGATCTGCTTTACTATCAGCTCCATTCTCCGCTCGATCCGTGTAGTATATCAATTCTATGCAGCGGCCTCACGCCTGTCAAACCGATCCCGGCGGTATCCCTTGATTTCAATCCCGTGGAGGCAAAGTGGGTGCGTCCTGCCGGACGCGCCAAGAAAAAAGGCGGCCCGTCGGCCGCCTTTCGGGTGTGTCCTCACTGGCATCTCATACCCGGAGTGCCACGGGCAGCCAGGTGGCCAAGCCCGGAAAGGTTATGACGACGGCCATACCCGTGACTTGAAGCATCATGAACTGCACCATTCCCGCGTAAATTTCCTGAAGCGACCACTGGGGGACGACGCCTTTCAAAAAATAGGCGGACAAGGCCACGGGGGGGGAGAGCCAGGCGGTCTGCAGCGTCACGGCCACCAGGGTGCAGAACCAGGTCAGGTTGTAACCCATTTCGCGCACCATGGGCATGAGGATGGGGATGATGATCAGCACGATGGGCACCCACTCCAGGGGCCAGCCCAGCACGAAGATGAGCGCCAGGATTGCGATCAGCATGAACATGGGGTCGAGTTTCATGCCGAGCAGCAGCTGGGTGAGCAGCATGGCCGAACCCAGCCGCGAGAAGACCGCGCCGAAGAAGTTCGAGGCCGCGCAGAGCAGCAGGATCATGGCCGAGATTTCAACGGTCCGGTACATGGAGGTCAGCAGGTTGTTCCAGGTCATCTTGCGATAGACCATGGTGAGCACGAGCGAGCCGACCGCGCCGCAGGCCGCGCCCTCGGTAGGGGTGGCCACTCCGAACATGATGGTCCCCAGGGTTGCGAGGATCACCAGCGTCACCGGCAGCACGCCTAGTACCAATTCCTTAAGCAGCCAGGGAATCGACTTGGCCCACTGATCCCTCGGCAGGGCCGGGCCCAGCGCCGGGTTGAGCTTGCAGCGGATCAGGCAGTAGCTGCAGTAAAGCCCGGCGAGAACAAGGCCGGGGAAGATGGCCGCCGCAAAGAGGTCCGTCACCGGCACGCCCACCACCGGCCCCATGACAACGAGCATGATACTCGGCGGGATGAGGATGCCGAGAGTCCCGCCGGCCGTGATGCAACCGGCCGATAGCTTCACGTCATATTTGCTCTGGCGCATGGTGGGGCCTGCCATGACTCCCAGCAGAGTGACTGAGGAACCGACGATGCCTGTGGCCGCGGCGAAGATGGTGGCGGTGGCCGTGACGGCGATGTAAAGCGAACCGCTGAGCCGGGCCAGCATCAGCTGGAAGGCCTTGAAAAGGCGCTCCATCAGGCCCGAACTCTCAAGAATGTAGCCCATGAAGAGGAAGAAGGGAACCGCCGACAGGACCTGCTCGTTCATGATGGAGTACACCTGAAGGGTCATCAGGTTGAACACCACCGGACCGATGCCGATGTAGCCGGCCACCAGGCCCAGAAAAAGAAGGGTAAAGGCGATCGGAAACCCCACGAAGATAAATATGAAAAGCGACCCCAGCGCCGCCAGACCTAAAATTTCAGGGCCCATTGAAATTGTTCTCCTCCCTATGTCTCGGACCCGGCTTGTTCTTCATACAGGCTGATACCCTTTTTAGCTGCGAAGACGGATTTCGCCAGTTCGGATAGGCCTTGAATGAGGAGCAGCGCCGTCGAGATGGGGATTGCCAGCTTAAGCGGCCAGATGATCGGCATCCAGGGGCTGGTGACGATTTTTTCGTTGAATAAGAAGGATCGGTAGGCGAACTCGCTTCCGACCCACAGGAAGAATATCAGCGCCGGGAAATAAAGGCCGATGTAACAGACCGCGTCCACCCAACCGCGGGTGCGTACCGACCATTTTCCGTAAAGAAAATCCGTGCGGATGTGCTGCTGGCGCTGGAGAGCGCAGGCTGAACCCAGCATGAAAAACATGCCGTACAAAATCTGGCTGATGTCGGATGCCCAGATGGTCGGGGCATTGAACACGTAGCGGGCTACAACTTCATAGACCAGGCTCATGGACATGGGCAGGATCATCCATGCCACGATCTTTCCGCTGACGATGCTGATCCGGTCGATGAAGCGGATGAATCCCGCCAACCCGGCCGGGGCATTGTGCAGGCCGCTGGTCGGTTTTTTCAACGCTTCTTCAGGATGGCATTCCATTTTAAGTTATTGCCTCTCAAGCGGACCGGCCGGGGGCGTAAAGCACCCGGCCGGCCGGAGGTAAATTTATTTGTCGTAACCGACCAGTTTCTTATCAACCGCACTTTTGCCCATCTGATAGAAAACGCCGTTGGTCATGTGTTGATACGGAACAGTCAGATTGGCCCAGTCGACCATGGATTTGTAGACCTTGGCGAAGAAGGGGTCCTGCTTGGCGTATTTTTCCAGGACTTCCTTGGATGCGGCCATATAGGCCGGGAAGACGTCAGGCGGCGTGTCGCGCACCTGCACCTTGTCTTCCACCACGAACTTCTTCAACGCCTTGCTGTTCTGGCTCACGTTCCAGTTGTAGGTGTCGGTGATCAGGGCCATGATGCCGGCCTGGAATATGGCCTGAAGATCCTTGGGCAGTTTGTTCCACCAGTCGAGGTTGACGTAGATATCGCCGATGTCGATGGCCTGGTGCAGGCCCTGGAGATAGTAGTTCTTCCAGACGGTGTTCAGGCCCAGAGCTGCGTCGTCTGCAGGACCGATCCATTCGGCGGCGTCGATGACGCCGCGCTGGGCCGACGGGACGATCTCACCACCCGGCATGGAGACGGTGGCCATGCCCATCACCTTGAACGATTCGGCCGGGATGCCGGGGGGCGAGCGGAATTTAAGCTTCTTGACTTCATCGAGATTGTTGAACGGCTTGGCGAACCAACCAAAGGGGTCCGGCCCCATAGGCATGCACATGAAGCCCTTGACCTTGAACTTCAGGATGTCGGTGAAGAACTGTTGATACAGCTCGTCGCCGCCGCCGTCGTAGAACCAGGAAATGACGCTGACCTGGTCCAGGCCGACGCCCAGGCCGGCCGTGGGGGCCGAGAACAGCAGGCCGGCGGGGTGCTTGCCGGACCAGTAGTGAGTCCATGCAAAGCCGCCGTTGACGATGTTGTTGTTGACCGCGTCGAGAATTTCGAAGACGCCCACGACGGCTCCGGCGGGCAGGACTTCGATCTTAAGCCGTCCGCTCGACATGGCATCGACCCGAGCGCCCATGCGCTCGATCAGTTTGAAATAGATGCTGGAGCTTGGCACGGCCGTCTGAATTTTAAGATTGTAGTTCTGGGCCTGGGCATTGGTGAGCCCCAAGCCGGCCAGGCAAAAAACAAATGCCAACAGGAAACATCCGGTCCTCATCTTCTTCATCTGTGTCCTCCCTCGATTCGCAGTTGTTTTTCCAGGGTCAGATTGCCAAATGGCACCACCGAAATTATTCTGTTGTTTAAGGCATCCTTTCGCTTGGAATGAATAGTTGTCTGTGATGAAGCAGGCAAAGCAATATTCAGGCCATTCAAGTAGTGGAAGAGACACTTCCGGCTTGGGTTACAAATGCCGACGAATTTATTTATTTATTTATATTTCATGTAGTTATAAGAAGACCTCTTGATCGCTGAGTTTATTGGAAAGCACCGATACAGTTGTGTACCGATTTTTAAAGATAGCGGTTTTTATAATTGTTGCATTTATGCGACCGATATTGCAACAATGCACACAGCAAACTCTTGGGGATTACTGTCAATCTCATTGATAAACTAAAAGTCGCAACATTGCAACAAACTTGAGCTGCCCGCCTTTCTTATTTTGTGATTTTTTAATCTTTAAACAATTTCGAGTGGTTCGGAATTTCCTGCAGCTTGCGGCAGAAGTGCGGAAACGCGTCTGACTTGATTAATTTGCACCCTTTTTCAGCTAATGGCAACCTGGAGGCATGAGAATTGCTAAACGTTTCTGATTAGAATCATCCAGCCGGGAGGTTGAAAACTCAGAAGCCCGCTCAAGAACCAACCCAATTTCTAATCAATAAGGAGACACCATATGGAATGCTGCGATGTTTTGTCACCCCACGAAACACGACTTCAGGAAGAAACGCAGGGCCACGCTTCCAAATACGAGAAGGGCCGTGAGCGGGTTTTCCGTATCATGAAGACTTTTCAGATGAAACGCCCGAAGATCGATGTCGAACGCGCCAAGTACTTCACCGAATCGATGCGGCAGACCGAAGGCCAGCACCTGACCCTGCGCTGGGCCAAAGCGCTCAAAAACATCGCGGAGAAGATGACCGTCTACATCGACGACCACCAGCTCATCGTCGGCCGAGCAGGCATGCAGGGCCGCTATGGCGTCTTATATCCGGAGCTGGACGGCGATTTTCTCGATCTGGCCATTGAGCAGCTTTCCCAACGAGTTCAGTCCCCCTTCGACATCACCGCGGAAGATGCCCAGGTGGTGATCGACGAAATCGCCCCTTATTGGAAGGGCAAAACCTACCACGAAGCGCTGTCCGTTGCGTTGCCCGAAGAGACCGCGCGGTACACTTTCGACCCCAAAGACCCTCTGATGTCGAGGTTCATCGTCAACGAGACGTCTTCCTTCCGTTCCAGCCTGCAATGGGTTCACGACTATGAAAAGGTTTTGAAGAAGGGGTTCAGAGGCATCCGCAAGGAAGCCAAGGAGCGCCTGAACGCGCTGGATCCGTTCAGCCCGGTCGACAACGTCGAAAAAAAGCCTTTCCTGGAGGCCATTGTTGTTCTTTGTGACGCCATCGTTCTGTGGGCCAAGCGGCATGCCCGCCTGGCTGCGAAGATGGCGACCAAGGAGAAAGATCCAAAGCGCAAGGCCGAGCTGACCGAAATCGCCCGCATCTGCGAGCGCGTCCCGGAGCACCCGCCCACGACCTTCCGCGAAGCCGTTCAGTCCCAGTGGTTCGTTCAGATGTTCTCACGCATCGAGCAAAAGACCGGCACGATCATCTCCAATGGCCGGATGGACCAGTATCTCCACCCGTTCTTCAAGAAAGACATGGACGAGGAGCGCCTCACCGAGGACGAGGCCATCGAGCTGCTGGAGTGCATGTGGGTCGCCATGGCCCAGTATATCGACCTTTACATTTCTCCGGCCGGCGGCGCCATCAACGAGGGCTATGCCCACTGGGAAGCGGTCACCATCGGCGGCCAGACGCCGGACGGCCGCGACGCCACCAACGATTTGAGCTATCTTTTCCTGAAATCCAAGCGCGAGTTCCCGATGCACTATCCGGATCTGGCCGCGCGGATCCACTCCCGCTCCCCCGAACGCTTCCTCTGGGAAGTGTCCGAAACCATCAAGGAGGGCTCGGGCTTCCCCAAGCTGATCAACGACGAGGAGGTCGTTCCGCTCTACCTGTCCAAGGGTGCCACCTTTGCGGAAGTTCTGGATTACGCGGTATCTGGCTGCGCCGAGGCGCGCATGCCCAACCGCGACACCTACACCAGCGGCTGCGCTTACATCAACTTCGCCGCTGCCCTGGAAATGACCCTGTACAGCGGCAAAATGAAGAAATACGGGGATGAGCAGATCGGGATCCAGACCGGCGACCCGCGCAACTTCAAGACCTGGGAGGAGTTCTATAACGCTTACCTGTCCCACCAGGCCGACTTCATCAAGCAGGCCTTCATCCAGCAGCACCACGTCATCCGGCTGCGGGCCCAACACTTTGCCGTGCCGCTCGCCTCAGCCCTGCACGACCTGTGCATGGAGCACTGCATCGACCTGCACCAGCCCAAGATTCCGGGCGGCATCGACCTCGGCTATTTCGAGTTCATCGGCTACGGCACGGTGGTAGATTCGCTCTCGGCGATCAAGAAGCTGGTGTTCGAGGAAAAGAAGATTGCGATGGCCGACCTGCTCGATGCGGTTTCAAACAACTTCGAGGGCAAGGAAGACCTGCGGCACATGCTGATGAACGTGCCCTGCTACGGCAACAACGACCCCTATGCCGACAGCATCGCCAGGGCCGTTGACCGCGCGGCAGTCGAGTTCACCCACAAATACGCCAAAGAGCTCGGCGTGCACCTTGACCTGCGGCTCGTTCCTTTCACCTCGCACGTGCCATTCGGCAAGGTCGTGAGCGCGACCCCCAACGGCCGCAAGGCTTATACCCCGCTGGCCGACGGCTCTTCGGCCTCGCAGGGGGCCGACACGCACGGGCCGACCGCGGTCCTGCTGTCCAACTTCACCACCAAGAACTACGACTACCGGGAACGCGCCGCGCGGCTGCTGAATATCAAGTTCACGCCCAAGTGCGTGGCCGGGGACGAGGGCACGCGCAAGCTGGTCTCCTTCATCCGCACCTGGTGCGACCTGAAGCTCTGGCACGTGCAGTTCAACGTCATCAACCAGCAGACACTGCGGGCGGCGCAACGCGATCCTGAAAAATACAGGGGCCTCATCGTGCGCATCGCCGGCTACAGCGCCTATTTCGTGGATCTCTCCCCCGACCTGCAGAACGACTTGATCGCGCGGACCGGGCACGAGCAGGTGTAGCTTACCTCAGCCTCTTCCGGGCTGCCGCCCGCATCGGCAGCCCGGAGGGGAGACCGAATGAAAAAATCAGGAATCGTTTTCAACATCCAGAAGTATTCCGTCCACGACGGTCCGGGCATCCGGACCGTCGTCTTTCTCAAGGGCTGCCCGCTGCGCTGCCGCTGGTGTAGCAACCCGGAGTCCCAGAAACCCCAACCGCAGCTGGTCTACAATCCTAAAAAATGCCTGACCCTGGAACACTGCGTGCGCTGCATCGAAGTCTGCACGGTAGGGGCAATCAGGAGCGGCGAGGGGAATCGGATTCAACTCGACCGCGAAATCTGCACCGAATGCCTGCTCTGCACCAAGGCCTGCCCTTCGCTCGCCTTGAACGTCTACGGCGAAACCATGACGGTCGCTCAGGTGATCGACAAGGTCGAAGAAGATTCGTCCTTTTACTCGCGATCGGGCGGCGGCCTCACCATCAGCGGCGGCGAACCCATGCACCAAGTGGAGTTCGCCGTGAGTCTTCTGAAGGAGGCCAAGCGCCACCGGATCAACACCGCCATGGAGACCAGCGGGTTTTGCCAGTGGGAGGACCTGCGGGACGCCTGCGGGTTCCTGGATACCTTGCTTTATGATGTGAAAAGCATGGACCCCGAGAAGCACCGGGTTTTCACCGGGATTTCCAACGAACTCATCCTGGAGAACCTCCAGAGAGTGCGAGAGGCCTTCCCGGACCTCCCAGTATGGGTGCGCACCCCGGTCGTTCCGGGTTTCAACGACGATCCAAAGGATATCCGGCAGATACTCGAGCATATCCACGGCATGCCCAACACCTATTTTGAGGCGTTGGACTACCATCGCATGGGCAAACCCAAGTACGAATACCTCGGGCTCGAATTCCCCATGGGCGACCAGAAATTGGATGAGGAAAAAATCCAGCGGATTCACCAGATGATCCGCTCCGAGTTCCCGCACCTTCGCTCGCCGGGGTCGGCTGAAAACGGAAGTCTTCAGAAAGCCGCTTCATAGGGGTAAGCTTCCAGAAGCATTCCCTCGTTTTTCCAATTTTTACTCCGGCAATAAAATAGGTTTACCTCCAGCTTTCGTCCGGCGGGGCGGGGTTTCGGCCGCAGCGCGCCGCGACCATCCGGTCACCGAACCTGCGGACGGCAGCAAGCCCGCTTCATATGTGCCCGGACAGCCCCGGAGGACCGATGCTCATGCAGCCGCCGGCCGTCTCTGCCTGCGCGCGGTTCATATAGACGGCTTGGGGGCGTGGCTGGATCACCTTAAAAATGGGTTGCGGTGCGCTGCGGCCGAAACCCCGCCCCGCCGATGAGTGATAGGGCCGCATTGAACATATTTTTTTTGCCGGAGCAATAAATCCCCCCACTTCCTTTTTCAAAGTGGGCTTGGGAGGGAGGGGGTGAATCCGGTCGCATCACTGCAGCAGGGGCAATGAGGCAATCGCAAACGGGGTGAGCAGCAGCGGCTGGCTGGGGAGTTGTATGGGCAGGTGGAGTTCCTCGGCGAAGACCGCGTCCACCCCAGGCAGGCAGCAGGTGCCGCCCGTGAGGACGATGCGATCGATGCGGTGCCCTTGGATGTGACCGGCCACGATGTCGCACATGCGCTGGAGCGTGGGCCGCGCCAACCCGAGGATATCGTATTGGTCGTGCCGGCGTTTGCGCTCCTCGGCTTCCTGGAAGGAAATGCCGAAGTGGCCGGCAATGACCAGCGAGATGTGGCGGCCGCCCGTCGGCTGGTCGCCGCTGAAGACGACTTGGCCCTTGCGGACCACAGCCGTGCCCGTGGTGCCGCCGCCGACGTCCACCACCGCCGTCTGATCGAGTTCGAGCAGATTGGCGACGCAGGTCGGCTCGTCCTGCACGGCGGTCACATCGAGACCGACCCGCTCCAGAATGTAGGTGGACAGACGCGGGTCCGTGCCGGGAGGGAAAGAGGTCGCCGCCCCATTGAATTCTACGCCGAGCCTGGCTTGCGCCCGGCCGACCAGCCGCTTCACAATGTCCATTGCGCCGGCGAAATCCACAACGACTCCGTCCCGCACAACCTCCGACCATTCTAGAAAACACGCCGCAGGCTCACCCGCGGCATTCAGAACCATCACAACGATGTCGGCGGTCCCCAGGTCGATACCCATGTGGAACGGCCCGGGAACCGACGCTGGATCGGCGTCGTTCAAGAGCTGTGCAGCGCGGTCGAGACGCTGATTGGCGATGTCCCAGTTGATCGTCATACAATCCGGAAGCTGCCCACGAGCGTGCATCGCCGCAGCCGCACGAAAGTGCGCGCATTGGTGACGCCTTCGCCGGTCGGGGTGGAAATGGTCATGGAGGTCCAGCCCTCGCCGCCGGCCCCCAGGCCCGCGATGCAGGGGCCGTTCTTGACGAAGAGACTGGTGTTCACGCGCCGCGCCATGGCGTCCATGTGGTCGATGTCGCGCGAATGCAGGCTGGCGGTGTGCTTGCGGTCCCGCTCCAGCCGCATGGCCCAGTCCAGGGCCTCGTTGAAATCTCTCGCTCGCAAAACGGGGACGAGCGGCATCATCTGTTCGATCCGGGCGAAAACGTAGTCGATCTCGCGGCCGACATCGACGATCAGCAGACGGCAGGATTCCGGCACGCTGAACCCGGAGGCCTTCGCCAGTTCGGCGGCATCCCGGCCGGCCCACTTGGGGTTTGGCCGCGGGTTGGGCCCGGGGTAGTCCAGCAGGGCCACCCGGGCGACGGCCTCGGCCTGCTCGCGCGTGATTTCAACAGCGCCGCAGCTTGCGAGCTCGCGCTTGAGCTCGTTGACCACCGCATCCACGGCGATGATCTCTTTTTCATCGCAGCAGACGATGTTGTTGTCGAACGAGGCTCCGTCGTAGATGCTGCGCGCCGCGCGCGGCAGGTCGGCGGTTTCGTCCACTACCACCGGCGGGTTGCCGGCCCCGGCCGCGATCAGGCGTTTGTTCGTCACCTTGCGCGCGGCTTCGACCACGGCTTCGCCGCCGGTGACCACCAGCAGATTGATGCCGGGAACGGTGAAGAGCTGCTGGGCGGTTTCGATGCTGGGCTGGCGTACGCAGGTCATCAGGTTGTTGATGCCGGCCTCCTCGAAGATCGCCTTGTTCAGGATTCGGATGGTTTCCTGGGTGACGCGTTTGGCGCTCGGGTGCGGTGCGAAGACCACGGCGTTGCCTCCCGAGATCATGCTGATCGAGTTGTTGATGACCGTGGCCGCCGGGTTGGTGGACGGGGTGACCGAGGCGATGACCCCCCAGGCCGCGTTCTCGACCAGGGTCAGGCCGGTATCGCCCGACATGGCGCTGGGATAGAGGCTTTCCGGTCCCGGCGTGCGGTCGGCCACCAGCAGGTTCTTGCGGACCTTGTCCTCAATGCGGCCCATACCGGTTTCTTCCACGGCCATCTCGGCCAGCCGGCGGGAGTTGGCGCGGGCCGCGCGACGGATCACCTCCACCACGCGCTCGCGCAGGGCAACGGTGTCCAGGCGCTGATAGGCCGCTGCCGCCGCTGCCACGGCGTCATCCAGCCGGTCGAAAACGCCCCAGTCGCCCTTAGCATCGGACGCTCCCGCCGTAACGGGAACCGTGGTTGCCAGTTTTTTCAGTACTTCACTGACGATCGATTCGATGTCTTCACGCTGTAATTGCATCGGAGCTCCAACCTGCGTCTAGTCTGCGCCTATTTGTACTTTGAGTAGATCGCCTCTTTGCCGGAGGAAATCTGGTCCACGATGCCGATGACGCTCAAGTCCAGCGGTGTCTTGCCCTCCAGGATCATGCGGGCCGAGCTGCCCCGGACCAGCAGGACCATTTCCCCCTCGCCGGCACCGAGGGTGTCCGCGGCCACCTGGCTGGGGAAGGTCACCTTGCCGTGCTCGTCCACGATGTCGACCAGCAGAAAGGTGAGGTTCGGCAAACCGGGATCGCGCACCGTGGAAACCACTTGCCCTTTGACTTTGGCGAGTTCCATAGCGATAAACCTCCCGCACATGCGGTGGCCGGCATGCAAGCTCCGATCGGCGGACCCGGATTGATCGGTCCGCCCCTCGGTGCCCATGCAAAAGCCGCCGACAGGTTGTCGCGCTTACTTCTTGTTGGCGAGGGGGAAGATCTTCTCCAGGTCGTCGTGCGGACGCGGGATGACATGCACGGCGATCACCTCCCCCACGCGACGGGCGGCGGCGGCACCGGCGTCGGTCGCCGCCTTGCAGGCGGCCACGTCGCCGCGGACCAGGGCGGTCACAAACCCTCCCCCGATGCGCTCATAGCCCACCAGCGTCACGCGAGCGGCCTTGACCATGGCGTCCGAAGCCTCGATTAGTGCGGTCAACCCCTTGGTTTCGATCATTCCTAAAGCGTCTGCCATGTCTTTTCTCCTTGTGTCCCCCATCAGGGGTGTCGATACGCCGGATACCGGCGGGGTGAAATTCAAACTTTACCGCTCCGTCCCTTGGGTGCGGCCTTGTCCTCGCTGCCGCTTCGGCGCGGCACAATTACATCGATGCGCTCGGCGACCAGCTCAGCGGTGTCATCGTCGGGCCTGGGAATCAGGTTGCTGACGACGAAATCGCCCACCCGCGCGGCGGCGGCCTTGCCGGCATCCACGGCCGCCGCACAGGCCGCGAGGTCGCCCTCGCAGATCACGCTGATCAGGGCGGCATCGGCGTTGCCGACGGTTTTGATCCTGACGCGGGCGGCCTTGACCATGGCGTCCGCCGCTTCGATCGCCGCCACCAGCCCTCTCGTTTCAACAAACCCCAATGCTTCGTTCTCGGCCATGTTGTCTCCCGAACCCCCTCCCCTGTCCCCTCCCGCAAGGGGAGGGGAAATTTTTTACCCTTGAACCCTGGTCCCCCTGAACCCTCGAGCCCTCATTTTATAGAATATGCCGCAGCACTTCAGGCGCGACTCCGGGTATCACCACTTTGCGAACCAGAAGGCCCTCCCCGGCGGCCTTTTCCCCGCCCGCTGCCACGGCCTGCTCCACGGCCCCCACATCTCCGGCCAGCAGGCAGAAGGCCTTGCCGCCCAGCCCCATGGCCAGGCGCACATCCAGCACATCCACCTCGGCGGCTTTGCGGGCGGCATCGGCGGCCACGACACAGGAGGCTGCGGAAAAAGTTTCGATCACGCCCAGGGCCGCGCCGCCGCGGAAGTCGCCGACTGAACCGCCGATGGCGTTGATCACCTCCATGCTGATATTGGGGATGATGAAGTGATCGATGATGGCATCCTTGCCGAACTCCAGCCCTGCGCCCACCGATGCCTGCACGGCCGCCACCTCTCCGTGGACGGCCACCACGAACTTGCCCGGACAGATGGTCTTCATCATGAAGGGTTCGACCTGGGCGGCCTTGACCATGCAGTCGGCGCCTTCGATGCCGCCCGCGATGCTGTTGAACTCGATCATTCCCACGGCCTGAAGCCTGTTTTCCATCGTCATTTCCCCTTGATCGAAACGGCGCTGCCCACGTCCGTCACCGTGCCGGTCAGGGAGGCATGCACCCGCGCTCCCAGGGCGCCTTCGGGAATTTCGCCGATCAGGTCGCCGGATTTTACGGCGTCGCCCGGCCGCACCCGGGCCACGGCCGGCGCCCCGGTGTGCTGGTGCAAGGGGATGCACACCGAGCCCGGTGTGAACTCACCGCCGTCCTCCGGATGAATGCCCATGTACTTGAGGAGGTCGAGCTTGATGGCCAGTCGCGTCGTCGGCACCTTGCGAAAGGAGTTCAGGATCGACTGCGCGTCCACGATCTCGCGCGACCCCTCGTATTTCAGCCCCTCCTGCCTGAACTTGGCCTTGAACATGGCGTTGATGCGCCGCGGCGAAAGCCGCATGGGGCATGCAAAGAGCTCGCAGACGCCGCACTCGCTGCACATGGATGCCTGCAGCACGCCCATGGCGGTGTCCACCCCGCCGCCGAAGGCCCGCATCACCCGGTGGGTTTCGAAACCGTGGCCGATGTTGTGGCGCGGGCAGAGGTCCGTGCAGTAGCGGCACTGGATGCAGGCCGCACCCGCCTGCTTCTGCATCTCACGCACGCTGAGCGTGGCCATGCGGTGCAGGTAGTGGCCGCGGGGGAGCACGATGAGCCCGCCGCCGGTCTTGGTAACCACCGTCCGGCGCATCTCCTCGGGGTCACCCACGAATCGACCCATCATGGGCCCCCCGAGCAGATAGACCGGGTCGCCCACGACCGGGCCGCCGCAGGCGTCGATGCACTCAACGGCGGCCGTGCCCACCGGTACCGTCAGCACGCTCGGCCGGGCCACCTCGCCGGTGACGGTGACCACGCGGTGGGTCACCGCCTGTCCGTTCATGGCGCGGCTCACGGAGTAAAGCGTGCCCACGTTGGCGACCACGGCGCCCACGTCTTTAGGCAGTCCCAGGGGCGGAATGGAGCGGCCGAGCAGCTCGTGCACCAGGACGTGCTCGTCGCCGGCGGGGTAGAAGTTGTCGAGCTGCGCCAGGTCGATGCCCGTGCCAGCGACGGCTGCTTCCATCCGAGCCGCGATGTCGGTGTATTTGTGCTTGATGGCAACGATGCCGCGGCTCGCACCCATGGCCGCCATGACGGCCTTGAGGGCGGCGACGATCTCTCCGGCGTGGCGGAGCATGATGTGTTGGTCGGTGTAGAGCAGCGGCTCGCACTCGCAGCCGTTGGCGATGACCGTTTCCACCTGCGCGTCGTATTTGACGTGCGCCGGGAAACCGGCTCCGCCCTCTCCGACCACGCCCGCCTCACGGACCCGCTGCAGCAGGGTTGACCTGTTCATTGCCCGCCCACTCACCTTCAGCCGGCCTTTACTTCCTGGGCTCGATCGGGAAGACGTTTTCGAGATCGCCGTGCGGCCGCGGGATCACGTGCACCGCGACCACCTCGCCGATGCGCTTGGCCGCTGCGGCACCCGCGTCGGTGGCGGCCTTGCAGGCGGCCACATCGCCGCGGACCAATACGGTGACATAGGCCGCCCCGATCTGCTTGTAGGCCACCAGTTGCACGCGCGCGGCCTTGACCATGGCATCCGCCGCCTCGATCAGGGCCACCAGACCTTTGGTTTCAATCATGCCCAACGCGTCCACTCGGAACCTCCCCAGTAAGTCATTCTTCATGCCGTTCATCGAGCACATGACGGCGTTGCGAATTCGCTCATCGTCAGTTGAGCAGGTTGCCGCGCTTCATACAGATGCCGAGCACGGCAACCTTGTATATGTCCTTGGCGCTGCAGCCCCGCGACAGGTCATGCCAGCCGCCTTCGAAGCCCTGCAGGAACGGCCCCATGGCCGTATAGCCGGCCAGGCGCTGCACCATCTTGTAGGCGATGTTGCCGGCCTCGAGCGATGGGAAAACGATGACGTTGGCCTGGCCCTCGATGATGCTGCCGGGTGCTTTGAGCGCCGCCACCTCGGGGTCCACGGCAGCGTCGAATTGCAGCTCGCCGTCCACTTTGAGGTCCGGCGCCCGCTCACGCACGAACTCGACCGCCTGGCGCACTGTTTCAGCTCGCGGGTGCTGGGCGCTGCCCTTGGTGGAAAAGGATAAAAGCGCCACGCGCGGCTCCTGCTTCAGCAGATTGCGGGCCTGATTCGCGGAGGCGATGGCGATGTCCGCCAGGGCCTCTGCCGTGGGCTCGGGCACCACCGCGCAGTCGGCAAAGACGAACTGGCGCTCGAAGTCCGGGGAGACCATCAGGAAAAAGCTTGAAATGGTCTTGATGCCCGTCTTCTTCGGTATGACGCTGAGCCCCGCGCGGAGCACGGCGGCCGTAGTAGACAAATTCCCGGCAACGCCGACCTCCACCTCGCCGCGGCGCACCATCATGGCGCCGGCCGCCAGCGGGCAGCCCACCGTCACGCGGGCCTGCTCTTCGGTGACCGGCTTGCCGGCTTCCTTGCGGATCGCAATGAACTGCTCCGCGTTTTTCGCCAGAAGGCTCGGGCTGGCATGATCGATCACCACGAACCCGGCTGTCCGCAGCGCCGACTCCCGCATTTTGCTGCGGACGGCGAAAGGCGACTGCACCAGCACCGGCTCGGCCAGTCCTTCGCGCTTCAGCTGCGCAGCCGCCTCCAAAACACGCGGATCCAGGCTGTCGGGAAAGGCCACCGTACCCGGCTGCCTGCGGCAGGATTCTATGCAGCGTTCCAGAATGTCCACCCCTCGTCGCTCCCGGTCCGTATCAGCGGATGCAATTGACGCAGGCGACCCGGACCCGGCCGGGTGTGCTGTAGGCCACCTGAGCGCCCTTGGGGAAGTACACCATGTCCCCAGGCTTGGCAACCAGGGTCTTGCCGCCGACCGCCAGATGCAATTCCCCCTCGATCACGATGCCGATTTCAGGGAACTCCACTGTACGGTTGAACGCGGCCTTCTGCCATTCCATGTAGCCGCCGGCCAGCTTGACGTCATCGCCGCAACGGATGGCCTCGGCCACCAGGACTTTTTCGGCCACCGGCACCGGTCCCGAGCCGCCCTCAAGCAACCGCGCTCCGCTGATGAAACAAACCCCGTCGGCACCTGAGAGATGCGGAGGCGCAACGGGCGGGGCTGAAGGACCGGGCCCTTCAAGCCTGGCCGCCACGGCCGAGCGCACCAGGCGCTCCAGTTCCTGGGGGGCCGTGCCGGCGGGGAGGCGCTCCTGCATCAATGCACAGACTTCGCGCACAAGTTTTTCGGTCTGAGACGGATCGGATTGGATTGATCGGACGGGCATTGCGGCTGCTGGAGAATCAGAGCCTTCGCTGATGACGATGCCGAGCTCGGCCGCCTTGTCCCTTGCCCCCGGTGTGACGATGCACTCCGAGGGATGCGCCACGATGGTCTTGTTTCCCTTCTGCGCAGCCTCCAGAATATCCGTCACCGCAATGATGCATCTGCCCATGCAACCTCCTCCACCCTCAGGCATCGTTCGCCCTTCTTGGTTCAACCAAATAAGAGAGGGTGCCTGCCAACGCTTGCACCCGCATTCAAGAAGGCCCCGACGCCTCGTTCAATGCATCGTTGCCCCGTTTTTGCAACTATCGCGCCAAGAAACCCCTGTCCGCACAGCGATGCAACGCATGCCGGGGTTCGGTATCCTGCCGTGATTTAGGCTTTTCCGCTGATTTCCCGTCAACCGCACCTATCTGCCGAATTCAGCCGTCTTGTTGCAACATTGAGACTGCTGGATCCTGCGGCAGGCTTTCCGTTCATTCTGAACTTGACTATTTTTTTACGTTATTTCAGATTGCTATCGCAATGTTGGCAAATGCAAAAACCCTTCTCGTTATGGCGCATGTGCACTTTTGCACAAGTCCGCAAGCTTAGTCAAATTTAAAATTCTTGAAATTATGGAGTGTTATTGATAGACGCTGCAACATTGCAACAATCGCCGATCTTGAAACAGAATTGTATTGGCTGGGGCGAGCATCTCTTTGTGTCGTTTTTCAGCCGATAAGCTGCAACAATACATGGCGGAAAGAATCCTGCCAGTTTTTTTAACATGGCTGTTTTTATGTGGCACCGTGTTTGCTTTAGTTTGCACTGCATCGGTGGGTCTGGAGGAGAGGCGTGATCTCAGCAGAGCACAGGAAGGGGAACTCTTAATGAAGATAATCGATTTCCGATTCAGGCCGAACACGGCAGCGGTGCTCAACGGCATCCAGAACAGCAAAATGTTCAAGGGGTTGTGTGAAACTATCGATTTCTCGAAGATGAAACCCCAGACAGTGCCGGAAGTCGTGGCGGACCTGGACCGCTACAACATCGAGCTCGCGGTCATCACTGGCCGGGATTGCGAGATGACATACGGCTCAAAATCCAACAACGACAGCGTGATCGAATTCGTCAAGGAGTTCCCCAACAAATTCATCGGCTTTATCGGCCTCGACCCCCACAAGGGCATGCGCGCGATCAACGAGCTCAAGGCCTCCGTGGCCGACCTGGGGATGCGAGGCGCGGCCGTCGACCCTTACCTGGCCCAGATCTATGCCAACGATGCCAAGTACTACCCGATCTATTCCAAATGCTGCGAGCTGGACATCCCGATCATTTTCACCACCGGCCCGGCCACCTTGGTGCCCAACGCCATCATCGACCACGTGGCGCCGCGCTACATCGACTTCGTGGCGCGGGACTTCCCGGAGCTCAAGATCATCATCAGCCACGGCGGTTACCCCTGGGTGAACGAGGCCATCACGGTAGCCCAGCGCAACCGCAACGTCTACATCGATCTGTCCGAGTACGAGTTTTCACCCATGGCCGAGGCCTACGTCGAAGCGGCCAACACCATGATCGGCGACAAGATTCTCTACGCCAGCGCGCACCCGTTCGTCGATTTCAGGATCGCCCTCAAGAACTACGAGAAGCTGACGTTCAACCCGGACGTGCGTCAGAAGATCATGTACGACAACGCGGCCAGACTGCTCGGCCTGCGTCCGGCCGCCGCACCGGCACGGCCGGACGCATCGCACGTGCAGGACCTCGTGAGCGAAATCGTGCGCGAGGTGATGACTCGCCTCGGCCGTTAAGCCCTGCGGCGGCCTTGAAGCAGGGCCGTGATCAACGCACGTGGGTTCCGCACGGTGCGAAACCTGCCGCCCGGACGCCTTGCTTCCCGGTGTCACCAAGACCGATGCGGAGATGGGCGCCACCTCAGCGTCGTCAATCCTCCCAGTTCTCGATGACCTCTTTGGCCGCCCGAAAGGCCTCGATTCCTGCCGGCACGCCGACATACACCGCGGCTTGCAGCAGCACTTCCTGGATCTCCTCTTTCGTGCACCCGTTGCGAAGCGCGCCCAGGACATGAGCCTTGATCTCGGTGGTGGCCCGCAGCGCCGACAGGAACGCCAGCGTCACCAGGCTGCGGGTCTTGCGCGGCAGGCCTTCACGGGTCCAAATGTAGCCCCAGCAGTTTTCGGTCACCAACTCCTGCAAAGGTTTGGTAAACTCCGTGGAAGCCGCCAGGGCTTTGTTGAGATACTCGTCGCCCAGCACCTCTCGACGCACCTTCAAACCTTCCTCGAATCGTTCGTGGTCCATTTTCAACAACCTCCTCTATGGCATAGGCCCTATTTCAGCATCGACTCCAATACTTCCGCCGCATCCTCAACCATCTTGGGGCAGACGGTCTTGTAAAGGCCGCGCTCCTTGGCGGCCTGCATCCCCTCTTCGGTCCGGATGTCGCAGTCGAGCAGGTCGCGGCAGATCAGCGTACGATTGCGCCGCTCGAACTCGGCCATGAGTTCTCTTACCGCCTTGTAAACCGGCTCGCGCAGCTTGGCCGTGGTGGATTCGGCCGTAGCCCGGTGCAGCCCCAGAACCATGATGGCACCGGTCACGGCGCCGCAGGTCTCGGCAATGCGCATGCCGCCGGCAAATCCGGCACCCATGCGTATCGCGTCCTCTCGCTTCAAGCCGAACCGCCGGCCGTACACGGCCAGTATCGCCTGCGATCAGGCGAGCCCTTTCATAAACAGATCGACGGCTTCCCTTACATCACTCATGGCGGGAGCTCCTCTCCAGGTTCAACGCAAGATCCCGTAAAGCGCCACGCAAAGCAGCAATCCCAACGCCACCTGGCGGTAGCGCCGGTCGGTCGACATGTAAAAACATTTCGTGCCCAGCCAGGCGGCGCCCGCGAAAACGGGCACCAGCAATGCCGTGCGCAGGGCCGTGGCGCCATCGATGAGGCCCCTTGCCGCCATCATTACGAGCAAAGTGGCCAGGGTGACGGCGAAATACCCGGTGAAATTGGCGCGGTTGGTGGCGGCGGTGTCCGGTCCGGACAAAAAATACACGATCACGGGCGGGTTGCCCATGCTGGTGGCGGCGATCAGAACGCCGGAAATGCCGCCCACTCCCAGGGTGATGCCGAGCCGCTTGGGCCCGCGATAGCGCCAGCCGCTCATGAGCACCAGCACGAAAACCAGCACGATGAAGGCGATGGACCGAGTCGTGATCCGGGCATCGATGTTCACCAGGAGCCAGGTCCCTACCGGCATGAACAGGGCCGCTGCGGCCGCCATGGGGATGACGACCCGCCACTCGATCAGCCGGTACACCGACGGCAGCAGCTGGGCGGTGACCAGCGCATCGAGCATGATAACCATCCCCACGGTCTGCAGCGGGCCGAAGAGGATCGCAAACACCGGCGCCATGAGCATCCCGGACCCCACCCCCACGAACCCGCGCATGAAGCCGGCCAGAAGCGCCACCGCTGCCGCCGCCCCCAAACTGCTGCTTAAGATGATTTCAGCCTCCATGGATTGGATCAGGCGTCAGGCGTTGAACCCCAGCGCGTGCATGACGATGGCTTCGGCGTGGATGGCCGTGGTGTTCAGGAACGGGATCCCGAACTCGTCCTTCGTCAGAATCAGGGGCAGCTCCGTGCAGCCCAGAATGAGCGCCTCGATGCCGTGGCGGTCGATCATGCGCCGGACCACGGCCAGAAGCTCCTGCCGGGTCGAGTCCTTGATGATGCCGAGCTCGATTTCGGTGAAGAGCCTGCGGTGGATCAACTGCTGGTCCTCCGGCTCCGGCACCGCCACGCTCATCCCCTTGGCAAGGAAGGGTTTCTGGAAAAAATCGGCCTGCATGGTGAACGCCGTACCCATGAGCCCCAGGCGCTTTGCGCCCAGCGGCAGCGCCCTGCGGCAGGCCGCCTCGACGATGCTCACCAGCGGCAGGGGCGAGCGTTGCTGGACGGCATCGAAGACCACGTGGGGGCTGTTCGACCCGATCGCCGCGAAGTCGGCGCCGGCCCTCTGGAGCACCTCGATCTTGTGAAGCAGCCACTCCGTCAGGGCGACCCAGTTTTTTTCCTCCATCAGCTTCAGAAGCTCGGTCATGTTGACGCTGTAGACAAGGATTTCCGGGTAGTCGGTCGCCTTCCGCTCTCGGAAGGCGCTGATGATCAGCCGGTAGTAATCCAAGGTTGATTCGGGGCCGATTCCGCCGATGAGTCCCATTTTCTTCATTGAAGACCTCCGCGACCGTCTATTCGACAGCAACCTTCATAACGATTTTCCGGACCCGGCGCTGTTCCTGGAGGTGACAGCCCGGGCGATGGACATCGTGGGGGTAAAAAACTGCAAAACAGCCGGGCGTCATCACTAGGGATGCAACGTGTTGCGGCGGCTTCAGGAACATGACATCCCGCTTTTCATCATACGCTTCAAGGACGGGAAGGTCGGTGTCCAAGGCTATATCGATGACTTCCTCGCCTTCAAGCAGCACTTGAATATCAATGTACTTTTTGTGAGCTTCGAAGCGGCGCTCGACACGCGCTCCGGTCTCGTAGGTGGCCACCGACGCGTACAGCCGGTCGCCGTCGATATCCGTACGGCCGTCGGCAACGGTGCGCGCGGCATCGCGGGCGTGCACCAGCGCCCGGTGCAAGCGCGATCCCGGCCGGCAATAAAGATCCAGGTTCTCGAATCGGTCGTAAATCATTTTCGCGTCCTCACGTGAGCAGTTTGAGAATTTCCTCCAGGCACCCAGCAGGGTATTAGCATGCAGCCGCCCCTTCCTCCGTGAATTCATCAACCCGACGCAAGCCGGATGATGGCCTGCAGGCTGCGCGCGACATCCTCCTCAGTCGTCGCCCACGAGGAGACGCTGATGCGCATGGCGGCATTCCCCTGCCATTCGGTACCGCCGCACCAACAGGTGCCGTCCTCCTGGACCCGGGTGACCACCTCGCGGGTGCGGTCGGCGCTTCCGAAAGATACCAGCACCTGGTTCAGCACCACCTCATTGAGCACATCGTACCCGGCGCTTTTCAACCCCTCGGCGAAACGACGGGCGTGCCGGCAGTTGCGCCCGATCAGATCGGCCAGGCCGGAGCGGCCGAGAGACCGCAGGGCCGCCCAGACCTCCACTCCCCGCGCCCGGCGAGATAGCTCCGGCGTGTAGTGGCTGGGCTCCCGCGAATCGCCGGCGATAAGATATGCCGCGCGGGAGGACATGGATGCCTTGAGATGCTGCGGGTCGCGTACCAAAACGATCCCGCTGTCGTAGGGCACGTTCAACCATTTGTGGGCGTCGGTCGCCCACGAGTTTGCGGATGGAATCCCGGCGGCCAGATGCTTCCGGTCCGGGCATGCCGCCGCCCACAGTCCGAAGGCGCCGTCCACGTGCACCCAAGAACCCGACGCCTGGGCGATGGCGCAGATCTCCGCCGCCGGGTCGAAGGCCCCGGTGTTCACATTGCCGGCCTGAACGCAGATGATCGCCGGTTCGGCCAGGGCGGGGATGGCCTCCGGCTGCATCCGCCCCTGGCCGTCGACCGGGACGCGGACCACGCGCTCCCGGCCGAGGCCCAGAAGGCTCAAGGCCTTGAGAACGCTCACGTGCACTTCCGCGCCGACGATCACCTTGATCGGTGGTGCCCCGAACAGGCCTTGCGCCTCGACGTCCCACCCCAAACGCTCCAGCAGCGCGTGCCGGGCGGCAGCCAGGGCGCTTAAATTGGCCATGGTGGCGCCGGTCACAAAGCCGGTGCCGGCACCCGGCGGCAGTCCGAACAGCTCAATGAGCCACCGCCGGCAGACTTCTTCAAGGAAGGCTGTCGGCGGCGAGGCGACATGAAAAACTGCGTTCTGATCCCAAGCTCCGGCGAGAACGTTGGCGGCAAGAGCCGCCGGCAGCGTACCGCCCGTGACGAAGCCGAAATAGCGCGGCCCGGCGCTCGCCACAGTGGCGGCCGAGCCGAATTCATCGAGCTCCGCCAGCACCTTCAACGGTGCGATCGGCTCCTCCTGCAAGGGAACGTCGAAGCCGTTGAGACGCTCAACGGCCTCGGGCGGCGGCGCAACGCTTCTCCCTCTGAGAACCTCGAGATAGCGGGCCGACCGCCGCGCGGCCTCTTTGATCAGATACTCCATGGCTGGCTCCTCTCACGCCCCCACGATTTTACCGCGGTGCTCGGTGATGACCGTGTCGCGCCTGATGCCATGGCGTCGGGCGATCCGTTCGCGCCGTGCTGCATGGAATCGATGACGATGTTCGTGCAGGCCGGGCCGGAGATCGAAACTTTCTTTTCAACCATGCATTTCTCCCGGTCTCGTCAATCCGGGCTCGGCGTCACGTCCGGTTCGACCTGATAGGCATTGGCGGTGCGGTTGGTCCCGCAGAAGACGTCCACCACGGCCACGATCTCGCCGATGGCCTCGTTGTCCAGCCCGAGCCGCTTCACGGCGGCGCTGTGGGAGTGGATTCAGTACTCGCAGTTGTTGGTGATCGAGACCGCCAAGGCGATGATCTCCTTGGTGCGCAGATCGAGCTTGCCGGGCTTCATGACCGCCTTCAGCTTCTGCCAGGTGGCCTCCAGGTGTTCCGGGTTGATCGACAAGGCCTTCCAGAAGTTGGGCACGAAGTCGATCTTTTTGGTGGTCATAATGTCCCTGTAAACCTTTTTCACCTTGCCGGTGGCCTCCTTTTCCGAGACCGTGCGATAGAGTGCCATTCTTGCGCCTCCTTCTCAAAACGAAATTGACTTGAGCGATACCGATGGGTAGGATTTAGCAGGCGGACTCCGGATGATCAACAAGAAGATGGAAGGCGGCCAATCTATGGAAAGCAATACAGAGAATCACGTTCTGGAAATTTTTTCGGACTTCATCTGACCCTGGTGCTACTTCATTACCGGGGGTATTGAACGACTCAAAAAAGAGTTCCAGCCTGAAATTCGTTGGACGGCGTTTCCGTTGCATCCGGAGATCCCGGCCGAAGGGGTCACGCTCGAGCAGTTGTTTGCCGGCCGGCGCGTCAACATTCCAGAGATGTTGCAACGGCTCAAGCAGACCGCAAACAACCTGGGGCTGCCGTTCGGCGAGCGCCGCATGAGCTTTAACTCACGCCGAGCCCAGGAAGCGGCCAAATGGGCCGAGTCGCAAGGGAAAGCGGATGCGTTCCACCACGCCGTGTTTCGGGCTTATTTTGTCGATGGGAAGAACCTGTATGAAATCGAAACACTGGCCGCAGCCGCCGACGCCATCGGCTTGGCGGGGGGGATGCTGTCGGAGGCGATCCAACGTCAGACCTACCGGGCGGCGGTCGACCGGGACTGGCTGCGGTCCCGTCAGTTGGGCGTCGCGGCGGTTCCAACCTTTCGCCTGGGCGGCGAAATGCTCGTGGGAGCCCAGCCATACGAAAATTTGGCGGATTTTCTGATCCGAAGGAGGAAAAATTGAAAATCATCCATTACTTGGAAGCGGAAGCAAGGAAGTACCCCAGCGACCAGGCCAAAGAAGCAACCGGTCGAGTGGTCATCGGGCAATCGGACGGAGCTGAGAAATTCTGCATGCGGGTTTTCGAAATCGGCAAGGGCGGCATGACCGGCTTGCATGCCCACGACTGGGAGCATGAGGTTTTTGTGCATTCCGGCAAAGGGGCCGTTCGGCGGGGAGAAACGTGGATTCCGCTTTCGGCCGGCAGCGTGGTGTTCATTCAGGGGAATGAGGAGCATCAATTGAAGAACACCGGCGACAGCCCATTTGTTTTTGTGTGCGTGATCCCCTCCGGCGCCCCGGAATTGTGAAATATCCAGGCCGCCGGTCAAGGCTGCTGATTCCGCCATCTTGCTTGACACGCCCCGCAAAGCCGGATAAATAGTTTCTTATCTGGAAACAAACGCGCTTCCGCAAGCGCCGACCATCGCTTAACATAAAGTCCGAATTTTGTTTCATTGTTCAGGGATTGTTTTCTGTTATGAAACAAGAACCCGCCACCCTGGAAGCCGAAATCGGCCAGCGCATCAAAGCGCTGCGCGCCGAGAAGGGGATCACGCTCGAAAGCCTCGCCCAGCAAACGGGCTTCAGCAAGGGCTATCTCTCAAAAGTCGAAAAATCGAAAAAAGCCCCTCCGGTCTCAACGCTGGGAAACATCGCCCGCGTCTTTAATGTGACGATTTCCTCCCTCCTCGGCGAGCAGAGCCCGCGCACCTCGCTCTGTCTCGTCCGCAAAGAAGAACGCCCTCTGATTGCCAGGGATGGGACCGCCTTCGGCTATTCTTACGAGGCCATGGCCTATCGCTATCCCAACAAGATGATGGAGCCCTTCATCCTCACCCTGCCGGTTGGAATAAAAAAGAGGACTTTCTTCCAGCACGAGGGGCAGGAGATTCTGTTCGTCATCCAGGGGCGCATGCGCTTCTTTCACGGGAACGAGGAGCACGTCGTCGAACAGGGCGACTGCATCTATTTCGACTCGAGCATCCCGCACTTCGGAGAGTCCATCGGTCGCAAAGAAGTCAAGTGTTTCATGGTCATTTACAACCGCACGATCGGCCGGGAGGGAACGAGCCATGGAGCTAAATGAAATCAAACACATCGGCGTGCTCGGCGCCGGCCTGATGGGCCACGGCATTGCGCAGATCTTCGCGTCGGCCGGATACGACGTCAACCTCTACGATGCGGATCCCGCCACGCTTCAGGCGGCCAAGGGCCGAATCGCCGACAACTTCAAGGTTTTCATCGAATTAGCGCTCGCCCGACCCGAAGATCGAGACCGCTGCCTCGAACAGATCCGCCTCTGCCCCTCCATCGAAGCGCTGGGCAGCGGCCCCCAGTTTGTTATTGAGGCCATCGTGGAGGACCTCGAAATAAAAAGCAAGGCCTATGCCGAGCTCGAACGTTGCGCGACGCCCGATGCGATCTTTGCCAGCAACACCTCCGCGATCAGCATCACGGCGCTCGGCGCCGCCCTGAAAATCAAGCACCGTTTCCTGGGCACGCACTTCTGGAACCCGCCCCACGTGCTCCCCTGCGTGGAGGTGATTAAGGGGGCCGACACCGACCCGGCGGTATTTGAAACCGTGTATACGCTGATGGCCAAGGTGGGCAAGGCGCCCGTTCGGGTGCTGAAGGACGTTCCGGGGTTCCTCGGGAACCGCCTCCAGCACGCCATGTGGCGCGAAGCCATTTCCCTCTGCGAGAAGAACATCGCCAGCGCCGAAGACATCGACAAGGTCGTCAAATACGGATTTGGCGCGCGGATGCCGTTCATCGGACCGCTTGAAACGGCGGATCTGGCCGGCCTGGGGTTGACGCGCGACATCCACCGCTACCTGTTTCCATTTCTCGAATCATCCCGGCAGCCGTCCCCCGCGCTGGAGGATCTAGTAGCGGCCGGCGCAACCGGCGTCCGAGCCGGGCGGGGCTTTTACGAATGGCCGCCGGAAAAAGTCCGGCAGGTGATTCAACAGCGCGACGCCGTTCTTCTGCGGATCATTCACCAAATCGTTTCACCGGCCGCCGACCGCGATGGAAACGAGTCCGCCGGAAAGAGATAGCTCCTTTTTCGTTCGGGGTTATCGAAAAGGGCAATGCACATGAGCGATGTATCCGTCTTCTTTCTGCACGGGCTGGCCTATGCCGGGCTTCTGTTCCTGGTCTCGGCCGGCCTGACCCTTGTTTTCGGGATGATGAACGTCCTGAACTTCGCGCATGCGGCCATGTACATGCTGGGTGCTTATTTCTCCTTCACGCTCCTGCATGTGACCGGCCAGTTCTGGCTCTGCCTGTTGGTCTGCCCCGTGCTGCTCTTCATCATCGGCGCGCTCGTGGAGCGGTTTCTGCTCCGCCGGGTTCACGTCTACGGCCATCTTCACGAGTTGCTCCTCACGTTCGGTCTGGCCTACATTCTCACGGAACTCGTGAAATGGATCTGGGGCAACTACCCCCTGGCCGTGAACATTGGCGGGTTTCTGGGCACGACGGTTCAGCTTTTCGGGATCACCTACCCCGTTTACCGGATTTTCATTTTCGTCTGCGCCATTCTCGTGGGGACGGCCATGGCGCTGATCCTTTTCCGAACCCGCCTGGGGATTATCCTGCGAGCCGCCGTCAACGACAGCGAAATGGTCAACGCGCTGGGATTCAACGTGCCGCTGGTGTTTACCGGCGTCTTTGCTTTCGGTGCCGCCCTCTCCGGACTGGCGGGGGTGATCGCCGGCCCCCTGCTCACGACCTACCCCGGCATGGCGCATGAAATTTTGATCGACGCCTTTGTCGTGATTGTGGTCGGTGGGTTCGGGAGCCTCGGGGGCGCCGTGGTGGCCTCGCTGCTCATCGGCGAGCTGCAATCCTTCGGAGTTCTTCTCTTTCCGAAACTGTCGCTGGCGCTGGTCTACATGCTCATGGCCGCCGTCCTGATCGTCAAACCTTCCGGGCTGTTCGGTGAAAAGCAATGATCTCGCAGAAAAAGGCATCCTACCTGTTTATCGCCGTCCTTTTCGCCCTGGGGATCTTGATGCCTTCGGTGATCAAGAAATACCATCTCAACATGCTGACTGAAATTATCGTGTTTGCCCTGTATGCCGTCAGCTACAATCTTCTGCTGGGCTACGCGGGCTTGCTCTCGTTCGGCCACGCCATGTTCTTCGGCACGGGGGCCTTCACGGTCGCCGTCGCCCTGATCCATATCCCCGGACTCTCCATGTGGAACGCCATCCTGATAGCGCTCCTGACGACGACCGTGGTCGGTTTTATTGCCGGGGGCTTTCTGCTGCGGCACAAAGGGTCCTATTTCGCGCTGCTGACCCTCGCGTTTAACTCGCTGTTTTATGCGGTGGCGACCAAGTGGCACAGAATCACCGGCGGGGATGACGGGCTCAGTATCACCCGGCCCGATCTCAATTTCGGTTTCACGACCGTCAAAATGTCCGTGTTGACCAATTTCTACTACGTAACCCTGGTAGTCATCGGCGCGGCCATTGTGTTTTGCTGGTACTTCACGAAAACGGCCATGGGGCAAACGGTGCTGCTCATGCGCGAAAACGAGGAGCGCATGAAATTCCTGGGGTACAACACGAACGTCAGCCGGCTGATCCTGTTCACTTTTACAGGCGCGCTGGCCGGGCTGGCGGGGGCGTTCTACACGCTGCATTTCCAGTTTGTCTCGCAGTCGGCCATCAGCGTCGACATGACCACCACGGTCCTGCTGATGACCTTTGTCGGAGGCACGGGAACCTTCTGGGGGCCGATTTTAGGGGCCTTTGTTTACATCATTGTCCAAAACTACCTGAGCGACATCACCGACCGCTGGCCGCTCTTCATGGGGTTGATCTTCATCCTGATGGTCCTGCTGATCCCGGGGGGCCTTTCGCAGATCATCCATTCGATCCGGGACCTGTTTTCCAGGAAACGCGATAGGGGCAAACCGGTTGCGGCAGAGGAGCCCTCATCATGACGGAATACCTGCAGGTCCAGAGCATCCACAAGGACTTCTCGGGTCTAAAGGTGCTCACCGGTGTTGATTTCACGGTGAGGGAGAAGCAGCGGCACGCGATCATCGGCCCCAATGGGGCGGGCAAGACGACCCTCTTCAACATCATCAGCGGCCGGTTCAGGGCATCCTCGGGCGCCATCCTGTTCAAAGGGCAGGACATCTCCGCCAAACCCGCCTACGTCCGCAACCGCCAGGGGCTTTCGCGCTCATTCCAGATCACCAACGTGTTTCAGGAGCTGACCGTCTTTGACAACATCCGTTCCGGCGTCCGTTCCCGGAACGGGTTGCGATACCATTTCTTCCGCAAACCCGACAACCATCGCCGGATCAAGGAGCGCACCGAAGCGATCGCCGAGGAGGTCGGGCTCCAAGAGGCCATGCACATTCCGGTCAGCGCCTTGTCCTATGGTCAGCAACGGGCGCTGGAGATCGCGATCACGCTTTCCACGGAACCGGAGTTGATCCTGCTGGACGAACCCACGGCCGGGATGACCCGTGAAGAAACGACACAGGCGATCCGAATGATCGATCGCGTCACGGCCGGGCGCACGCTGGTCATCATTGAGCATGATATGGATGTGGTATTTTCGCTCGCCGATACCATATCGGTCCTCCACTACGGCAAGATCCTGGTATCCGACACCCCCGACCGGATCCGCCACGACCAGCGGGTAAAAGACGCTTATTTGGGAGAAGAATAGCCATGCTGGAAGTCAAGGGCATCCACAGCTATTATGGGAAAAGCCACATTCTGCACGGGGTGTCCCTTGAACTGAAAGCGGGAGAACTGGTCTGCCTCCTCGGGCGGAACGGGGTCGGCAAGTCAACGACCTTGAAGAGCATCATGGGCATTGTTCGCCCTTCGCGGGGAAACATCCGGTTCGACGGGCAGGAGTTGGTCGGCCGCCAGCCCTACCAGATCGCCCGAACCGGTGTAGGCTATGTCCCTGAAGACCGACGGATCTTCAGAAGCCTGACCGTTCACGAAAATCTCTTGATGGGCATTCAGAGCTCGAAAAACAACGGCTCACCCGCCAGAGTTTGGACCATCGACAAGATATATGAACTTTTTCCAAGCCTGCGGGAGCGATCCGGCAACAGGGGCAGCCATCTCTCGGGAGGCGAGCAGCAGATGCTCACCGTGGCGCGGACCCTCATGGGGAACCCGAAGCTCATCCTGGTCGATGAACCGACCGAGGGGCTGGCGCCGCTGATCGTGAAGGGCGTCCTTGAAATGCTGTCCGCCGTTCGCAAGGCCGGGGTGACCGTGCTCATGGTGGAGCAGAACTTCAAGGCCGCCATCAAGGTGGCCGACCGGTTTTATATTATGGGCAAGGGGCAGATGGTTTTCGAAGGGGATACGGCCGCCCTGTTGGCGGCGGAGGACGTACGCAAGAGCTACCTGGAAGTCTGAAATCACTTTTTTCTCAACACAAAGGGAGGGTTATGATGAAAACGCGAAGGTACAGTTGTGGATTTCTGGCAGTTGCTCTGATGCTGGCCTTGCCGCTTACCGCAGCGGCTCAGGGCACCATCAAAATCGGCGCCACCGAACCTCTTTCGGGGACCTTCAAGGACATCGGCGAGCGCTACCTTGAAGGCGTGCAGTACGCCGTAAAAGTCATCAATGAGAGCGGCGGGCTATTGGGCAAGCAGATCGAAGTCATTCCCATCGATTCGGAGTTGAAGCCGGACGTCGCCACCCGCAAGGCTCAGGCCCTGATTTTAAAGGATGAGGTCAAGTTTTTCTGCGGTGGGACCGGAAGCTCGGTCGGCGCGGCCATGGCCCAGCTGGCGGAAAAAGAAAACGTGATCATGTTCACCTATGGCATGGACGCCGCCAGCATGACCGGTGAGAAGTGCAACAAGAACTTTTTCCGGCCGGGTGGCAGCACGGACGGGCGTTCGTTCGCACTGGCCCAGATGATCGCCAAAAAAGGGTACAAGGCCGTCGGTATTATCGGCCAGGACTACTCGTTCGGGCATGAAGCCGTCGCGGCCTTTAAAAAGAAGCTTGCCCAGGTGAGCCCTTCCGCCAAAATCGTTGCGGAGATCTTCCATCCGGCGGGAACCAAGGATTTCGCCCCGTACGCGAGCCAGCTGGTTGCCGCCAAGCCCGATGTCATTTTTACGCCCAACTGGGGCAATGACCTGACTCTGCTTTTAAAGCAGGGGCGGCCCCTGGGAATGAAACAAAAGGTTTTTTCCTACTACATCAACGACGAGGTGATGATCTCTTCCCTTGGGGATGACAGCCTGATCTTGGGAGACATGGGGGCCGAAATCTATGCGCTCAGCATCCCCACGGCGAAAAATCAGGAATTCATCGCCAAGTTCCACAAGGACAAGGGCTACTATCCCACCTGGCTGCGCGGCAAAGCCTATACCGCCACTCTTTTCTGGGCCGAGGCGGTCAAGAAGGCCGGCACCACGGATGTGGCCGCGGTCATCAAGGCCTGGGAAGGGCTTTCGTTTGATGGCCCCGCTGGCGTCTGGACGATGCGGGCCTGCGACCACCAGGCGCAGGTTCCCTACTGGGCGCTCGAGATTGTCAAGGACAACAAGTACTTCAAGCACGCCTTCATCGGGCCGGCAACCGAGATCCCCGCAAAGGATATCGAGGTGCCTTGCGCCGAAACGGGCTGCAAGATGGCCAAGTAGGTTCGGCGGCCGGCGAGGGCCTGCTGGAGCTCACGATTCTTCAGCAGGCCCTGTTAGGCTGGAGCCTGCTCTAACGAGAATTTATTCTTCCACACTGCATCTGAAACGCATTCCGAGGGAAACCAAACGATGACCACCTTGATCACGGGCGGGGCCGGCTTCATCGGGTCTTATGTTGCGCGGCAGCTGATCGCCGCCGGTGAACGGCCGGTGCTCTTTGACGTTGCTGCCGTCCAGGGCCCGCTCTCAGAGCTGCGCGAACACTTCATCTTTGAGCAGGGGAACCTGGCGCGTTGGCCCGAGCTGATGGACTGCGTCGAAAAGCACGCCATCGAACGAATCTTCCATCTCGGTGGAATGCTGTCCCTGCCCTCTGAAAACAACCCGGGGGCGGCTTTCGATGCGAACATCATCGGCACCTACAACGTCCTGGAAATCGCGCGGATCAAGAAACTGCGGCAAATCATCTACGGGAGCACCATCGCGACCTACAGCAAGGATATCCCGGGTGCCGAGATCGACGACCGCACCATTCAGCGGCCATCCAGCTTTTATGGAATTTCGAAAACCTTCGGCGAGCTGCTGGGACGGTTTTATCACCGCAAATTCGGACTGGATTTTCGAGGCGTTCGGCTCCCGTCGATTGTCGGTCCGGGTGCCAGGACCGCGCACATGTCCATCTACAATGCATGGGCGATCGAATATGCCATCAAGGGGCTGCCGTATGTCCTCAAATGCGATCCGGCCACTCGCTGCCCGGTGCTCTATTTCAAAGACGCCGCTCAAGCCCTCATCGACCTTTCAGCGGCCGAGCCGTCCAGGATGCAAACCAGAGTCTACAACATCGCCGGGGTTTCGCCGGCTTTTTCAGCACGGGAGTTGGTCGACATCATCCGGCAACAGGTTCCCGCAGCCCGGCTCACCTTCGAGCCCGACCCCGTCGTGGTGGAACTTCTGCGCGAACTGGGGGCGCTGAGGATCAACGACGATTGCGCCCGGGCCGAGTGGGGTTGGCAGCTGGCCTATCCGCTGGAAGCGATGGTCGCGGACTTTATTCGTGAATTCGAATCGCATCGCAACGATTACCTGTAAGTACGAGAGAGACCCCCCATGAACAAACGAATCTTCACCGCCGCGCTGACCGGTGCCATCCACACCCCCAGCATGTCGCCTTATCTGCCGGTCACCCCCGAGCAGTTGATCGAAGAAGCCGTGCGGGTCTCCGAAGCAGGCGGCGCGATCGCGCATGTCCACGTCAGAGACCCCCGGACCGGGTTGCCCAACGCGGATCAATCGATTTACCGGCAGATCGCCGAAGAAGTGAAACGCCGCTGCGACATCATCCTGTGCTTCACCACCGGAGGAAAGCTCGGGGAGCCGGTGGAAAACCGTGTCCGGGTCGCGTCAAACTTGAAACCCGAGCTGACGTCCTTGAACGCCGGATCGCTCAACTTTGCGCTCTTTCACATCGCCGGCCAGGTCCAGGAGTGGAAGCACGAGTGGGAAAAACCCTATCTCGAAGGGACGGAGGACTTCATCTTCCCCAACACCTTCAAGACCATGCGCCAGTATCTGGAGATCATCTACGCCAATGGCGCCCGGCCGGAGTTCGAGATCTACGACACCGGCATGATCAACAACCTGGCCTTCCTGCTCCAGAAGGGCATCGCCGAGCGGCCGGTTTATCTGCAATTCGTGCTGGGCATCCTGGGCGGCATCCCCGCCTCCCTCGAAAACCTGGTGTTTCTCGTCGACACCGCCCGCAAGCAGATCGGCGAGTTCCAATTTTCGGTCTGCGCCGCCGGCCGGCACCAGATCCCCATGTGCACGGGCTCTCTCATCATGGGGGGCCACGCCCGCGTTGGGCTCGAAGACAGCCTCTATGTCAGCAAGGGGGTCCTGGCCAAAAGCAGCGCCGAGCAAGTGGCCAAAATCGTGAAGATCGCCGGCGAGCTCGGCCTCGAACCGGCCACACCGGATGAAGCCAGAAAGATTTTGGGCTTAAAAGGTATCGAGCACGTCAATTTCTGAGGCATCCGCCGCCGACCGCACTGCTTTGTCCGCAACAGGGGTGCAGCGAGCCGCCGTCCGATTCGATGGCGGCTCGCCGCGGTCACCGCGCTGAGAGGGCGTTGCCGGTGCAACGCCCGTTCCGCCGCCCGATTTGATTTCACATCTTCCCAATGTTATAGAGCTGGTGCTTGCCTGCAATTCAATCGATTCTCGACGGTTACGTGGGCCATGAAAAAGTCGCTTTACGAAAAAATGAAACCCCTGTTCCCCCTCATGGCGCACGATTACCGCGAGATCGACCCGCTCGAGGCGCTGATCTACCGGCTGGCCATGGGTAACACCTTCAACGCCCGCGTGGTGGGGCTGGAGCCCATCAAACGCTTCCGCCGCGAAAACTCCAACTGCGCCATCACCTTCAAGCCCAACCACCTCAGCGAAGCCGACTTCGTCGTGCTGGGAGTGCTTTTCCGGCAGAACGGGATGCGGGTCCTGATGGAGGGGGGCAACAACCTGTTCATCGAAGAGATCGACATTTTCCGGGATGTCCTTCCGGCGTTGATCGACCCCAAATTCCAGCAACTCGCCGAAGCGCATCAGCTCACCATCGGACAGTACCTCAGCCGGCGCGGGGCGTTCAAGGTCTTCCGCAATCCGGTGACGCTGAAGCAATCCAACGGCGCGGACATCAAGCTCGGCCGCAAGGACATTCTTTCTCTCAGCCGAGCCTACCGCCAGCATCTGGTCGAAGACCGGGAGATGTATTTGACCTTTCCGGGATATTCCGCCATCCGCTCCAGCCTGCTGGATCTCTTGAAAATGAATGGGACCAAAACCGGCAGGAGCTACACCGGCAAAATCGACGGATTTCACCACCTGCCGTTCCAAATGGACATCGAGGCCGCGGTGGATTCCGGAGAGGAAGTGGCCATCGTGCCCATCAACCTGGCCTATGAACGCGTGCTGGAGGACGAGAACTTTCAGGAACTGACCCGCATGCACGAAGCCGGCGTCAGCCCCCAGGAAATTTACGTTCAGGACATGGGCTACATCATCCGCCGTTTCTGCGCTGACAAACGCACGGTCAACCTGTCGCTCAAATTCGGTGAACCGCGGAAGATAGACGCCAGATCCCTGCGGGGCGACGTGCTCGGCACCAAGATTAAATTCGCCGCCCACACCTATGCCAAGGAAACCTTCGAGCGGGTCATGGGCATGCAGCCCGTATTCCCGGCGAACATCTATTTTTCGGCCTTTGACGAACAGTTCAACCGCCTGTCGGTCAGTGCCATGCGCGAAAAGATCGATGATATCCGCGACCACCTGCGGCATCTGGTGTGGGGCAAGCAACGGCGGCGGGTCGACCTGCACTATGTGCTTGGCTACAACATGCAGATCATGTCGGCCGAGGAAATCATCAACCGCACCTTCGAGATCTTCGCCGCCCTGGAGCGGCCCATCACGTCTATAGACGGCAACATGTTCGTCGTCCACAATCACGATGTCGCCATGCAGTATCGCAATCACGTCGCCCATTTCCTGGAGCCCGCTAAGAAATAGCCCGAAGGTGGCCTCCTATTGGACATTGACTCCCTTCAGCACCGCTTCGATACGTTCCGTTCCCTGATGAACAGCCGCATCCGGGAGATCCTGCTGGTCTCCAGCGTTTACGACGCTTACATCATCGAGGAGGACGGCACCCTCGAGGAGCGCATTTGGCAGCAATACGCCGACCGGGGGCTGTCCACGGTCCCGCGGATCCGCAAGGTTTCCAGCGTCGAGCGGGCACTGGAGGTCATCCGCACGGAAACCATCGATCTGGTCCTGGCAATCGTCCATGAAGAAGCGGAGCTCGCTTACGGCCTGGCGCGCCAGGTGAAGGCGATCCGCAGCGATCTGCCGGTGGTCGTGCTGGCGACGGACCCTTCTTCGCCGACCCGGCTGGAGGGCCAGGAGCGCCCCGAGGGGGTGGACCGGATTTTCCTGTGGCAGAACGACCCCACCCTCCTGGTCGCCATCATCAAGTACTTCGAGGACCTGGCGAATGCCGATCGGGACACCCGGCTGGGCGGCGTGCGGCTGGTGCTGCTCGTGGAAGACTCCATCGCGCATTATTCCACCTTCCTGCCGGCCATCTACACGGCGATCATGGTGCTGACCCGCAAGCTGATCGACGAGGGGTTGAACCATTTGCACCGGCAGCTGCGCATGCGCTCGCGGGCCAAGGTCGTGCTGGCCGGCAGCTTCGAGGAGGCCGTGGAGGTCTACCGGCGCTACCGGCCTTTCATCCTGGGAGTCATCACCGACGTGCGCTTCATGAAAGCCGATCGGCTGGACGACGACGCCGGCTTCGAGCTCGTCCGCATGCTGCGCCGCGACATGCCCGAGCTGCCCATCTGCATCCAATCCGCCGAGCCGGATAAAAACCGCACCCGGGCGCAGGCCCTGCAAACCTACTTTATCGACAAGAACTCCAGCCGGCTCATGGAAGACCTGCAGCGCTTTCTGCGGGAGTATATGGGCTTTGGGGATTTCATCTTTCGAATGCGCGACGGGCGCGAGATCGCTCGCGCGGGAAACCCGCGCGAGCTGCTGGACCGTCTGCGGGAGGTGCCGGCCGAATCCATCCTGCACCACGCCGGGCAGCAACACTTTTCGCACTGGATGATGGCCCGCACCGAGGTTCGGATCGCCGAACAGCTTTACCCGAAGCGGGTGGAAGACTTTCAAGATGCCGAAGATCTGCGGCGGTTCCTGATCCGTGTCATCGAAACCGCGCTTTACGAAAAGCAGAGCGACATCATTACCCGCTTTATGCCCGGCCGCAATCCGCAGGAGCTTCAGTTCATGCGCTGGGGCGAAGGAACCCTCGGCGGCAAGGCCAGAGGCATCGGGTTTCTGCGCTACCTGCTCTCCCGGCTGGAGATTCGCCGGCTGTTTCCGAATCTCGAAATCCAGATCCCGCCCACCCTGGTCGTATGTTCCAACGAGTTTGCGCGCTTTCTGGAAGACAACCGGCTGTGGGACGAGGCCTTGAAAGGTTCCCTGCCCTATAACGAGCTCCAGCAGCGTTTTCTCGAAGGAGCTCTCCGGGAAGAAATGGTTCACGACCTGCGCTCGTATCTGCAGACCGTCCGGGAACCGCTGGCCGTGCGCTCGTCCAGCATCCTGGAGGATTCGCACAACCTGCCGCTGGCCGGTCTTTATTCGACTTACATGCTGCCCAACAGCGACGATTCGCTCGAAGAGCGCCTCCGGTCCCTGCTGGCCGCCATCAAGCTGGTGTGGGCGTCCACGTTCGGGGACAATCCGCGGGCCTATTTCCGCCAAACGAGCTATCGGCTCGAGGACGAGCGCATGGCGGTGGTGGTCCAGACGCTGGGCGGCTGCCGCCGCGGAAACTATTTCTACCCTACTTTTTCCGGCGTGGCCCAATCCCACAATTTCTATCCCATTTCCTACATGAAAGCCGAAGACGGTGTCGCGCAGATCGCCCTGGGGCTGGGGAAGACCGTGGTGGAGGGCGGGCCGATCGTGCGGTTCTGCCCGCGCTATCCCATGCTGCTGCCGCAGTTCGCCGACATGCGCGACTGGCTGTACTTCACGCAGAAGAGCTTCTATGCACTGGACATGGCTCCCATTCGGGAACCGCGCGACCCGACCACCATGGACCGCCTCCGGCCGCTGCCGCTGTCGGTGGCCGAAAGCCAGTGGGTGCTGCAGAAGGTCGCCTCGGTCTACCAGTCCGACAGCGGCCTGCTGGTGGACAGTTTTTTTTACGACGGACCGCGGATTGTGACCTTCCAGAAGGTGCTGCGCGATCCGCGCTTGAAATTCGGCGAACTGCTTGGCAGGCTTCTTTCCGTATGCGAGCGGTCCATGCGGATCCCGGTGGAAATCGAATTTGCCTGCGACCTGCCGGAAGATCAGCCGCCCGTCTTCTACCCGCTGCAGCTGCGGCCGATGGCGTCCAAAAAGCGCTGGGAGCGGATCGAGATTTCCGCCGGGCACAAGCAGCGGGCGTTCTGCTACTCGAATATGGCGCACGGCAACGGCGTTTATCGCGACATTCGCGACCTCGTTTATGTAAAACCGGACGCCTTCGACACCTCCAAGACCCGGGAGATCGCCCGGGAAATCGGCGATATGAACAAGGGGCTGGTCGATGAAAACCGGCCCTATGTTCTCGTCGGGTTCGGACGCTGGGGATCGACCGACCCCTGGATGGGCATCGGCGTGGGCTGGGCTCAAATATCGGGCGTGAAAGTCCTGGTGGAGGTGGGCCTTAAAGGGTTCAACGTCGATCCGGCCCAGGGGACCCATTTCTTCCAGAACGTGACATCGCTGAACATCGGTTGCCTGTCCGTTCCCTACGGTTCGGATGCCTTCATTCGCTGGGAACGCCTGAAGGATATCGAGTCGATTCGCGAAACAAATCACCTGCGGCTTCTGCGCTGGAACCGTCCCATGGATATCTATATCGACGGCCGCCGCGGCGAAGCCGCCGTCATCCTATCCACAACTTCTTCGGAACGGGGACGAACGCCATGAAAAAAACAGCCCCCATCCCAAGCGCCGACGCCAGGTTCGAGATTCACCCGTTGACTCCGCAACGCTGGCGTGACTTCGAGGCGCTGTTCGGCGCCCACGGCGCTTACGGAGGCTGCTGGTGCATGTGGTGGCGCTCGACCCGCAGCGAGTTCGGAAAACGCAGGGGCGAGGGCAATCGCCGGGCCATGAAGGCGATCGTCGATTCAGGGAAGATCCCCGGCCTCTTGGCTTACCTGGGAACGGAGCCGGTCGGCTGGTGCTCGGTGGCTCCCCGGGAGGAATTCAGCTCACTCGAGCGTTCGCCGGTACTGAAACGATTGGATGATCAGCCGGTCTGGTCCATCGTGTGCTTCTATGTCGCGAAAGGCTTTCGCGGCCAGGGAATCGCCGAAGCCCTCATCGGCGGCGCCCTGGATTACGTCAGGAGCCGCGGAGGGTCCATGGTCGAAGCCTATCCGACGCCGCCCAAGGAGACCCCGCTGGCCCCGGTGTCAAGCTACATGGGCCTGCCGGCCATGTTCATCCGCACCGGCTTCGTGGAATGCGCGCGCCCTTCCCGCAGCAAATGGGTCATGCGCTGCCATGTGCGCTGAGCCGGATTGACTCGCTCCCACTTTTGGAGCTATAAATCGGCATCGGAGTTCGGGTTAGTGCATTGAAGCAGTCGCGTTGGATCAGCGTTTTCAACCTGCAGCGAAAAGGAGGAAGACATGCTTCAGAAGCTCGCATCTGCCAGCACACGTTGGAGCACGCGCTGGGTTCCGGACGCATGGGTCATCGCCGTCATTCTCACCATTGCCGCCTACGTTTTAGGCCTCATCTTCACCAAAGCCACCGCGTATCAGCTCATTCAAAACTGGGGCAGCGGTTTCTGGGTGCTGCTCTCCTTCGGCATGCAGATGTGCCTGATCATCATGACGGGCTACATCCTGGCTACAACCCCTATTTTCAGCCGGCTCCTCAACGGCCTCGCCGGCCTACCGAAGGGCAACAAGGGCGCCATCGCCCTGATGGCGATTGTGTCGATGGGGCTGGCCTGGATCAACTGGGGGCTCAGCATCGTCGGCTCGGCGGTTTTCGTGCGCTTCATGGTACGCAAGCAGAAAGGCGTGGACTACCGCCTCCTGGTGGCGACCGCCTACCTGGGCCTGGGCACGATGTGGCATTCCGGGCTCTCCGCCTCCGCACCGCTGCTGGTGGCAACCCCCAAGCACTTCCTGGAGAAGGACATCGGGATCATCCCGATCACCCAGACCATCTTCCACCCGTTCAACCTGCTGCTGGCGCTGGCGGTACTGGTCGTCTTGACGATCGTGGGGCCGCTCATGCACCCTCGGAAAGAGGAGACCTTCGAGGCGGACCCGGAGCTGATCAAGGAGGCCGGCTTCGAGCCGCCGCCCAAACCCAGACCGGAGGAGATGACCCCCGCTCTTTGGCTTGAGAACTCGCCCATCATCAACCTCATCGTGGCCGCGAGCGGGATCATCTGGCTTGTTTGGTACTTTGGGAAGAACGGCTGGGCCGGGATCAACCTCGACGTGGTGAACTTCGTCTTCCTGGTCATCGGCGTGCTGCTGCACTGGACGCCGGCGTCGTTTCTGAAGGCGGCAATGGAGGGTGGCTCGTTCATCTGGGGGGTCGTCGTCCAGTTCCCCTTCTACGCCGGGATCTTCGGGATCATCAAGTTTTCAGGGCTGGCGGAGGTGATGGGCGACTGGTTCACGGCCATCGCGACCAAGGAGACCTACCCGTTCATCGTCATGTGGTACTCCGGCATCCTCAACTACATCGTGCCCTCGGGCGGGGCAAAGTGGGCCGTTGAGGCGCCCTACATCATGGCGGCCGCCAAGAGCCTGGGGGTCAGCGGGCCCATGACGGTCATCGCCTACGCGTGGGGCGACATGATCACCGACGTGATCCAGCCGTTCTGGGCGATCCCGCTGCTGGGTGTGGCCAAGCTCAACTTCCGCGACATCATGGGCTATTGCATGATTTATTTCATCATCTACATGGTCATCATCTCCGCCGGTTTCCTCCTCCTGCCGATTGTCTTCCAGGTATAGCCGCGGAGGGAGCCGAAGAATTCACTGACAGAGAAGGGGTACCCGGGATGCCGGGTGCCCCTTGTTTTTGGCAACGACGAGTCGGGCAACCGGGAAACGGGTGGCCTTCTTGGCATTGTCTTGATGGTCTTCTATAATTATCATTAATTATCATGGGAATCAGGTTCAAACCGATGCCATGCTATGAGGTTCACCGATGAACATTTATAAGGCTACGTGCGGGATCTTCGGCGTTCTGGTCCTGGCGGCCGCGCTCTTTGCCGGCTGTTCGACCGCCAACCGCGGCGGGCTTCGCAACAGCCGCGAGGTCGGCCGGGCCTTCGAAACCTTCCATGTCTATCCCGACCACCGGTACTGGTACTATTACCTGGAAAACAACCCCTATGCGGTGGTCGGCCTGGGGCCGCCGTACCGCATCGAAGACATCAACTGGACGGAAGTCGACCCCAGCTCCAAGACCTTTGAAAAGGTGGTGGGGTTGGTGGAGGGCTTTCCGGCGCCGGGGGCCTACACATACGGAGCGTTTATCCTCGACCCCCAGGGCCGGCAGATTGGGGTCTGGTATTCCAGCCTCTCCGCGGGGATTATCGTCAACCCTGAAAATCAGGTGGTGTCCGTCACCACCGCCATGCCCTGGATTAACGATGACGGCTGGTACGGGAGCGGGGTGGGTATCGGCATCGGGTCCGGCGGCGGCGGGGTCGGGATCCGGCTCGGCTTTTGATAAAAGGAAGGACCAGACGTTGCAGCGCCGCGTGCCGTTCAGCAAGATGCTCGACCGGAGAGAGACATGTCCAGACGGAACGCTGTATTGATTTTGGTAATGGCAGCCGGTTTCATGACCGCATGTTCGCTGTCGAGGATCGGCGGTATTCATAGCAACCGCGAGGTCACGGAGCAGTTTGAGAAGCTGGCAGCCCAGCCGAATTATCGCTACTGGTATCTGAACCAGGAAAACAATCCGTTCGGCGTAGTCGGCTTGGAGCAGGACTATCGTCTGGACGAAGACCCTATGTGGCATGCCGTCGCGCCGGATTCGGAAATCTTTCGCAAGGTGGTCGGACTCGTGCAGTCATTCCCGGTGCCGGGCAGTTACGCATCGGGTTTTGCCATCACCGATCCAGGCGGCCGGCAGATCGGGCGTTGGTATTCCAGCCTTTCCGCCGGCATCACGGTGGACCCTCAGACCAAGATCGTTGTCATCACGACCATCATGCCCTGGGTTTTCAATGATGATTTTTGATCGAGGATTAAGCGCCGTGTCCGGAATCCAGCCGGCCGGGCGGCCAAGCGGAACGTGGCGGATACCGAAAGGGTGACGTGTATTCAGGAAGGCGGATATGCCCGAAAAATCCAGTTTCGAGAAAGTCTCTCGCTCCGAGAAGCTCCTTTACGGGCCGCGCAAGCTCCTGCTCTGCGGCTTTGGAGCGGAGGTCCAGAAAAAATTCAACGCTATCCTGGGCATGGTCGGCCTGGCCGATGTACCCAGGGTATGGGTGGCCACGCAGCAGGGCGCGATGCCGCTGGCGGCCCTGCTTGAGCTTGCCGACGGCAGCGGCGCGGAAGCCGCCTCCGCCCTGCCGCGCGCCGTCATCGTGGCCGGTATCACCGAAGCCCAGTTGATCAGCCTGATGACCGCCTGCAAGAAGTCCGGTATGCAGCCGGCCTTGTGGGCCGTGCTCACTCCGGTTTCCGAGAAATGGAACGTGCAGCAGCTTCTCGCCGAGCTAGACCGCGAACGCGAGGCCCTGCAAAAAAAAGCATAGTGCGTGTCACAGCGTCCGCCTCCGCTCCTTTTAACGCACGATGCTGAGCACCACGCTGCCCTCCACCGCCCCTTTCTTGACCGGGTGCTGCTCCTGGCCGGTGGCCTTGGGCACCTGCTCGTACACATAGCGATACGCCTCGTCCACCGTGATCATGGAATCGCGGTCCAAATCGGCCTTGCCCCGCAGCCCTTCGAGTAAATAATATGTAAAAACACCGTGTTGCAATTCGTCTTTCTCGACGCTGACCTCGTTGGCGGCGCTGGCGGTGATGATCACCTTGCCGCGACCGCCCACCACCCGCTCTAAAAATCCGTCCCCGATGTTGGCGCGGGTATCGGCAACGCTGATGGTCCGCCCGCCGCTGCCGCCGCTGTAACAGGCATCGGCGATAAACACCAGCCGTTCCGAGCGGATGCGGTTGAAGATCCGCCCGACTTCGACCATGGGCATCGCGGTGGTGTAGAGATCGGCCGGGTCCGCGTCGAAGGGCAGGAGGTACTTCTCAAGGCCGTCGCCGTCCGGGCTGGCGGAATCCCGCTCCGTGGCCCCGTGACCGGCAAAAAAGATGATGACCATGTCAGTTTCACGGGCGGCATTCTTGATGCGAGTGCCGAGGGTGCTGCGCAGGTTGACCAGGCTCGCCTGTTCGTTCGTGAGCAGGGTCACGTTTTCAGGCGGAATCCGGTTCTCCTCGACCAGCAGTCGGTAGAAGGCCTGGGCGTCATTGACCGCGTATTTCAGCTTGGGCAGACGCGGATAGTCGTTGATGCCGACCACGACCGCCCAGACATTGCGCCGTTTCGGATAGTAGTGCACAAAAAGCGACTTCTCCGAGACGAGATCGTCGGTGTCGGTCGCGACCACACGCAGATGGTTGACACCCTCATCAAGTGGTATCTTGCGGTCGAAATTCAGGCGGCGGGGAGCGCTGCCGCCCACCTGCCGAATGCCGCGTTCGGCGGAGGCCTCCAGGACGCGGTCATTGAGAAAAACCTCGAAGCTCTTCAGGCCCTGCTTGCCTTCCACCGCACCGCTGAGGCGCACGCTTCCGACTTCCACCTGCTGGCCGTCCTCCGGGCTGGTGATGAGCAGAAGGGGAGGAGCTTTGCCTTCGGCCGCGATTTTGCTCATGCGTTCTCGTTCCCTGCGCTCTTTTTCGAGCTCCTGGCCGAGTTGGACGGATCTGGCCTTCTCAACTTGAAGCTGTTGGTTGAGCCGGTCGAGCTGTGCCTGCCGGGCGGTCAGCTCCGCCAACCGGTATTCGAGTTCGCGCTGCTGCTGCCGACGCTCTGCCGGCGTGGGCCCGCCTTTCTTTGGATCGGCTTGCTGAAGGGCCTGAATACTTTCCTTGGTTTGGTTGATCTCCAGAGCGGTTTGCATGCGGGCGGCAGCCAGGTCCCGGACCTTGTCCGCCCGCATGTAGGCTTGGTTGATGCCGGGGTGATCCGGATAGCGCTCAGAGAGTTTCTGCAGGAATTCCGCAACTTGAGCGAAGTCGTCGGTCTGCCAGGCGATGATGATGGCGTCGAAATAGCCCAGATTGTCCTGATAGTCCTGGTCCATGAACCCGAGACTCAGCCGGCCGGAGTCGATGGCAACAAACGTATCGCCCACCTCGTTGACAAACACCGGGGTCTGGGGGGCCTTCCCGACCACTTTGACAAAGCGCCGGTCGCTGGGTCCCCGGCCGGAATCGGATGGCTCCAGGAATACCCGGCCGTTGGCCATGATGGAGTACAGTCTGCCGGGCGTGAGATCGACGCCGGTATCGATGCGTTCGTAGGTGCTGAAAACCCGGACAGACCTCATGCTGCCGACATAAGCGGGTATCTCATTCCGGGGGTAGATCTCAGCCGGCGCCGGTTCTTCTTTTTGGCCGGGTCCCTTAGAGGCGGCGGTGTATCCGGCCGAAGGCTTGGACCACATGGTGCAGCCGCTGAAAAAGATCAAAGCAGATGTCAACCCCAGCAGCAGGAATAAAATGCGCTTAGTGCTTTTTTTCAATTGTGCGCTCATTTCTAATACCCCCTAAAAGCCTTAAAAGCGGCCGCACACCGCAGGGGTTGCAGCCGCTTTTAATTTTTTTGGGTTAAACCAGTATGGTTATTCTGAACACCGACCATTATGGCGGAAAATGGGGTTGTGATCAACCCTCCGGTCGGTTTTCAACATAACGGCTTGTTATTAAATTGTTTTTCTAATGATCAGAAGAGTGACATCGTCCGCGGGTGATGCTTTTCCGACATGGGCATTCAGGGCCGCGATCACATGGCCCAGCATGGTCTGGGCCGCGTCGCCGGTTTCAGACACCAGGCTGACCAGGCGCTGTTTCGAGAAATGCTCTCCTGTGGAGTCGTCGGCATCGGTGACGCCGTCCGTATACAAAACCAGGCTGTCACCCGCATTAAAATCGATCGACTCGGTGTGGAACGGGGCGTCGGGCAGCGCCCCAACGGCCAGCCCGGTGGCTTTGAGGTAGGAGACCGGCTGCCCGCTGCGTAGAAACAGAGGCGGCTCGTGGCCGCCGTTTACATAGGTGAGCCTTCCGGTCGCGGCATCCAGGATCCCGAGGAAAAGCGTCGCGAACATCCCGGCTTCGCCATGGTTGTCCGCAATATAGGCGTTGGTCTGTTGGACCGTCTCCAGCGCGAGCGTCTGAGACCAGCGCAGGGGGTCGTTTGCGGCAGCGCCCAGGCGATCGGCGCTCTGCGAGGCAAACGCCCGGATCAGGCTGCGGGTCAAGGCCATGAAGAGCGCTGAGCCCACTCCGTGGTCGCAGACGTCGGCAATCACGATTCCCAGGCAGCGGCCGCCGGCCACTTCAAAGACATCATAAAAATCTCCGGACACCTGCAGCGCGGGCTGGAAATGAGCAGCGATCTCCCAGCCGGAGGGGGTCGGCAGGCATGCCGGCAGAAAACCGGTCTGAATCTGGCGGCCGATCTCGAGTTCGCGTTCGGCGAGCTGCCGTGCCCGCTCGATTTCGGCACGCACTCGAGCGTTCTCAAGGGCGTGCCAGGTCGACAAGCCCGCCCACCCCAGCACCATGACGATGAGCGGCTTGACGGCCGGAATCAGGATGCCCCACTGCAGGAACACCAGTCCCGCCGCGGCCGCGAACAGTGCTCCGAGGCCGACGGTTCCCGCGGCGCTCACCAGGGCCGAGCGGTGGAAGGACAGTGCCGTGACGCCGAGAAGCAGGAGAACCTCGATAACGGCCGTTGCAGGGCTCGGCACCTCCCGGATGAAGCTCCCGGTCAGGATGGTGTTCACGGCATTCGCGTGGACTCCGCTCAGAGGGTAGGCCTCGTCGATCGGCACCTGGCCCATGTCCGCCGAGCCTGTGGATATGTCCGATAGAAGCGCGATCCGGCCTTCAAGTTCGTCCCGAAATTCATCGAGCCGGTCCGGGTCGTCGGAAGCGGCGTAGACGTCCGAGAAATTGTAATGCTTCATCCGACCCCAGGGGCCTGCAAAGTTGATGCGCATGCAGCCGCGCGGATCGATCGGAATGGTGAGACTGGTCCGTTGCGCACGGCCCGGCCGAACGGCATCCCGCAGGGTGATCGACCCGCGGTCGAGCGCAATCTTTTCAGGTGGAACTTTCAGAAAAGCGCACACGGATTTCAGGGCGAAGCTCGGATAGAACTCGTTTTCAAACCGCACGATCAGCGGCAGTCTGCGGATGACGCCGTCCGCATCCAGGAAGAGCGTAAGGAAACCGGTGCCCAGGGAAAGCTCCGCCAGCGGCACCAGCGTGATCAGCGGGTCGACGCCGTGATAGAATCGGGCGGCCTCCGCTGCGGCCGGTATCTTCCAGGCCGTTTTGCGGAGATAGTCGCGCGCCTCGGGGTCTTCAATTCCATCGGCCCGGCCCGCGGCCGGGGACAGTCGGAAGGCCATCCCGAAAACGACGTCCCGTGACCGCCGCGTCGCATCCATCAGGCGCTGGTCGTTTTCGACGCTGGTCTCGCCGGCGAAGATGATATCGCACATCTGCACGGCGGTCTTCATCGCCCCCAGGTTGTGAATCACCCGGGCGTAATGGGCGCGGGTGGGATGATAGTCTTTCAGGGCGCGCAGGCTGGTGTTGTTCAGGTCGACGTGGACGACCGTCTCGTCGTAAGGCGGGGCGAAGGCGGCATACGACGTCTTCAGGCTGAAAAACTGGTCATTGAGCCGTTCGTTCCAAGTGTCAAAGAACCCCGGCCAAAGAAAGGAAAATAGATTGACCGCCGCAAGCACCCCCGCAGCCAGCCAAATGGGCTTCCGCCACGGTCTTGGGTCAGCGATGGTCAATGGTGAACGTCCGGCCGTAGAAACCGCCCGGGGCCGAGACTTCCGAAGCCAGAGCCGTGACATCCGGAAAAATCGAAGCGTCTTTCGGCTTCTGGCCCCGCAGGCTCCCTCCGATTCGGACCGGCTTTTCCGCCGGGGCGGAGAGGTCCCGGTGCTTAAGCCTCAATTGCTTGATCTCGTTCAAAATGGAGTCGGCCGACGATTGCAGTGCATTTTTTTCTTTCAGGGTGACGTGCTGGGCGTAGAGATTTTCCAAGCGGTGCAGGGGTTGCGCTGAAACTATGAGATAAAATTTCTCCTGGCCGGTGTGCGTGTCGAGCTGAAACCAGTTCGAGACGTCGGGGATGTGCACCGCAACGCCGGGCAGAATGCTCGCGGATTGTCCTTCGCCCGGATACAAAAAGACGATTTCGCCTTCGGCGCTCAAGTGCAGCAGGTAGAGATGGACGGCGCTTTTAGGCTCTATGAAGAGCTTCATTCGGTCCCCGGATCGCAGGAGCGTTTCGTTTTGGACCGCGATGACCTTCTGCTTGCCTTCGGGCCCCGTAACCGCTCCGAATGCAAAAAGAAACTGCATGTCGCCCGGCTGGCTCGGGCTTTGAGCGTACGCCGCCGTTGCCGCCACGGCGCAAACAAGAATGAACAGCCATACGCAACGTTGGGATAGGTGTCGAAAGATGGTCAGCATCTGAAACCTCCTCTGACGGTCGTCAATGGCCGGATCCCGGGCAACCGTGGGTCCGCGGGAAGCGGTGAGAGGCAAGCGGGTTCGGCCACGCCGGTACAGGGCCGGTTAAAGTCTAAGAAATGACAATGCGCTTTGTCAATAGCCGAAACCATGCTATGGGGATAGGTCTTTAATCAACTCTCTCGACGGATGAATGTCAATGGCGGTCGATCTTCTGATCCGGAATGCCCGGATCCGCACCCTGGACAATCACGGAACCATGGCCCGCGGCCTTGCCGCTGCGAATGGAAAAATCTTGGCTGTTGATGATTCGCACGCGCTGGAGTCATTGGCCGGACCCGAAACCACCGTGCTGGATCTCCAGGGCCGCACCGTTCTGCCCGGTTTCATCGACGCCCATGAGCATCTGTCCTGGTTTGCCGAGGAGCCGCTGAAGTTGAATCTGTCCTCGGAGCGTATCAAGAGTCTGGCGGACTTGCTGAGACTGATACGATCCGAAGCCTCCCGCCTCCACCCGGGAGAATGGATTCAGGGGGTTTTGTACGACGACACCAAGATGGTTGAAGGCCGTTCGCTGACCCGCGACGACCTCGATGCCGCCGCTCCGGCGCATCCCGTGATCGTCGTCCACGTCAGCGGCCACTGGGCGGTGGTGAATTCCACGGCCCTGAAATCAGGAGGCATGGACGACCGGTCGCCCGACCCCAAAGGAGGTGCGCTCGGCCGCGATCCGGCCACCGGCCGTCTGGATGGACGATTGATCGAAATGGCCATGTTCAACTTCGCGTTCGAGAGCCTGGCCGTGCAGCCGTTGGTGGTGCCGCCCTTTCCCCGCGAGGTGCGCCGCAGGGCCTTGAAGCAGGCTGCGCACATCCTGAACGCGGCTGGCGTTTGCGGGGTGGGCGATGCGCTCACCGCCCCGAGCTATGTCACCAGCTACCACGACCTCTGCGCCGCCGCCGAGCTGACCCTTCGGGTGAACATGATCATTCCCTACCTTTTCCTGCCGCGATTGGAACAGATCGGGCTGCTGGGACCATGGGGAAACGAATGGGTAAAGTGCACCGGGATCAAAATCATCATCGACGGCGCCATCGCCGGTCGCACGGCAGCTCTCAAGAATGGCTACGCCCACGACCCACAGGATCACGGTGTTCTGCTGATCTCCGAGCAGGCCGAACTGGACGAAATCGTCGGCCGGATACACCGGGCCGGCTACCAGGCCTGTGTGCATGCCAACGGAGACCTGGCGATTGAAATGGCCCTGAAGGCCATTGAACGAGCCCAGACCGAAGCTCCGCGGCCCGATCCGCGGCACCGCATCGAGCATTGCACCATGATCGATGACGCCCTCTTGGCCTGGATGGCTCGCCTGGGGGTGATGGCGCTGCCATTCGGCGCCTATATCTGGCAGCACGGCGAGAAGCTGCTGCGGTTTTACGGAGCCCGGGCGGCGCGCATGTTCGCCCATCGGAGTTTCCTCAAGGCCGGCGTGCGGGTGGCAGGCTCGTCCGATCATCCGGCCGGTCTTTATCCCCCCTTGCTGGGCGTGCAGTCCATGGTGACTCGCCAGACCGCCTCCGGCGAAGTGATCGGCCCGGAAGAGAAGATATCCCTTGAGGAAGCCTTCCGGATGTATACGCTCTACGCCGCCTATGCGTCGGGCGAGGAAAGCCTGAAGGGACAGCTGGTATCCGGCCGTCTGGCCGACCTGGTCGTGCTGGAGCAGGACCCTTGGGAGACCCCGCCCGATCAGATCAGCCGGATCGGGATCCACATGACCATCGTCGGCGGGAAAGTCGTATACGCCCGAAGTTAGGCCTGATCCGTTTCCACCGGGCCTGGAGACGGCATCTCATCGAAATGCGAGGATGATCCAGGCGCGGGCCTTCCACTCAGGAGAACCACAGCGTGCCGTTGCTGGAAACTCGGAATCTGACCAAGTCATTCGGAGCGCTGGCCGCCGTTTCCGGGGCCAGCCTGAACGTGCACGCCGGGCAGGTGCACGCCATCATCGGACCCAACGGTGCGGGGAAGACCACGCTTTTCAACCTGCTGGCCGGCGTGTTCCCGCCGACCTCCGGTCAAATCCTATTTGACGGGCGGGAAATATCAAACCTCAAGCTCCATGAGCGCGCCCGGATCGGCATCGGGAGATCCTACCAGGTCACCAGCATTTTTCCCGAGTTGACCGTTCATGAAAACGTGCGCCTGGCGGTCCAGTCCAAAACCCAGCGCAGCGTTGCGCTCTTTCGCGCCGCCAGCGGCTTGGTTGACATCCGCGCAAAGGCGGACGCCGTCCTGGAAGAGATGCGCCTCACCGAATTCCGGGAGCGGATCGCTAGCACCATCCCTTACGGCAGCCAGCGTTCGCTGGATGTCGCCATCGCCCTGGCCACCGATCCGCAGCTGCTTCTGCTGGACGAGCCCACCAGCGGCATGTCCCCGGAGGACACTCTGAAAATGATCGCCCTGGTAGAGCGGATTTCCGAAAAATACACCATTGCACTGATTGAACATCATATGAAGGTGGTCATGTCCATCTCCGACACCATCACCGTGCTCAGCCAGGGGCAGATCATCGCCGAGGGCTCGCCGGATGACATTCAACGCAACGACGACGTCCGGCGAGCCTACCTGGGAGGAGGAAAGTTTGCATGGACCTGAACCGGCCCCTGCTTCAGGTGGAGGACATCCACAGCTATTACGCCAAAAGCCACATCCTTCAGGGGGTTTCCTTCGCGGTGCATCCCAAAGAATGTCTGTCGTTGTTGGGCCGTAACGGAGCCGGCAAGACCACCACGCTCCGCAGCGTGATCGGCCTGGTTGCCCCCCGCTCCGGCCGGATTTTCTTCAAAGGGCGGCCGATCAACGGGCGACAGCCCTTCGAGATTTCGCGGCAGGGCATCGCGTACGTGCCGGAGGATCGCCAGATTTTTGCGTCGCTGACGGTGCTGGAGAACCTGGCCATCAGCGTGCAGAAACAGCGCGCCGAAGGCCCCTGGGGCCTTGACCGGATTTTCGAACTCTTCCCGCGGCTGGCGGAGCGGCGCCGGAACCGGGGCAGCCAGCTCAGCGGGGGCGAACAGCAGATGCTGGCCATCGCCCGGGCGCTCATGACCAATCCGGACCTGCTGCTGCTGGACGAACCCACTGAGGGCTTGGCGCCGCTGATCGTCGAGAAACTGCTCGAAATCATCCAGAGCCTGAAGCTAAGCGGACTGACGATCATTCTGGTCGAGCAGGATGTGCACGCCACCCGCCAGGTGGCCGACCGCTACTGCATCCTGCAGGAGGGACTGCTGGTTCACCAGAGCAGCCACGCCGAGTTTTGGTCCCAGCCGGAACTCCAGGAGAGGTTCCTTGGGGTGTAGCGGCGTTATTACTCCGGCAAGTAAACTGGTACAATTTGAGCCGAGGTTCGGCGGGGCGGGTTTTCGGCCGCAGCGCGCCGCAACCATCCGTTCAACGAACCAGCGTACGGCAGCAAGCCCGCTCCATATGGTGCCGGACAGCCCCGGAGGACCCATGCCCACGCAGCCGTCAGTCTTCTCTGCCTGTCTGCAGTTCCTCTAGACG
>JAUQXK010000096.1 GCA_030834695.1 Desulfobacterales bacterium
CAAAAAAGCTGTCTACAATCACTGTAGACACCTTAACATTCATTGGTACGTAAGACAATACTTTTTTTTAGTTCTGAAGTAATTTTTTTTTAGCTGCATTGTTTGATTAGTCAAAACCGCCTTGGCAACACTTTGGCAACATTTGCCGATTTCTTACTATGGTTTTGCATCTATCAATATCTTTTTACTCCTTCTATTAAATAATGTCAATCCTATTGTAATCTTTATGTAAAACGATACTAAATAGTACTAAACAAGGTTAAATAAAATTACTCCATTTTGAACGACGACTACATGGCGAAGATGGGGGATTAACTTATTTTTTTCAATTAGCTGGCTTTAAGCTTTTTTGATGTTGGCAACGCTTTGGCAAGTTTTGCAGGCTCGGCATCAATGGCGGGTGGTTTCACGCCGGAGCGCATACGGTCGGGCAGCCGGTAGGTGATCCAATACCGGACCCGATTGGAGCGCTTCGCATTGTCCAACTTCTCACCATACTTACAGACCTTGTGTGATAGCTTCTGCCTGCGCTTGCAAATCGGACACTCCGCTAAGATTGCCATCCCCCCTAATGTTTTTGCTCCTCAAAAACTCCCTTACCCCCTGAAGGGCCGCAGCGTTCCCGGTTCGGGCCATCCAGTTTAGCGGCCATGCGCCTTATCTCGTCTTCGGTGATTATAGACGGCTGCCCTGTGACTGTGACCTTGGCACCATCTACCAGTTCCTAAAATTTCTTGATGTTTGGAGGGTTCATTCATTGGAAAGCACCTTATAAAAAAATACAGGATGGACCGTATTTGTTTTACCAATCCGCCGATGATACCTTACTGGCAACAAGGGTTCACCACGATCCTGCCCTTGTCTTGTCTCTCCTTTTCGCCGACCGAGCGGCCTCTCCGACCGCTCGGTTCTTTTTTGTCCTAAAGTTTTCGCCGGACTGCCGATGTTGTAACAAGGGGGGCGGCGATTGGAACCTTTCTCGAGACGAACTCGTTGACCATAACCCACAAGCCTTAGTGACTGACGCTTCTATCTCCAACCCATTTGCCGCCCCCCGCAACCAGCACGCCACAGATCGATCATCCCTTGCTGAAGAAACCAATTCCCCCCGCGGATTTTTCACTTGCCGCCATATTGGGTGCCATTATCGCCGTTGGTGTCCTGGGCATCCTCGTTGTGAATCTGTTTGTCGACTAAGTTTGCCCAGCCAGGCTGGATGGTTTTATCCTTCAAAACGAAAGCGGCCCCAAGGTTGTCCTACGGACTTGCGATCCGCCGGGGGATTGCTCCGACCCGCAACCTTGAAGCCGATCTGATTTGAAAGGCAATTCCAGAAATACAAATGGCCCATATCGGTGGACCTCCGCACGAGATTTTAGGATAGCCCAAACCCTTGGGGGGCAACAGTAGAGATTATCCATCGTAATCCACACGTTCACTTCGGTCAGAAAAACGGTTTAAGGTGTCCGAATCAGGATGGACGGCAAGGACTCCTGGCGGGACAACGTCTTTGTAGCGCGGATGTGGAAGAGTAACAAAGACGAGGAAGTCTATTTGCACGCCTATGATGCGGTTGACCAAGACCGTCAAGGGCTACAGTATTACTTCTCATTTTTCAACCAACGTCGGCCGCATTCATCGCTTGACGAACGGATGCCTGATACAGTCTTCTTCGCCTCGCTGCCGCAGCTTCAGGCAGCTTGACGTTAACCGACAGAGCTTCACTTAAAATTAAATCTTGCCGGTCCAACTTGTGGGGTCCGCCGCTTAGGACACACCCAATAACCCGCAGATATCGAGAGGAGCTGAGATGGACAAGAAACAATTTGCTTCAAAGACGAGGGTTATGATATGAATTTATAATCCGGCTGATCCTACCTTAAATGATCCCCATCCAAGTCGGACTGCCACCTTTTTGGCTGGTGCCGTCTGAATCCCAGCCTTATCAAGCGTCTGATTTTGCCCCCTCTATATGTGTAGGAGTCCGATCATGAAAAAAGACTCCGGCGTGAAGTTGCGGAAGAAAGAATCGTCGGCGCCCGTGCCTCTCAAGCCGGGTCCTCTCAGAACACCGAGTGTGTTCCCTATCGTCGGTATCGGAGCTTCGGCCGGAGGTCTCGAGGCCCTTGAGCTGTTTCTGAAGCACGTGCCGGAAGGCAGCGGGATGGCCTTCGTCATTGTCCAGCATCTGGATCCGAACCACAAGGGTATCATGGTGGAGCTGCTGCAGCGCACAACCCCCATGCCGGTTGTCCAGGTCAAGGACCGGCAGAAGGTCACACCGGACCGCGTCTATGTGATCCCCCCCAACAAGGACATGTCCATTCTGCACGGCGTGCTGCACTTGCTTGAACCAGCCGCGCCTCGGGGGTTGCGCCTGCCGATTGATTTTTTCTTGCGCTCGCTGGCCGACGACTGCAAGCCTCGAAGCATCGGCGTCATTCTCTCGGGCATGGGCTCCGACGGCACTCTGGGGCTTAGGGCAATCAAGGAGAATGCGGGGGTGGTCTTTGTGCAGGCACCGGCGTCGGCCAAGTTCGACGGCATGCCGCGAAGCGCAATAGATGCCGGCCTCGCCGACGTGGTTGCCCCGGCGGAGGAACTGCCGCGCAGGATCATCGGCTACTTGAAACACACGCCTCTTATCACCGAGCCCGATCCGTCCCGGGAGGGCAAGGCACAGAGCGAGCTGGAGAAAATCTTTATCCTGCTTCGGGCGCAGACCGGGCAAGACTTCTCGTTGTACAAGAGGAGCACCATCTACCGCCGTGTCGAGCGGCGCATGGGCCTGCACCAGCTTGGCAAGATCGCCACGTATGTCCGGTTTTTGCGCGAGAACCCTCAGGAAATCGAGTTGCTCTTCAAGGAGCTCCTGATCGGAGTGACCAGCTTTTTTCGCGACCCGCCGGCATGGGAACAGATGAAAGACGAGGTGATCCCCGCCCTGCTGGAAGGTCATCCGAAAGGCGGAGGCCTGCGGGCCTGGATCCCCGGCTGCTCCACGGGGGAGGAGGCCTATTCGCTCGCTATGATCTTCAAGGAGGCGCTGGAACAGGCCAAGCCGGACAGAAACTTTTCTCTCCAGGTCTTTGCCACCGACTTGGGCCGCGAAGCCATCGACAGGGCGCGCGCGGGGGTATATCCGTCCAACATCGCCGCGGACGTCTCCCCGGAGCGCCTGCGGCGATTCTTTGTACTGGAGGAGCACGGCTACCGGGTGGGCAAAGAAGTCCGCGAGATGGTGGTTTTTGCCCCGCAGAATGTCATCATGGACCCGCCCTTCACCAAACTCGACATCCTGGTCTGCCGCAACCTGCTGATCTACCTGGACCAGGGGGTGCAGAGAAAGCTCATCCCGCTCTTTCACTACAGCCTGAATCCCGGCGGCATCCTGTTGCTGGGCAGCGCCGAGACCATCGGCGGCTACACGGATCATTTTACCCCGTTGAGAGGCAAGACTCGGCTCTACCGGCGGGTAGACTCCCTCCTGCACCGGGAACCGGTCGAATTCCCTTCCTCGTTTTCCCCCGATCTGCCGAATGCCGCGAGCACTCAGCCTCAGGCGCGGATCCCAGGTCCCAACCTCCAGGCCCTGGCGGACCAATTGCTCCTGCAGCGCTTCTCCCCGGCAGCCGTGCTGACGAATGACAAAGGGGACATCCTCTATATCAGCGGGCGTACCGGAAAATACCTGGAGCCGGCGGCAGGCAAGGCCAACTGGAACATCTTCGCCATGGCGCGCGAAGGGTTGCGCTTCGAGCTGAACAGGGTCTGGCAAAAAGCGTTACGGCAAAAATCAACGGCAAGTCTGAAGGACGTAAAGATTGGGGCTAACGGCGGGGCGCAGGCTCTCGACATCACCGTTCATCCGATCGCCGAGCCTGCGGCCCTGAAGGGGAAGGTGATGGTCGTCTTTAGGGACGTGGCCACACCCCCTGAACCCAAGGCCGCGGGTAAGCCCCCCCGGGCTTCCGCGCACAGTGACCGGTTGAAGGCGCTGGAGCGCGAGCTTCAGCAGGCCCGCGAGGAGGTCCAAACATCCCGTGAAGAGATGCAGACCTCCCAGGAAGAGCTCAAGTCCATGAACGAGGAACTGCAATCCACCAACGAAGAACTGCAGAGCACCAACGAGGAACTGACCACCTCCAAGGAAGAGATGCAGTCGCTCAACGAGGAACTGCAGACGGTCAACCATGAGTTGCAGGCCAAGGTGGACGAGCTGTCCCAGGCCAACAACGACATGAAGAACCTGCTCAACAGCACCGAGATTGCCACGCTGTTTCTGGACGGTGCGCTCAACGTGCGCCGTTTCACCACCCAAACCACCAGGATCATCAAGCTGATACCCGGTGATGCGGGCCGTCCCCTCACCGACATCACCACCAACCTGGACTATCCGGAGCTCTCCGCGGACGCGCGGGAGGTGCTCCGAACCCTGGTCTTCACCGAGAAGCAGGTCCCCACCCGGGACGGGCGCTGGTTCTTAGTGCGCACAATGCCCTACCGCACCCTGGAGAACAGGATCGATGGTGTAGTGATCACCTTTTCGAACATCACAGCCGCCAAGACCCTGGAGGCTCAGCTGCGACAAGATAAGGCTGAAGCGGAAAACCGCGTGGAAGAAAAGACGATATGAAAAAAGACAAGGAACACTTAGCGGCCGCTGCCGAGCTGCGCCGCCGAGCAGAAGAGCGACTGCGAGCCATCAAAACCAGGGGTATCACGACAGGGGCGGAAGCTCGCCGTCTCCTGCACGAACTGCAGGTCCACCAGATCGAACTCGAGATGCAAAACGAGGAATTGCGCCAATCGCGAGCGGAGGTGGAAGCGGGGCTGGAGCTCTACACCGATCTCTATGATTTTGCCCCGGTGGGCTACTTGACCCTAGGCCTCGACGGATTGGTCCGTCAGGCGAATCTGACGGGGGCGCGCATGCTGGGGTTGGAACGTGCCCGGCTGGTGGGTCGGCGTTTTGAGGATTTTATGGCCGAACCGGACCAATCCGGATTCAAAGCCTTCCTGGAAAAAGTATTTACAAGCCAGGCGAGGGAGATGTGCGACGTGGCGCTGCGGGGGGAAGGCAAGGCGCTGCTCGACGTGCACATCACGGCCACGGTTGCGCAGGGCGGGCAGCAATGCCGCGTCACGATGGTGGACATCACCGAGCGCAAGCAGATCGAGAAGACCCAATTGTTCCTGCTGCAGTGTGGCTGGTCGGCCTCTGGCGAGGACTTCTTCCGATCGCTGGCGCGCTACCTGGCTGAGACTTTGCGCATGGACTATGTCTGCATCGATCGCCTGGAGGGGGACGGTCTGGCAGCGAAGACTGTAGCCGTTTTCAGCGATGGGAAGTTTGAGGACAACTTGGAATATGCCCTGAGGGATACCCCATGCGGCGATGTGGTGGGCAAGATGATTTGTTCATTTCCCAGAGACGTTCGGCATCTTTTCCCGCAGGATGTAGCGCTTCAAGAAATGAAGGCCGAGAGCTACGTCGGAACCACTCTCTGGAGTTCGCAAGGGAAGCCGATCGGTTTGATCGCCGTCATCGGACGTCAACCCAGGACCGACCTTCATCTGGCGGAAGCAATATTGAAGGCGGTAGCGATACGTGCGGCTGGCGAACTTGAGCGCAGACAGGCGGAGGCCGAAACGGAGCGTTTGGCCAGCTTCGCCATGTTAAACCCTCGACCCATCGTTGAAGTGGATATGGGGGGGCACGTGCATTTTTGCAATCCTTC
>JAUQXK010000007.1 GCA_030834695.1 Desulfobacterales bacterium
CTCGCCCTGGCCACGGGCGCCGGCGCGGCCAGCCGCCGCGCGCTGGGCACCGCCGTCATCGGCGGCATGCTCGCCTCCACCCTCATCGCCATCCTCTTCGTGCCCGTCTTCTACGTGCTGATGGCCCGAATGAACCGCTGGGTAGAACGTCGCAAGCCGGTAGGAAAACCACCCGAGGAGTCAATGACTCGTTGACCGCCACCGAACGCTGACCGGATTCGCGGCGGCATCCGCTGTGTGCTTTTACCCGTTGAGTTGAGCTCTGCTTATCAAAATATCTTATTCGGTCCTGCCTAATATTGCCGAAACCTTGCCGCATACCCGCTTCAGGTCTTCGCCAGTGTGCAGCAGCATATCCATCGGCATTCGTTCACTCGGGCCGGCGACGCTGATGGAATACACGGCAAACCCCGTATAATCATATACCGGCGCGGCCACCCCGCTCATGCCTGCAAAATATTCTTCCTGATTAATGGCGAAGCCCTGCCGGCGTATGGCGGCAATCTCTTCTTTGAATGCCTTCGGCGTGGTGATGGTCTTAGCGGAGAACGCTTTTAGATTTTTCATATGCCCGCAAAAGGCGTCTCTTTCATTCTCGGGCCGGAAAGCGATGATCGCCTTGCCTTGAGCCGTACAATAGATGGGATGACTGGTTCCAACGGCGATATCCATCCGGTATTGATGGCTGCTCTCGACTTTGTTCAGAAAGACGACTTGATCCCCGTTCCGCACGACCAGATTGACCGTCTCATTGTATTTTGAAGATAGTTCCTCCATGAACGGTCTCGCGATTTGCCGGATGCCCAATCGGTTGATGTACATCATGGCGATCTCAAAAAGGCCTGTTGTCAGCCGGTAGCCGGAATTCGCATGCTTGGACAACAGCCCCAGGTCGCGGAACGTCAGCAGATAGCGGTGGCAGCCGCTGCGGTCCATTTTGGCTTCGGTGGCGATTTCTTCGAGAGACATGGCGCCGCCCGCGGCCAATATCTTCAGTATGTTGATCCCTTTTTCCAGTGAACCGATGTGGTAATAATTCGGCTTTTTCCGACGGGGCATCATAAAGCGGCCTTGAGTTGATGCATGGTCTTCATGGGGGGAAACGAAGCTTAATCTTCTGCATTGCAACCCAGCCTCTCCTCCCCGAGAGCGCTGCAGAATCGACTGGGGAGAAGAGGCCGCGCTGTTCTTATGAAATCATTTTCTTTAACTGCGCCAGGGTTTCCTCCGGCATCTTGAAAGAGTGCTCGGCCGCAGGGAACTTCGCTTCCGATACTTCCTGTTTGTAAGCCTTCAGAGCATCCAGAATGATCGGACGGATCTTAGTATACTGCTTCACGAATTTGGGCACGAACCGATCAAAAAGGCCGACCATGTCGTGCGTGACCAGGACCTGACCGTCGACGTCCGGACCGGCGCCGATCCCGATGACCGGTACCCGCACCGATTCGGCGACGAGTTTTCCGAGGGGCGCCGGTACGGCCTCCAGGATAATCGAAAAAGCGCCGGCCTGTTCGAGCGCCTTGGCATCGTCGATGATCTGCTTGGCGGCGGTGGCGTCTTTGCCCTGCATCTTGAACCCGCCCAGCGCGCTCGCCGTCTGCGGCGTCAGACCGATGTGCCCTTGGACCGGTATCCCGGCTTTTACGATGGCTTCCACGGTGGGTGCGAAGTAAACCCCGCCCTCGAGTTTGACCACATCGCAGCCGCCTTCCTTCATCAGCCGGCCGGCATTGGTGATGGCCTCGCGGATGGAGGTGTTGTAGCTCATAAACGGCATGTCGCCCACCACCAGGCAGGTTTTGCACCCGCGCATGACGGCCTGGATGTGATGGACCATGTTATCCATGCTGACGGCCACGGTGCCCTGAAGGCCCATCACCACCATCCCCAGCGAGTCGCCGACCAGCACAATGTCGACTTCAGCTTCGTCGGCCATCAAGCCGAACGGGTAGTCGTAGGCCGTTATCATGACGAGCTTCCGCTGGTCCTCTTTAGCCTTCTGGATGTCATGGATCGTAATTTTCTGTCTAGGCATTTGCTGTTTTTCCTCCTTTGCTAGTCTTGAAATAATACATTATAATAATTCTATACAAGACTAAACCGCTCCGTTCTTCAAAGTCAATAAAAAAACCTTCGGATGCTTTTTCCTTCGAATGCTTTTTTATGATAGGCTCCGATCATATTCTCGTCTCCCTCTCCGAGTGGGAGGAACCCGTGGGAGGAAATCCAAATGAAACAGCGGCAAATTCCGTCTATCCTTATCGTATCAGCAGCCCTGATCCTTCTACCGCTTGGCGCCGGCGCGGACCGCTGCATCGAGGGCGACTGCGTGAACGGGAAGGGCGTCATGGAATACGCCACCGGGCACACGTATACCGGCGAGTTCAAGAACGGAATGCGCGAGGGGGAAGGGCTCATGACCCTGCCCGGCGGCCGGACGCTTAAGGGTCGGTTTCAATACAACACGATTTTCGATGGGACCTACACCTACCCGGACGGCAAAGTCTACACCGGTCAATGGGAGTTTCGCGAGCGCAACGGCCGGGGGACACTGAAATACCCCGACGGGCGGGTGTACGACGGGGAGTTCAAGAGCGAGCTGCGGCACGGCAGAGGCGTCATGACCTGGCCCAGCGGACGCCGGTACGAAGGCGATTTCATCCGCGGCAAGCGCACCGGCAAGGGAACCATGACTTACACCAACGGCAGGATCTACACCGGCGATTTCGTGGACGGAGAATTGACCGGCCAGGGAGTGATGACTCTTCCCCACGGCAAACGGCTGGAGGGAAAATTCGTCAAGGGCAAACTCATCGAGCCTTTGCGGTAAGGGCAGCTTCCGGCAAGCCGTGATCTCAGCAGCCGGCGCCGGGTACGCTGGGCGATCTCGCCCCTCCGTTGCGGCCGGCTGACCGAAGGAACGCTGCCGGCAGGTGGGGCGGAGGAGATGGGTCCTGACGATCAGGTCCGGTCTATTCTCAGAAGATATAGGTTGTGCCGCTTGGTGAGCAAAATGAGCGCGATAACCGAACCGGCCAGGCACAAGAACATATCGCTCTGCGTATCCCAGATGTAACCCTGTGTCCCCAGGAAGGCCTCGGTATCCGTTGGGTTGGATAGGGACGCCAACCATTCGACGATTTCATATAATGCTGAAAACGCCAACGGTATCGCGATCGATATAAATCCGAGCCATTTGCCGCGACGAAGCGGTGATGTCCGCGACACGATCTCGCGCGTGTAGATGGCCGGGCCAAATCCCTGCATGAAGTGCCCGAGCTTGTCATAATTGTTTCGAGTCCAGCCGAACCAATCCTCCATCCAGAAACCCAACGGCACCTTGGCATAGGAGTAATGCGCGCCCAGCATCAGGATCACGGCATGGATGGCGATCAGGGTATAGGTCAAACTGGTCAACGGAAACCGTTTATAGGTCAGCAGCATAACCGGTAAGGCCATCATGACCGGCATGGTTTCCAGGAGCCATGTCAGACGGGTATCCAGGGGCTCAATTCCCGACCAGGCCCCAAAGGCCATCACGGTGCTCAGCAACAGGAGATGGTACGTTTTGGAAGCCATGCCATCATTCCGAATCCAACCCGAACGGCAAGGTCACCAGGGACGATTTCAAGGGAGAAATCCCGCTTCCATCAACGGCTGAGCCGGCATGGTCTGTTCGGCGTTTTCAATCCAACCGCCGCCCATGGCCTTGTAGATGTTGATCAGCGACCGGAAGAGCACGTTCTGGCCGGTCGTCTGGGACAGCTCGACGTTGAACAGGCTGCGATCGGCATCCAGCACCTCGAGGTAGCTGGTGTAGCCTTCGTCGTAGCGCATCCGTGCCAGGCGAGCATAGTTGCGCAGGGCTTTGAGCTGACGGTTCAGCGCCTCCAGCCGCTGGCCGGACTTGCCGCGGTCGACCAGCGCATCCTCGACTTCACGGAAGGCGTTCTGGATTGCTTGTTGATAGCTATAGACCGCCAGCTGCTGACCGGCTTCGGCGGCCTTGACCTCGCCGCCGATACGGCCGGCGGTGAAAAGCGGCACGCTCAGCGGCACGCCGAAATTCCATGTGCGGGAGGCGGCGGTGAACAGATTCGACAAATCGGTGCTCACCGTGCCGAATGCTCCGGTCAAAGAGATGGTCGGGAAGTACAGCGACTTCGCCACACCGATGCGGGCATTGGCGGCGATGAGCGACTGCTCCGCCCGACGGATGTCCGGCCGCCGATCGAGCAGGTCGGACGGCACGCCGGCCGGCACAGCCGGCAGGACCAGCTCATCGATCGTCAAGCCGCGGGGGACCGCCCCCGGATTGCGCCCGAGCAGCACGCTCAGGGCGTTTTCCGTCTGGCCGATGGCGCGCTCGATGTCCGGGATGCGCGCGAGCGCGTCCTCGTACTCGGACTCCGCCTGGCTCAAGTCCACCTCGGAGATGATCCCGTTCTGGAAGCGCAGCTGGAACAAGTCCAAGGTGTCCTTGCGGCTGTCCGCCGTGCGCTGGGTGATTTCCAGCTGCTTGTCCAGCGCCCGGATGTCCACGTAAGACGCCGCCACCGCACTGACCAGGGTCAGAACCACGGTGCGCCGGGCCTCCTCGGTCGCGAGCAGCTCGGCGCGAGCCGCCTCGGTCGCCCGTCGGAACTTGCCCCAGAAGTCGATCTCCCAGCCGGCGTTGAGAAACGCCTCGTACTGGTTGTAGGGGTTGTCCTTGCCGTCGATGCGCGTCAGGCCCTTTTCGCTCAACCGCTGGCGAAAGGCATCGGCACTGCCTCCGGCCGAAGGGAACTGGTCCCCGCGGGTCGAGAAATACCGACCGAAGAACTCCTCGATGCGAGCCGTGGCAATGAGCAGATCCTTGTTCTCATCCAGAGCCATGCGCACCAGCCCGTTCAACACGGGATCGTTGAACTGCTGCCACCAGGCCGTGTTGACGAGATCCCGGGCCTCTTTCTCCTCGACCCGCCAGGCGGCAGGAGTGTCAATGGCCGGGCGTTTGTAGTCCGGCCCGACCGTCACGCAACCGGTCAGCAGCGCCAGCATCACTCCGCACAGTATGCGCTTAGGCATGCTCCCCTCCCTTCTGGCTCATCGAATGTGGATCCTGGGCCGAGGTGTGGGTCTTGGCCGCATCCCCCCGATGGCTGAGCTTCTCAACGACATAATAGGTCATCGGAATCAAGAATATGGCGATGAAGCTCGCCGTGAGCATGCCGCCGATGACCCCCGTGCCCATCACCTGGCGCGCTACGGCGCCGGCCCCGGAGGCGATGGCCAGCGGCACGCAGCCCAGGATGAAGGCGAAGCTCGTCATCAGGATCGGCCGCAGCCGCAGCCGCGCTCCTTCCAGGGCCGCGTCCATGATGGACTTGCCCTTTTCGTATTCCACCTTGGCGAACTCGACGATCAGAATCGCGTTCTTGGCCGCCAGCCCGATCAGCATGATCAGCCCGATCTGCGCGTAGAGGTTGAACTCCATGTGGCGCAGAAAAATGCCGGCAAAGGCGCCCAAGACCGCGATCGGGGTGCCCAACAGCACGCTGAAGGGCAGCGACCAGCTCTCGTACTGGGCCGCCAGGATCAGGAAAACGAAGAGCATGGAGAGCCCGAAAATCACCGACACCGGCACCCCCTCCAGGGCCTTCTTCTCCTGAAAGCTCATGCCGAGGTAGTCGAAGCCCATCTCGCGCGGCATGTTGGCGTTGAACACCTCCTCCAGCGCGGCCATGGCCTGGGCCGAGCTGAAGCCCGGCGCGGCGACCACGTTCACCTGAGCCGAGCGGTAGAGGTTGTAACGCATGGTGAATTCCGGCCCGGAACGCTGTTCGATAGAGGTGACGGCCGAAAGTGGCACTGTATTGCCGGCGGCGTTGCGCACGTAGAACTGACCCAACTGCTCGGCCTGGGTGCGGTATTCGCCCTCGGCCTGCACGTACACCTGCCACTGCCTCCCGAAGCGGTTGAAGTAGTTGACAAAGTATCCGCCCATGAAGGCTTGCAGGGTGCGATAAACCTGGTTCAGATCAACCCCCTGCTTAAGCACCTTGTCGCGGTCAACGTCGACAAATACCTGCGGTACCGTGGGCAGGAAGGTCGTGGTCGCCCGGGCGATCTCCGGCCGTTTCTTCGCTTCCGCCAAGAACTTCTGGGTGTTCGCCCACAAAAAGTCGATGTCCTTTCCGGCGCGGTCCTCCAGGATGAAAGTCACCCCGCCGGAGGTGCCGATGCCCGGTATGGCCGGCGGCGAGAACGCGAAAGCTACTCCCTGTGGGATGCTGCCCATGCGCTGGTTGAGGCTCGCCATGATGGCTCCGTATTTCTCCTCCGGGCTCTTGCGCTCGTGCCAGGGTTTGAGCGTGATGAAGAAAAACCCGCTGTAGGTGTTCGTCACCCCGGAGAGCATGCTGTAGCCGACCACCGTGGTGCAGTACTGCACGCCGGGGGTCTCCATGATGATCTTTTCGAGCTCCCGGGTGGCGGCATCCGTGCGCTGCAGCGAGGCGGCATTCGGCAGCTGCACGCCGGCGTAGAGATAGCCCTGGTCCTCCTCCGGCAGAAAGCCGCCCGGCACTCGCTTGCCCAATACGCCGATCGCACCGCTCATGATGACGAGCAGGAGCAGGCTGATGACGAACTTGCGGATGAACCAGCCGCAGATGCTCACGTAGCCGTTGGTGGCCTTGCCGAACAGGGTGTTAAACCCGCGGTAGAAGGCGCCCAAGGGGCCGCGGGTCTTCTTCTTGGGCTTCAGGATCAGGGAGGAAAGCGCCGGGCTGAGGGTCAGAGCGTTGAAGGCCGAGATAATAACCGAGATGGCGATGGTGACTGCAAACTGCTGGTAGAGCTTACCCGTGATACCGGGGATGAAGACCGTCGGCAGGAATACGGCCGAGAGCACGAGCGCGATCGCCACCACCGGCCCGGAAACCTCCTCCATGGCTTTTAGGGTGGCCTCCTTGGGCGAGAGCCCGTGCTCGATGTGGTGCTCCACCGCCTCCACCACCACGATGGCGTCATCCACGACGAGCCCGATGGCGAGCACCAGCCCCATCAGGGCGATGGTGTTGATGGAAAACCCCAGAAGCGGGAACATGGCGAAGGTGCCGATCAGCGAAACCGGGACGGCCAGGGCCGGGATCAGGGTCGCGCGCCAGCCCTGCAGGAAAATGAACACCACGATGACCACCAGCACCAGCGCCTCGAACAGGGTGTGGATAATTTCCTTGATGCCTTCGCGCACCGATTGGGTCGTGTCCAGGGGGATGCTGTATTCCAGATCGGTCGGGAAGTTCTTCTTGACCTCCTCCATGAGCCCGGTGACGCCGTCAACGGCTGCGATGGCGTTCGACCCGGGAAGCTGATAAAGGGCGAGCACCGCGGAGGGCTTGCCGTTCAACCGACCGACCATCGAGTAGGTCTGGGAGCCTAGCTCGATGCGCGCGACGTCCTTGAGCCGCACGAGCGAGCCGTCCGGGTTGGCGCGCAGGACGATTTGCTCGAATTCTTCAGGCGCCTCCAGGCGGCCCTGGGCGCGGATGGAGTAGGTGTAGTCGATGCCGGGCGGCGCCGGCTCGGCCCCGATCTGCCCGGCCGGGTTGACCGTGTTCTGCTTTTTGATGGCGTCCACGATCTCCGGCACGGTGATGTTGAGTTTGGCGAGCTGGTCCGGCTTGACCCACAGGCGCATGGCGTACTGCCCGGCGCCGAACACGGTGACGCTGGCGATCCCGGGCACGCGCGTCAGCTGATCGTTCAGATTGATGTAAGCGTAATTGGCCAGGAAGGTCGCGTCGTAGCTCCCGCCCGGCGAAGACAACGCCACCAGCATGAGCGGCGAAGAGGTGGACTTCTTGACGGTTACCCCGTAGTCGCGCACCTCGGCGGGCAGCTTCGAATCCGCCTGCGATTTGCGGATCTGCGTCAGAACCTGATCGATGTTGGGATCAGTCTTGACGTCGAAGTTCACGTACAGCTTCAGCTCGCCGTTGTTGGCGTTGAGCGAGTACATGTAGTTCATGTTGTCCACCCCGCTCATCTCCTGCTCGATGGGGGTGGCCACCGACTGCTCCACGGTCTGGGCGTCGGCTCCGACATAGGTCGTGTTGATGTAGATCTCGGGCGGGACGATTTCGGGGTACTGGGCGGTCGGCAACCCCAGCATCGCCACGATGCCCACGATGACGGTGATGATGGAGATCACGATCGCCACGATCGGGCGGTTGATGAAGAACTTTGCCATGAATCAACCTTTCAGCTTAACCAAGCGAAATCGGTTTGTTTTTTGTGGGAGAGGCTTTCAGCCTCGATCTTCGCGGCTGGAAAGCCGCTCCCACAGAAAAAATTTCGATTGTTCGGAGGCGTGTGCAAAATCGCCATTTATTGCTTTGGGGTATAAGGCTTGGGCGTCACCTTGACCCCCTCGCCGACTTTCTGGGTTCCCTCGGCCACCACGCGGTCCCCCGGCTTCAAACCTTCCCGGATGAGCCACAGGTTGTCAAAGCGCTCGCCGGCCGTGACGCCGCGGATACGCACCGTGTTGTCGGCTTCTACGACTGCGACCTGATAGCGTCCCTGCAACTCGCCGACCGCCCGCTGCGGCACCAGCAGGGCACCCTTCGCCGTGCCCATCAGCGCGCGCACCTTGGCGTACTGCCCCGGCCGCAGGAGGTTCTCGGGGTTGGGGAAGAGGATGGCCACCTTGATCGTTCCGGTCTGGGGGTCCACCTGGCGGTCGGCAAACGAGAACGTCCCCTTTTGCGGCCAGGTGCTGCCGTCGGCCAGGATCAGGTCAAACGACGTCCTATCGGCATCCGACCTTTTCTCCGGCTTGGACTTCTCCACCGCCTGCAGGTATTCACGCTCGCTGATGGGCACATACACCTTGATGGGGTTCACGGTGGACACCGTTGTCAGCTCACGGGCCTGGGGGGTGCCCACGAGATCGCCCATCTGGGCCTTGGCCGCGCCGGCGATGCCGTCGATGGGGGAGCTGATCTTGGTAAAACCCAGGTCGAGTTCGGCCTTGCGCACCTGCGCCTGGGATGCCAGCACCTGGGCTTCAGCGCTCTGCACGGAGCCGACGGCGTTGTCCTTGTCTCTCTGGCTGACCGCATTGGCCGCCGCCAGCGGCAGAATCCGCTTCAGATTGGCCTGGGCGGTCTGCAAAACTGCCTGCTGCTTGGCCAGGGCGGCGCGAGCTTCGTCCAGCGCCGCTTGGAACGAACGCGGGTCGATCTCGAAAAGCAGGGTGCCCTTCTTGACGAGATCCCCCTCCTTGTAGTTCTGCTTGGTCAGGTAGCCCTGCACCTGGGCCAAAATCGTGGCGTTCACCAGGCCGTCCATGGAGGCGACCCACTCCTGGTACACCGGGACATCCCGTTGGATGACCTCCGCCACTTCCACCTCCGGCGGGGGCAGTGGTACGGCCGCTTTTTTCTCCTCGGTGCAGCCGACCAGGCTGATTCCCGTCAACAGAACTGCCAGGATGAACCCGGACATGCCATTCACGCTATTCCTTTTTTCCCGCAATACAGTCGTCATGTTTTTGCTCCGTCAATTGATAGATGCACCCTGAATGGGTGTTACCCGGCGCGTCGGGGTGCCTGCCTCAGCCTCGCCGTAATGCAAAGACTCCATCCCCGCTGAGAAATATCGATCCACCACGGCAACCAGCTCCTGCCGGAGGTCGTCCCCCTCACGGCCGGCGTATTTCTCATGGAGTCCGGAGGCGATAACGGCAAACGCATCGAGAAGGTTCGGGTCGAAATGAACCCCTCTCCCCTGTTCGAGGATTTTCATCGTGTCTTCGAACCGGAGCGGTTTTTTGTAAGGCCGCTCCGAGGTAAGTGCGTCGAACACGTCGGCGATCGCAAAGATCCGCGCCACCAGGGGAATATCCTCCGCGCGTGTGTCCCGCGGGTATCCGCCGCCTCCGAATTTCTCGTGATGGCCCGCGACCACCGGGACGCTGTCCTGCAGCCAGGAGGCGCGCCGCACGACATCGACCCCCAGGCCGACGTGGGTCTGCATGACCCGGTATTCCTCCTCGTCGAGGCGTCCCGGCTTGAGCAGGATGGCGTCGGGAATCCCGATCTTGCCGACGTCGTGGATGAAGGAGCCCTTGATCAGCCCGCGCATGTCATCGGCCCCCAGGCCGATCTTCTCGCCGAGCCGGGCGGCGTAAAGCGACACGCGGTAGTTGTGCGCGTCGGTGTCGGCATCGCGCTTGGCGATGGCGCTGCCGAGCACGGCAAGCGTTTCCAGGTTGGCGTCGAGCAGGTTCGTGGAGTAATCCGCCAGCCGGCGCATCAGATGCAGGATGACCGGGTAGAGAATCGCCGTAACGCCGAAGACGATGGCGACCACCATCAGAACGCTGCGCCGGACGGCGCTGCGCATCTCGGCCGCAGCTTCAGGCGATACCGCGAAGGCCCCCCGCGCATAGCCTTTCACGGCCCCCTGCCGGTCGGCGATCGGTATCGCCGCAAAGACAAACGGCTGGCCGCCGATGCGCTGCATTTCCGCCTCGGCCTGCGCGGGCTCCGGAAAAACGAAAGGCCGCTTTTCCGCGAGAGCCTTCGCATCGACCGCCGGGGGTTCCGGCACCGACACCTCGGCCACCACCGTGCCCGAGCGATCGTAGAATTGCACCCAGACAAAACGGCCTGCGCGGTAAGCAACAGGCGAGTCGCTGCCGGACTTCAAGACTTGGTGCAGCGCTGAAAGAGGCGTTATCCGGCTCTTTTCGGCGACGTCCATCACCCGGTGAGTCAGTGCGTTGATTCCCTGACGGCCGTTGTCCACGGCCTGCAGCTCGATCCGGCCGCGCTGGACAAAATAGGTGATCACCCCGATGGCCAGCGCAATGGCCAGCGTCGCCGCACCGAGCCGAATCAATAGAACGCGCTGGACGAAGACCCGCAGCGGGTAGGTTTTCATCAGGAGGATCCCACTCTCGGTTCACCATTCGTGATCATTTGCCCGCTAGTGAGTTCGGTGGGAGCGGCTTTCCAGCCGCGATCGGCAGCGAAGTTCGTTCGCGGTTGGAAAGCCGGTCCCACCGACCCGCAAGAGAGAAAAGCGGGCGACTCTGGAGCCTCCCGCTTCCCAAAGTGGTCGGTTCTATTTCCAGCGGAACGCCACGCCGCCCATGCCGAGGATGGCTTCCTGGTTGTAGAAGTCGATGTTGGAATCGACGCCGTAATAGGCGCCGGTCACGAAGAACCGCATCGGCTCGCTGCCGAGCAGGGCCCAGCCCCAGGGGTTTTTGTAATACACGGTGGCGGAGGCGCCGTAGCGGTCGTCTTCGCGGGTCTTGTCGAAGACGGGGTTGCTCTTGTCGTAGTCCGCCTGGCCGACATAGCCGTTGAGCACCAGGCTGACCGGGTCTCCGTCATAGAGATAGGTCAGCTGCAGGTCGACGCCGGTGTTCGCCATGGCCTCGCCGTCCAGGTCCTCTGAAAAAATCGCGATTTGCGGCGTCAACGTATTCCTGCCGAATTTGAAAGCGTAGCCGGCCGACGCCCGGTGAATGGTGCCGTTGCGGTCCAGGCGGTCCTGCTCGGAATCGGCCAGGCCGAGGAATTGGCCGCTTTTCTCGCTGTCGATATCCACCTTCCGAACGGAGTATTCCAACTCCAGGCCGGAGCCGAAGATCTTGTCCCAGACCAGCTGCACGCCCATGTTCTGGCGGCTGGTGTCGTCCCGGTTCTGGCCCGTCACAAAGGGGTCCTTCCAGACTCTGACGTTGCCGCTGAACAACAACCCGGCCTGGAGCACGCCGAACGAGCCGATTCCCTGTTTCACGCCCAACTGCTGGGCCGAGTCGAAGGACAGCAGGTCACCTACTTCGGTACCCAGAAAAATCTCGGTGCGCGAACCGGCGAAGGTGTAAGCCAGTTTGAACGGAGCCGTGAAAATGGCGGTCGACTCCGAGTCGGGCTCGTCATCGAGATCGTTGATGCGTTTGTCCGATAAATCGAAGCTCAGGACCTTCGCCACCGTGTTGCTCTCGATGCTCAAATAGCCGACTCCTGGCTGGATGTAGCCGCTGAATCCGGACTGCTGGGAGATCGGGTCCAGCGCAAACGCTGCGTTCGCTCCTACCAGCATTACAATTGCCGCCACGGTGGCGATAGAAACATGCTTGAACATTGCTGTCCTCCTTGTTGTATGGGTTTTGATCGTATTTAACCCAGCCGCTATCGTTTGTATATAGGACTTTGGTCTGATATAAAAGCGGTTCAATCGCCGGATCCGGGTTCAGTCGATCCGAATCCTGAAAAAGTGGTATCCCCAAGGGAAGAGGTCGACAAACACGCCGGTCTCCGAGATCTCGTTTCCATCCCGCCGGTAAACAATGGATGAAAAAATATCCTCGAGTGACACGCTCTTATCCCGTAACTGCCCACCGGGCAGCCGGACGAGCCCCTGGGACCGGCTGGTTGAAAAGTTCACCACCACGAGACGGCAGTCCTCTCCCAGGATCCAGCACCAGGCCACGAGATTTTGGTAGCTGGGGTTATCCGACCAGCCGCGGCACTCGCAGAGACGCCACTCGCCGGATTTGAAAATATCTTCGCCGGCGGCCTTGAGCAGCCGAAGGTAGAATTTCCGCAAACCCTCGTCAGGCGTTTCAGGCGGCCTTCGCCCCAGAAACACCGGCAGGCGGATGCGCCGGCCCTCGATTTGGCCTTCGTGCAGCAGCTTGGCGCCGGGCAGGGTCAACGCGGCCAGCGCGGCCGCGCGCAACCGCTCCGGCGGGAAGGCGGCCGCCGCTCTCGGCTCGTCGTGGTTTTCGATGAAACGCACCAGCTTCTCCTGGTAGGCCATGTCGGCCAGCAGGTGGAGCCGCACGGACTCCGCGCCCTCTTTCTCCAGGCGGTCGTAAAAGCGCTTGTCGTAGCAGAAATCGAAGCCCTGCTGCTGGAGCTCCCATTCCAGGTCCCAATAGGCCTCGGCGATGAACTTGAAATCCGGATGGCGGTCCTTGACCGCCGGGATGACGGCCGGCCAGAAGTCGGCATCCGGCCGCTCACCGGCGCGGCCGCCCCACGTGCGGCCGAAGACGTCGTTCAACATCAGCATGGCCATGTCGCAGCGAACCCCGTCGCACTGTCCGGCGATATCGAGCAGGGTCCCTGCCGCCGCCCGCCGGAGGTCCGGGTCGAAGGCGTTGAGCTGCAGCACGTCCGGCCAGGCCGGAAAGTAGGGGTCGCGGCCGCAGGCGAAGATCTTCCCGCCGGCCTCCATGAACGATCGTGGATCGGTCGCCAGGTCGTCGGAGGCGCCTTGAATGAAGTACTCGGCGTGATCCGCAACCCAAGGGTGGTCGGGTGCGACGTGGTTCGGAACGAAGTCGAGGATCAGGCCGATGCCCCGGCTCGCCAGCCGGGAGCGGGCGGCGGCCAAGCCGGAGGCGCCGCCCAGACGTTGGTCTACTTCGTAGCGGCGCACGCAGTAGGGCGACCCGACGTTGTCTATTTCTGAAAAATCAGGCAGCGCCCGGCAAAAGCTCGCCGTCAGGCCTTCATTGCCCATCGCGATGCGGATGCCGGCCGGGCTGCGCTCCCACACCCCCATGAGCCAGACGGCATCGACCCCTATGGCGGCTATCGCATCCCATTCCTCTTCGGGGACCGATGCCAGCGTCACGGCCGAACCATATTTGCGGGCGAGTTCGTTCAGCCAGACCCAGGTGTTGATCTCGAAAATAACCGGACGTTTCGGCAATGGGCTCATTTCTGCACCTCGCCTTCCGGCTTACCACGGATGGAGGCCGCAGCCTTGCCACTTTCGAGGACCTTTTGCGCATCGAGCAATCCGAAAAGCTGGATGAGCTTTGCCACCAATCCCGTCCATCCCGTCTGGTGGCTCGAACCCAGCCCCGCCCCGTTGTCCCCGTGGAAATACTCATAGAAAAGGATGTGGTCACGCCAATGGGGGTCGTTCTGGAATTTCTCCGTTCCCCCATACACGGGCCGCCGACCGCGCTCGTCTCGCAGGAAGATGCGGGTGAGCCGATCCGCGATCTCCTTGGCCACCTCGAAGAGGTTCATGATCTGGCCTGAACCGGTCGGGCATTCGATTTTGAAGTTGTCGCCGTAATACATATAGAAATTCAGGAGCGCTCTGATAAGCAAGGCATTAACCGGCATCCAGACCGGACCCCGCCAGTTGGAGTTGCCGCCGAACATGCCGGTGTTCGATTCGGCCGGCAAGTAGTCCACGCGGTACTCCTGGCCGGCCGCGTGGAAAATGTAAGGGTGCTGCTCGTGGAACTTGGAGAGCGAGCGGATGCCGTATGGGCTCAGGAACTCTTTTTCGTCCAGCATCTTCGAAAGGATCCGGCGCAGCCGCTCCGGGTTGACCAGGGCCAGGATCCCCCGTTCAGCCACCCCAAGATGGCCGGGACCCGTGGGGTGGATGGACTCCACAAGCTCGGGCATCTGGCGCATGCGTGCCAGAAGCGCGGTCGTTGCCTGCGGGACACGCTCGCGCTGCCACTTCTCGATCACCGTCGTGGCGCACAGGGGCAACAACCCCACCATCGAGCGCACCTTGAGCCGCGTGCCGCCGCCGTCGGGAAGCCGCAAGAGGTCGTAATAGAAGCCGTCTTCTTCATCCCACATCCCGTCCTGCCCGGATTTGTTCATGGCCGCGGCGATATAGAGAAAATGCTCTACGAACTTGGAGACCAGGTCCTCGTAGGTGGGGTCATAGGCGGTAAGCTCCACCGCGAGCTCGAGCATGTTCTGGGTGAAGAGCGCCATCCATGCCGTGCCGTCCGCCTGCTCGAGGTACCCTCCGGTCGGAAGGGGGGCGCTGCGGTCGAAGACGCCGATGTTGTCTAGGCCGAGAAAACCGCCTTCGAACACGTTCTTGCCGTAACGGTCCTTGCGGTTCACCCACCAGGTGAAGTTCAGCATGAGCTTGTTGAACGCCCACTTGAGGAAATCGAGGTCGGTCTCGCCGCGCAGAGCCTGCTGGGTGCGGTGCAGAAACAGGGTCGCAAAGGCGTGGACCGGGGGGTTCACGTCGCTGAAGTTCCACTCGTAGGCCGGGAGTTGGCCGCTCGGGTGGAGATAGCGCCCGCGCAGCATCATGTCCATCTGCTCCTTGGCGAAGGCGGGGTCCACGATCGCGATCGGCAGCGTGTGGAAAGCAAGATCCCAGGCCGCGTACCAGGGGTATTCCCATTTGTCGGGCATCGAGATGATATCGTCGTTGATCATGTGGAACCACTCCCGGTTCCGGAATTGACGGCTCCCGTGGTGGAGAGGATGGGCGCGGTGTTCCTCCAGCCACAAATCGGCGTCGAAGTAATAATACTGCTTCGACCAGAGCATGCCGGCAAGGGCCTGGCGCATCACGTTGGCAGCGTCCGGAGAGACCGAGGGTGGAGTCACGGAGCGGTAGAATTCATCCGCCTCCCGCAGCCTCGCGGACAGGGTTTCGTCAAAGCCCGGACCGAAGGGGAGTCTTTTGTCCTGACCGACGGGGGGCTGGCCGGTCAGGCGCAGCCGCACCGTCGCCGTCCCCCCCGCGTCGACCTTCAGCCGGTAGTGCGCCGCGGCCTTGGTCCCATGCCGGTCGGGGTTCACGGCGTCTGTCCGGCCTTGTACCACGCAGTCGTTGATTCCGTCCTTCAAGTACGGACCAATGTCCGGGTAGTCGAGACCGAGCCGCCGATGGTTGGTCGAGTTCTCGGTAAAGAGCAGCGGCACATCGCCTTCACAATATAGGTGGTACGTCCCCAGAACGGTATGTGCCGCCTCGATGGCTCCGGACCCTGCCGGGCTCTCGATCTGCTTGAGCATGGGTTTCGGGGAAGGCCCGGCGATCCAGGTCGCCCAGTCGTTGCGGAACCACAGGGTCGGCAGCACATGCAGCTCGGCCGTCTCCGGCCCTCGATTGGCCACGGTTATCTTGACCAGAATGTCCTCCGGGCCGGCCTTGGCGTATTCCACGAAAACATCGAAGTAGCGATCCTCCCGGAAGATCCCCGTATCGATCAATTCGTACTCCATCTCCTCGCGGGAGCGCCGCTGGTTCGTCTCCACCAGTTCGTGGTAGGGATAAGCCGCCTGGGGATACTTGTAGAGGTACTTCATGTAGGAGTGGGTCGGCGTGCTGTCGAGGTAGAAGTAATACTCCTTGACGTCTTCGCCGTGGTTGGCCTCGCTGTTGGTAAGCCCGAAGAGGCGTTCCTTGAGGATGGGGTCCTCGCCGTTCCACAACGCCAGGGCGAAGCAGAGCCGCTGCTTGTCGTCGGAGATCCCTCCCAGGCCGTCCTCGCCCCAACGATACGCTCGGGAACGCGCGTGATCATGGGTGAAGAAGTTCCAGGCGTCGCCGTTCTCGCTGTAATCCTCGCGCACCGTACCCCACTGCCGTTCGCTGAGGTACGGTCCCCACTTCTTCCAGGGCACGCCCTTTGAAGAGGCTTCATCCAGACGCTTGCGCTCGATTGGAATCTTGGCGGTATCGTTGCTCATGTTGCACCTCTTTCTCGCCAGCCGACAGCTCAGCCTCACTTCATCTGCGACAGCCAGGTCGGCTGGGCGAACCATTTCTGCCTCAGCTCATTCATGTATCCGGCCTTCTCCAGACCGTGCAGAAAGTTGCCCAACCAGTTGAGCAGGTGCGGGTCGCCCTTGGGCACGGCTATCCCGATGGGCTCGTAGGTGATCGGAGCCACCACCGAAATCAGGCCCGCCTCTGGTTTTCGCAGGACCGCGACGGCGCAGATCGGAAAATCGGCGATCATGGCATCGGCTTTGCCGTCGACCACCATCTGGATCGCGTCGTTCTGGGTGCCGGCCGTCAGCAGTTTGGCCTGCGGCGCACCTTTGCGGATCACCGCTTCGCTGGTGGACTCCTTCAGGGCGACAAAGGTGTATTGCGGGCTGTTCACGTCGGGCAGTCCCTTGGCCTGGGCAATGCTGCTCCGCTTGGTGAGAAACGCCTTGCCGGAAGTGAAATACGGCCCCACGAACGCCGCCTTCAGGTTGCGGTCCGGCGTCATGGTCATGTTGGAGATGATCATGTCGATCCGGTCGGATTCCAGGGCGGGCAGGAGGCCTTTGAAATCGATCCGCTGCAGGTTCAGCCGGACGCCCATGGCATCGGCGATCATCGTCGCCACGTCGACATCCATTCCAATGATCTTCTCCTCCTTGGTGAGCAGGTTCATGGGCGGCATGTCGCCGGAAATGCCCACCCGCAGCTCGCCCCGGGAAACGATCCGGTCCATGACCGGCGACGCAGAGGGCTTCGTCGTCTGGCTCATCTCGGCACACCCGGCTAAAAAAAAGCCAATCATCAGCGCAACAATCATCCATTTCGATCTTTTCACGTGATTTCTCCTTTGCGGTGTTAAAGCATCTTTCAAATCAGACCAGTTGTCACCTCTCGACCCAAAGTTCAAGCGAAGTCTTTCTCGCCGTTGTCTTCATCGATCCATGCGGATAAAAGCGTATGGGCCACGGCGAGCACGACCGGCCCCACGAAGATACCGATGAGGCCGAAAGCGATCAGGCCGCCGACGACACCGATGAAAATGAGCAGCAAGGGGAGATCGGCGCCTTTCTTGATGAGAACGGGGCGCAAAAAGTTGTCCATGGTTCCGACCACCAGGGTCCAAATGAGAAGAAACGTTCCCCATCCGGTGCTGCTCGCCCAGTAAAGCCAGGCCACCGACGGTACCAGCACGAGCAAGGGACCGATTTGGGCGATCGCCAGCATGAACATCACCGCCGTCAGAACCGCGGCAAAAGGAACTCCGGCGACGGCCAGGCCGATGCCGCCCAGGACCGACTGGGCCAGCGCGGTCACCACCACCCCGAGAGCGACGCCGCGTACGGCCTGCCCGGCCAACCGGATCGAGTGCTCGCCCCGCGGTCCGGCCAGACGGCGACCAAAGCGCATGAGCCAGGAAGTTGCCTGTTCACCTTTGGCATACAGCAAGGCGGCAAGCACCACGGTGAGCAGGAACTGCAGAACCAAGGCGCCGAAGCCGCCCACTTCCGTGGCGAACCATCGGATGGCGGTTCCTCCGTATGGGGCCAGTTTTTTCATGAAATCCTGCAGCCCCGCCAGGGCGACCTTCTCCCAGACCGCGATCAAATCGCCGCCGAAGATCGGCAAATGCCCAAGCCAGGCCGGCGGAGACGGAACCTCGAACGTGGACATCGACTTGGCCCAACCGGCGATCTGGTCGGCGTTCGAGACAATCGTGCCGATCGCCAGCCAGAGCGGGACAACCAGGAAGCAGAGCAGGAGCCCGGTCATCACCGCCACCGCCAGCGACCGTCGGCCCCAGAGCCGGCCCTGGATGGAAATCATCAACGGCCAGGTCGCCGTCGCGATCGTCATGGCCCAAATCGCGGCCCCCAGGAAGGGTTTAAGGATCCACAGCGATGTGCCGATCAGGACCCCGATGAAGAGCACCGCCAGAACGGTGCGGGTGATGTCGCGTTGGATTCCGGCCACGAAGCGCTCCTTCACTCAACTCTGAACCGCTGGTTGGATTGCCTGCATTCTGCTCCCGAACCTCTATTCCGATCGCCTTTTCTTTAATGTGAAGATAAAGCGACCTCCACATTGATGCCAGCCGTCGGACCATCTCCAGATCGATTGACCCGTTCCGGAACCGGAATCGGCGAATTTGATTATCACATCTTCCGTGACGTAGCCCCCGGAATCCGCATAGGTCCCACGGACTTGGATACGCCCGGGGTTATCGGCTTCAATGAATCCCTTATACGGTCGCCTGGCCACGTTTTCTATGATCGTCAGCTCATCGCCCTTCTGGGCGAAGCTGAGTCGATACTCACCCGGTTTTCCCTTCACGATGTTCTTGCAGTCGGATGTTGACTCGGTGACGACGCCGGCCCAGGCACCGCTGAAGTCTTGAGCATCGGCAGTGACGGAGCAAGCCAGGACGAGGCTACAGGCGATCAGCAGGCGAATTTCCCTCATGATGCCACTCCACTCTTGGATTCTTGAGATACTGGACAAACTGTTCCTGTTGCTGCCAGTCAAAGAGCTTTCTCGACCCTTGGCCCCTCGGAAGGCACTGAAATTCTCCGAACCTTCCAGAAGAATGCAAAACATGCCACCACCGCCGCTCCGATACCGATGCTGGTGGCCAGCGGCATGGATAGGTTGAAGCCGATCGTTGAATTGGCGATGAACGTCGTCACAACAGCGGTCATGAAGATGGCTGGCAGCGTTGCAATCCAGTGAAATTTGTGGATTTCCGTTAGATAAACCGCTGCCGTCCAGAGGACAAAGACGGCAAGGGTCTGGTTGGCCCACCCGAAATAGCGCCAGATCAACCCGAAGTCCGAAAAGGAAATCAGCACCCCCACTACAAACAGCGGAACTGCGATTCCAAGCCGTTTAAGGCCCTCCTTCTGGGAAATCTTGAACACGTCGGCAATAATGAGCCGGGCGCTGCGAAAGGCCGTGTCGCCGGAGGTGACCGGAAGCACGACCACCCCGATAATAGCAAGCACCCCGCCTACGCTGCCCAAGAGCGTGGTGGAGACTTTGTTGACGACCAGACCGGGACCGCCCTCTCCCAGCACGTCGTTTAAAAGCCCCGGCGTCGGGAAGAAGGAAATAGCAAGCGTCGCCCAAATCAGGGCGATGATCCCCTCGGCGATCATGGCGCCGTAAAACACGGGAAGGCCGTGGCGCTCGCTGGGCAGGCAGCGCGCCATCATCGGCGATTGGGTCGCATGGAACCCGCTGATCGCCCCGCAGGCGATGGTGATGAACATCAGCGGCCACATGGGAAGATCCTGGGGGTTCAGGTTCTGCATGCTTTTGATGGGGAAAAGCTCGTAGCCTTTAATCATGAGCATGCTGATCGTGCCGACCGCCATGAAAATGAGCACGGCACCGAAAACCGGGTAGATGCGGCCGATGATCTTGTCCACCGGCATGATGGTGGCTAAAAAATAGTAGGCGATAATGATCACGGTCCAGGTTTTCTTGTCGATGCCGGTCAGACTTTCCAAGAGCTCGGCCGGCCCGAGGAAGAAGACGACCCCCACCAGGATCAGCAAGACCACCGAAAACCCCCGCATGAACTGCTTGAAGCCGTTTCCCAGGTAGCGGCCGACCACGTCGGGCACGCTTTGCCCGTCGTTACGGACCGACAGCATGCCGGAGAAATAGTCGTGGACGGCGCCCGCAAAGATGCAGCCGAATACGATCCAGACCAGGGCCACCGGCCCGTAGAGGGCTCCCAGAACCGCGCCGTAGATCGGCCCCAGGCCGGCGATGTTGAGCAGCTGGATCAGGAAGATCTTCCAAGGTGGCATTTTGACATAGTCCACCCCGTCCTCCAGGGTTTCTGCCGGCGTTTTTCGGGCAGGATCTGCGCCGAATAAGCGGTCAATGAGGCTGCCGTATATGAAGTAACCGAGAATGAGGAATCCCACGGAAGCGAAAAACATGAGCATGGATAAACCCTCGCTGGTTGTGCCGATTCACATATCTATCTAAAATCAGGTCTGATCCCCAGTCAGCATCAGAGTCACATGCACGGCTTCTCCCCCATGATCTGTTTTTATGGGCAGCCCGCAGCGGGAAAAGACCGTGAGCATGCCTCTGTTTTCCGGAAGGACCTCGGCCACAAAGCAGGACAGGCCTTTTTCGCGGGCGATGGCAGCCAGGTGCTGCAGCAGGATGCGGGCCATTCCCTGGCGATGGTAGTCTTCCTCGACCGTAAACGCCACCTCCGCGCTGCGCGATTTGCCGGTGTCGTCGATGACCACGTAGCGCCCTCCCCCGATGATGACCTCAAGCTCTCCTTCCCCGATCGTAACGACCAAAGCGACCGCCTTTTCGAAATCAAGTTCGGTAGCGGATTTGAGCTCTTGGTCGGTCAGCATTTTCTTGTGATAAAAGAAGCGGGTGTAGATCGATTCAGAATCGAGGTTCTTGAAGGCCGTTACCAATCGCTTCTTGTCGTCCGGCCGGATCGAACGGATCTTGACCTGGGTCCCGTTTCTAAGGGTCGCCGTCTGGGCGTAGTTGGATGCGTCTGCCATTGTAAGTCCCTCCGCCGGTCGCAGTGAGGTTGCACCTTATGTCTTTTCCCAAGCAACATTTTGCCTGGGGGCAATTCTGAGCAGGAGTATTGGAGCCAAGCCGAGGATCCCTTAAAAACCCTTAACTGCCATGAAGGCGGCCAGGTCGGAGACCCGGCAGGAATAGCCCCACTCGTTGTCGTACCAGGCGACCACCTTGGCCATATTCCCCTGCAGCACCGAGCTGAATTCCAGATCGACGATCGAAGAGTGCGGATTGCCCTTGAAGTCCACGGATACCAACGGCTCCGACTCGCAGGCCATGATGCTCTTGAGCTCATTCCCCGCCGCGCGGGTCAGTTCCGCGCGCAGCTCCTCGGTGGAGGCCTTGCGGTTGAGCTGCGCCACGAAATCCACGACGGATACGGTCGGCGTGGGAACGCGCAGCGAATAGCCGTCGAATCGGCCGGCCAGTTCCGGGATGACCAGTGCCACCGCCTTGGCGGCACCGGTACTGGTGGGAATGATGTTCATTCCGGCCGTTCGCGCCCGCCGCAGGTCCTTGTGCGCCAGGTCCAGAATACGCTGGTCGGCGGTGTAGGAGTGCACGGTGGTCATCAAGCCCTTTTCGATGCCGAAGGCGCGGTGGATGACCAGAGCCGGCGGCGCCAGGCAGTTGGTGGTGCAGGAGGCGTTGGAGACGATGTGATGCGTTTTGGGATCATAGCTGTCGTGATTGACACCCATGACGATCGTAACGTCTTCCTCCTTGGCAGGGGCGCTGATGATGACCTTCTTCGCGCCGGCTTCCAGATGGGCAGCCGCCTTGGGTCCGGTTCGAAACAGGCCCGTGCTTTCGACCACGAGGTCCACTCCGGCATCACTCCAGGGAATGGAGGCCGGGTCCCGATGCGAAAAACTCTGAATGCGCTGCCCGTTGACAACAAGCTGTCCGCCGCCGACCCTCACCTCGCCCGGAAATCGACCGTAGCTGGAGTCATGCTTGAACAGGTGCGCGTTGGTCGCCACGTCGAAAAGATCGTTCACGGCCACCACCTGCAGCCGATCGGAGTGCCTTTCGAGAACGGCCTTGAGAACCTGACGGCCGATGCGGCCGAAGCCGTTGATTCCCATGCGGACCATACCTACCTCCTATGATGGCTGGTTAATCCTTAAGTTGATCCCGGCTTGACCGGGCTGGGGTTCCTCAGTTGTCATCAACCCGGAACTCATGGGCAATCAGAAGATCGAAGTCCGTTTTCAGCACCTGATGCATCCTGGCGTTTTCAAGGGCAATGGCGCTCAAGTTTGCCACTGCTTCCAAGAATTGAACTTCATCGTCATCAAATTTCCGGATCTCGACGGAATACACCCTCAAAACCCCGATGGCCTTTGCTCCAAGCATGAGCGGCACCACCAGCACCGATTTGATGCCTTCGGCCTGAGCCTTGCTCTGATACTGAAAATCCTTGTCGGTTTGGGCGTTTTCAAGCCATACCGTCTTTCCCTGAAGCGCATGTTGATCGAGTCCGCTTTCTTTGACCAAAACCGGCCCCTTGCGAAGGTAGCCCACCGACAGCCCCCAGGAGCCGCCCATCAGAAGCCGCTCCCGTTTGGAGTCCAGCACTCGGAGCGAGCAGGCCTTGGCTTCCATGGCCTCTGCCACGCATCGAACAATCTGCTCCAAGACCTTTTCCGGCTTGAGAGATGCGTTGATGACCTTGGCCACATCATAAAGCGCCTTGAAGTAGTCCTTGTTCGTCCTGGCCATTTCCCCACCTCCTATGCCCGTTAATTGGGTTTCAGGATAAAATCATAATATGGCGACCATCTGCTCTTAGGGGCCTTTCGACCTTTCGTATCTTTCGTTTGATTTTCGGATAGCTTCAAGCTCTTCAGGTGTCATGCTTTTTGAGCTTGCACAGCTTATCAGGAGCAATAAAGCCGCCATTATGATTGCGATGGTCGATTTCACGGCCGTCTCCATCTGGTTCAGGAATTTCATTTTTGAGTCGCATCTGCCATTCCCTTGCACGTCAATTATTTTTTCAACCCGACATCTTTTAGAGCGCCCTTGCACCGTTGGCTCACTTTGGCTTCGTTCTTTTCCAGGCACTGCAACAAACGCCCCTCGCCCGCCTTCACACCCCCGCAGTTGGCGGCCACGTCCGCCTCGCACTCGCTGGTCACATAGGTCAAAGCGGCCACGGCGCGCTCAAGCCTTGCGGCGGCGTTGTAGAGAGCGTATTCGCATTTGCCGGACAACTTGTCCTGATAGGCGTAAAGACAGGCGAGTATCCGCCCCTCTCCGGGCGTTACATTCTTGCAATAGGTTTCAAGCTCCGTTTTGCAGCCCGTCGCAACGGTTTCGATAATCGTCTCTTGCGCAGACAGGTTGCCGACGACTCCCAATGACATGGCCACCACTCCGATGATACAAAAAATTCTTTTCATGAAATCCTCCTCTCAAAAGGTTGGTTTGATGCTCAGGTTAAGGTTGTACCCTAAAAAGCCATCATTTGGGAATCTGCCGCGGGTCGGTCATGTTTTCGGGCCGCAGCAGATCGTCCAACTGGGCTTTGGTCAGCCACTTTTTTTCCAGCACCAGGTCATAGACATTGCCGCCGGTTTTTAGGGCTTCCTTGGCGATGGCGGCGGATTTCTCGTAGCCGAGCACCGGGTTCAGCGCCGTGACGAGACCGATGCTGCTCTCGACGTAATGGCGGCAGCGCTCCCGGTTGGCGCTGATGCCCGCAATGCAGCGGCTGGTCAGCATGATGCAGGCGTTTTTCAAGATCATCATGCCGTGCAGCAGATCGTAGGCGATGATCGGCTCGGCCATGTTCAATTCCAGTTCGCTCGCCTCGGCCGCCATGGAGATCGCCGTGTCGTAGCCGATGATCTGGTAGCAGATCTGGTTGACCAGCTCCGGGATGACCGGGTTCACCTTGCCGGGCATGATCGAGGAGCCCGGCTGCATGGGCGGCAGGTTGATCTCGTTCAATCCGCAACGCGGACCCGAGGACAGCCAGCGCAGGTCGTTGCAGATCTTCGAAATCTGGACCGCCGCGCGCTTCATGGTGCCCGACATCTGCGCAAAGCAGCCGGAGTCCTGGGTCGCTTCGACGAGGTTTTCCGCCTTGCGCACGGGCAGGCCGCTTACCATTGCCAGCAGCTTGGTGACCCGCTCGGCATAGCCCGGCGGGCTGTTGATCCCGGTCCCGATCGCCGTGGCGCCCATGTTGATGTCGTGCAATTCCACGGCCGCACGCCGCAGCGCTTCCGCCGCGCTTTCGACCATGCGGCTGTAGGCGCCGAACTCCTGACCGAGGGTCATCGGCACGGCGTCCTGGTTCTCGGTGCGGCCCATCTTCAGCACGCCGGAGAATTCAGCGGCTTTCTGCTCCAGCGCCTTGCGCAGCTCGCCCATGGCCGCCAGAAGGTCCATCAGCGAGAGGATGACCGCCAGCTTGATGGCGGTCGGATAGACATCGTTGGTGGACTGGGAGCAGTTGACGTCGTCGTTCGGGTGGAGATGGCTGTATTCCCCCTTGACATGGCCCAGGATTTCAAGCCCCCGGTTCGCAATGACCTCGTTGGCGTTCATGTTGGTAGAGGTGCCGGCGCCGCCCTGAAACATGTCCACGACGAATTGTTCGTGGAGTTTGCCGGCCGATATCTCATCGCAGGCGGCGCAGATGGCCTTCATCTTGGGCTGAACCAGGACGCCCAGGTCGTGGTTGGCCATGGCGGCCGCCTTTTTGACAAACGCCAGAGCGCTGATGAAATGCTCGAAATTGCGCAGCGGCACGCCGGAGATCTGGAAATTCTCGAGGGCGCGAGCGGTCTGGACGCCGTAATAGGCGTGGTCGGGCAACTCGCGTTCGCCCAGCGAGTCGTGCTCCCGGCGCACGCCTCCGACCGCTTTCAGTTCATCCGGCCCCTGCGCGGCCCCGGCGCGCAGGCGTTCGCTCATCCGCTTGGCCACCCGGGCGACGATGCGGTAGAACACGTCGGGGTTCTTCTGCCGGAATTCATCCAGCTGGCTGCGGGAGATCTGCCAGACAACGGCGCCGTGGCGGATGGCGGCGCTGGTCGAGTGGGGCAGGTCGTCCAGCAGGGCGCTTTCGGAAATGAGCGCCCCCGTCCGCAGCACGGCCACCCGTGTGGTCGATCCGTGCAGGCCGCGCACGATCTCCGCCTCGCCGTCCAGAACGATGCCGGCCCACTGGCGCGGGGTGGACTCGTGAAACGCCCAGTCGCCCGCTTTGTAGACGACCGTTTCGCCTCTCTTGAAGAATGCTTTCAAGTCCTCTGTGTTGATGCCGATCGCAGCGGCTGCATTTTTTAGCGCTTTCTTGAGAATGTCCTGCATGCCTGCCTCCTTTTACGCGTTCGCGTTTGCAACCGTTTATCAGAAAAAAATTCCGCTGATGATCAGGCCCGCTCCGATCGCGACGGCGGTCGCCACCAAACCGGGGAGCATGAAGGAGTGGTTCAGCACGAAACGGCCGATGCGGGTCGTGCCGGTGCGGTCGAAATTGATCGCGGCAATCAGCGAGCCGTACGTCGGCAGGAAGAAATAGCCGTTCACCGCCGGCCACATGGCGACGAGATGCGCCGGCGCGATGCCCAGGCTGATCCCCAGCGGCATCAGCGCCCGGGTGGTGGCGGCCTGGCTGAAAAGCAGCACCGAGGCAAAGAACAAGCCCAGGGCGAAGGTGATGGGGTAGGATGAGGTGATATCGCCGATCGCGCCGATGATGACCGCCTCGTTGCCCTTGATGAAGGTGTCGCCCAGCCAGGCCAGGCCGAAAATACCGATGACGGCCGTCAATCCTGCCTGGGCGACCTCGGTCTTGGGAATTTTGGCAGCAGGGGCCCTGCTTGCCAGCAGCATGAGCGCCGCCAGCGACAACATGACAATCTGAATCGTGTCGGCCATCCCGAGCGGATTCGACGCAGTTCCTTTGGTGATGTGGGGCCGCAGGCCGGGGAAAAGGCCGGCCAGCACGATCAGGCCCACGCCAATCAGAAACATGACCGCGCTGAGGCGGGCGCCCTTGGGCAGCTCCCTCTTCTCGCCGTGCGCTTTCGAGGCTCCCGGCGGCTGAATCTCGCCGGCGTCGAGGCGGCGCTGGTACTCCGGGTCGTCTTTCAGTTCCCTGCCCACTCGGGTCTGAACCAGGGCGGCCGCAATCACGCCGATGACCGTTGCCGGCACGCAGATGAGCATGATCTGGGGCAGTCCCACGCCCAGCGGCTCATACATGGCGATCATGGCCGCCATGGCCGCGGACACGGGCGAGGCCGTGATCGCCTGCTGCGAGGCGATGGTGGAAACCGCCATCGGCCGCTCCGGGCGGATGCCGTTTTCATAGGCGACCTGATAGATGATCGGCAGCAGCGGATAGAACACATGGCCGGTGCCGGCGCCGAAGGGGAAAAGATAGCAGACCAGCGGGGCCACGATGGTGATCTGCCGCGGATTGCGCCGGATGATGCGTTCGGCCAGCCCCACCAGATAGTCGATGCCGCCGGCCGCCTCCATGACCGCGGCCGCCATGATCACGGCCAGGATGATCAGCATCACATCGATGGGCGGCGTGGTGGGCGGCAGGCCGAAACCGTAGCTGAGCACCAGCACGCCGGCGCCGCCCCACAGCCCCAGGCCGACTCCGCCGGAACGGCTGCCCAGGAAAATGGCTCCCAGGACCACCACAAATTCGAGAATCAGCTTTAGCAGCATCGCAGCGTCTCCTTTCGCGACCCGCACACCCCCTTAAACTTCCAAGGAAGTCGATCTTAAAATCCCCCCGCCGCCTTTGCCGAAGGGGGGGGCCGAGGGAAGAAAGCTTTTCGATTTCGTTGCCGAGCAGGGTGGTGCTGCGCGCCATAACCCGCTTTTATTAAGGGTCTCATAATTGTCTTGGCGTCGTCATTCCGGCATGCTTTTTGCGGGAATCCAGTGAATTCAACCAGCTCTGGATGCCGGATCACGTCCGGCATGACAGTACTATTTCGAGACGATTAATAAGCGCCACACCCCGCCGCGGCGGGGATTTATCAGCAAGTAACCTGCCCTTTATCGGTTGTGAAAGTGAAAAAATCAAAAAACATATCTATCTGAAATAAAAACATAAATCTCGAAGTTACTTGAAAGGAATGAGGAGGTCGGCATCCATGTCTCCGAAATGCTTCCGCCGCAGCCGCTGGACGGTGCCGTCGGTCTTCATTTTTTCGAGTTGTGCGTTCAGCCAGTCCAGGAGCTTGCGGTCGCCTTTGCGCACCGCCATGGCATAGGGCCTCGGCAGGAATGTTTTTCCCGTGGTCCTGAGATCCGGGTTCACCTGAGCCGCGGCCAAAACAGCGACATCGTCCTGGCACAGCGCATCCACCTGCTTGTTTTTCAGCACCTGGAGAGCTTCGGGCAGGCTCTTGAATGCAATCAAGCGGGCCTCGGGTGCCACCCGGGGCAGGTCGCTTTCCTGGACGGCGCCCTCCAGGACGGCGACACGCTTGCCGGCCAGATCCTGCACCGATTGAATGGGGCTGTCTTTGGGAGTCAACAGCATCGAACCCGTGACGAAATAAGGATTGGAAAAGTCCAAAACCCGTTGCCGATCCTCGGTGATCGTCATCGTGGCGATGATGACATCGATCAACTCGCTGTATAGCAGAGGGATGCGCCCGCCGGAGGTCACGGGTACCAATTCGACGCCCGGCTCGCCATCGAAGAGCGCCCGGCCCAAGTAGCGTGCCAGATCCGCGTCGAACCCCTGGATCTCGCCTGCGGGGTCCGTATAGCCGAAAGGCGGAAAATCGGTTTTAACCCCCGCCAGCAGTTTGCCCCGGCGTCGGGCGTCCTCCAAACCGCCTGCTATGGATGGAACGACCAGGCAGAAAATCAGGAAAACGTTGACAGCGAAGATGAATCCAGTCTTAGCCGTAACCGTCCGATCCACCTTCGGATCCTCCTTCATGCGGATACGCTCCGTGCGAGGTTCGATTTTCACCTTGCGAAAAGCATGGCGATGGCGGCCATGACAAAAAGGATGCCCAGCCAGTCCGTTAGCTTCATTTCGAAATCCCGTTCGACTGTCTCTGCCTTAATGCTCAGGCGTCGCCTTGCGCGGATCGGTTCCCCCCCGCCGCTGCATGGCATTCCGGATCAAGCCCACCAGAGCTTCATCGGAGAAAGGTTTTCGCAGAAAGCCGGCCGCACCGCTCTTAAAGGCCCGTTCTTCGACGCCATCCTCCTCGTGGGCCGTGATAAAAATAACCGGCAAATCCATTCCGGCGCGCCGCATCTGCTCCTGAACCTCCAGGCCGGTCATCCCCGGCATCTGCACGTCGATCACCGAACAATCCGCATCATGAGGACTTCTCAAGACCGACAAGAATTCCTCGCCGGATGAAAACGTCCGGACCTGCATCCCCCAGGAGGAGAGCAGGCGTTTCAGCGCCCGACACACGGAAGGGTCATCGTCGACGACATGGACGAATGGGGAGATGTCCGACAAGCGGTTAAACCTTTTTCGCCCGGCATCTATCCGACCGGTGCTTAAAAATGCATGGCCACGATAACTGCTCTACCAGGCATGCTGTAGGATTGGAAATAAGACCTTGGTCCTATGTCCCCGTTTCCTACTCGACCTTCTTCCACGTCTTATCCGGATCGAACCATTTCATTGCCCTTGCGGTCGTCGCGGTGTTTTTGCCCAAATTCTTTTCATAAACCACCCCTTCGTGGTTCACCATAAATGTCATGACACCCGAATTTCCATATGCGGCCGGATAGGCAACCACGGCGAACCCGCCGATCATATTATTTTTCACGGCATAATCGAACGCCCCTCCGGGCGCATGTTTTCCCTGTTTTGTCAAAATCCTGAAATAGTAGCCGTGGAAGGGTATCGGGCCCTGCTTCGATCCGCTCCGCCGGTACCCCTCGGCCCGGGCGTCCGCAACAAGTTCACCCAGGGGACTCGGCTCCTCGCCGGGCTGCGTCTCCCAGTATAGTCCGTTCTTCTGGCCAGGGTCGCTCCCGAATTTCTCTGCGTACTCGCGGATCCCGTCGTTGTCACGGTCCTTCATCGCATATTCACGCTGCGCATCGACTACGGCCAGCAGGGTCTGCACGGTGCTCAACTCGTTTTCACCGATTCTGCGGTTCAGGATCTCATCCTTGCCCGCCTTGGTATCGAAAAACCACTGGTCTCCTTTTTTCACCAAAGGGACTGGAAAGGGCCAGTCCTTCTCCCCGATAATGAGGACCACCTTGGCGCCTTCCTGCGAAAGGCTGTTTTTCCGGTCAAAATCGCCGATGAACAATTCCCTCCGCTGGTTATCTCGGACAGGGTCCCCCGAGGATATCAGCTCCTTTTCAGCCGCACCGAAGATCGACAGCAGCTCTCTCTCGTCATTCGACTTCATCGCAGCGGCAAACGCCTTTACCGCCTCTTCCGGTGTTGCGAATCCTTTCTGTTTGACCGCTGCCGCATCGGCGAAACTAAAGCCTAAAACTGCGATCACGAGAACGACGGCCGCTGCAAAAATCCGAAATGACTGGCAGGCCGAAGCCACTGTTTGATGGGTTCCCAGAAGCATCGCCGTCCTCCCTTTCGAGCCTGTCTGAAGTGATGATCGGTATGGTTTCATGGCTACCTCCTGCCCCCGCCCCGGCCGCCGCCACCGCCGCCCCTCGAACCCGCACCGCTGTAGCTGCCGCCGCTCCGGCTGCCGGATGACATGCTCTGACGACTGGAACTGCCGCGGTTGCTGAAGTCGCGCGACTCGCCGCCGCCCCGGTCCATACCTGAAAAGGCGCTGCCTCCCTGGCCGGAGCTATCCCGCCCCCCGGCCTCTCGGGTTGCTGGCCGACCTTCAACGCTGCCGCGCTGGCCGGCGCCCGGGCGGTCTCTCGAGGCATCCACGCTACCACGGGAAGCTTCCCTGGTGTCCGCCCGGCCTTCAAAGCCGCCCCGCTGGCCGGCATCTTGGCGACTTCGGGCCTGATCGGCGCCGCCGCGTGCAGGATCCGGTCTGCCCGTTTCGGTACGCCCACGATAATTTTCCCTCGATTTGACTGCTTCGTTGGTGGAGGCCCGGTTATACTTCTGGGCCGTTCCCTGGTCCCGGTAGGACACCCCTTTGCGGTGTTCGGGGTTGTGCTGCCAGTTTCCCCGGCCGCCCTCGTACTGCTTCGAGTAGTTCCCTCGATTGATGTTATTGTTGATATTGGTGTTTCGGTCGATATCGACATCCACGTCGCCGCCGTGCCAGTCGCAGCCACCCCAGGCATACCCCCAGGCGGCTCCAACGGCCATCCCCACCCCGAAGGAGAACAAGGCGGTCCCGGCCACATACCCCGGCGGGTAGTAGGTGGCCGGCGGGTAGGCGGGGTATGGCCAGGTGCCGTAGACGACCGTCGGGTTGTAAGTAGGCACGTACACGACCTGAGGGCTGGCCGACTCGATGACGATCGTCTCCTGCTCGACCACCACTTTCTGCTCCTTGGTGGTCTTCAGGGTTCCTGCTTCGGCCGCCTTCTTCCGAAGGTTCTGGACCGTGGCCATGACGTCCTTTTGCTGGGCGAGGAACGCGTCGCCCAGCTTCTGCGTCCAGTCCAGTTTCTCGCTCATCATGGCCAGCACCTGAGGAAAGTTAGCGAGGGACTTGACACTGGGGTCCCATGGCTGTTTCTCGAGCGCTGTCGTCAGGGGATCCCCCTTGAGATCCTTGTTCTGCTTGGCCCAGCGGTCCGCCTGCACCACTTCGAGCGGATAGGTCGACGCCATCAAAACCTGAGCCAACAACGAATCGGGATAAAGAGCGACCGGCGCCAGCAACTGGTCCAACTCCTCCTGTTTAAAGGCCGGTTGGTCCGTCGGCTGTCCGAACGTCCCCTGCGGGACCGCCAGCATGCACACCAGAACCGATAGCAGAACCGGGAAGCATTTTTTTATGATTACCGTTAGCCTCATGGTATCTCCTTCCATATCTATTGCGCCCGAAGCGATGACGCATATCCGATCGAGAAAAACTCCTTTAGGAGACCTCTTAGGAAAGGCTCTTGACTTGGTTTGCCATATAGCCGGCGCCGTTCTCGGCAATGTTGGCAGGTGTGCTGATATCCGTCAATCGATTGCTCCTTTGCATGAGGATGGACACCCTTTCTATCAGAGGGGGATAGCATGTTGAAATAAGACCTTGGTCCTATCTGTTCGGATCGAGCGCCCCGATCCAAAAAACAAAAAACAGGGAACCGCACGCAATGGGTGAAGGGATAGACCCATGCTTCAGTGATTCGCGCGGAAACCGGAAAAAAGCCCGGAATCCTTATTTGGATTTTATCGATACATGCATTCCGACCAGCCAGGCGACCTGGATCACCAGGTAAAGTTGGCCCACTACGGACTCCAGATTGGCAAAGGCCCGCGCCGCATGAGTTGCCGGCGTAATGTCCCCGTAGCCGACGGTGGTGATGGTCACCAGGCTGAAATACCTGAGCAGCGCCGGCGTGGAGTCACGTGCTCCGGCGGGAAAATTGAACGACCCGGGCTGGGCAATTTCCAATACAACATAGATCTGAGACCACATGACCGCCATAAGGAGATAGACGACGATGGCGCCTGCAATGACATCTCCGTTGATATCCTTCTGGCGAAAGATGTAAACCAGAATGGCGACCGTGACGGTGGTGATGAAAGCCACGTCGCAGAGCCCCGCCGCAATTGCGAACCACTGCGCTTTCACGAAAGGCTTCAGCCATGTCGAGGCGATCGCGGGCAGGGCCAGGGCGATCGCGGTCGCCAGCAACACCTTATTTCGACTAATGGAGTAGGCGGCGTACACAAAAACAGCGGTCAAGAACAAATCTTCCAGAACCATCAGACGGAAAAACTGTTCCAACAGCGGCGCCAGCACCAGCATGCCGAGCAGCAGAACAAGGAGTTTCAAAAACCTGCCCCGCGGCAAGATTCCGGGAGATCGTAGCGGCGTTTTTCGGTCCATCATATCTGGAATGCATCCCAATCGCTATGGACCAATTCAGGCGTCTCCATCCGGCCCCAAATGGGATCGGGTCTGCATGGCATCCAGATAGTTATCGAGCTCCTGGATGCTTGCGAACACTTTGAGCGAGGGCAGCGCGTTCAAAATTTCAAATACCTTCTTTATTTGCGGCTGGAGGTTGATGAACATGATCTTGCCCCCGCTCTTTTTCATGGCTTTCTTGGTTTTGACCAGCACGCGGATCCCCATGCTGTTGATGTAATCCGCGAACTCCATGTCGAAAATAATCACATCGGGATTCTGATTGAGAACGGAGCCGACCTTCTCCTGGAAGATTGCATAGCCGGAGGCGTCGATGGCCCCGATGGGGGCGACGGCAAAGATGCCCGGCCGTCTGATGCTGGTGTTCACTTTGAGTGCCATATACCCTCCTTGAAGCAGTATTTTACCTTCAGTTTTGCGGTTTCATTCTGCAATCGCCGCTGAGACGCTGACAGAGGCGGCGGATCGACGACCCTTTTGCCAACAACCCAGTTCAGGCTATCTCTCAGGGGCTTTTCTTGAAAGCGGGTAATCGGACGTGGAATTTGGCGCCGCGCCCCGGTTGGCTTTTGCACCAGATGCTCCCTCCGAGTTTCTCCACCAGATCCTTGGCGATGACCAGCCCGTAGCCCTGCGTCGGCTCACCGCCCGTTGGAGAATTCGACAACCGGACGCCCTTCTGAAACAATCGCTCCTGATCTTCCACGCTGAGACCGGGGCCTTCGTCACCCACTGTGCAGATAATATGGTCCTGCACGGTGTGCACCTTGACCCAGATCTCCTTTCCGTTTTCAGAAAATTTCAGTGCGTTCGACAGCAGGTTGTCCAAAACAGCGGCAACCGCCACGCGGTCGGTCCAGGCGATGCAACGATCGGGCATAAGCTCGGAGTGGATCTGTATTTTCTTCCAGGCGGCCTTGTGCCGATAGAAGTTACAAACCCTGAACGTCAGCAGCGCCATGTCCACTTTCTCAAGCTTGAACGTCGGCTCCGTTCCATTGGCTGAAAGCATGAGCCGCCCGATATCATGTTTCATCAGGTGGACGGCATGCTGCAGACCCTCGATCCAGATTCGCACCTGCTCATCCGGATGACCCGCCAGATAAACCTCAAGCAGCTCCGCCGTCGCACCGACGACGGTCAGGTAGTTCTTCAGCTTGTGAGCGGTATATCCCACGGTCTCGGCGTCGATTTCGGGAATTGTTTCGAGACCCGCAATAGCCTGATCCAGATTGGCCCTTGCATTCTCAAGCGCTTCCACGACCTGCTTTTTCATGGCACTTCCCCTGTCCCCCAGTGTATGAATGCATCTTCAGCGGAGCCCCGCTTCGCAAACCGCTCTTCCAACCCGATCGTCCGGTCATCCCTGGCCGCGCCCGAACCGGCCCAGCGATTCGTAAGCCCATCGCGGAGAAAAAAAACACCCGGTCCAACATCAGCCGGCGGATAAGGCCTGTCCGTGGTTATGGCATCGAACGCATCCGCCACAGGGATGATTTTTGCCCCCGAGGGGATATCGGCGCCCTTCAGGCGGCTGGGGTGACCACGGCCATCCGGGCGTTCGTGGTGATACCGAATATAGGACAACGCCGTACCGCAGGAAAGCGGTGTTGCGCCGGATCTGCGGATTCACTTCTTCCAGCTGTTTGATCCGCATGTCCAGATGCTCCACGCGATAAACTCCCTGAAAAAATCTCTTCCATGTTCAGGCAACCGTTTAATTTGACGACTTCACTACCAAATGTTGCCAGAGGGTTAGAATAGGACTTTGGTCCTATGCCAGAGCGAAGCGGGTGAAACGCACTATTCAGAACGGCCTACTGGAGCGGCAGAAGAGCTCGGAGACATCCCGACTTTCTCCGCAGCACGCACCAAATCGGCGATCGACTGCACCTTCATTTTTTCCATGACCCGGCCGCGGTGGATCTTGATGGTCTTCTCGCTGGCTCCGAGTTCGTAGGAGATTTGCTTGTTCAGCAGGCCGCGAACCACCAGCGCCATCACCTCGCGCTCTCGCGCGGTCAGCGTTCCATAACGCTTTGCAACCGCATCCCGCTCCGCGCGCGCGGCGCGCTGCTGGCGGTCGCGCAGGATGGCCTGTTGAATGGCATCGAGAAGGTCATCGTCCCGAAAAGGCTTGGGCAGGAAGTCCACCGCTCCCGCCTTCATGGCCTTGACGGACATCGGGATATCGGCATGGCCTGTAATGAAGATGATGGGAATTGGGTGCGTGGCGGTCTGCAGCTTCTGCTGCAGCTGCAGCCCGTCCAAACCGGGCATCTGGATATCGAGCAGGACGCAGCCCGGCGCCGGATCCCGCTCCCAGCAATCGAGAAACTCTTCGGCCGATGCGCAGCTTTCCGGCTGGTATCCGGCCGATTTCAGCAGACGTACCAGGCTCTTGCGAACCGACGCGTCGTCATCCACAACAAAGACGGTGGGAGGAAATTCTATCATCTCTGCTTTGAAATCAGTTCCTCGGCCGGAACGGGCAGACTGAAGTAGAAGGTCGCCCCGCCGTCCGGGTTGTTTTCAACCCAAAGCCGGCCGTGATGGCTGTTGATGATCGATCGGCAGATGGACAATCCCATGCCCAAGCCCTGCGGTTTGGAGGTGTAAAACGGCTTGAAGATTTTTTCGGCCTCTCCGGTCGGAATGCCCTTGCCGGTGTCGGCGACGGCCGCCAGGATCTGACCGTCTTTCCGGCCGGTCCAAATCAAGACCCGCCGCTCTCCGTTTGCGCGTTCATTCATAGCCTCGAATGCGTTCAACATCAAGTTCAGGGCAACTTGCTGCAGTTGAATCCGGTCCCCCCTCACCAAAGGGAGCGAGGGGTCGAGTTCACTCGAAACCGTGACATCGCGAATCACGGCATCGCTGTGCAGGAGCCCGACCACCTCTCGAAAAAGCAAATTAAGGTCGATCGGCTCGAACTCGGTCTTTGTCTTTTTCAAAAGCGCCCTCAAACGATTGATGACTTCCCCGGCGCGGGCATCTTCTTTCACGATGTCGTCCAGGATCTCCCTCACCTCTTCGAGATCAGGCGTCGGTGCGTTCAGGTACCTCCTGGCCGCCTGGGCGTTGCTCATGATCGCGCTCAAGGGCTGGTTGATTTCGTGGGCGAGCGCCCCGGCCAACTCCCCCATGGTAGAAATGCGACCGGCATGCAACAGTTCGTCCTGAAGCCGTTTGGCCTCCTGCTGCGCAAACTTTCGTTCCGAAACATCCATCACCAGGACATAAAAGCCTTGCACGGATCCGACCTCATCCACGTCCGGCACGTAAATGGCTTCCATCGAAACAGAGCGGCCGGTATCCAGTTTGATGTCCTCTGTATAGCGAACGTGTCCGCCAGCCAGCGCCTGCTGCACGTAGGGCGCCACGCTGCGGTAGAAGTTCTCCCCGACGACTTCCCGAATCGTACGCCCCAGCGCCTCCTCCGGGCTGACGCCGAACCATTCCTGGTATGCAGTATTATTGAACTGATAGCGCTGATCGGAATCGACATAACCGATCAGTACCGGCAGGGCATTCGTGATCAGCCGCAGCCTCTGTTCGCTTCTCACCAGTTCACGTTCGGCCTGCTCCCGGCGGCGCTTTTGAACCAGCAGCCTGGCAATCAAAAGAGCCTGAAATATCAATACGATTAACCCACCGACAATATGCCGACCATGAAGCTCCCACAGCGTAGGCTGACGGAAATGAAGGCTGCTTCCCGCTGGCAGCCGGCTCTCGCTGATGCCCCACCGCTGCAACGCCCGCCAGTCATAAAGCGGGTCGGTCGAAGGTCGGGGGGAAATTTTTATCGTGCCGGCTGGTTCGCCACTGAGGATGCGCAGGGCGACCTCGGCCGTTTGAGCGCCCACGGCGCGCTCCGGTATAAGCCTTCCTCCGACAACGCCCAATCCTAAATAGCTCTCGTTTATGGCGAAAACCGGGGAATTGGCGCTTTCGCAAATGATTCTAAGAGCTTCGCCCGAATCGTAGGGCGTACCGGCGCCGTCCAACAGCAACATGCCGAAGAAAACGGCAGAGTTAGGCGGCAATTGAGCCACATGGCCGCGCAGGGCTTCGAAGGAGAGGTGGTTCAGATAGCTGAACGTGACCCGGCTCGAGAAAGCTGAAAAAGACCGCCGGCACTCGTTCAGCCAGAAGGTTTCATTGGGCGAACTGCCCAAGACAACTTCGATATTGGTCGTTCCGGGCAGAGCGCTGAGAATATCCTCGACCATCCCAACCAGGTTGACGGCTACGGTTACAACCTCTGTATTCTCGCCAATCGACCCGGACTGAAGCACCTGTTCGGCCACAGCGGCTATCAGAACCGGTACGGCAGGAAAAAGATCGCGGTGCCGCTGCATGAATGTGAACGCCGGGCTGCCCACCGCAACCACCAAATCAGGCCGATGGGTTGAGAAGCGCTCTCTTAGAAAATTGACGAAGGGAAGTTCTTGCTCGGGTTGGGCAAACCGCGCCATTTCCAGCGAAACTTCATGAAGGTCGATCGGTTCCGGAAATCGCAGGGACAGCTCCGTCCGGAAGACTGAAATAACGGTGCTGATCGGGGCAACATTACGGCCGTACGAATCAAGGAGGAGGACGCGCTTGGGAGGACCGTCGGCCCAAAGCTCGGCAGACGCAAAGAGGATCACCCATGCAATAACGAGGGCGCTGATTCTTATGGGCCTTGGGCGGGACAACGGCGCAAGTCCTTCATGCTTCCGTTCAGCGCATCTCCTTGGGCTGACCCGTGCTGGTCAGAACACTGCTCCACACCCAGCTCTCGGGGTCCACTTTTTTGCGCTGCGAGACGGCCAGCGGGATCGGCACGTGCGTGAAGGTGCCCATCCAGAAGCCGACCACCAGGTTGGTGCGGCCGGCCATGCCGGCATGCACGGCGTTTTGACCGAGCAGCAGGCAGAAGGCGGAGTCGTGGGGGTTGGCCGGTACGCCGCGGATGGTGTAGCTCGGGTCGATGTATTTGAGCGTGGCATCCATCTCCAACTGCTGGAAATAGCCTCCGATCTTCTCCTTCAGAAAAACCCCGATGTCTCCGTGACGGAGGTTGCCCGACGCATCGCGCTCGCCGCTGGCCTGCATGAGGTCCTGGCCGGCGCCCTCGGCCACGACGACCACCGCATGGCCGCGCCGTTGCAGCCGGTCGCACAATCCCTCCAGCAGCTTGTCCAGCGAAAACGAGGATTCGGGGATCAGGCAGAAATTGACATCGCTGCGCGCCAGCGAAGCGTAGACGGCGATGAAGCCGGAGTCGCGGCCCATTAGTTTGACCAGTCCGATCCCGTTGCGGGCGCCCTTGGCCTCGGTGTGCGCGGCATCGATGGCCTTGACCGCCCCGGACACGGCCGTCTCGAAGCCGAAGGATCGCTCCACGTAGGAGATGTCGTTGTCGATGGTCTTGGGGATGCCGACCACACTGATTTTCAGGCCCCGCCGCAGGATCTCTTCGGCGATCGCCTGGGCGCCGCGCAGCGTGCCGTCCCCGCCGATCGTGAAGAGAATGCCGATGTTCATGCGGTCCAGCGTGTCGACCATCTCGGCGATGTCCTGGTGGCCGCGCGATGACCCCAGGATCGTCCCGCCGTATTCGTGGATGCGGCTGACCGCATCCGGATTCAGTTCGACCGGGGCATGGCCGAACCGGTAGGTGAGGCCCTCGTACCCGTAGGGGAATCCGAACACGGTTTTGACCTTGTAATTGTGGTACAGACTCAACACCACCGCACGGATCACATCGTTCAGCCCCGGGCAGAGCCCGCCGCAGGTGACGATGCCACACTTGAGCTTGGACGGATCGAAGTAGATCTTCGAACGGGGCCCGGCTTTTTCAAAAGCCGGCAGCCGGCCACCGGCGGCGATAATCCCGTTGACGGTGTCCAGACTGGAGGATACCAGCACCCGATCCCCGTTTTCCAGGAAGCGGATCCCCTTGATGGGCGAGGCGATCCGGCACTCCCCCAAGCTCTGAATTTCAAGCTGCTGCGGCTCCAACTGCATAAGGTCATCCTCTTCCGGTCTTAAAAAGCGTCGTCCCCTCGCCGCGCAAGTCTTTCACGGCCTGCTTTACCCGCTCCGCCATGGCTTTCTCGGCCGCCGACAAATACGTGCGGGGATCGTATGCCTTCTTGCTACCGACCTCCCCGTCCACCTTGAGGACGCCGTCGTAGTTTTTCAGCATGTGGTCGGCGATCGGGCGGGTGAAGGCGTACTGGGTGTCGGTATCGATGTTCATCTTGACCACGCCGTAGTCCACTGCCTCGCTGATCTCAGCGGGGGTGGATCCGGACCCGCCGTGAAAGACCAGCGCAAAGCGCGCCGCTTCCCCGTAAGCCGTTACCACCGCATCCTGACAGTCCTTCAAGATGGATGGCTTGAGCTTCACCTGACCCGGTTTGTAGACCCCGTGCACGTTTCCGAACGTAGCGGCCAGCAGGAAGCGGCCGCCCTTGACCGCATTGAGACGCCGGGCGACCTCCAGGGTGTCCTCCGGGGTGGTGTAGAGCTTGGCCGAGGCCTCCGCTTTGATACCGTCCTCTTCGCCGCCCACCACTCCGGCCTCGATCTCCAGGATGATTTCGCTCGAACGGCAGCGTTCCAGCAATTTGACGGCGATGTCGAGGTTGTCCTTGAGCGGCAGGGCGCTCCCGTCGAACATGTGGCTGTTGAAGAGGTTGGGCAGCCCCTTGGCGCGGCGCCGTTCGGTCTCCTCGATGAGCGGATTCACGAACTGGTTCAGCTTGTCCGCCTGACAGTGGTCCGTGTGCAGCGCCACGTGGACCGGATAGCGGTCGGCGACCCGGTGAACGTACTCGGCGATGGCCATGGCGCCGAGAGCCATGTCTTTCACCATCGAACCCGCCGCGAAGGCTCCGCCGCCGGTCGACACCTGGATGATGCCGTCGCTCCTGGATTCGGCCAGTCCTCGGAGAACCGCACTGGCGGTGGCCATGGAGGTGACGTTGAAGGCGGGATAGGCAAAATGCCCCGCCAACGCCCGATCGATCATCCGGCAATAGGTTTGATAATCTGCAACCGGCATGTTGCGCTCCTTTCCAATTTGAAATAATTAATCGTTGCGAAATAATACCGTCATGCCGGACTTGATAAGCCGGCCCCGTACCACGATACGGGGGCATCCAGAATTCCAGTTGATTCCGGCGCCGGCCCTGGACCTGATCCAGGGTTCGCCGGAATGACGGCATAAAGACAAATGTGAGACGATTAATATCATTCGAATCGGTTCGCCTGGATGCCAACCGTCGAAATGGAAGCATAAAACCACGACCGCGCGGGGGCGTCAAGAGAGGATCCGTCCATGAGACGAAGACTCGAAGGATGTTTCGCAACGTTTGCGGCGGGATTCCTGGTGACTTATCAACTTATGATGGTAATAGAGGGGCCTTTCTTACATCGTAATGCCGGGCCATTGGCTCAGCCTTTGAAAGCAGCCGCCGGGCCTCCGGTTCAAATACCGGAACCTCGTAGTCCGGGCCGGCGAACGCTTTTACCGCCTCCAGGGATTCAAACAGGTTTACGGTCATAAACTCGCATTCATCCTTGCCGTCCTCACGGAGGATATAGCCGCCCCCATAACCGTTTATTGCGTTAAGCCCGGGGTAGACCACTTCCTTGAGCAGTTTCTCATACGCATCGGCATCTCTGGCTGTCGTCCATCCTCTCCAAACTCGCGCGATCATGTGGTTCGTTCTCCTTTCTCCGGTCTGATGATCCGTCCCAACGTTTTGACCGTTCGGGAGCCCCTTCACAGGGCGCGCTCCCACGTTTCCGAAATCAGGTCGTGCCCGAAGCTGTGATGCGGCTCGCTTTCAATCATCTCAAATCCGGCTTTTTCGTATATTTTGCGGGCGGCGATCAGAATGCTGTTCGTCCAGAGGGTAATTTTTCGGTAGCCGGCCTGGCGGGCGAATCGCAGGCATTCCTCCACCAGCCGAGTGCCGATCCCCATGCCGCGGGCTTTCGGATCCACCAGGAGAAGGCGCAGCTTGGCGATTTGCCGGGACTTCTTGACCAGGAACACCGAGCCGACGTTCTCCCCCTCGCGCTCGGCGATCCAGCAGCGTTCCCGCCGGGGGTCGAAATGGCGTATGAACCGGGCGACAATGTCGGCGATCAACGCTTCAAAGTGTTCATCCCATCCGTATTCTTCGGCATACAGCACTCCGTGACGCTGGACCACCCACCCCATGTCGCCGGGCTGATGCGGGCGCAGCAGATAAGCTGCTTGAGACCTGCGATCCGAACCGATCAAACGCTGAATCGCCTGCATGGCGGCGACCAGGCGTTTTTGCTCCTCCGTCCGCATCCGGCTTAAAAGGGTCTCGATCTCGTTTTGCGAGTGCGAATTGAGAAACGCAAACGACTGTTGCCCTTGGGCGGTCAGTTTTAAGAGGCTCAGCCGCCGATCCGTGTCGGATGGTTGCGTTTCAATCAAACCGCGTTTCTTGAATCCGCGCAGGACCCGGCTGAGATAGCCGGGATCCAGTCCCAACTCCTGGCACAAATCAGTGGCGGTCGTTGCTTCATGGTGGGCGAGTTCATAGATCACGCGGGCTTCGGTCAGCGAGAACGGGCTTTCCAAATACGCTTCCGTCAGGACGCCGATCTGCTGGGTGTAAAATCGGTTGAACTCCCGCACGGCCGCCACCTGTCCAACCGTATCATGTCGCGGCATCATGAGTCTCCGACAATCAAATTTGGCACCTGTTTGCCAGAATCATATAATTGTTTGCTTTTGTCAACTACTTCGCTGCCATGCGCAAGATATTTCACGGTCCATCGGTTGATCGGGTCCTTATCGGTTGACTCCTGCCGGCGGGCAGGTGTAAAGAAAAATTGGAAACACTTTGCCTGTCAAGGCTCTGCCGGGCTAAACGGATCTCCGTTCCGGCAAGCACGCCGGAACCCCCTCTGCCGGCGCGTATGCCTTTCAGCCCGGTTTCGGGCATCCCTGGCTGACTAAGGTGCGAATCGCCATGTATCCTATGATCGTCGGTATCGACGTCGGATCGGTGGCGGTGTCTCTGGCCGTGATCGGCCGGGACCGGCAGGTGGTCGACCACGCCTATGCCTTCCACTACGGGGATGCGGCCGGGACCGTGTTGCGCCTGCTCGCGAACCTGAATCTCCCGGGCGGGGTGCGCGTTGCGGTCACCGGCGCTGCCCCCGGAGCCATCCGCGCGCATGGCCGTTACGACAGTCTGGTGTCCCTGATTACCGGCTGCCGGGAATATCATGCCGACGTCGGGTCCATCCTGCACGTCGGCGGGGAGCGCTTTGGACTGGTTCAGTTCGACGCCTCCGGCCACTACACCCGGTACCAAACCAACACCACCTGCGCGGCCGGAACCGGCGGCTTCCTCGACCAGCAGGCTCGACGGCTGAATCTATCCGACGCCGGCGAGCTCGCCGCGATGGCGCTCCGCAGCACTGGCGCTCCGCCGAAAATCGCCACCCGCTGCGCCGTCTTTGCCAAAACCGACCTGGCTCACGCCCAGCAGGAAGGCTTTTCGTTGACTCAGATCTGCGATGGCTTGTGCCAAGGCGTCGCCCGGCACATTGTCGAAGCCCTCGTCCGCAATGAGCCTGTTCGTGCGCCCATCGTTTTCAGCGGCGGCGTTTCCCGCAACCGGGCGGTGGCCGAACATCTCACCCGCATGCTGGGCACGAAGCTGATCTGCGAGGTAGTCCCGAGCGGCGCCGCCGGCGCCGCCTTGTGCCTGTTGGACGAAGCCGACGTGGGCGCACCGTTCCGATCCGTGGATGCCATCGTTCAACCCGAACCCCGCCGGAAAGTCTTTGCCTTTGCTCCGCTTGAACTGAAGCAATCGAGCTACCCGGATTTCAGCGGCAGCGAGGCGTACCTTTTCACGCGCTCTGAAGAGAATCGAGGAAACCCGGTGGAGCTCGAGATCTTCCCGGAATGGGACGGTGCGGGGGAGTGCCTGCTCGGGATCGATGTGGGTTCCACCAGCACCAAGGCGGTCTTGGTGACGGCAAGCGGCGCTGTCGCGGCCGGATTCTACACCCGTACTGCCGGCAAGCCCATCGGCGCCGTCCAGAGCCTGCTGGCAGCAGTTGAAGACGCCGCCGGTCGTCGATCCATTTCCTTGAAGATCTCCGGTGCCGCTGTCACCGGGGCCGGCCGAAAGTTGGCCGGCCTGGTCGTTGGGGCGGACGCGGTGCTGGACGAGATCACGGCCCATGCCCGGGCGGCCCGCGAACTCCAGCCCGATGTGGACACCATCATCGAAATCGGCGGCCAGGATTCGAAGTTCACCACTCTGAAAGACGGCCGCGTGAACTTTTGCGTCATGAACACGGTCTGCGCGGCCGGGACGGGAAGCTTTATCGAAGAGCAGGCCCAGAAGCTGGACTGCCCGCTGGCCGAATACGCCCGCCGCGCCCTGAACGCTCCGTCTCCGATGGCAAGCGACCGCTGCACCGTGTTCATGGAGCGGGACATCAACCACCTTCTTTTCGAAGGCTATTCACCGAACGAAATCCTGGCCACCGTGCTGCACAGCATTGCGGAGAACTACCTCAGCAAAGTGGCCGCCGAGAAGCACATTGGCCGCGTGATCTGTTTCCAGGGGGCGACCGCCAGGAACCGGGCATTGGTGGCCGCTTTGGAGCAGCGCCTCGGCAAGCCCATCCACGTTTCGCGCTTCTGCCACCTGACCGGCGCCATCGGTGCGGCACTGGAACTGGCCGACACAGGAATCCGCGCCACGCGTTTCAGAGGCCTGTCACTGTGGCGGAAGGCCATCTCCACCCGGCTGGAGATATGCGAACTGTGCGGTAATCACTGCAAGATCACCGTAGCCGACCTCGACGGCGAGCGGGTGGCCAGCGGGTTTTTGTGCGGTCGGGACTATGACGGCTCCTCGCGGGTGGACCGCAACCGGTCCGGCTTCAGCCTGCTTAAGGAGCGCAAAAAGGCTTTTGTGCTCCCGGAGCCCCGAGCGGGTCTTGCAGGACCCACGCTGGGGCTGCCATCGACGCTGCACCTATCCGACGACCTGGAGTTCTGGCAGGTCTTCTTTGCCGCCCTTTCGGTCCCCACCATCACCAGCGAGCGCATGCGCGAACCCATGCCGTCCGGTAAAACCGGAGCCGAGTTCTGCGCTCCGATGGCCGCTCTGCACGCCGATGTTAATTATCTTCTGTCACGGGCCGACTATGTTTTTCTGCCGTTTTACCTCGAGCGTCGAACGGGTGAAAAGGGCCACCGGCGACAGTATTGCTACTACACCCAGTATGCGCCGGCCCTGTCCGCCCATGCCTGCGCGGCCGCGCCCGAATATGCCCACCGAGTGCTCACCCCCCTGGTCCACTACCTCTATGGGTCGCTGCATGCGCAGCTGCAGCTCTACCGGATGCTTCACTCGATCGGGCTCAACCGCATCGGCATGAGCGATGTTTACCGCGCCTATAGCCGCGCCGGCGAATTTAAGGCCGCCGGCCTCGAACGGCTAAAGAGGCGTTATCAGCAGGCCACCGCCGGCGGACGCGACATCCACGTGATCTTGCTGGGACGGCCCTACACGATTCTTTCCCGGCGGATGAACAAAGGCATACCGGACATATTCGGGACTCTTGGGGTCAAGGCGTTTTTCCAGGACATGCTGCCCGACGACCGGCCGCCGGCCGAGGCCCTCCAACCGCTGTTCAAGGAAATTCACTGGCATTTCGCCGCCGAGATTCTGCGCGCGGCGGAAACCGTGGCGGGCACCGATGGGGCCTACGCGGTCCTGATCACGGCGTTCCGATGCACACCGGATTCGTTCGTGATCGAGTTTTTCAAGTCCATCATGGACGCTCACAGCAAACCGTACCTCGTCCTGCAGCTGGACGAACACCGCTCGAGCGTCGGCTATGAAACGCGCATCGAAGCGGCGGTGCGGTCTTTTCAAAACCACTTCATCTCCCGGCGGCGGCCGCAGCCCGCGTATTCCCAGGATCTGTTCCCTCGTTCGACATCGGCCGTCAGCGGGAAAACGCTCTTCCTGCCCGACTGGGACGGTCTGTCGTTCCGCCTGGTGGCGGCCAACCTGAAACGGGAAGGGATTGACGCCCGCCTGCTGATCGACACGCCGGAGGCTATCCGTCGCAGCCTGAGGCGCAACAGCGGCCAGTGCATCCCGGTGAATATCGTGGTCCAGAATTTCATCGATACCGTTTCGGCGCAGGGCCTCGACCCATCGCGCTGTCTGCTCTGGATGGCGCCCGGCTCCATTTCATGCAACCTGAGAATGTATCCGCTTTTCGCCCAGAACCTGCTATCGGAGCACGGTGGTGGTTTTGAACATGCGCGCATTTATCTGGGGTCCATGTCCTTTGCCGAGATATCCATGCGGCTGCCGGTCAACACCTATCTATCCTTCATGCTGGGAGGGCTGATCCGGAAGATCGGGTGCCGGATCAGGCCCTGCGAAACGATAAGAGGATCCACGGATGCTGCTATCGAAGCGGGGATGCAAATGCTGGAGGCCGCTTTTCGGGAGCTCGGACCCAAGGAGGAGGCCGTCCGCAAGGTTGCCGACTTGCTCGCTGCGGTGCCGACCGACGCCGCCGACGGCAAGGGGCCCGGCCGCGCGTCACGGCCGAAGGTCGCCGTTTTCGGGGACCTGTACGCCCGCGACAACGACGTCATCAACCAGGGCCTGATTCGCTTCATCGAGCGCCACGGCGGGGAAGTCGTAACCCTCCCCTACAGCTCCTACGTCAAGATGGTCGCCTGGCCGTACATGCGAAAGTGGTTCATCGAAGGCGATTACATGGAGGCCCTGACCGCGGGCGCCTTGATCGCTGCCGTCAGCCGACTGGAAAAAAAGTACCACCGGCATCTGGAGCCTCTCTTGAACGAACCCGAGCCAGTCTACGACGAGTCCCCGGAACGCATCCTGAGCACTTTCGGGCTCCGGCTGGAGCACACCGGCGAGTCGATGGACAACCTGCTGAAGATCTACTACACGCTGAAGTATCATCCGGACCTGGCCCTCTTCGTCCAGGCCAGCCCCGCCTTCTGCTGCCCGGCGCTGGTCACCGAAGCCATGGCGCACCGCATCGAACACGTCACGGGAGTCCCGGTGGTCTCGGTCACTTACGACGGCATCGGCGGAAGCAAGAACGATGTGATCATCCCCTACCTCGCGTACGCCCGGGCGCAGCCAGCCCTGGAACACTTGAGAAAGATCCACTGAGCACAGGCCTGGCGGCGGGAAAACTTCCGCTTGCAATGCATTCACTGTGGTCGTCGACGAGCAATACCCGGATAAACATACTCGACCCCGCGACACGCTCATCCGCGCCGCAGTCGGTATGCGAAAGCGGCGGCTCAGAGGAAAGCGGCACGAGCCGTGGCGGTCATATGCACCTCAAAGCAAACCCCCAGGGCAATTCCTTTGCCAAGTTCGTCTTCGAAAAGAAATAGGGTCAATCCGGTATGTCGAGCATTGATTTCAACGAGGATGCCCCGGTCTGTCTCCGCCCGGAAGGGGCTTTATACGGATTAAATCAAAAGGCTCAGCTGTCCGATGACGGCGGACGGTCGGTCCCCCCATAGGGAATCTCCATTTCGGATTTGCAGCACACAAAATCACTTCCAGCTATCGCATCCATTATCGCTTTGACAAGCTCCTTGCGGCTGACATCTTTGACGCAAAATCCCTGAGCGCCTAAATCTCGAGCCCTTGTTACCATCTCCACGGATTCGTAAATAGTGAGGACAAGAACCTTTATGTCAGAAATTTCCCGGATCCTTCTTAAAACGTCAAAGCCGTTATGTCTGGGCAGGCTTAAATCTAACAGTACCAAGTCGGCGGGAACCTTCTGGATGACCTCCATGGCCTTGTCACCGCATTCAGCCTCGCCAACCACCCGAAGGTGAGCATGCCCGTTGATCAATTCTCGCAGCCCTGCACGATAAATTTCGCTGTCATCTACTATTATGATTTTGGTCGGATCCGCATCCATTTTAACAGCCCCCGCTTGAGTTCATATCTTGATATGAAAATTATGAATGCTGATCGATTTAGCAACTACACACAATCATGTATTCGGGCGTAAATTGCTGGCCATTGTGCGCTCGCCTTCCGGTTGGCAGGTGAACGGTTTCTGCTTTGGAATTCAGTTGGGTTCAGTGCCCGCCATCCCCCGAAGCGGGTAATTGGTAGGTTGCCGGCTCATTGGTTTGGAGTCCGTCGACTCTGGCAGTACCGACTGGAACCGTGAGGGTGAAGCAGCTGCCATGCCCGGGGGCGCTTTCGATGACCAGACGGCCCCCGATGAAATTGCAGCGCTCCCGCAGGCTCAGCAACCCGAAACCGGACTTTATTGTGAGAGAATTAAGTATATCCGGGCTGAACCCCCTGCCCTGATCGCTGACGGTGAGGATCAGGTAGCTGTCTTGGAAAGCAAGGCGGAGCCGAGCGGTTTTTACCCCAGCGTGCTTTACGACGTTGAACAACAGCTCTTGAACAGCGTGAAACAAAAAGGCTTTCAAGGACAAATCATCACAGGGCTGTGCCGGATCCATCTCAAGCTCGACGTGCAGCCCGAACCGCTCCATCATCCGCTCGGCCTGCCACCGCAGGGCTGCAAACAGATCGGAGTGCTGCAGAACCGGCGGGCTGATCTCGTGGGACATGCGGCGTGCCTTGGCGATGGCCTCTGATAGGAGTATTTCAACATTCGATACCATGGATTCAGGGGGCAGGCTCTGGCTGACCGACTCCAGCTGCATCTGAGCGGCGGCCAGGATTTGCTGCAGATCGTTGTGCAGCAGGTCGGCGATCCGTCGTCGTTCCCGCTCCTCGGCCTCGATCAATTCCACCGCCAGCGCCTGAAGCTGCCTGGATCGGGCCTCGGCCAGTGCGGTGCGTTCGGCGACCCTCTGCTCCAGGGTTTCATTTAGTTGTCGCAACGCCTCCTCGGCTTGTTTACGCTGGGTGATATCCTCGCTGAAAATCACGATGCCCGCAATATCTCCCGTCTGGTCACGCCATGGCCTTGATTCCCAGCGGAGCCATTGCTCCGACCCGTCTGCTCGCTCAAATCGGTCGGCCTCAGCCCGCACCACTTCACCTGCCAGGGCTCGGCGGTGCACGGCCTTCCAGTATTCGGGAATCTCCGGGAAGGCCTCGTAGTGGGACAGTCCGGCCAGTTCTCGCTCACCAAGTTTGTAGTCGGTCAGCCATCGGCGGCTGACGCTCAGATAACGCATCTTGCGATCAAACATCGCCAGTGAGGCCGGTGCGTGTTCTATAAAGAGCCGCAAGCGTGCCTCGCTGGCGCGTAGCGCCTGCTCCGCTTGCTTGAGTTGCTCAATGTTCATCGCCACGCCGAACCAGCGTGCGACCTTGTCCGACGCGTCGCGGATGGGCCGGCCGATCACTTTGAACCACTCATAGGCTCCGTCATAACGGCGGACGCGGTACTCCAGGTCGTAAAGCGCCAATCCCTGAACGGCATCCTGCCAGGCCGCAAACGCGCGCCGCCGATCTTCCGGATGGAGCAGACGGTTCCAACCATCCCCCAGGTGCTCCGACATTGGCACGCCCGTGTAATCCACCCACTGCTGGCTCTGATAATCACAATAGCCGTCCGGGCGGGTGGTGAAAACCATGCCCGGAATGGACTCCAGGGTCTGCCGGAAAAAGGACTCGCTGTCCCGAAGCACTTCCTCGGCCCGCTTCTGCTCGGTGATGTCGCGGCTGTTGACGAGGATGCCGCACACTGCGGGGTCATTGAGCAGGTTGGTTCCAACCGCGGACTGCCATCTCCACGAGCCGTCCTTGGCTCGGATCCGGACTTCGGCGTGTTCAATCTTGCCCGGCTGGGGGATGCCCTCCCTGAACAGCTCCAGCACGCGCGGGAGGTCTTCGGGGTGCACCAGGTCGAAGGCACTGCGTCCAACCATCTCCTCGGCCGTGTAGCCAAGTGAGTTGTTGCTTCCGGCCATGTTGTAGGTAATCGTACCCTTGTCGTCCAGGATGTTTATAAACTCGGTCGCTTTCTCGGTCAGCGCCCGGAAACGCCGCTCGCTCTGCTTAAGTGCCTTCTCGGCGAGCCTGCGATCCGTCACGTCCCTGAAACTCCAGACCCGGCCGGAAACCCGCCCGGATTGAATGAGCGGGCTCGAAAGCCGTTCAAAAACCCTACCGTCCTTGAATTCAAGGGTCGTGAATTCCTCTTCGGTCGACTCGTACAGGGCCTTGACGCGGGCCTCAAAAGTCTGCGGGTCCTTGAGTTGATCGAGCACGAACCGGATAAGCGTGCCGTCGCCGCCTGATTTTAGAAGGTCCTCCGGAATCCCCCACAATTGCCGGAACCGTTCGTTGGAATGAAGCACCTCGCCATTTCCGTCAACCGCTAAGATACCGTCAGCGGTGGCCTCCATGACCGTGTCAAGTTCTGTCAATCGGCGCTGAAGCACCTGGCGCGTTGCCGTGAGCTCGCGGAAAAGGGTTTGATAGGGGCGAGTAAAGCTTGATCGGACGAGGGCGAGGTAGATGAGGCAGAATGACACAATTTTAAAAACGTGCCCGAAGAAGTTGGAAAGGCCGTAGACGCTGATGTAAAACGTGAAAGCGAGCTCCGAGACAATGGCAGCTTGGATCCCCAGGGACAGCATCTTCCGAACGGCCGGGTCGAGCTCTTGCTTGCGCCGGGACAGAACCACCAGGGCGCAGGATAGAACCACACAGATCGCGTACTCGCTTCCAATCTTGAATGCCGTAAGCCCGGAGCCATCGATATAACAATCGGGAAAAATCCTCGCGCCGAATATCGTCCATAGTAGAAGCCCTGTCACGCCGGCATATCCCCAAAGGACAATTACCGGCCGAAGGGGCTTTCCCAGGAGCCATATGAAGGCGAAAAGGCTCAGGCTTTCCATCCAGCGAGCAGCGATCCACAACTGCGTGGCGGCGTTGACCTGATCTTCGGTTTGGAACACCCCCATTCCTTTATAGGTCAGTGTGTGCACAAGGTCGATGAAACCGGCAAAGAAAAATGCTATCCCCAAGGCCACCAGGGAACTTTTCAGGATGAAACGTTGACCGTGCCATACGATAAGAAAGAGGGCCGCGGCCAC